>NZ_JBPZTE010000007.1:117093-770884 GCF_051908335.1 Flavobacterium sp. MAHUQ-57 | reverse complement strand
TATTAGAGGATTTGACTTCTTAGCTATTGAAGTGCTCAGGTTAAAAAACTTTTAAGATTTCAGGAGGAGAAACTTACAAATGAAAACACAAGTGAACGTCAAGCACAATCAAAAAAAACCGCAGTACCACAGAACCTCAATGCCTTCAAATAATTAACTTAAAGAGCAACTTATAACTCATAATTTATAATTCATAACTCAAAAAAAACCGTATTTTTGAAAACTTGATATTTTAATAACGGCTATTGCCTTTTGTCCTAATAATTAGATAGATGTACTTAATTTTCGATACAGAAACCACCGGTTTACCCCGCAGTTGGTCGGCTCCTATTACCGATACCGATAACTGGCCTCGTTGTATTCAGATTGCTTGGCAACTCCACGACGAAATGGGAAATCTAATCGAACATCAGGATTATCTGGTCAAACCGGAAGGGTTCAATATCCCTTACGATGCCGAGCGTATTCACGGTATTTCAACCGAACTCGCTATGGAAAAAGGTATCGCCCTAGGTGAAGTACTCGAAAAATTCAATATCGCTTTATCCAAAGCCAAATATATCGTCGGCCAAAACGTAGGCTTCGATGTCAATATCATGGGGTGTGAATTCCATCGAATGAATGTAGGTTCCGATATGGTCAAAATGCCGGTATTGGATACTTGTACCGAAACGACTGCCGATTTATTAAAATTACCCGGTGGGCGTGGAGGTCGCTACAAATTGCCTACACTAACCGAATTGCACCAATTCCTTTTTGGACAACCCTTCGCAGAAGCGCACAACGCAACTGCCGACGTGGAGGCTACCACCCGATGTTTCTTGGAATTGATCAAACGTGAGGTCTTCACCAAAGAAGAACTGGACGTTAAGGAAGATTATTACGATAAGTTCCGTGAAAGTAATCCACAGGAAATTCAGCTTATCGGATTGAAACACATCAATCTGAAAGCCGCTTCCGATGAGATTAGAAAACGACTGAAACAGACTCAACAAGAAGTAGTCGATACACCGGTATCCCAAGAGAGTATAAAGGATTTGGAGCATGCGCGCTTTGCACATCTCCACAATCATACACAGTTTTCTGTCTTGCAATCCACTATCGCTATACCGAATCTAGTGGCAGCAACGGTCAAGAATAAAATGACGGCCGTAGCCATGACCGATACCGGAAATATGATGGGAGCATTCCACTTTGTAAGTGCGGTGCTCAATCATAACAAGGCAGCCAAAGCAAAGAATGATGAAGCAATAGCCAATGGAGAAGAACCTACTGAAGTGGAGGTAAAACCTATCGTGGGTTGCGAATTCAATATCTGTCTGAATCATAAAGACAAAACACAAAAAGACAACGGATACCAAGTGGTGTTCCTGGCTAAGAATAAAAAGGGTTACCACAACTTGGCTAAAATGTCTTCCATCGCTTATACCGAGGGTTTCTATTACGTACCAAGGATCGACCGTTCCGTTATCGAAAAGTACAAGGAAGATATCATCGTCTTGTCAGGAAATCTCTACGGAGAAATTCCATCTAAGATTTTAAATATAGGGGAAAACCAAGCGGAAGAAGCTTTGGTGTGGTGGAAGGAGCAGTTCGGTGCCGATTTCTATATCGAACTCATGCGCCATAACCAAGAAGACGAAAACAGGGTGAACCAAACCTTGATTAGTTTCGCAAGAAAGCATGATGTCAAACTGATTGCTACCAACAATACGTACTATGTGGCTAAGGAAGATGCCAACGCGCACGATATCTTGTTGTGTGTGAAGGATGGAGAGAAGCAAGCTACTCCAATCGGTCGTGGTCGTGGCTATCGCTATGGCTTACCCAATCAGGAGTACTATTTCAAGTCGGAAGCGGAAATGAAAAAGCTTTTCGCTGATTTACCCGAAGCGATTATCAATATTCAGGAAATTATCGATAAAACCGAAGCCTACTCGCTCTACCGCGATGTATTGCTTCCTAAATTCGGTATCCCGGAAGAATTCATGGTGCCTGAAGATGCTGAAGATGGAGGTGTACGAGGTGAGAATGCTTACTTACGTCACTTGACCATGAAAGGTGCCGAAAGAAGATACGGTGAAATCACACCCGAAATTCAGGAACGTCTAGACTTCGAGCTATTGACGATTTCGAATTCAGGGTATCCAGGGTACTTCTTGATTGTACAGGATTTCATTGCCGAAGCTCGTAATATGGATGTTTCGGTGGGTCCTGGTCGTGGATCGGCTGCAGGTTCTGCAGTAGCCTACTGTCTCGGAATTACGAATATCGACCCCATCAAGTACGATCTCCTTTTTGAGCGTTTCTTAAATCCTGACCGTGTATCCATGCCCGATATCGATATCGACTTCGATGACGAAGGACGTGGTCGTGTAATGGAGTATGTAATCAATAAATACGGAGCCAATCAGGTAGCGCAGATTATTACGTATGGTAAAATGGCTACCAAATCAGCTATCCGTGATACCGCTCGTGTATTGGACTTGCCATTATTCGAAGCGGATAGAATCGCTAAGCTAATTCCGGGAATGATGCCCTCCAAATGGAATCTGGCGCGTTTCCTTTCTGAAAAAGAAGAAGATGTCAAAAAAGCACTTCGATCAGATGAATTCGATAGGGTAAAGGAGTTAATCGCCATCGCAAATGAAGGGGAACTTTCAGGAGAAACCATTCAACAGGCCAAAGTGTTGGAAGGGTCTTTGCGTAATACCGGTATCCATGCCTGTGGGGTAATTATTACTCCTGATGATATTACCAATTTCGTTCCGGTAACGACCGCTAAAGACTCGGATTTGTATGTAACACAATTCGATAACTCGGTGGCAGAAAGCGCCGGATTACTTAAAATGGACTTCTTGGGTCTGAAGACCCTGACATTAATAAAAGATACGGTCAAATTGGTAAAGTACCGTCTCGGAATCGAATTGGATCCGGACACATTCCCTATTGATGATCAAAAAACCTATGAGTTGTTCCAGCGAGGTGAAACCGTAGGTATTTTCCAATACGAATCACCCGGAATGCAAAAATATATGAAGGAACTGAAGCCTACGGTCTTCGGTGACTTAATTGCCATGAATGCTCTCTATCGTCCTGGGCCATTGGAGTATATTCCTTCCTTTGTCCGCCGTAAAAATGGGGAAGAGGAGATTACTTACGATTTGGATGCTTGTGAAGAGTATTTATCAGAAACCTATGGAATTACAGTATACCAGGAGCAGGTAATGCTTTTGTCCCAAAAACTAGCGAATTTCTCGAAAGGAGATGCCGACGTACTTCGTAAAGCAATGGGTAAGAAGCAGAAGGATGTCCTGGATAAGATGAAGTCGAAGTTCATCGATCAAGCGGTGGCCAATGGTCATGATGAAAAGAAGTTGGATAAGATTTGGACCGACTGGGAAGCCTTCGCGAGTTATGCCTTCAATAAGTCGCACTCGACTTGTTACGCCTGGATTGCCTACCAAACAGCCTATTTGAAAGCGCATTATCCCGCCGAATATATGGCAGCGGTTCTTTCCAATAACATGAACGATATCAAACAAGTGTCGTTCTTTATGGAGGAATGTAAACGTATGGGACTGGAAGTATTAGGCCCGGATGTCAATGAATCGTTTTATAAGTTCACCGTAAATGAGAACTATGCAGTGCGCTTCGGAATGGGAGCAATCAAGGGAGTTGGTGAAGGAGCGGTAAATACTATCGTAGAATGCCGTAAAGATGGGAAATACAAATCCATTTTTGATCTAGCTAAGCGTATTGATCTTAGGGCAGCTAATAAAAAAGCGTTTGAAAACTTAGCCTTGGCAGGCGGCTTCGATGGGTTTACCAATACGCACCGCGCACAGTATTTCCACCACGATGGGGATAATATTACGTTCTTGGAAAAGGCCATTCGCTATGGGTCTAAATCTCAGGAGAATGAAAACTCTTCTCAGGTAAGTTTGTTTGGTGAAGCTTCTGACGTACAGATTCCGGAACCCACAGTGCCACCTTGTGAAGAATGGCATACCATGGAAAAACTGGCTCGTGAAAAAGAAGTAGTTGGGATTTACATCTCAGGACACCCTCTTGATGATTACCGCTTCGAAATGAAGTATTTCTGTAACGTGAAGTTGGATCAGCTGAAAAATCTAGAACCGTTTGTAACAAAAAACCTGACCTTTGGAGGTATTGTTAGTAATGTACAACACCGAACCGCTAAAAACGGAAAAGGTTGGGCCACATTCAATCTGGAAGGATATGATGAAAGTTTTGAATTCAGAATATTCGATGAAGAATACTTGAAATTTCGTCACTTTTTACTCCAAAATCAATTCGTTTTCTTCAAGATCAATGTCAAAGAAGGATGGGTGAATAGAGAAACAGGAAAAAAATCAGACCCAAGAATACAGTTTTTGGAAGCAAAAATGCTAGCCGATGTTTTACCTACCTATGCCAAGAAGATGATCATACAGTTCTCTATTCATGAGTTAAGGGAAACATTGGTGAAGGAGCTTCACGAATTGTTTATCATGAACCCTGGAGATCACCAAATTACTTTCGAAGTCATCGAATTGGAAAGAATTAAAAAAGAAATGCAATTGGTCTCTATGCCGGAAACTGTCGAAGCGAATGACGATGTCTCTACCGAAGACACCGAAGTAGAAATCGATATTCCGGAAGAAAAAGAAGAAATTGTAATTAAAAATATGCTCTCAATGCCCAGCCGTAAGATAAAAGTGAAGATTACTTCCGAGCTTTTACAGGCTTTAGAAAAAATGCAAATAAATTTTAAAATAAATTAGTTTTTTAATTATTAATGTTTATATGAGCGCATAATAAATTTGTGGAATGGCTTGATATTATTAATTTTGCGGGCTTACAAAAACAAAAACCCCAAATTAAGTAATCATGTTTAAAAAAGTAGTTTTTGCCATATTTATGGCTTCCACTGTTACTGCGGTAGCACAAACAACAGATACAACAGTGTCTGCAAATGACAAAAAAGGATTGTATTTCAAAGTAGGAGGTTCTTACTTTATGCAAACAGCCGCAACAGAATTCCCAATCGTTTCTGGACAATTACCAAACACAGATATTTATGCTGCTGATGGTACAACTTTAATTTCAAGAGAAACTAACCATGGATCTTTCGGAGAAGGTTTCCGTGCTAGTGCAACTACAGGATATCGTTTTACAGAGCGTTTAGGTGTTGAAATGGGAATTAATTATTTCCGCGGAAACAACAAAACAATGGTACACACTATCCATAGATTAGTAGCAGCAGGACCAACTTTTGTAGACGGTACAGCTGTAGGTAGAATTAAAGCATTGGATTTTTCTCCCGCTTTGGTTTTATTCTTAGGTGAATCAAGTGGTTTTGAATCGTACACAAAAGTAGGTGTAATCGTTCCAGTTTATGGTGATTTGACTATCGAAACTAATCGTACCTACACAAACAACTCTGGTGCTGTATTGACTAAGACTTATACAAAAGATGTTGTAAAACCAAATCCAACTGTTGGATTCATGTCGGCTATTGGTACATCGTACAAATTGACTAGCAAATTAGCTGCATTTGCTGAAGTAGAATACCGTAACTTCACAGTTAGTGGTAAATCAAAAGAAACTGAAGTGTACACAGAAAATGGTGTTGACAGATTAAACACTTCAACAACCTTCAGACCGGATGCTTCTTACTCTGCAAAGCATGTAAACTATGTTGAGAAATTAACATCTACGTCAAATAGTAAAGTAACAAATGCTTCTGGTTTTGATAGCAACAAAGCAACTGACGATATCAGTTCTTATGTTGGAATCAGTGGGTTAGGATTGACTTTAGGTTTAAAATACACTCTATAATTCGAAATTTAGAATAGTATAAAAGGAGCTCATTGAGCTCCTTTTTTATAATGTAATAGTGATGATTGTTCCAGATTCAGGATGCGTGGTTACTTTTAATTCTGCATGAATAGTTTTGGCCAAATCTCGGATAAGATGCAATCCCAAACCAGATGAAATTCCAGAAATGGTTGTTTCGTCATATAACGCTCTAAATTGATCTTTGCTGCTTCCCGGGCCATTGTCCTTTATGGTCAAGACAGTTTTGTTTTTCTCAGAATACGCACTCCATTCAATGATTGGATTTTCGGTTTTTTCTAACGCTTTTATTGCGTTTCCGGTGAGATTACGAAGGATAGTTTTTAAATAATTCTCATCCGTAAATAATTCGATCTTCTCCGGATTTTTATAAACAATAGTAATTGAGTCAAAATTAGAGAAGTGCTTTTCTGTATCTGAAAACAAAGAATCCACGCTTATTTTTTGAGGTTGAGGTTCGAAATTTTCCATCTGACTCTTACTCCATAATAATAAATCTTCCATAGATGATAACAGATTTTCGGCTCCTTCTGTGGTTTTTTGCTTTAGTCTCTTTTCACTTTCCTCATCCAATAGTTCCGGATGGTTTTCCTGTAAATACAAAAAATGGATTAAATTGGCTACCGGACCTCTCAAGTCGTGGTTGATTATGCTAAAAAAACGAGCCTTAGTTTTATTGGCTTGGTCCAATTCTGTATTTAAGATTTGTAATTTTTTATTGGTGTGTTTTCGGATTAAATTTTGACGGTACAATAAACCAGCAATGGTTAAGAGAAGAACAATGCCTAATCCTAAATAAATTTGATTTTTTCGTGTGGTTTGTATTTGCAGGTTTTTCACTTGGTTTTCGGCAGAAAGTAAATTTATTTTTTCCTGCTTGGTTCTGTTTTGAAATTGTGCTTCGGCATTCGCTATAGTTTGCTTTGCAGATTCATTCAGCATTCTTTCAGAAGTCTCTGCATAAATCTTGTGGTAAAGTAAAGCCTTTCTCCAGTCGCCAAATTGTGCATAACTTTCCGATAATAATTGGTTAATGATAATAAAAGAATTTTTGTCAAACTCATATGCGTGTGTGGATGCAAGTTGTAAAATCGCAATGGCTTTTTCATATTGTTTTTCCTTGAAAAGCAACTTACCTTGCGTGATTTGTGATTCCATTAGAATTTCAGCATCATTGGATTTTTTGGCAAAGAGAATGGCTTTTTTAGCAAATGGAACAGCTATTGTGTAATTGTTTTTGCTTATGAAATATTCTGCCATATATCGATTTGCCGAACTTACACTAATATGAAGGGAATCTTCTTTTGAAACAAGTTGGTAAATGGCGTTGTAATACTTAGTAATACTGTCTTGGTTCTGTTTTCCAGTATAACACTTAATATAATCATTATATAAAAATGCCAATGCATTTGGTGATCCTTTCATATAAGGTCTGGCATAGTTGGAATATTCTATACCCTTATCGTATTGTTTCATTTTGATATACGCCTGACCAATCTGTGAATATGAAATGCCAATGTTTACGGTGTTGCTGGCGTCTTCTTTTGGGAATTTCTTTCGGTATTCGATGGCTTTGAGTTTGTATCCGATAAAAGGCTCAATTTCGGACTTGTCAAGATAATACTCTCCTAAACTTCCATTAAGAATGCCTTGTGTATACACGCTTTTAGTGGTGTCTAATACGTTTTTGATGTATTCTATTAGCCGTTCTCTTTTTTGAAACTGTTTGGTAGAATAATACAAGTAATTCAAGCGCATAATTGCTAGGGTTTCCTCTTTAAGATGCTGATTTTTTTGAGCATAACGCCATGAAGCTTCAAAATACGGAATCGCTTTTTCGTACTGGTTATTATCATATTCATAACCGTAGGCCTTGTAAAAGTTAAAACGTGCAAGTAAGTAGGTATCATTGTTAGACAACTGAATCCCTTTATTAGCTATAGTAATAAGGTTCTTATAATTGTTGTCATTCTTGACTTTTTCGCATTCGGTAAGTAAACCTATAGCTATAGTGTTTCGGGATTGACCGAAAAATAGTAACGGATATAGGAGTAAAATCAAACCGATTTTTCTCATGCAATCAAACTTAAATTGTCTTTAAAACTCCTGCCTACTGGTATGGAAATATTATTGTTCAATTCAATTTCCTGAGTGCCAATCTTTTTAACATATTGTTTTTGTACGGCAAAACTTCGATGAATTCTAACAAACGACTGAAAATGATTTTCTTTCAATAAAGTTCCAATACTTGAAAGCACACAGTGTTTTTTTTGGCTGGTTACTACCAAAGTGTAATCTTTAAGAGCTTCTAAATACAATATGTCATGGAGCTTCACTTTGGTTTGCTCATGTCCTTCCTTTATATAAATGGTATCACCACCAATGCTGGATTCAAATAATTCAGCTTTTTGTTTGATTTCTAAAAATTCCTCAATTCTCGTAACAGTATTTTTAAAACGTTCGGTTTTTAATGGCTTAATAATAAAATCCAATGTTTCATAATCAAAACTTTCCAAAGCATGTTCCGGATGTGCCGTAATAAATACACAAACAGGAATCTGAGCAGCTTTTTGTCTGATTTCAAATCCGCTGGTTTCTGGCATGTCAATATCCAAGAACAAAACCTCAATTTTTTCTTTTTCGATTACTTTCAGTGCCTTTTCTGCATTGTCAAACGCCCCAATTAAATTGAATTGAGGAAATTTCTTGACGTTTGAAATGGTCATCAGTCTGTCAATCTCATCGTCATCAACAATGATGCAGTTTATTTGCTTCATAATGATAGTTCTTGCCTAAATATAAAAAAAACGAAGTTGCAAAATGTCGTTCGTCTATTTTTAATGTCGTTCGTATATCGGTGTTTTTTTTGATAGAAATACCGACGCAAATTTGGCTTAAAATTTTGTTAAAAACAATTGGTAAGTCTTTTAAACACTGATAATTATAAAATTTGTATTTCATCGACTTTATTTGCTTTTTATCGATTTTTCAGCATAAAAACAAACGAACAAACTATGAAAAGGATAAGATGGATAATGGTTATGGTTTTGCTTTTAACCAGTGGAATAATACCAAAATTATTTTCACAGGATCTGGAAACAATATCGGATGAAAAACCAGTAGAAATTTCTGGAACATTATCTGCTTTTGGTTCCTATTATAATGTTAATGGTATTGATCCGCGGCGTAAAGATTTTTCCTGGTATTTTACGGGAAACCCAATTTTGAAATTGTATGGGATTGAAATTCCATTTTCATTAACCGTTAGCGAGCAAGAACGTTCTTTTCGTCAGCCATTCAACCAATTTTGCATTAGTCCAAGTTACAAATGGGCCAAAATGCATCTAGGATATACGAATTTGACTTGGTCCCCTTTTTCCTGGGCAGGGCAGACAACTATGGGAGTAGGTGTCGAGCTTAACCCAGGAAAATTCCGTTTTGGAGCGTTGTATGGAAGACTCAATAGAGCCGTTGAAGAGGATTTGACTTCTCCTGAAGCAATTACACCTGCCTACAAAAGAATGGGGTATGCAATGAGAGTGGGCTATGGTACGGAAACCAGTCATGTGGATGTGATAGTGCTAAAAGGGAAAGACGATGAAAATTCACTAAATACAGTTCCAACACAAACCGAGGTTCTAGCGGGTGAAAATGTTGTAGCGGCGGTTTCTTCTAAAATGAAATTTACAGATCATTTATTTTGGGATATTGACGTCGCTTCGAGTGTATATACAAGAGATGTTAATGCGGCAAGTTTTACTATGGATGAAAATTCAGTGGTAGAGAAATTCAAATCACTGATGACTATAAATACCTCTTCTCAATGGTATAATGCTTATCAAACAGAAGTACGATATGAAGAAAAGACGTATAAAATTAAAGCGAAATACCGTCGTGTTGAGCCTGATTTCCAAAGCATGGGTGCCTATTATTTTCAAACAGATATTGAGAACATTACATTGGAACCTTCAGTTTATCTCTTGAAAAATAAATTAAAAATTGCAAGTAGTGTGGGTCAGCAGAGAGATAATTTAATGGATAAAAAATCGTATACCACAAAAAGGTTTATTGGTAATATAGGCGTAGACTGGACTATTTCACAAAAATTCGGGTTCAATGCCATGTATGCCAATTATTCCGGAGAACAAGGTAAAGGATTAAAAATCCCCAATCAAGCTACTCAACAATCGTATGTTTCCCAAAATATGGTGCTAATGCCGAGATTGACTTTCGTTAAAGAAAAACTGACACACTTTCATACTTTAATGCTAAACAAGCAATGGATGACAGATAGAAATCCGAATACGGCTTCATTAACAGAATATCAGGTGGATAATTTGAATTATAACAGCAATTTTATTTTTAACAAGTCTGGATTTATGATTGGAGTTAATTACTTGCTTTCCGTCTTTACTTCGGATTTGAATACCAATCGTTTGAATGGAGTGGGATTGAATTTTGCCAAACCTTTTTTGCAAAATAAAATGAATTTGAGCTTTACCGCGAATGGTTCGCAACAAAAATTAAACGGAGAGAACTTTGCAGATATCTTAAATGTAACGTTACAGAATACGTATAATTTTAACCAACACCACGGACTCACTTTAAGAGGGACATATCTTGAGAATAAAGCGAAAAGCGGAACCGGAGTTTCGTTCAATGAATACAATATAGATTTAGGGTATACCTATACATTTTAATACTTGGGGATTATGAGAAATACATTTAAATTTTTAAACTTCATTTTGTTGTTTCTGACGCATTTGGCTTGGTCACAAACACCAACTGTAAATGTTACGGTTCAGGTTCTGCCTCCGTATTCTACGTATTTACCAGATTACATAAACAGTTCGAACAAGGTAATGCTTACATTGATGTCTTACACTAATGCGAATGTGAAATTAAAAGCAACTATAACTGGTGATAATGGTATTACTGTGGCAACTTCGGATAGTTACAGGCCTTCAACACCATTGCAATTAACAGCTTATCAGTCAAAAATGCTGACTGGCTTGGATTTGCGGAATTACCTCGAATTCAATTCGGTGACTGTAAGTGGAATTAGTAAAAGTGAATTGTTTCGAGGGACAGGCATACCCGAAGGTAATTATACTTTGTGTATCCAAGTTTTAGATTACAATACCGGCGCTGCATTAAGTAGTCCGGAACCATTAGGCTGTAGTAATTCGTTTAATATTGAACAAATTACGCCACCGCAATTGATTACGCCTAGATGTGACGAACCAATTATAGCGGGTACTATCCAAAATGTTATTTTTTCGTGGCTACCCTCGGCAGGCGCACCAGCTGGAAGTCAGTACAAACTAAAAATAGTAGAATTAATTCCTGCTACTCGTAATCCGAATGAAGCCATGAATAGTGCAACGACTCCGGCTTTTTTTGAAACGACTACAAGTGCGTATTCATTTGTTTATGGGCCATCTCATCCACAAATGCGTAAAGGGAGAAAATATGCATGGCGTGTTACTTTATTGCCAGCTGGCGTAAGAGGAGGAACTCCATTGAATACGCAGAATAAAGGAAATAGCGAGGTGTGCAGTTTTGAGTACAAAGGGAATGAGGCAGTTGTAGTTGCGCAAAACCAAAATACCAACTTCGGATTAAAACCAGTGTATCCAATCAACCATCAAGCGGTGAGTAGTGGTCATGGTTTTGATTTTTCGTGGACGCCTTCAAAAAACCCAAATGTAAAATCGTACCAGGTGCAAACCACAGATCAGATCAATGATAAGAAAACCATCAAGGAATGGAGTGACGTGTCAGAAGATTTATTTGCCGATCAATACAATTATTATCCACTAGATGCGCAAATGAATCTTAGTGTAAAAATGGAAGGTAAATGGGCAGCTAAAAAAGGGAAAAATGCGTGGCGTGTTGTGGGCTTAGATGCAAATAAAAAAGTAATTGAAAAAAGTGTGATTGAAACCTTTGAAATTACGGATGCGCCTTTAGCAGATCGAATTAAATTAATCTCACCAATCAACGGTAAACAAATCTCCGGAGGCGAGAATATGACGTATGCTTGGACAGCATCCAAAAACAAAACCGTACAACATTATATTATACAATGGAAATACATCAAAAATAAAAATGAGGTTAGCGAGAAACTGTTCTCGAATACAGATTTTAATGGTTCAATCGGTCCTTTCAAAGAAACAAGTTTCAGTTTTAAAACACAGGTAGATCAGCAAAAGAATTTAATGGCTTGGCGTGTTTTAGGAATTATGAATGGAATGATGGTAGATAGTAGTCTTCCTGATTATGTAGAATTTGTTGAAGACAATTCAGAACTAGCAAATTTGAAAAGTTTGATGATGAATGGCTATGGTATTCAAATCACTAAAATAAATGATAAAAAGCAGGACTCGTTTGCCGGTCAAGGAAAAATACTGCTTTGGGAAGGTGGAAAAGAAGTTACCTGTTGGTTCAAAGATTTAAAGATTCGTCCGATTGCTTATTTCCCGAAATTGAAAACCTATCAATGGGCAGTAGTTGAAGGAACTATTGAAATGAACACGAAAGGAATGTTCCCCAATAATCGTATCGAATTAAGTACCAATAAAGACTGTGAAGGTGCTTTTCAATTGGCTTTGAATAGTATTAAAATGACGGCTAAGTTGGAAGGAGCAATGGATGCCGAAAATAAACTGTTTAAAGTAACTAACGATTCTGGAAAAACCGAAGGAAAAGTCTCTATGAAATGGTTTTCCAACTGGTTTATCTGGCAACAAGGATCATCAAGTACCAATGAACAGTATGAGTTTGAAACAAATGCCGACGGAACTTTAGCAATGAGCTTTGCCAATAAGTTTGATGGTACAGTGGTGCTAAAAAGCAAAAGCATGCAAAATCTTGAGAATTCAGGAATTGGTGTTGATTTTGATCCGGCGGACGGAATTAAAGTGAATGTTAAAAAGTTAGAAGCATCCACGCTATTAAGCGGAAAAGTTAAAGTGCCAAAAGCGTTTCCTACCAGTATGATTGATAACAATTTTGCAGTTTTGAATATTCCTTTTAAAGAACAGAAAAATTTGAACTTCCGTTACGAATTTGATACTCCGTTAAAGTGGAAAATCAACCAAGATGGTTCCGTTAATGCGAAAGTAACTGAAACATATGTTCATCTTTCCGATGATGGTCGTATCGAATCTAAATTTGAATCCTACAGTAACGGTTTGAACTTTGATAAGTTTGGTGTGGAAGTGAATCTGCCCAAAAAACAAGGAGCAACTAAACAATCGGTTTTGAACCTTTCATTTGATAAAGTACATAATAAAGGGAAAGGTTACACGACAAATACCAAACCTGGAGTTGAAACCAAAAACACAGTAGATATCGCCGGGTTTACGTCAAAATTGAATAAGTCTTCATTTATGATCAATAATAATAAATTAATCTATCTGAACGTAGAAGGAAAATTGTTTGCTCCGTTTGTTAATGACTGGGCTGGTTTGATGATTAATGTAGATGATAAAAAAATTCAGGAAATTAATTTAAGTTTTGATTACAATAAAAAATATTATCTGTCTAAAACGGATTCCGGGAGCTACGCCTATATAACCCTCTGGTCAGGAAGACTTGAAAGTGATGCTATTGTGGTTTCTCCTAATTTGACCATTAAAAACTCAGAAAATAAAGGTTTAGAAACCAATAATATGTCAATGTGTGATTTGTTTATCGATGCATCGGGTGCGGTTTCTTACAATAGTAATTTTGCCGATAATTCTGAATCGATGTGCGAAGGAACTAAAAAATGGGCAAACTACTATCGCTTTAGTTTTGGAATCGATAAAATGAAAATAAAACGAAATAGCGTTAAAACCGATGCTCAATTTTTGTTTTCTGGTGATTTGATTTTGGGTGAAAAAATAGGAACAACAAGTAAAAAAGAAATGGGTTTTGTATACCATGGAACACAAGTTTCACCACAAATGATTGATGTTACGGCCGAATACAATGCCAATCCAAATTATTCTAGTCCGGTTAGTCCGAGCTTTAATGGTGATACAGTGCCTAAAGGAATTTTGAAAGGCCCAAGCGCAGAGAATGATCATTATGTATCTACTTTGGAAAATACAATTGAAATTGCTGACGATGGAAAAGCAGTAAATGGCGGTTATGAAGACGGTGCGCAGAAATTTGGTGGTGGATTTAAAATCAAAACGAATGATCCAGTTTGGGGGAATTATTTTGAATTAGGGGGCTATTATGAAGCCAAACAACCAGATGCAAAACAGTTGGAAGCAAAGATGGTTTTAGGTAAAACATTGGCGAGTGAAGGAAAATATACGTATTGGTTCTTCGAATTCAAACAAAAAGGATTTGTTCAAATACCAATTGTCCCTGGTATTTTAGAAGCACATGGTTTTGGCGGTAAAACCTACTACCATATTCAACCTACATATAATAATATGGGCCAAATTACGAAGATGGTGCCTAATAAGCAGTATTCCTTAGGGATTGCCGCCGAAGCCGATGTCCGTACTGCCTATGATCAAGGGGCTACATTGCATGGTCATGTTCAAATTGTGACACAGTTTAAAGGATGGAGCATTGATGGAATCGATTATTTTGTAAAAGGGGATGCCATTGCTCAAAATAGTAATAATGCCGGATTGCTTCAGGCTCGATTGAATGGTAAACTGAATTGGATTGATAAATACCTAGATGGTAAAGGGCAAATTTGGGGAGGTATTAAAGATATAGTGTGTATTAATGAAGGAGCTGCAAATGAGGATGCTATTAGTTTTCATTTCGGAGCGGATGATTTTTATCTTAATGTAGGAAGTCAGGAAGCTCCAATTACTGCCGAAGTATTGTGTGGAAGTGGGTTTTCTACAGGTGTATGGTTGAATTTCGATACAAAACGGGTGGCTTTAGGATTCAATAACCATTATGATTCGGGTTGGAAAGGGTTGGATTTAGGTATCGCTTCAGCTCAAGGACGTTTAATTTCCGATTTGGGTGCATCTTTAAATGTAGCTTATTCTCCATTCCAAGCAACGGGTTCGGCTTGGTTTAGCGGTAGCGCCCACGGAAAAGGTTGTGTCGATTTTTGGGCATTTGATGGTTGTATTAGTGGAGGCTGTAGCGTTTCAGCGAATTTGACAGTCTCGATGCCTAATCCGGTAGTTTTTGACGGTAGTGTGGTTTGTGACGTTCACCGATGGATACCTAACTTTACGTTACACGCTAGATGGTCATCCAACGGAGGATTTAGCATTAGTCTATAATAGATTTTAATATTTAAGAAAATGAAAAAGAGATATATATTCAGCGTTGTATTTTTGTTGTCTTGCGTAATGAATGCGCAGGAATACAAATTGTTTGGTGCGCCCGAAAATAATGCAGTAAAGTTGAAATGGATGACCAAAAACCTGAAAGGGAATACGGGGTTTGATATTTTCAGAAGTGAATCTAATAGCACGTGGCAAAAACTGAACAATAACCCAATCGTGTCTTCGGTAATCATTACGGAAGCAGAATTGAAATCGTCTAAAAATCAGTTTCCCAACGATAAATCGTACGAGTTTTACATCAAATCGAAAAACTCTAAAGAAACGAATCCGAACAAAAAGGCTTATGAAGCTTACCAATTGTCTTTGGCTGCCATTTTTGACAGTCAGGTGGCCAAACATCTCGGTTTGTTTTTTGAGGATAATTCTGCAGTTGCTCAAAAAAAATACAATTACAAGATAGTTGAGAGTTCAACCGGTAAAGAAATCGCGGTTTTAAACGGATTGGTAGCAGGTGAAATCCCATCGGCACCTGAGAATTTCAAAGGTTTACAAGAGAAACAAAATGTAAAATTAACTTGGAAAAACAATGAGGATTTTATGGGTTGTAACGTATATCGGAACGGTGTTAAAATCAATTCGGAACCTGTAATGGCGAACTTGGAAAAATCAGGATATCAAATTGGTTATGTTGACGCCAACTTGAAAGAAGGAAGTTATACTTACGCAGTAAAAGGGATTACATTTTTGAATACCGAAAGTAAAGCTTCAGCTGAAATTAAAATCGAAGTGAAAGATGCTACACCACCTTCAGTAGTGAAAGGTTTTAAAGCGGAACGTAAAAATGATGAGGTGCTTTTAACTTGGTTGGCTTCTCCAGCAAAAGAGGTTATTGGTTATAATGTTTTAAAAAGTACCGACAAAGGGAAAACTTTTGCTAAAATCAATGCGTCATTAATTTCTGATGCCAAGTATATCGAAAAATTGGAAAAAGAAGCATTCGGAACTTTTTACTATAAAATTGAAGCGGTTGATCCATCGAATAATGCTAGCAGGTCGATGCCGGCAAGTGTTTTTGTACCGGATCATTCCGCACCAGAAACACCCAAGGAAGTAATGTCAAAATCAGATCCGGGTAAAATAACATTGTCTTGGCGTGCCAATGATGAAAAAGATTTAGCAGGTTATCGTATTTATCGCGGATTAAAAGATGATGATGAAAATGAAATGTTACTTCTGAATGTTACACCTCAAAGTGAAACAAATTTTGTGGATACATTCAATGAAAAAGCAGGAACTAAATTTATTTACAAGGTTACAGCAATCGACAAATCATTCAACGAAAGTCCACAAGCAGCTATTTGGGTGCAGTTACCTGATGTGGTCCCGCCTCAAGCACCTTTTTTAAGAGACGCAAATTTGGAAAACGGTCAAGTGATTTTAAAATGGGATGAGGTTCGTACGGATGCTATTTTAGGATACGATGTGTATCAGATACATGAAGGAAGAGAGACAAAATTAAACGATCAGCCAGTACGTGCAGTGTCATTTAGTAGTGAGTTAAAAGTAAAAGGTCAGCTGGAATATTATATTAAAGCGGTAGATTCTGCTAAATTGGCTTCAAAACCTTCTAATAAAATGGCCATTGCAACAGCTGAAAGACGTGCGGAAACAATTCGTCTGACAGCTTCACAAGAAATGACTTCTAAAAAGGTGCAATTGAAAGTAGACGGTATTGATCCGAAGGATGTTCAGGAAGCCAAATTGTTCAAGCGTTCTGGAGAATCCGGATTTGTGAGAGTTCCATTTGTAGTTTCGGAACGTGCCTTCACGGATGAAAAAACAGAGCAAGGTGTTATCTATGAATATTTTGTAGAAATCATTACGGTAGATGACATCCGTATTAAATCGGAAAAAATCAGCTTCAATAATTCATAATGTTTTAATTTATAGAACTATCAATAAAACTGATTTTCAATTGGCTTGGATTTAGAAATAAAATTCTATTTTTGTCCTACAATTAATAAAAAAAATAAGATGGCACAAGCAATAACAGATGCTACTTTTGATGAAGTAGTATTACAATCAAGTAAACCGGTATTAGTAGATTTTTGGGCAGCATGGTGTGGTCCTTGTCGTATGTTAGGTCCAATCATTGAAGAAATTTCTTCTGAGTATGATGGTAAAGCTGTGGTTGGTAAAGTAGATGTAGATGCAAACCAAGAATTTGCAGCTAAATATGGTGTAAGAAACATCCCTACGGTATTGATTTTTCAAAATGGTGAAGTAGTTGGTCGTCAAGTTGGGGTTGCTCAAAAAGACACTTACACGAAAGCTATTGATGCATTGTTATAATCTAACATTAAATGTAATATAAAAAAGCCTGACATAGTCAGGCTTTTTTATTATCCATGATAGACTCTCGATGCTATGATTTTTCCATCGCGAACTTCTAATACTTCGGCAACAAGCATGTCTTCTTCTCCTTCCACTTGGCGTACATATTCCATAAAAATTCGATCTGTATTGGCGGTCAAAGAAGTTACTTTATAGTTTAAACTTGGTAGTCTGTCAAAGGCATCTTGCCACCAAACTCGCATCGCTTCTTTTCCAATAATTAATCCTTGGGTTTCCGGTTGGCGTATTTTTAATTTCGGACTGAAATGCTGCGCTTCATCATCATAAAGTGCTAATAGTTTTTCAAGCTGTTTGGCGTTAAAAGCATCAAACCACTTATAGGCAATCGACTGTAAATTTTCTGAGTTCATTAATTTTAATTTGTTTTTCAAAGATAAGGAATGCTCCAAAAAATAATGATTTTATCTAATTTATAAGTTGATGGTCGGTATTTTTAGTGAAATAATTTGATATTAAATAAATTAGGATGCTAATTAAAATTTGAACAGTGAGAAAAATAATGTATCTGTGGTTTTTACTGCATTTGGTTGAGGCTTTTTCACAAGAATCTGTGAATGCTTCTGGAAGAGATATTTCAGGATCCAATGGTAATGTGAGTTATTCTGTCGGTCAGGTCACTTATTCTTCTTATACCGGTTCTGGTGCGGTTAATGAAGGAATACAACTTCCTTTTGAGATTATCACGTTGAATGTTAATGATGCTTCGGTAAATAAAGAAGTTGAGTTGTTTCCTAATCCGACAGCTTATGGTGTCAATCTTAGAATCAATTCGGTGTTAACTGAAGAATTGCAGTTTGTTCTTTATGATATGAATGGAAGAATGTTGAAAGAAGGTACGGTCGCTCAACGGGAGATTTATTTTCCAATGGAACATCTGTCAGCATCTATTTATTTTCTGAAAGTGAAAAACTCGAATAAAGAATTGAAAACGTTTAAAATTATTAAGAATCAATAAATTAATAGGTATGGGGAAATTTAAACTTTTACTTGTGCTTTTTTTGTTATTCCTGAATACAATAGCTAGTGCTCAGGTTCCTAAAAAAATTAGCTATCAGGCTGTTATCCGAAACAGTAGTAATGCCTTGGTAGTCAACAGTGCAGTAGTAATGCAAATCAGTATTCTTCAAACATCAATTGCTGGAACGGTTGTGTATTCAGAAACACATTCGCTGATGACCAATACGAATGGAGTGGTTTCCTTAGAGATTGGAAGCGGATCACCGGTACTAGGAAGTTTTTCGGCAATTAATTGGGCAAACGGACCTTATTTTGTTAAAACTGAAACCGACCCAACTGGCGGTACGAACTATACTATAACCGGAGCAAGTCAATTGTTGTCGGTGCCTTATGCGCAATTGGCCGAAAATGTTATTAATCCTAAATTTTCGGCTTCCGCATCGGATTATAGTACCACTTTCTTGTCTAGAACCGCTAGAAATTTATGGCAAGATGATCCGGATATTGCTGTTGTAGTACCTGAATCGGGTAAATATTTCTTGTCTTTTTATGGGAATGCGTCGAATTCGAATGAAACTATCAGTGGAGTTGAGCCTGGATATGACAGTAATTGTTCTGTTCGAGTGTATAATAGTACTTCAGCAACTGAATTGGCTAATGCAGTAGCGATTGAGATCTATTTTGACATGTATGGATCACCACCTACATTGACATCGGCTAGAAAGTTTAATTATTTGCGCCCTTCAAAATCGGTAATTGTAAATTTGACGTCAGGAGATGTGTTGAAACTTCAATACAATCAGTTGTCTATTGGTAGTCCTATGCCTACGGGACAATGGTTTATTGGTAATGGTGGAATTTCGATTATGAAAATTGGAAATTAATAAACGTTTTATTCCATTGATCTTTTCAATATATTTGAAGTATGAAGATCGATACGCAAATACAGAAGATTTCGAGTTTCCAACATTTGGAGTTGTTGGCTAACCAAATCGTTGAAGGGTTTATTTCGGGAATGCACAAATCTCCTTTTCACGGGTTTTCTGCCGAGTTTGCTGAGCATAAAATTTATAATACAGGTGAAAGTACAAAGCATATCGATTGGAAATTGTTTGCTAAAACCGATAGGCTGTACACCAAGCGTTTTGAGGAAGAAACAAATTTACGGTGTCATCTGATTATTGATAATTCCTCTTCAATGCACTATCCAAAATTAGGCGATAATCAATTTTTTTATGAAAATAAAATAGGGTTTTCAGTGCTGGCTTCTGCTGTTTTAATGAATTTGTTGAAGAAACAAAGAGATGCGGTTGGGTTAAGTATCTATTCCGACTCGTACGAATATTATGCGCAGGAAAAAGGGAGTGACCGCCATCATCGAATGCTTCTAAATCAATTGGAGCAAATTTTACAGTCTCCAAAAGAGCCAAAAAAAACAGATACAATTACGTATTTGCATCAGATTGCTGAAAAAATGCACAGACGCTCTATGATTATATTGTTCACAGATATGTTTCAGGGAGAAGATGATGAAAGGTTGTTTAAAGCATTGCAGCATCTAAAACATAACAAGCATAAAGTGGTTTTGTTTCATGTAATTGATAAAAAAACAGAGTTCGGTTTTAATTTTGACAATACACCACGCAAATTTATCGATCTTGAAACAGGTGAACAAGTGAATCTTTTTGCCGAAAATGTCAAAACAGAATATGAAAAGGTAGTTAAAAAGTATTTCGATCAAGTGGCTAATACCTGTGCAATGTATAAAATTAAGTATGTTCCGGTCTCAGTTGATGAGAAATTTGAAAAAATTTTAACGACTTATTTGGCTGAAAAACAAAAGT
Source organism: Flavobacterium sp. MAHUQ-57 (assembly GCF_051908335.1). Taxonomy (NCBI): domain Bacteria; kingdom Pseudomonadati; phylum Bacteroidota; class Flavobacteriia; order Flavobacteriales; family Flavobacteriaceae; genus Flavobacterium; species Flavobacterium sp. MAHUQ-57. Next base: position 750,546 of record NZ_JBPZTE010000007.1, on the reverse strand, counting down.
TTGGATAGTTGAATTAAAAATATTTTTATTTTTTTTTAAAAAATTCTTGCGAAAATGAAAAACGGTTGTATATTTGCAACCGCAATAAAGCACTGGTTTGGTAGTTCAGTTGGTTAGAATACATGCCTGTCACGCATGGGGTCGCGGGTTCGAGTCCCGTCCAGACCGCCAGTAAAGAGGAAGCTCCGTTAAAAACGGAGCTTTTTTGCCCTCTTAAGATATTTAAGATTAGTTGTGTTGTTTAGTTCCGAGTAAAATCGGAATGGTTTAGTAGTTAGACCAATGAAAAGCTTTCCATTTGATTGGAGGGCTTTTTTATTTTTATGTCGGTTCATGTTTTACGTTTATAGTATTTATTCTGTATCGAAAGATGTTTATTATAAGGGTTTTACCTCAGACTTAGAGGCTAGACTTATTAAACATAATCTAGGGGAGAGCAATTATACATCATCCACAAATGATTGGGAACTTGTTTATTCTATGACTTTTGAAACTAAAACAGAAGCTTTGAAAGAGGAAAAAAGATTGAAGAAACTTAACCGTTTATCAATTGATAGACTTGTAAAGAGATAAATCAATCGGAATGGTTTAGTAGTCTCGTCATCAGACGAGATGAAAAGCTTTCCATTTGATTGGAGGGCTTTTTTATTTTTATGTCAGTTCCTTGCTTAATTTGTGTTTTTTTTCTTGAATCCAAACGTATTTACTATGAGCGGTTTATGAAATTAATAGAAGAAAAACTGAAGTTCAAAGCATAAAAGACTTGCGAAAATGAAAAACGGTTGTATATTTGCAACCGCAATAAAGCACTGGTTTGGTAGTTCAGTTGGTTAGAATACATGCCTGTCACGCATGGGGTCGCGGGTTCGAGTCCCGTCCAGACCGCCAGTAAAAAAGAAGCTCCGTTTTACGGGGCTTTTTTATTGTATAAAATTCACCCAAAACGGGTGAGTCGAGTATGAGACAGTTTTTTTAGTTTTGAAACATAAACAATAAAAAACCAAAGCATATGAATTTATCAGATTTTAAAAATAGAACCAAAGATTCGCATCTTGCCGAGAAAGAATTGCAATCAGTTGTAGGAGGGGATACCGGAATAATTGCACTAATAGGGGCATCTACAGGTTGGAACTTGTTGGCTGCAAGTGTTAATCAACAAACGACCACAAATCCATTAGGTGCTGCAGCAATGTTAAGTGATAGTCAAGTATATTTTACTGTTACTGGTACTTCAAATGGGCTAGGTGTTCACGAGAGTGCTCACTTAGTGAGTATTAAAGACGGATCAAAACCATAAATAAAAAGCCCTTCAGGATGAAGGGCTTTTTATTTGAACAATAATTCTCTATAATCCCAAGCGACATAAATAAAGGTGCCAAGAAAGGCAATACAAACTACAAATTTGATAAATGTGGTTGCTAGAAATCCTATGAAAGAACCTGTGGCGGCTTTTAGTGCTTGACTTCGTTCTTGTTTGCCGTAGTAATATTCACCAACAAATGCGCCAACAAACGGACCTATGATGAATCCAAACGGGATTGGGGAAAGTATCCCTACAATGAGACCAATATTGGTACCCCAAACGCCATATTTGCTTCCTCCAAATTTCTTAGTTCCTTTTGCCGGAATCACATAGTCTAAAATGGTAATGACAACGGTAATGAAAAGTGTGATTCCGAGTATCCAATAATTATCCGGAATTATATCGGTCATGTAAAGAAGCAATAATCCAATCCAGCTTAAACCCGGCCCGGGCAATGCTGGTAAAAAGCTCCCGATTATACCTCCAATAACACAAACGAAACCGATAAGCAACAATATTGTATCCATATCACTATTTTTAGTACTTTTGACCCTAAATATAAACAATTATCAAAATACCTGATTCGTTATCTCCAATGAAAAAAATTAGCTTGCTTGTCATTTTGTTCTTTTTGGTTCTAAGCTGCCAGTATTTTGAAAAAAATGTTCCGAATAAGGAAGAATTACTGCAAAAGGAATTGAATAAAATCAATTGGGATGAAGTAGATGAATTCCCTTCAACAGTAGAATGTGATTCCATAACCGATAAATTGCAGCGCAAACAATGTTTTTTCGATTTTGTAGCTTCTCAGTTGCAACTGCAATTGAATAATGATACGATTAAATCTCTTTATCCGAAACAAGATACATTGAATGTTAAAGTAACGGTTATGCCAGATGCTCAGGTTCTGTTTCAATCTCATTTTGCAGTTGACAGTCTTTCGTTTGACAAAGTTAAAGCAGACAGTGTACTTCAGTCAAAATTGATCGATTTCCCAGTAATGGAACCTGCAATTAAAAGAGGTGTAAAAGTGAAATCCGAATTCATCGTTCCGGTTGTTTTTAAGTAAAACACGTTATTTTTTAAATGTCCTGCCTTTCCAGGAATAATTCCCAAAAAAAGAATAAATCACAACAGTTGTGCTAAAAAAGGGGTAAATCAAATTACTTAGTGCAAAATGACGAATTTGGGTCTTAAAAAAACAATTTGTTTTGACAAGCAGTAAGGCATCTACACTCAATTTAGCAACAACCATAAGCAGGAAGTAGGGATATTCTATAAGTCCTAAACACACTAAAATTAGGCTCAAAATCCAAAAAAGATTCATCATAAATACCGAAAGTCCTAATTGCTTGCTGTAGTTTCCAGAATAATTAGCTGTTTTACTGGCCCATCGTACTCTCTGATAAAATAATCCTCGCCATGAAGTTTCGGGCTGAGTTTGTATTTGTGTTGCTTCCGATTTTAAAAAATGTACGTCTTTGGCATCTTTTGCAATGGCTTTCTGTAATAAGAAGACATCGTCTCCACTGGCAATAGTATCGTTACCATCAAAACCGTTGAGTGCTTCAAAAAAGGATTTGTGATAGCAAAAATTGGCGCCATTACACATAAATGCTTGTTGATTGCCAAAACTGCCGATCGTAGTTCCTTGCAAACTCAATAAATCCAATTGTTGAAAGGAATCAAGGATAGAGTTGCTGGCTTTGAAATATACGCCCGATGCTATCATTTTGGGTTCGTAATTCTGAATAAAAGAATCAAAACTTTTCAGCCAATCTTCACCTACTTCGCAATCGGCATCGGTTGTAATAATCCAATTATGGTTTGCTTTTTGTATTGCCGTGTTGATAGCGTCCTTCTTTGGCGAAGGAGTGGTTCGAATGGTGTCTAATACCAAGATTTGCAAGGGAAGATTTGGAATTTGAAATTGATCTTCTGAGGCGTCATTCACCAAAATAACTTCAAATAAATCTTTAGGATAATTTAAATTGGAAAGTGAGTTCAAAAGTTGGGGTAGGTTTTCTGCTTCATTTCGGAAAGGAACTATAATCGAAAAGCGATGCAATGGAGATGTCGTTTTCGTAACAAATGATTTTACCTTAGCAAATCCATAGACGAGCCAGAGGATGTTCAGTACATACCAAAAAACTATAATGAGGATTCCGATTTCCATTGTGACTTAAAAGTAAAAACAAAATAACTGCCTACAATAACCGGTAAAACGGTGTTCAAAAACCACATCAGCGTACTGATGAATACAACAATCCACTCGTTTACGCCTAATTTTCCAAAGAAAAACACAGCGACACTTCCTTTTACTGCAAAATCTAAAAATTGAAAACTAGGTAATGAGGAAGCTAAGAAATAAACGCTTGTAATGGCAGCCATCAATATTGGATAAGGTAATTGTACTCCTAATAATACAAATAAAAAATAGTACTGGTGTGAAAAAATAAGATAACGGATAACACCTAGAATACTATTTTTTTGGTGAATGTTTTTTGGAATCTTATTGATTTTGTGAATGAGTTTTTCTAACGAATAGCCTCGAATTGTAATCTTTTTTAAGAAAAACAAAACAGCCAAGGTTAAAAGAAAAATTCCGGAAATAAGTAAAACAGCTTTCGGAGTGATGATAGTGTAATTGGCATTGAAATACAATAGTCCAAAAGTTCCGAATACTACGGTCAATACCATCTGTACACCATTACAGATTAGGTTTAGAAAAATGATTTTTTTGGTATTTTCTTTTTCAAAAAATAAGGCTTTACCAGCGTATTCTCCTATTCCGTTAGGCGTAAAAAGGGCTAAGGTTAAAGCACCTAAAACTTGTTTTGTAGATTCTCCTACTGATATTGGCCGAATCACACCTGCCAGATTTTGCCATTTCAGAATTTCAACATAGCGATTGAAAAAACTGAAGAGTAAAACAATAAATATGGAAGTGAATGATGCTTTCTCTGCTACTATTCCTTGGAATTGATTCCAAGTAAATTGCTCTTCTGATGCCAAACGGTCATATATGAAATAAAAAGCACCTCCGACAATCAAAAGTTTGAGGAGAAGTATAAGGAATTGCTTAGTTTTGTGGTTCATGGATATCATTAAAGCAAAGTAACGAAACTTTGTACTGTAAACCGTATATCACCAACTAAAATTGTCAAACGAACGTATTATATTAGGAATCGACCCGGGTACCACAATTATGGGATTCGGAATTATTCGTGTGGTAAATAAAAAGATGGAATTTATTCAGTTGAATGAATTACAGTTGAACAAAATGGACGATCATTATATGCGTCTCGCACGTATTTTTGAACGTACCATCGAATTAATTGATACCTACCATCCGGATGAGATTGCCATTGAAGCTCCTTTCTTTGGTAAAAATGTTCAGTCCATGTTAAAGTTGGGGCGTGCACAAGGTGTGGCGATGGCTGCCGGGTTATCACGTCAGATTCCAATAACCGAATACGAACCCAAGAAAATTAAGATGGCCATCACCGGAAACGGTAACGCCAGTAAAGAACAAGTCGCCAAAATGCTACAACAGTTGTTAGGGTTAAAGGAACTACCTAAAAATCTGGATTCAACGGATGGTTTGGCAGCAGCGGTATGTCATTTTTTCAATTCAGGAAGGGTAACCGTTGGGAAAAGTTATTCCGGTTGGGATGCTTTTGTGAAACAGAATGAAGAGAGGGTAAAAAAGTAGAGTGTAAACGCCTTAAGTCGAATAACTTGGGACGATGACTAAACATATAAAATGAGCGGTATTTATATACATATTCCTTTCTGTAAGCAGGCATGCCATTACTGTGATTTCCATTTTTCAACATCCATGAAGAAAAAGGAGGAAATGGTTTCGGCATTGGCCAAAGAAATCGACTTGCGTAAAGAGGAATTCAAAAACGAAGTTGTAGAAACCATTTATTTTGGTGGTGGAACACCTTCGATATTGCCAATTGAAGATATCAAGTTTTTAATTGATACAATCTATCTACATTACAGTGTTGCCGAAAATCCGGAAATTACTATCGAAGCCAATCCAGACGATTTATCGGAAGACCGAATCATTGAATTGTCCAAAAATCAGGTAAACAGATTGAGTATTGGTGTACAGTCGTTTTACGAGGAAGATTTACTGCTAATGAATCGCGCCCACAATGCTGTTGAGGCCAAAAAATGTCTGGAATTGGCAACTCAGTATTTTGATAACATTTCGGTGGATTTAATTTACGGAATTCCTGGACTTTCCAATGAAAAGTGGCTGCAAAATATTCAGACTTTATTGGATTTGAATATTCCCCATATTTCAAGTTATGCATTGACTGTTGAGCCCAAAACCGCTTTGGCTACGTTAATCAAAAAGGGTAAAATTCCCACGCCAGATGACGGGGTTGCTCATGAACAGTTTTTATTACTGGTCAACACACTCGAAAAAAACGGATTTGTACACTATGAATTGTCTAATTTTGGGAAGCCGGATTATTTTTCAAGAAATAACTCGGCCTATTGGTTAGGGAAAAAATATATCGGTATTGGCCCTTCTGCGCATAGTTATGATGGTCAAAACAGAAGTTGGAATAGTGCCAATAATTCATTGTATTTAAAGGCGATGGGCGAAAATAAATTGCCCAACGAAATCGAAACCTTAACCAAAGAAGATCGTTACAATGAATATGTAATGACGGGATTACGAACAATTTGGGGTGTTTCATTGGAACGAATTCAAAACGAGTTCGGGAACGACTATATGAATTACCTACTCCAAAATGCGCAACGTTTCCTGGAGGATGAAAAGCTAATCATGACTAACGGTATACTGAAAACAACAAACAAAGGAAAATTCTTTTGCGACGGAATTGCATCCGACCTTTTTTGGTTAAATTTGGAATAAATAATTTCAAAGTGATTGCAGAAATTCAACACCACAACCAGAACTTTACAATCGATTTATCCCAACCACTGGATATTTCAATAACATTAACCAATACCGATCAAAACCCAATAGCCTGGTATATTGAGAAACCGGTAATCGAACCAGTGCGTTTCGGAGATTGGGTTGGAAAAGTTTCCGAAGGTAGCTCTTCGACCAATTTCAATAACATTCTTTTCAATCCGCATGGTCATGGTACGCATACAGAATGTTTAGGACATATTACACGCGATTTTTACAGCGTTAATCAATGTCTGAAACAGTTCTTTTTTACAGCAGAAGTAATTTCGGTAACCCCAGAATCTCTAGAAGAAGATCAGATAATTACTAAAAATCAGATTGAAAAAGCCTTAAATGGAAAATCTCCCGAAGCGATTGTGATTCGGACTTTGCCCAACGAAAAAACAAAACTTTCAAAAAAATATTCGAATTCCAATCCGCCGTATCTTTCAGAAGAAGCTGCTGTTTTTATTCGGGAATGCGGAATCCAACACTTGTTAATTGATTTGCCTAGTGTGGATAGGGAACATGATGAAGGGAAACTATTGGCACATAAAGCATTTTGGAACATAAAGGATGTGAATAATCTGAATACTGATGCCAGAATGAATTGCACTATCACGGAAATGATTTTTGTGAAAGATGAAATCGCTGACGGAAGTTACATACTAAACCTGCAAATCGCTTCGTTTGAGAATGATGCCAGTCCGAGTAAACCAATTTTATATAAAATATGATCAGAGTCTCAACCGATAAAAATGAATTAAATGTTCCCTTCATTCAAAATTTTTTGAAAGATACCTATTGGGCAAAAAACAGAACAATAGAGATGCTACAGACTTCTATTGACAATTCATTGTGTTTTGGAATTTACCTTAATAATGATCAAATAGGATTTGCAAGAGTAATTACAGATTTGGTTTCATTTGCTTATCCTATGGATGTTTTTATTGTTGAAGAACACAGAGGGAAGGGATATTCTAAAATTCTTTTAAATGCTGTAATGACTGAGCCACAATTACAACAAATTAAAATATGGGGATTAGCAACCTTGGATGCTCATTTCTTGTACGAGAAATTTGGTTTTACTTCAGTTCAAAATCCTGAAAAATTAATGGAAAAAATAATAATTTAAAAGTAAGAAATGACAATAGATATTTACTACGAATATTGTTTATCCAAAAAAGGAGTAACCGAACATTTTCCATTTGATGAAGATACTCTAGTATTTAAAGTAGGCGGCAAAATGTTTGCCTTGTCTTCATTGAAAGAATGGGAAATTAACAATCCTTCAATCAATTTAAAATGTGATCCGGAAAGAGCATTGGAACTGCGTGGGCAATTTGATGATATTCAGCCGGGTTACCACATGAGTAAAGTACATTGGAATACGGTAAAAGTTAATGGTTCGGTTTCCGATGTTTTCTTAAAAGAACTGATTGATCATTCGTATGATTTAGTATTCAAAAGTTTAACAAAGAAGTTGCAGATAGAAGTTAGTAATAGTTAAATGAAAATATCCAAAGGAGAATGGCTGGAAATTGTTGAAAATGCGATCAGTTGGATAGTAGTATTTGCTATGATGGCTTATGGTTTGGGAAAATTTGTGCAGTTTGGAAATGCACATCAGATAGATAAACCAGTTTCACAATTAAATGGTGGGCAACTTATGTGGGCTTTTTACGCTTATTCCAAACCCTATGCTTTGATTATCGGTGGTATGGAAGTAATTGGAGGAATATTGCTTTTATTCAGGAAAACGAGAATTTTGGGTTGTTTTCTAATTACAACCATTCTATTCAATGTGATACTCCAGGATGTTTTCTACGGAGTTCCCCTAGGTGCATTGAGAGCGGCAGTTTTGTATCAAAGCTGTTTGTTGGTTATTTTGTGGCTCAATAAGGAAAGGGTGAAATCGATAATAAAGTCTTTTATGGTTGTAAAACCATCTATCAAACCAGTTAAGCACAAGCTCATTCTTTTGTTTTTGACTTTTGTACTTTTTATTATATTCAGAATTACAGAATATTATTTGACGGTTTATTAAAAACTTATAAATTAGGCATTACTTTTGATGCATTGCAAATACAAAAATTAACGAACAAATAGTTATGATTGATAATTTAAAGAAAATACTAAACGAAGACCAGGATCCAAAGGCCATCGAGAAAATCACGGCAAAATTGGAAAACCTATTAATGACTAACGAAGAAGTAGGCTATATCGCTGTACAAAAGAAACCAGCGATTACCGTTTTTCCGGATAGTATTGTGGTAACAAACAAACGTATCATCTTATGTAAACCTAAAAATTTAGGATTGTCAATGGAGTTCATTGACTTCAACTGGGATGAAGTGGCAGGAACTTTTGTAAAAGAAGGAATCCTTGGTTCTGATTTTTCATTTTCTACCAAAACGGAATTGACACACACTGTCGATTATTTGCCCAAAAACCAAGCACGTAAATTATATACCTACGCAAAAGAGCAATTGGATGCTTTGAAAAATCCGGTAGCTCCGGCTGCTGCCCCTGAAGTGGTAGTTCCTGTTGCGGAGACTGTAGTTGAAAGTGTTGTGGAAGAAGTGGAAGTAGAAGAAGTAACTTCTTTTGCCGAAATCATGCCGTCAACTCCTGCGGTTCAGGAAACGGTAACCGAAATGATTTCTACTTCAACTCCTGGTGAAAAGAAACTAAACGAAATGAGTAGCGATGAACTTTTCGCTAAACTTCAGAATTATAAAAAGTTATTGGATAACGGGTTGATTCTTCAAGGAGAATACGACCGTCTAAAAGCGGAAGTTTTGCAGTACTTATAAAAGAAGTATAAAAAATAAATTAAAAGGGATAAGTTCAACTTATCCCTTTTTTATTGCTTCTTATTTTTAAATTTTTCTAGTATTGGAATTTTGAGATTGGAATTTGTTAATTCACAAACTACATCACACTTTTTTGTTTCTCCAAATAACTATCCGATTGCATTCGGAGAATATCCGTGGCAGTCTTTTTCTTGTAATCATACAATCCCTGATCCGTTCGAATGTCCTCATAGATTTTGTTGTAAATCAATGCATCGGTATCTTTTTGTAACATTCGTTGGAAGTTGTTCTGTTCAATATGTGTTTTTAAAGCCGTCTCGTTGTCTTCGAGTTTGAAATCATATTCCCCTTTTGGAGAAAGCATTTTGGCTATAATAGGAGAGGTTTCTATGGCTAAAAATAACAACATGATGAAGAACGAAGGCAACCAAGGAAGTTTTCCTAAAGCATTGATTCTTGCCATCAATCCGTCAAAATTATCAATGATTGGTTTTGAGTCGGTCACTTTTTTGTCCAAATCAGCTTGTAAGGTTTTGGCTCTGGCCTCCTTATCGGCTATAGCTTTAGCCGAATTCGCTTTTAAAGAATCCAACTGACGTTGCGCTACATCATGGGCATCTCTTTTTTCTTTGTAAATCGGACCTTTACCCATTTTCTTTGTGCCCGCAGATCCTTCCGCTTCCGTAATATACGATTGGTACAAATCAGCTACTTCTTTCTCTTTGGCTTTGATTCCTGATTTGATACTGTCAATTTCGGCTTGGTTTTTAGTAACATCGCCTTTGAAATAATCGGTCACTTGCTTTTTATTGGCCATCGCCATCGCATTCCTCTCTTTCAATAAGACGGTATTGATTTCTTTTTCAAATATTTTGATTTCTAATGGTTTGGAAATTACAATGGCAATAATCATCGCCAAAATAATTCGGGGTGTAGCTTGGAGGAATTCCGCTTTTAAATTATCCCTCTTACGAATAGTGGATACAATAAAACGATCCAGATTGAAAATAAGCAATGCCCAAACAGTTCCAAACGCCAAAGCATAATAAACATTGTCGAATACCGTAAATAAGGCATAGGCACTGGCCAAAAAAGCCATAACGGCAGTAAAAAAAACAGTGGCGCCAATTCCAACGTACTTGGTTTGTTCCCCTTCACTGCAAGAGTCGAGTAACTCTCTATCTGCACCGGAGCACAGAATAAAAAAACGTTTTAACATGATTAATTTCGATTTGATTGATGATACAGCAAATTTAAAGCCAAAAAATGAATAATGAGCTAACTGGTTGATTTATTTTGACTTATAGATCTTCTTTTTTTGGGAATACAAAGCTAATCAATTATATTTTACTGGTAATCAGTATTTTAAGTTAAAATTATTGTAAATTTGTGTATATCTAATTAAGTTCTCAAAAAATCCACGTGCTTCAGATTTCAAAAACAAATTCCAGTTTTTTTTAATTTAAATTTTGAAATTATGAAAGCAATTCATTACAAGTTTTTGGGGTTCTTTTTGGTCTTTTTCGGTTTTGGCCTTTCTTCAATAGCGCAAGAATCAAAACCTCGCTATTTAACCGTTACGACATTGCACAGAAATACTTCGAATCCTGATTTGACCAAAGAAGATTGGTTGAAAGTGGAAAAGGAATATTTTGATAAAGTGGTCATGAAAAATCCATTGGTGCTCAAACACAATATCCTGACGCATTTTTTTACAGAAGATAATACTGAAATTCTTCTCGTTCAGCTCTACGAAAATTGGGAAGCTATTGGGAAAGCATGGGATAAAGAGAATGAGTTGATCAAAGCTGCCTGGCCGGATGAAAAGGCTAGAGATGCTTTTTTTGAAAAAAGAGGTGCGTTTTATGCCGATGGTCATTCGGATGAAATCTATACGGTATTGCCGTATCGTAAAGAATTGAGTAAACTACCCGACAAACAATTGGTGTATTATGTTCGGAAAACAGCCACAATTGAACCGAAAGACGGTACGCAAAAAGAATTTGACAGTTTATTTAAAGAAGTGCAAGATAATTTAGCAGCAAAAAATGATATCCTTAAAGCGTATTATACCTATGCGCATGCTTGGGGATCTAAAGGAAGTGAATTTGTAGAAGTATTTGTGTACGATAGTTTAGGTGATATCGAAAAAGGATGGAATAAAGATGACGAATTGGCCAAAGCCTATTGGAAAGACGAAGCAAAAATGAAGGAGTTTGATAAAAAATTGAACAAATATTTTTCTCCTATCCACGGTGATTATCTTTATCGCAATGAAGTAGGGCTTCAGAAATAAAAAGAAACCACAAAGTGAATGGATCGCTTTGTGGTTGAATTTTTTACTGGAAATCGATAACCATCTTTTTACCGGTGATTTCTTCAAGTGCCCAATCCGAAGAATTGATCGCACCTTCAATAAATCCGGTGTAGTCTGAATAGGCTTCGCCAATAATATGGATGTTTTTAACCTCCGAATTCTCTAAAGCAAAAGCTTTGAATTGCTGTTGTATTTCCCAAGATTTTACTCCGGGTCTCCAACAATGATTCCCCGCGCCGTAAGGTGCACATGACCAATCGCGAATACCATAGGATACAATCGATTTCTCAATGTCGGCTTTGATTTCGTTCAAACTCATGTTGGCATATTTCAACAAGGCTTCTTTGGTAAGCTGTAAACCTGTGGTTGACATCGCTTCATTGCCCTGAAGTGATCGGTAAACGTCTTTCGACATGAAGTTGGCAAACTGTTGTTTGATCTCGTCGTTGTTATTTACTTCGGCAAATTCATGTTGGTTACGATCCTCAATATAGTAATTCCAAAACTCGGTAGCGGGTTTGTCAGTATACAGCAAAATCATACCGTATCCATCTAAATCATTCGTTTTAGAACGTCGGAAATAATGAATTTCACGCGTAGGCATTCGATTGGCTCTAGCCTGTGGCGATTGATTGTATTCCCACCAAGGTTGATCAAGTATAAAGAATACTTTAGTCATTGCAAAACCGTTCACACTATCCAATTGTTCCCTTATTTTTTCCGGTAATGAATGTGTTAGTTTTTTTAACGGATACTGTGGCATCGCCAACAACAAATGATCAGCGGTAATTTTTAGTTTTTCACCGTTCTTGCTGTAGGTGGCTTCGACTTGATTGTTTGTGTTATTTTGGAAAGAAACCAGTCGGGCTCCGTTAATAAGGGTGACATTCGATTTTTCTTTCAACTTTAATAGGAGTTGTTTGGTAATCTCATCAGTCCCTTTTTTGATGGTAACCAAAATTTGTCCGTCTGTTTTAAAAGCACGCAACCACCAAATTACCCATTCAATGGCATTCAGGTTGTCCGGAATCATATGGTAAAATGTTCCGGTATCTCGAATTTTCATTAAAGCTTGATGCGATAGAATTCCGTCTTCACTCAAGGCGTTCCAAAATCCCATTTTCCACATGTATTTACCATTTAAGGTAGCCTCTTTGCGCATGGTTCTGAAATCGTCTTCTGTCAAGCTGTCAATCCAGTTCTGGCACCCGAAGTCAAGCGGATTGTTCGGGTTTTTCCCCATCATCAATAAAATTCCTTTTCGCAATAAATCCAAGGCATTCAGGTTCTGTTCCTGTAATGGTAAATCGTATTGCGGAAATTGCGACGGATTCGCCTGTGGACCATTGAAAGGAACAAGGTCAATCTTTAAATCATCGATCAATTTACCAAACTTAGGCTGCAATTTCGTTTCAAATCGCATCGGACCCCATTCGGTCACAAAGTTTTCCAATACAGTGGTTTCTATCCTTCCGCCCCAGTGGTTTTCCGAAGCTTCAAGTAGTACAACATTGTAGTCGTAACCACTAAGTTGGAGTGCGCTGTATAGTCCGGAAATTCCTCCTCCGGCAATACAAATTGTCTTTTTCATTTTGTTGTTTTGTTTGTTGGGCAAACTTAAAAAAAATGGAAGAAAGACACGAACTACTTTGGTTTTATTTTGAACAGCTGTAAATAAAGGCCGGTGGTAGATTTAAAAAGGTGAAATTGATGCTGACTTCCGAAAAATAGGATTCCAGTTTCTTCTTGGCATTCAAAGAATACTGAAATTGAATATATTTCCCATTTTCCGATAAAGCATTATCGGAATTGGTCAGAATGTTATGTACAACCGCATCCGGAATCATAGCAAACGGCAGCGACGAAATAATGTAGTCGGCCGAAGCAAAATGATGTTGCTCTAAATAGTCCTGAATTTTTTCGGCACTGTCATTAATTAAAATCAATCGGGGATCCTCTATTTTCTGCAATTCTTCAATGAAGGACGGGTTGATTTCAAAAGACAATAACTTCGCATCGGGTTTCATTCTTTCCAAAAGCTTGTGTGTGAATACACCTGTTCCGGGACCAAACTCCACAATACAGTCGGCTGAAGCAAAGTCAATCGGCTCCAGCATTTTTTTAGCTAAAAAAGAGGAACTAGGCGACAATGCGCCTATAGTTCCTGTAGATTTTAAAACTTCGGATATAAATTTTTTCTTGCTCACCGATGGTTATTTATTCATTTCGGCGAAATATTTGTAAAACAATGGAATGGTTTCAATTCCTTTCAGATAATTGAAAACTCCAAAATGCTCGTTAGGAGAGTGTATCGCATCACTATCTAACCCAAAGCCCATCATAATGGTTTTTGATTTTAATTCTTTTTCAAACAAAGCCACAATAGGAATACTTCCTCCAGAACGTACCGGAATCGGTTCAACACCAAATGTATCAGCATACGCTTTGGCAGCTGCCTGATAACCAATACTGTCAATTGGAGTTACATAACCTTGTCCACCGTGGTGTGGTGTTACTTTTACTGTAACGGCCTTCGGTGCAATGCTTTCAAAGTGTTTTTGGAACAATTCGGTAATTTCTTCCCAGTCTTGATTCGGAACCAATCGCATCGAAATTTTAGCAAACGCTTTGCTGGCAATTACCGTTTTGGCGCCTTCTCCGGTATATCCACCCCAAATTCCGTTCACATCCAATGTAGGTCGGATCGAATTTCTTTCGTTAGTAGTGTAACCAGCTTCGCCAAATTCTTCTGCAATGGCCAAAGCATTGTTGTAGGCTTCCTGGCTGAACGGGCGCTTAGCCATTTGTGCTCTTTCTTCAGCAGATAATTCTGCTACTTTATCATAAAATCCTGGAATGGTGATATGGTTGTTTTCATCATGCAATGAGGCAATCATTTTAGTCAATACGTTGATTGGATTCGCAACAGCACCACCATACAATCCAGAGTGTAAATCACGATTCGGACCGGTTACTTCTACTTCAACATAACTCAATCCTCTCAATCCTGTAGTAATCGAAGGTTGTTGGTTGGAAATCATTCCGGTATCGGAAATCAAAATCACGTCATTCGCTAACTTCGCTTGGTTTCTTTCTACGAACCAACCTAAACTTTTCGAGCCCACTTCTTCCTCGCCTTCAATCATGAATTTCACGTTGCAAGGCAAGCAGTTATTCTGGATCATATATTCAAAAGCCTTCACGTGCATGTACATCTGACCTTTGTCATCACAAGCACCGCGGGCAAAAATCGCTCCTTCAGGATGTAACTCGGTAGTTTTGATCACCGGTTCAAAAGGAGGTGACGTCCACAATTCCATAGGATCAGCAGGTTGCACGTCATAATGACCATACACCAATACCGTAGGAAGGGCTTTGTCAATTATTTTTTCTCCGTAAACAATAGGGTAACCAGGTGTTTCACATAATTCTACAAAATCGCATCCTGCATTTTCCAAACTGGCTTTTACAGCATTAGCGGTATCAATTACATCTTGTGCATAAGCGCTGTCGGCACTTACAGAAGGGATTTTCAATAAATCGATTAATTCATTCAAAAAACGTTCCTTGTTATTCTGAACGTATTGCTTTATGTTTTCCATTGTTGTTTAAAAATAGTAGAAGCCAAATATACGAATTGAAATTCCAATTCCTGAATTCCGAAATCCAAAATAACACATATTTAATTTTTTCTTTGATTTTTGATTTTAGAATTTGGAATTTAAAAATAATGTGTATATTTGCACCCACAAACGCCAGTACAGAGAGTGTTTCACAAAAATACTTGGTACTACAAACCCTGCGGGTGTGGCGAAATTGGTAGACGTGCCAGACTTAGGATCTGGTGCCGCAAGGCGTGTAGGTTCGAGTCCTATCACCCGCACAAAAAGCCCTTCAGCAATGAAGGGCTTTTTTTATGGTTTGACCGAGTGAATAATATATTGGTTTTCTTTTTTTTATTGATTGCGGTGTGCATTTGTTATGGATTGTTCTTTTCGTACTCTTTCTCTAATTTATTTTTCTTTATAAAAGCAGTAATGCCAAGAAAGGAAAAGAGTAATGAACCCAAAAAAACGAATAGTCTTTCGGCATAATTAGTTATCTCTTCTATTTCAAATGTATATCTGATATTGTTATTGACTATCTCAACTATTTTAGAATTGGCTTTTTTTTCAATGATTGCGTTTTTTGTAATTTTATCACTATTGTTCTCCTTGACTAAATTGATTCGGTAACTTAGATCATTTGTTAATTTAATTACCTTATAACTTTTGAAATAAGTTTGGGTAATTGGAAGTGAAACAGTATCAATAATTACCTGTCTTTTAATTTCGTCTGTAATGAATCTTTCGTTTTCTCTTTTTTCAGATTGGTAAGGATCAGAATTACAGACAATAATTTGGCCAATTGTCATAATGACCAAAATAATTGAGATATAGTAGACTAGGTATTTAAAATTGATCTTGCCGTTCTCTTTGGATCGTAAAAACTCAAACAAATCAGTATAGTATTTTTGAGGTTTGATATCGTACATTTTTTAAAGAATAACTGTTAACTTCAATAGGGCATATCTTGCTTAATTTCATGGATGTAATTTTGACATCCATTTTTTACTTAAGTTCAAAACTATCCATGATAGCTTCAATTTCTGCCTTTCTTTCGGCAAATACTTGGGTTTGTGACACACTTCGTAGGGTGTAAATAATGTTGCCCTGTACAAAAAAGTATTCATAAGTGGTAATGCCATCGGTTTCAGAGGTGGCCTCAGTAAAATTCCTCTGGTGTATCTTGGTTTTTCTTTTTTTTAATTTCTTGCCTCTTTCATTGAATTCAATCATGCCGTCAACTCCCATTCCAAATAGTGAACAATCGAATACGCTCAGTGATAGGATAGGGAAATTGAATTCTTTTTGCTCTCCAAAATTACTGATGACAAATACAATATGCCCTAATGATCCTTTTTTCTCTCCTTTTTTTAAGCTTAAATCAGAAGGATACATAATAAAACAGTCTTCATCTTCGTATCGGGTAAGTTGGGTTGCTTCCTGTGAATTGGCAGGAACTGATAAGCCAATTAGAAGAAGTAGAAACCGTATAATTTTCATTTTTTGATAATGTGCTTTGTTGTATTCCATTTAGGGTGGTGTTATAATAGCAAGTACTTCATTCTTTTCTGGTTTTTTAATTCCTTCGAGTTGATAGTGGTATATTCTTTTCTTTTGTCTTTCGATAGTGTTGTTTTCTGCTTGTTTTCGTTTTTCCAGCGTTGAAAAATGAAGGTAGGAATTCAAAACAGTTTCGTTGTCAAACGGATTTTCGAGATTCGGAAATTCAATAATTCTGTTGGTAACAATCCAAACGGCATTGCTTTTTTGGGATTGTAATAGGGTACCGGTAGCCAAACCTTCATTGGGATTTTCTAAAAAAACGACAATTCCAAAATGTGCAATGTGAAAGGATTCGCAAACTTTTACGGCTACTATTTTTTTCATGAAATACTACTAGTTTATCTAGCGATCAATTTTGTGTTAGTGTCTCAGATATCAAATATAGAAAAATTACGCCGTTCAATTTTCAACCTTACTATTATTGAATAGGGAGCTAGGGAGTCGACTTTTGGAGTAACTTTTTAAAAAGTAAGTCAATGCCAAAAGAAGTGAGAATTGTCAGTAAAAGTATTTCGTTATAATGAATAGCATTAGAATGATAGAGTAAAAAACCATTTTTATACATCGGATTGGTAACGGTTAGTCGGATATATTCGCTTTCCAAATAGCAAAAGAAACAATAGGTGGCCATCATGCTTATGCAATGCAGAAGGGCGAATTGAAGAAGTGTTACAGTGGATAGCTTTCTAAAAAACAGAAAAAAACCAATCGGAATCAACGTGGAAATGAAGGCCACGTCGGTCGGAAAGATCCAAAACTCTTTCCCGCCATAATAATCAATTTTAAATCGTGAAAAATACAGAATTGTTTTTCGGGTTAAGAAGCGATAATCGGGCTCTAATAGTACTCCAATTGTGAAAATGGATAGTGTCAATGCAATTAGAGCCAAGGAACGAATAGTTGTTTTCTTCATTTTTTTAATATAATTCGATAGTGCAAAGCTGTTTTTGGTAAGATGTCATTACTAGTACAGCTGTTATTGCTTTATGGTATTGATGTAGTTCAAATACACTCTTTTTATGGCATTAAAATCTTTGGTTTTTCCTTCTTCGAATAGGATATGTTTTAGTTCCTCTATTTTGATTTTATCAACATATTTATTTTGGATAATTGGTTTTCCTTTTTTGGTAAAAAGATGATCAATAAGATATAAGGTGCCTTTTTTATTCGGGGTAACATCAATTTCATGGAGTGCCGAGGAGCAAGGATTCCGGGTCTCTATCCAATTATTGTATTCGTTTGTTACTTCTCTTTTATTTAGTAAAAATCGAATGAATGGCAATTCCTGCACGTACAAACGATCTAGTCCTTTACTGTAATCTAAGGAGTCTTTTTTGAAAGTAGCTTTGTCCACTTTCCAGCATGTTGATGTAAATTGGTTATAAGGCTCCTGATTGACATAGTTTTTGGTGAGTAAAGCTAATAGCGCATTAAATTCTTTTTCATTCTCATTTTTGTACCTGCAGGATGTTAAAAATAGAAGGTATAATGAGAAGTAAAATGGGAATGCTTTTTTCATTAATGGAATAACTTATTTTAATTATTTTCTTTGCTATACGCTATATAAAGTAACGCGCTGCACAAAATCTGACTTTGTCGAATCTTTGATTTTCCGACTTTGAACTACATGCCAAAGTAAAAAGCTTATGGTCTCTTTTTATTAGCCATCCCGCTTTCACAAATGTCATACAATTCTTGTAGTCTTTTTTGATCATCAACCATCCCGTTTCCACATTCTTGCTCTACATGGTATTTTTTTGACTTATTCAGATAGAGTGTAGCCGATGCATAATTCTCTTCTTTTATGAATATTCGGGCCAGATTTAAACAGATAGCATTTCGTTCCGAAGTCTCCAGGCTTTTCGTATAAGGGAAAATAGGATCCGGGCTATCCAGAACTTTTAAAAAATAGGTTTTCGCGAATCCAAAATCATTATGTCGGAAATAAAATCGGGCAATGTTTAAATTGATGCTGTTTAAAAGTTTTGTCCGGGAAAAATCAGGAAACAATTCATCATAGATTGCATGAATGGTATCAACCAGTTTTTGATGCGCTTCTTCCGGATGATTGCTTTTTAATCCTTCTTCAAATGGAGTGTAGTCTAAATTGTCAACAACAACGAATGCATTATAGCCTTGTTCCTGTAGAGAAAGTGCTTCTAAATCCTGAGCACTCACTAATTGTGAAAAACAAAAAATAAATACAGTGAGAAATGGTAATTGCATAAGTTACTTTTTGGATAGTGCCGATTAATACTAACGGTTACAAATGTACTGAAGTTTGATAATGAAACATAGTTTTATCATATACTAAGGTTTGTTTAAGTAATCGCGCTGTTAACAATTCAACTATCGGATAATCCAACAGTCTTTTCCCTCCCGCACAACAAAGCATCCCGTTTCAGGTTGGCCCTTAATTGCTGTACCGTGCTGAGGGCCTCGAAGTCAAGTATCCTATAAGTTATACTTCATCAATATAAGTCCAGGGAATCCCAAATTACAATCTCAAAATCCCGACTTTGAATCACATACCAAAGCAAACTGACGAATAATTAGTGCTTATTCTATAGGATCACTTTTAATACTTTACCCCAAAAAATCAGGCGCATACGTTCGAACACCGTATTTCAGATCCATTGCTTTCAAAAAGGCTTTCCGTTCTTCCGTTAATTCCGGAATGGGTAAAACGGTACCGGGCGCAACAGGAGTGCCTATTTCCTCAAATAAATTTTCCAGACCAGCCGGAACAACAGTACAAAGTAATCGGGCATATGTTTCTGAAGTATTCTTAAAACAATGTACTCCGCCACCCAATGGAATATTCACAAAACCATTTTGACTCACAACCTGCATACCGGCTTCCGTTTTGAAAGTGACTTCTCCTTCCAGGATATAAAACATTTCCTGAATCGCCGGATGTTCATGAGGTGGTGGCCCTCCACCGGGAGGAACCCTCATTTCAATAACCGCATAGTTGCCATTGGTAGCCGCTCCTGATATAACAACTCGGTAGTTACCACCGGCAATGGCGAATAACGGACCTTCATTCTGATTGACAATACTAATAGTGGAATCCATAAAGTAATGCGTTAGTGGGTTACTGTAAATATACGATAGTTGATCTAATGCTCATCACCATAAAAGAAACCGAGCTCCTTAGCCAATTCCTTGATCTTTTTCTTTCCGGTTTTGGTAAAACCTACGGCATAATAGAAACCGCCGTTATCAAAGGTGATTTTTTTATGGTTCATAGCCGGAATGTCCTCTGATGGAATCAGATAATTGCAGCCGAAACAAATGTCAGCTTTGAAAACCACTTTTTTGCCATCATAAAAAACCACAGCCATGTGCGGATTAAAACAGGCTGCCGTTCCTTCTCCATACGTTTTCTTGTCGGTCAAAAAACCAATTACCTGGGCTACCTGCTTCTGATTCAGACTTTTTTGTTTCAATACAACCGGTGTAAAATGACCGTCTTGTGTCGTAATACTTCCAAATGGCTCTTCATTCCCTTCATAATCATACGCAATCACTTTGTTGTATTTCAAATTCTTGAAAGGAAGTGCTGTGGTACTGCATTTTGTAACTGAGGGAGCACTGTCAACATAGTCCGATAATTGTTTGGGTTGTAAATATTTTCTCCAGTCTCTTTTGTATTGAGCCAATTCGTTTTCTTGGGCGTGTAAGCTAAAACATGCCAGTAGGCTGAATGTCAAACAGCGTAAAACGGCTTTGGTATAAATTTTCATCTTTGTGTGTTATTTGAGGTAGGGGAATTTTGTTTCCAGCCATTTTTTTTGGACGGATATCAAATATAGGAAATTGCCACCAAAATATGATAGAGCGGATTTACTTCGTGTATTCGTTTCGCTCGGGTGTAACTCGATAGCGCGGATTTGTAATCCGTGCTTATTCAACTCCAGACGCATACCGTTTTTCTTTTCCATTTCCCGTTTGTATTCTTGTAAAGAATAGAGCGACCACCATTTATTGTGTTTACGTCAATCAGGAAGGTTTTCTTGTCTTTCGAAAATACTGGCAAACTAAAGGAATGATAATAGGTATCACCATAGTGTTGTAGGTAATTTTTTAAAAAGCTCTCTCTGGGATTTGTACTGTTTTTATCAATAAATGAGTCGATGGTTTTTCTGGACAATAGTCTTTTTGAGGGTATGGAGTCTTGATGTAATGTAAAATGCTCACGAGCTGAAATTTGCTCCTTGATGGCAGCAATATCTTCTGTGGTAAAGTACCGCTCAAGTTCAAAACCAGGATTTTCATATACAAAACTGGGAGTTTGTAAAACATCAATGATGTAATAATCCTCGGTTCCTTCGAGTTTTTCTGTAGCGCTCATATCTTCCAGTTGCATGTTGACTACCCGGTAAATATCCTGATCAGTCACTTCTTCAGTCACTCTTTTTTCGGTAGGGGTACAGCTCATCAAAAGCAAACAGCAGAAAATAGAGATAAGAAGTGGTTTCATGGTGATAGAATTAAGTAAAATACACAAAAAAGCATTTTTTATCGAGTTGGATTAGCCTTTTTCATTAATTAATTTTAGAAATTTTTTAAGTAATGGTAATGACCAAGAATTTAAATCAGACTCAATGCATTTTGATGATAGTTCATATTCCTTGCCATTCCGCGTAAAATTAACAATAATTAAGTTGGAATGGAAACAAACATATTCTTCTTCTTTAGGCTTTAATCGGAAAGCTTTGTCTAGTTCGTCAATTAATGAGTTGTATTCTTTGCCGCTGATTTTGAAACGGGTGTTTTCCTTTAATCGGGTTATTTTATCATTATCGTGGGGATCAACTCTTTCAACATTTTTGTAGACCAATGTAGAATCATTATCAACTTCAAATCGCACATCGATGCGGTCGGCCTTTATTCCTCCCGCTGTGAAGTAAAGAAACGTGACCTTTTTATTGTCAATTTGTGCAGTACTAAGGCAGCTAAAAAGAAGGATTAAATAAGATATGTTTTTCATGTGGTTACTTTTTTTGTTATTCGGGGTGGATTGTATAAATGATGATTGAACCGAATTACACCCAAACGCAGCGAAGTTAAGAAGTAGTTCTTAAATACAACTAATTTTATCTCCTAACAATCAACCCTGTCAGCGGTTTCAAACCCTGACTGGGTTAATCACCAACAGGATGTGTTCCAACAATCTCAAAACCCTAACTTTGAACCACAAATAATCAACAGTAACGTTTAATGGATTCCCGCCTGCGCGGGAAAGACAGTTTCCAAAAAACATTTTTAACATTTTTTGGAATTTTGAGCTTGGAATTTTGAGCTTGGAATTTGGAATTTGGAATTTGGAATTTTCTTCAGTTAAAGTAGTATCAAAGTAGTATCAAAGTAGTATCAAAGTAGTATCAAAGTAGTATCAAAGTAGTATCAAAGTAGTATCAAAGTAGTATCAAAGTAGTATCAAAGTAGTATTGGATCATTAGACAATTGGATTTTTAGACTTCTTAGATTTTGGAATTTGGTGCGAACCCTGTCAGCGGTTCCTAACCCTGACAGCAGTTAATAAGTAATCCTTCAATGGCTCAGTTTTATAACCTCTTTCAATCTTTCCGTCAAAACGTACTCATAACTCATAACTTATAATTCATAATTCCAAACAAAACCTTAAATTTGCATTCAAATTTTACAAAAATGTACAGAAGTCATAACTGTGGAGAATTAACCGCTTCACATATCAATACAGAAGTTACCCTTGCTGGTTGGGTACAAAAATCACGTGATAAAGGATTTATGGTGTGGGTCGATCTACGCGACCGTTACGGTATCACTCAATTGATTTTTGATGAAAACCGTACCGATAAAGCCGTTTTCGAATTGGCTAAAACACTTGGTCGTGAATTCGTAATCCAAGTGAAGGGAACCGTGATCGAACGAGAATCCAAAAACCCGAATATGCCTACCGGTGACATCGAAATATTGGTGTCTGAACTTGTAGTGCTCAATTCGGCAATCACACCACCATTCACTATCGAAGATGAAACCGACGGTGGGGAAGATATCCGTATGAAATACCGTTACTTGGATATCCGTAGAAATCCAGTAAAAAACAGTTTATTGTTCCGTCATAAAGTGGCTATGGAGGTGCGTAACTTCCTTTCAAATCAAGGCTTCTGTGAAGTGGAAACACCTTATTTGATCAAATCCACTCCGGAAGGAGCACGCGATTTCGTCGTGCCTTCTCGTATGAATCCGGGACAGTTTTATGCATTGCCACAATCGCCACAAACCTTCAAACAGTTATTGATGGTGGGAGGAATGGACAAATACTTCCAAATCGTGAAGTGTTTCCGTGATGAAGATTTGCGTGCCGACCGCCAGCCGGAATTCACTCAAATCGACTGTGAAATGGCTTTCGTAGAACAAGAAGATATTTTGAATGTTTTCGAAAGTTTAACACGTCACTTATTAAAAGAAATCAAAGGAATCGAAGTCGATAAATTCCCAAGAATGACGTACGATCATGCCATGAAAACCTATGGTAACGATAAACCGGATATCCGCTTTGGTATGGAGTTCGGTGAGTTGAACGCCGTAGCGCAACATAAAGATTTCGGTGTATTCAATTCAGCCGAATTGGTTGTGGGTATCGCTGTTCCAGGCGGTGCTGCATACACCCGTAAAGAAATAGATGCTTTAATTGACTGGGTAAAACGCCCTCAAGTGGGTGCATCCGGAATGGTGTACTGTAAATTGGAAGCAGATGGTAGTTTGAAATCGTCTGTCGATAAATTCTACGATCAAGAGGATCTAAAGAAATGGGCGGAAGTAACCGGAGCAAAACAAGGAGATATTATCTTCGTATTGTCAGGGCCTGCGCACAAAACCAGAACGCAATTAAGTGCGTTACGTATGGAAGTAGCTACGCGTTTAGGATTGAGAAAACCAGACGAATTCGCACCGCTATGGGTAGTCGATTTCCCATTGTTGGAGTTCGACGAAGAAAGCGGACGCTATCACGCAATGCACCACCCGTTCACTTCTCCTAAACCGGAAGATTTACATTTAATCACAACCGATCCAGGAAATATCAGAGCCAATGCCTACGATATGGTATTAAACGGTAACGAAATCGGTGGAGGTTCCATCCGTATCCACGATAAAGATTTACAAGCTAGAATGTTCGAATTGTTAGGGTTCTCTCAAGAAGAAGCCGAAAACCAATTCGGATTCCTAATGAATGCCTTCCAATTCGGAGCACCACCACACGGAGGTTTGGCATTCGGGTTAGACCGTTTGGTGGCTATCTTAGGTGGTCAGGAAACGATCCGCGACTTCATCGCATTCCCTAAAAACAACTCCGGACGCGACGTTATGATCGATGCGCCTTCGGTAATTGATAACAAACAATTAGATGAATTGGCTATCAAGCTAAACGTACAATAGATAGAGTGGGCTTCGGCCCACTTTTTTGTTTTACTGAGAGTTAAAAAAATTACAACAGTGCTTGAAAAAAAATAAAGAAAACTTTTTTGTCTCAATAAAAAGTATATCTTTGATTTATTATTAATTTATTTTTTTCAAAAAATGCGCACAGGCAAAGTTAAATTTTTCGTTGAGTCTAAAGGTTTTGGATTCATCACTGATGATGAAACAGGTTCAGACATCTTCGTTCACGTTACTGGTACAAACGGTAAAGAATTAAAAGAAGGTGACAAAGTTTCTTACACAGAAGAAGACGGTAGAAAAGGTAAAGTAGCTACTAACGTAGTAGTAGTTGGCTAAATATATATAGTATTTTTAGATTACCAGAATGAAGGTTACACCGCTCCCAAAAGGAGCGGTTTTTTATTTTATTCTGATTTGATTTTGGTTTTTAGGAGCTTTTCCTGCTGTACACTCTATCTTTTTTGCCATTTAGCAAAGCAAAAAAAGGATGCCGTTCCCATCAGGGCTAGGGCCTTCTCTTTTTAAAGAAGTCTTTCATCAATGCCGAACACTCGTTTTCCATGACTCCGGTCACCACCTCGGTCTTGGGATGCAATTTGCCTCCCATAGCACGGTAGCCTCTGTGATCATCGGCAGCACCATACACAATTTTGCTTATCTGACTCCAGTACAAAGCACCGGCACACATCTGACAAGGTTCTAGGGTAACATACAACGTACAGCCTTTCAGGTATTTTCCTCCCAAAAAGTTCGCCGATGCCGTTATCGCCTGCATCTCAGCATGGGCCGTCACATCATTCAGCACTTCGGTTAAATTATGACTGCGGGCAATTACTCGGTTATCTACCACAATTACCGCTCCCACAGGGATTTCTCCACGCTCAAATGCCGCTTCAGCCTCCTGCAAGGCTTTCTTCATGAAATACTCGTCCGTAAAAATGTTTTCCATAACAGCAAATGTACAATATTGGAACAATTATTGCTTACTTTTAAACCAATTGACCACACTATGAAAGACACCATCAAATTCTCCGTACCCAAACCCTGCCACGAAGACTGGAATGCAATGACTCCCGACCAGAAAGGACGCTTCTGCGCCGCCTGCTCCAAAACTGTTGTGGATTTTACCAGCCTGGATTATTCTCAGGTACAGGAATATTTATCGGAGAACAAAGGATCTAGAATTTGTGGTCGCTTCACGAATGAACAGTTAAGTCCCGAGTTTAAACTTACCGTGCCGCAATCGGTATTGTACCAAAAAAGAAGTTTTCACAAAGCTTTTTTACTGGCACTCTTTGTTACAATGGGTACTACGTTGTTCAGTTGTAAAAACTTCAATAATCAAACCTTAGGGGAGGTTTCTGTTATAGAGGACAGTATTTCTGTTCAAAAGGATACTGGTGAACAAGCCTATGAAGTTGGTGAAGTTGCTCCTGATTCATCTGTAAAAGGCAAGGTGCTTCCTGAGCCTCCCAAAGCTAAAATAGATGAAGTAAAGTTCGTTAAACCGGCTCCGGAAAATGGACATGGTTTCCGCAGTGGGGTAGTGGGTATAGTTGTCGCTGAGCCATTAACACCAGAAATTGACACCACTTCTGCCGGTACTTTAAAGCAGGATAATTAATTTAAAAGAACTAAATTTGCTTTCAATGAAAGGCAAATTATTACATTCCATAAATTCTCCCTCTGATTTAAAACAAGTAGAACAATCGCAACTGCCTGTATTAGCTCAGGAGCTACGTGACTTTATCATTGATGTGATTTCTCAAAAGGAAGGACATCTAGGTGCTAGTCTCGGTGTAATCGAACTGACTATAGCACTGCATTATGTGTTCAATACACCCATTGATCAACTGGTCTGGGATGTCGGGCACCAGGCGTATGGGCATAAGATTCTCACCGGTAGGAGGGATGTATTTCATACCAACAGGGATTTGGACGGTATTTCAGGCTTCCCTAAACGTTCAGAGAGTGAATATGATACTTTTGGAGTTGGGCATTCGTCTACATCCATTTCTGCAGTATTGGGAATGGCATTGGCTTCTAATTTGAAAGGGGAGAAAGAAAAACAACATATAGCCGTTATCGGTGATGCTTCTATCGCCTCAGGAATGGCTTTCGAAGCATTGAATCATGCCGGTGTAACCAATGCCAATATGCTGATTATTTTAAACGATAACGCTATCGGTATTGATCCTAGTGTTGGTGCTTTAAAAGAATACCTGACGTCCTTCAAGGAAGGAGAACTCCACGAAGAGAATAATATTTTCAAAGCGTTAAACTTTAATTATACCGGTCCAATTGACGGCCATGATTTAGAGGCTTTAATCGCAGAACTTAACCGACTGAAAACTATCAAAGGACCAAAGTTCCTACATATCATCACTACCAAAGGGAAAGGACTCCAACTGGCGGAAGAGAATCAGGTGAAATACCACGCTCCCGGTAAGTTTGACCCGGAAACCGGTAAGATATACCCTAAAGAAGAAGAAGGCCTGCCTCCTAAGTTTCAGGATGTCTTCGGACATACACTAGTAGAATTGGCAAAACAAAACGATAAGATTATTGGGGTTACTCCAGCAATGCCTTCTGGTTCTTCCATGAAGTTCATGATGGAAGCTTTTCCCGAAAGAGCCATAGATGTGGGTATCGCCGAACAACACGCCGTAACTCTGGCTGCCGGAATGGCAACACAGGGAATGACGGTGTTCTGTAATGTGTATTCTACTTTTTTACAGCGCGCCTACGATCAGGTAATTCATGATGTAGCACTGCAGAAGTTACCAGTAGTCTTCTGTCTCGACAGGGCAGGATTTGTTGGGGAAGATGGCGCTACACATCACGGATTGTTTGACTTGGCGTATTTGAGCTGCATCCCTAACATGATAATTTTCGCCCCACTGAATGAATTGGAATTGCGAAACATAATGTATACCGCCCAATTAGGATTGGAACTTCCTATAGCAATACGTTATCCTAGAGGGCGCGGCTTCCTTGAAAACTGGCAACTGTCTATGGAAGAAATTGCGATAGGAAAGGGATATTGTTTGAAAGAAGGAGATGAGGTGGCTGTTTTATCAACGGGTACTATCGGTAATAATGTAATCAACGCTTTAAATAATGTGGAGAACCCATCTCAATTTTCGCACTATCATTTTCCTTTTGTGAAACCGTTGGATATTGCATTGCTGCATACTATCGGTAAAAAATACAAATACATTGTAACTGTGGAAGAAGGAACGGTAAATGGTGGCTTCGGTTGCTTGGTGTCGTCCTTTTATTTGGAGAATAACTATGCCATCCCAATCAAGAAACTAGGTGCTCCCGATGAATTTATCGAACAAGGTACTGTGTCTCAATTGCATAAAATATCAGGTATTGATAGTCAAAGTTTGATGCACTATTTTAATAGTATAGTATAAAAAAACTCCGCCGATTGGCGGAGTTTTTTTATCTAGTAAGAATGAATTACTGAATTATAATTCTTTTAGTTCCTTCAAATCCATTTCCGGATAATTTCAAGATATAATTGCCTGTAGCCAAACTACCAAAGTTCAATCTCTGTTCCGTATTATCGATAAGAATGGAATTGGAATATACTTTTTTACCGTTAAGGTCAAATAACTCCAATAATGTTTTTCCGAAGTATTTACTTGAAGCGATAGTTACATTACCATCATTTATAGTTGGATATACTGTAAATGTGCTTCCTACAATTTCAACGTCATCTGTAGATAGTGAATTACCAGTAAAGGCTCCTGAAAACACTCCTCTTCCATAAGTCGCAGCAAATACCGTATTGTCATTACGTAATTGTAAATCCAATACTTTAACATCGCTCATTCCGTTGTAAGATTGGCTCCAAACTAAATTCTGAGTGGTATTCAATGCAGGATTAAATGTGTTGGTATACCATACACCTAAATCAGTTCCAATAATAATCTCTGAGGTATTTAAAGGGTTGTGTAAAATACATTTCACAGGAATGTTAGGAAGGTTACCTTCAATACTTGCCCATGTAACTCCTCTGTCCATAGAGTACCATACACTCGTAACACCGTAGTTGTGGAATGTAACGAATATCTGATTTTCATTCTGTCCAAACTCAACATCAGAAACACTTCCTACAAATCCAGGTCCACTAATGTTTGTCCATGTTGGTGTAGCTGTATCCGCATTAGTAATTAATAAAACTGTACTTCTATCTGTTCCAACTAATAGAGTGGTACTGTTTGTAGTATATTTTGAGACTCTTAGCGTTGTTGGCTGACTGGTAAGTAAAGCATTTGTCAATAGGGTTTGTGTAACTGATATGGTTTTAATATCGCTGTACTTCATGATTCGGAAAGTACCTCCAGTAGTGTAATCCGCATACAATAAGTCTAAATTGGAATCCAAAGCCATTGGGCAAATAAAGTCACCATTGCTAGAATCTTCATCATTGATAGTAAACGTAGTATCCGATAAATAATCATAAAGGTTGATACTTGAGTTGTAAACATAATTCGAAATTCTGTAAGGATCTGATGGATCCTGACTAAAGAAACTATACGCTCCGTCACCTCCTTGAATTCGAGTTGTTGACGATGGAGATGCATTGGTTACACCATTGAAATACTGAGTGCCGTTATCTTGGGCACCTGCTAAAAAATGGTCGTTGGCAAGTCCGTTTGTTGTTGGAGAAACACCAACGCTGTAAAATTGAGTAACGTTGTAGTTGGTAACTCTTGCAGGTATTACATTTGTATTAGCTGCTGAGGATAAACTGGATGCATAATATACACCGCCGTCATTACCAAAAATTGCTTGGTTATTGTTCGTTGGTCTAAAAACCATTACATGTTGATCAGCGTGTACGTTAGAACAATTTAAAGTAGATAAATTGTTGTTGTTAGACCATTTAGAAATTTGTGACCAGTTTGCACCACCATTAATAGATCGAAATAAATCAATACCGCCAATATAGACAATGTTGTCATTGGTTGGGTCACATTCAATTACTAAGTCATAACTAGCTTGTCCTCGTGTAAAGTCAGTCGGGGGAATATTAATATCCGCATCATCAGGTTGTGTTATTGCGGTAGGAGTTGTTGCAAAAGCATCAGTAGTTACTCCAATAGCCGGGGGATTTCCAGATGCTGTTGTTTGATAAAGAACGTAAAATTTATTCGCATTAGTAGAAGACGGTTCTATTTCCGTTCTTCTTGCGTTAGCAATGGTTGTTACTAGTGTCCAGCTCGTTCCATTCGTTGTTCTGTAAATTCTTCCACCACCATTTCCAAATGCATTTCGTGTACAGGCAAGCCATAAGTTGTTATTGATGTCTAATTCAAAATCATTTGGAGTAACATAGTAGGTTTTTCCTCCTGAAGTATTACTTTCTAATACTGTATCCGTAAAACGTGTCCAAGTAGCTCCTCCATTTGTGGTTTTGTAAATTCCTGCTTGCTCAACACCATTGTAATTTGTAGGATTCACTGCAGAGCTATAAACTGATGAACCTACTCCAATATACACTTCAGTTGTACCTCCATTGTTTCTTGCAATGATATCTGTAATGTAATTGATGCCAGCTACAAAAGATATTGTTGCTGAATAGTTAAAAGTACTTCCTGTGTAAGCCACTGGTACATTTACCCATGTTGTTCCACCATCAGTACTTTTGTAAACACCATTACCAACACAATCACCGCTTGTGTACAATTCTCCGGTTCCTAAATATAAAATATTAGAGTTGTTAGGGTCTGCAGTAATACATGAAACATTTAAATTTCCAGGTACGCCAGTCACTCTTGTCCATGCAGTAGCTGAAGTTATATCGTTATTTACCCAAAGTCCACCACTGGCAGCACCTGCAAATACTCTTCGTTTAGTAGCATCATTTGGATCAAAAAGTAAAGCTCTTGTTCTTCCTCCAACATTGGTAGGTCCTCTTTCGATCCAAGCGTTGTTAGAAGCGTCACCAGGTGTCCTCATAGCGACTCTTTCTTCTTTTAACCTAGATTGGGTTTCAAAGATATTTGCTGGTTCTGGTTTACCTGTCGATGGATCAATGGTTAATTCCCATTGACGTTCGTAAAATTTATTAGGTGGAATTGATGCTGCTTTGCGATCTTTTTTTGATAATTTTAAAGTCTCTTTAAATGGACTTTGTGCTAAAAATTTAGCATGTTTTTTTCGGAGCTTTTTAGCTTGACGATTACTTAATACTTTTCCTGCATTTTCATCCTTTTTGCTTTCGGTACTCTGTGAGTAAGATAGAGTGTAAAGGAAAAAAATGGGAAGTAAGAATAATAACTTGGTTCTCATTTTGGGTTTTAATTTGTATTGGCTGCAAAAGTAAACCGTATTAATGGATTACAAAAATTATAGTTTCATTTTATTTTTATAAAAAAGAACCCCGCAATTAATTGCGGGGTTCTTTTTTCTTTGTCTTGTATCTACTTATTCGATAATCAATTTTTTAGTACCAATGAATCCTTCTCCTGTTAATTTTAAAATATAATTTCCAGATCCTAAATTTCCGAAATTTATTTTTTGTTCAACAGTTCCAACATTGATTTTGTCTGTGTAAACCTTTTTACCTGTCAAATCAAATAATTCTAATTGGGTTTGACCAAAGTATTTGTTTGAAGTAAGGGTTACGCTTCCGTTGCTTATTGTTGGGTAAACATTGAATGATTTTCCGACCATTTCAAATTCGTCATTTGATAACGAAACAGCAGTTAATGGTCCTGAAAACACACCTCTTCCATAAGTTGCTGCATAAACATTATAAGCAGATGGTGATGTTGGTGAATTTGCTTGTAAGTCTAAGTCTGTAACTTTTACATTGCTCATTCCGTTGAATGATGACACCCATACCAATGATTGATTAGCTGTAGCAGTTGGGTTGAACTGTTTTGTATGCCAAACTCCTAGTTCAGTTCCGATCATAAGTTCTGCAGAATTTAACGGATTTTGTAAAATTGCTTTTACAGGTAAATCAGGTAAGTTTCCTTCGATATTGTACCAGTTAACACCAGCATTAGGTGTATACCAAATATTGTTTACACCATAGTTATGCATTGTTACGAAAATTTGACTGTCATTAGCGCCGAATTCGATATCAGAAATACTTCCCACAAAACCAGAACCTGTTATATCTGTCCAAGTACCAGCAGTAGTAGCGGCATTAACTACACGTAATAATTTTCCATTCATTACACCTACATAAAGCGTAGAAGGGGTAACTTTACCTACAGCTAGTGCGGTAGGATAAGATGTCAATAAGGCATTCGTTAAGTTAGTTCTACCAACTGATCCACTTTTGATATTGGTATATCTTCTAACTTGGTAAGTTGTTGTTGAGGCTCCACCAGTGTAATCTGAATACACAATGTCATTTGCTGAATCCAATGTCATCGCAGGATAAAACAATCCAAAATTTGAAGTTCCATCACTTAAAGTTCTTGAAGTGTTAGTCAATGTTCTGTAATTCATGTTATCATTATACACATAATTGGTGATGTAGTATTTGTCAGAATCTTGAGCAAATAATGGTTTTCCTCCATCTCCTCCTTGGATTTCATAACTTGAGTTTACACCTGCAGTTGCACCCACAGACGCACTTCTAGTTTGTGGGAAATAATTGGAACCATTATCCTGTGCTCCGGCTACAAAATAGTCTCCTGTTACACCAGTAACGCCATTCGGCATTACAGCCATTCCTACGAATTGAGTTGTATTGTAATTGTTATTACGAGCAGTGATATCAGTACTTGATGCAGCATCAGCAGTTGATAAACTTCCTGCATAATAAACACCACCATCATTACCGAATACTGCTATATTTGAATTTCCTGGTTTGAAAGTCATAGCATGTTGATCTGAATGTACATCTACAGTCCAATTCGATATAGTTGTCCATGCAGTTCCTCCATTATTTGATCTGTATAAATCAATACCACCAACGAAAATAATTTGATCATTTGTTGGGTCAGACTCTATCATTAAATTATAGAAAGCTTGTTGTCCAGTGAAGCCATAAGTAATTTCTCTTGTTTCATTTCCAGCTGGTAAAGCCGTAACAGTAGGTGCTGTTGCGAAAGCATCAGTTGTTCTTAGTAGTTGAACTTCAGTAGTTGGATTAGTCCCATCTGCTTGTTTTAATTGTGATAAAACATAAAGTTTGTTCGCGTTAGTTCCTGATGTTTCAATTTCTACTCTGGCTCCGCCACCATTTCCTACAACTGTATGTTTTAATTGAAATGAAGCACCATTGTCTGCAGAACAAAATACTTTGCCTCCGCCGTCATCAAAAGTAGAACTGTCAGTTGATGAAACCCATATTTTTCCATCTATAGCAATTTCGATGTCGTTAGGGCATGTTTTATTGTTGCTAGGGGATAACGGAAGAGTTAATAAAGACCAAGAAGTACCTCCATTTACTGATTTATACAAGCCATAAGTAGTTGGGCTAAATAAACTGTTGTTTCTAGCATCTGCATAAACACCGTCACCTAATGCAACATAAATTTCAGATGTACCACCGTTGTTTTTGATGGCAATGTCATTAATGTTTTGTACACCAGAGACAACATTTCCTGTAAAATCTCCCGGTTGAGTTGGTACAAAAGAACCAGTAAGACTAGTAAGATTTGCTACCAAAAGATCTCCGTCTTCTTTGGAAATCATCATGGTAGGAATTGTTGCGTCAAATAAATCGTCTTGAGCCATCCCTACAGGACCAGCTCCTGCAACATTGTTCATAATGATTACTCCTATAGCTCCGGCATCTTGAGCCATTGAAGCTTTGGATTCAAATGAACAAGTTCCTCTTCGAATTAAGGCAAATTTACCAGTTAAAGAACCAGCAGGTAATGCTGAACACGCGTCATCTGTAGGAGCGGCTCCATCATTTACCAATTGAATTTGCGCGTTAATAGTTGAATTGATTGGCGCACCAAAAGTAGTGGCAACTGTTGTTACATATCCTCTTATTACACCAGCGTTTGAAGGTGATGTGATTTGTAAATTATATACAGCACTTTGTGTAGTTGCTACAGTACCTCCACCAAAAACACGTGTCCAAGATGTTCCGGCATTAGTTGTTTTCCAAATACCATTACCGTTTACATCACCACCAACATAAGATTCACCTGTTCCTACATACCAAGTGCTGGAATTGTTAGGGTCAACCGCTATAGTTTGAACATTCAAATGTTCAGGTAATGTAGTAATTCTTGTCCAAGTTGATGCAGCACTACTAATATTGGTGTTTTTCCACAAACCACCACTAACTCCACCTGCTATAACTGTATTGAAAGTAGCGTCTGTTGGATCAAAAATAATGGCTCTGGTTCTTCCGCCCACATTGTTAGGTCCTCTTTCCACCCAGTTGTTGTCAGTTCCGTCACCTGGAATACGACCATTAGCCATTGCGTTTTGTCTTTCTTGTGCTAAATTTTCTCTAATTGTAGATAAATTTTCAGGTGTAGGTTTACCCAGTGAAGGGTTCATCGATAGCACCCATTCTTGTTCGTAATATTTGTTGGGTGGTAAACAAGCATCTTTTCTTTCCGATTTTGTCATTGCTAACGTTTTTTGGAAAGGGTTTTTTTTGATATGCAATGCATGTAGTTTGCGTAGCTTTTTAGTAGCTTTATCGACTTTTTGCTTTTTAGGCTTAGAAGAATTCACTTCTTCTGTTGTAGTGTTGCTGTTGCCGTCTGTTTTAGCAACCGATTGTGAATAACCGGATGTAAAAACCGCTAATGCACAGCTAAGTGACAAAAGTAGATTTCTTTTCATAATATAGTTGTTGAAAATTGGTATTGCGCGCTAATATATGGTTTTTTTAAAGTTAGTTTTCAATTTTTATGAAATTATCTTTTTTTTTGTTAAAAAACCTTTGTTAAAATCAAAAGTAGTAAAAATATTCTTACAATAGATTCATTGTTATTATAACTTTTTCTTAAAACAAAAAAGACCATTAAAAAATGGTCTTTCTATATTGCATACATTCCGTTATTGTTAAAATACAGATTGCTTTTTTATTTTTTGGCTCTACCTTTATAAGGCATTTGAAATTATTTTGTTAAATTTTAATGCATTGCCATCAGTGAGCATAGAAACAAAATGACAGATGTGAAGCAAACGTTCATACAGTGTTTCTTTTTCGATGTTTTGCTTCTCAGGAAGAATTTTCAAAAGTAAATAATCAAAATTAGTGGCTTTTCCTTCGTGTTTGTTGTTGTACGCCGTGATGAATTTATCCAACAGGTTGTTGATAATTTGATAACCGTTGATTTCTTTTTCAATGACTTCTCGGCTCTGATAAATGTTTTTAACACTCAACTTGATAATGTCATTCATTTGTGCATTGTACCTGCTTTTTTCAGTCAATGCGAAAGGAAATTTCCCTTGTAAGATCGCTTCCTCATTTTCGATAAACACTTTTACTGCATCATTGATTAGGCTTCCAATTGCTAATGCACGTAAATAACTAATGCGATCTTCTTTAGTAGTCAATGCATTGTATTTAGAGGAGTCGATTGAGTCTTTAACCAAGTTGATCAAATATTCCAGAGCAAAATCCTCGGAAACCAACCCTAAATTGATTCCGTCTTCAAAGTCAATTATGGTATAACAAATGTCATCGGCCGCTTCTACTAGATAGGCTAGTGGATGTCTTTCATAACCGATGTTATCATCCGATTTATTAGGAATCAAACCTAATTCATGGGCCACTTCTTTGAAAAAGCTTTTGTCTTGTTGGAAAAAGCCATACTTTTTATCAGCTATGTTTTGTGTGGGTTTTTTCGGAAGGCTTTCTTTTGGATACTTCATGAACGCTCCCAAAGTGGCGTAGGTTAGTCGCAATCCGCCTTCTACACCGGGACGTGAGCCGGTTACAACCGAAAACCCATTGGCATTGCCTTCAAAATCAATTAAATCTTGCCATTCTTTATCAGTTAACTGACTTTTATACTGTTGTCCTTTTCCAATAGAAAAATATTCGCCTATGGCTTTCTCTCCTGAATGACCAAACGGTGGATTTCCAATGTCGTGGGCTAGTGCGGCGGCAGCTACAATCGCTCCAAAATCATTCATGTGGTAACCATGTACTTCCTGTAGATAAGGGTATTTTTCTAATATTTTTTTACCAACAAGTCGTCCCAATGAGCGTCCTACTACCGATACTTCTAAACTATGGGTAAGTCGGGTATGAACGAAATCCGTTTTGGATAGTGGAATAACTTGTGTTTTATCTTGTAGGCTTCTAAAAGCGGCAGAGAAAATAATACGGTCATAATCGACTTCAAAACCCAAACGGGTGTCATCTTGTTCTTTACGTAATCGTTTACTGGTATCGCCTTGGCGTTTTAAAGATAAAAGTTGTTCCCAGTTCATCATTGGTTTTTAATTTTTTAGAATGCAGATTTTGTAATTGTTTTATGTTGGATTTTGGCTTTCTTTCTTCATGCAGATGCTGTTTTCCACACCAATATATTGTCCGTAATTCGGGATAAGATGATAGCCGGTTTTTTCATACAATACAATGGCACTTTCGAGTTTAGGGGAAGTTTCAAGAATGAAGTTAGGGTAGCCGGTTTCAGTTGCCCAGTTTTCCAACTCGCTTAAAATGAAACGGGCAATACCTTTGCCTCTGTGATCCGGATGCACAAACATGCGCTTGATTTCAGCTGTGGTGTCGTCAAATTTTTTGAAAGCACCACAACCCACCGCAGTTTCATTTTCATAAACAACTAAAACATGATCCATTTGAACATTGTTGTAGAAAGCAAAAAAATCTCTTTCTTCTCCATCAATATCAACAAGGTATTCATCAAAAAGTGCTGATAACTTTTTGAAATCAGGATTGTCTGAATTGGTGCGAAGTAAATCCATTAGTCTTTATCGTTTGCCAGAAAAAACACACGTGATTTTTTAGGATACAAATTGTAGCTTTTATCACTCGGATTTTCAATCACCGTTTTGATGTTGATGCGGTCACCCAATTTAAAATTCTTCTCAGTATATTGGTAATCCAATAAGTATTCACCACAGAAATAGTTCCCGTGTTCGTCCTTTTCGATGATTCCTGTATAGATTCCTTTTTTATCTTTTGACATTGTATGAGGTGTAATATAATAGTAATTCAAACTAGTTTCAACCTGCAAAGTTATGAAGACTAATCCTTATTTGTTGGTTGCTACGGTATTATTCCTGATTTTCAATATCAGAACCTATTTGGTCTATAGCGTAAAACGATTCCATTGCTTTTTCAAAATCTTCTTTCCTTACAACGTAAGTGTCTGTAATGCTATCGTGCCAACCTCTGGAGGGAGTTCCGAAAAAAGAGAAAGCTTCAAAAGGAATTATTCGGCAAAAAGCTCTTTTGAAGAAAGTGGCATTGTCTGGTATAGAACCGTCTTCAAAAACAACTATGGTTTTAGTGATGAATTTTGCAATACTTCTTTTGAATAGTATTCCGGTCAAGCCGTAATAAAAAATTAAGATGACTAAACCCACTACGTATTCCATTAGTTTGCCCATGTTTGCAAGAGGTTCTAGCAATTCGGGTTTGTCGATTAAGACGCAAAATATACCAAATACCGAGCCTATTATTATTGCAAGAATGATTCTGATAATGTAATCTAAAATAAAATTGGCTAAACGTTGTCCGTGACTAGCTAATAAATCATCGGTAACTTCAAATGTTCTGTTCATGGTTAAATTGAATTAGGGCGTTAAATATATAAAAAACAGCTATCCTAAGACAGCTGTTTCATAAATTTTAATAATGTAAATATTAAGATCCACACATTTCGCAATCTTCCGGACCAGCATTTTTAGCCAATTCGATCATTGCTCTGTATTCTTCAACACTCATAGAAGCCGGTTCTTCCACAACTTCAATGGTTACAGCTTGTGTTTCTTCTTTTACTTCTACAGGTTCTGCTTTTTTATCGTTATTCAATGTAAATTTAATCGCGTCAACCGCAGCTTTGGTTCGCAAATAGTACATTCCTGTTTTTAAACCCGATTGCCAAGCGTAGAAATGCATCGAAGTCAGTTTCGCATACGTAGCGCCTTCCATGAACAAGTTCAACGATTGTGATTGGTCAATGAAATAACCACGCTGACGTGACATATCGATGATGTCTTTCATCGACATTTCCCAAACGGTTTTGTATAGTTCTTTCAAATCTTGCGGAATGGCATCAATGTTTTGAACCGAACCATTATGACGCATGATTTGTTGTTTCAATTCTTCGTTCCACAATCCGCGTTTTACCAAGTCTTCTAATAAGTGCTTGTTTACTACGATAAACTCTCCTGAAAGTACACGACGAGTATAAATGTTGGAAGTGTACGGTTCAAATGCTTCGTTGTTTCCTAAGATTTGGGAAGTCGAAGCTGTTGGCATTGGTGCCATTAATAAGGAGTTACGTACTCCATGTTCCATTACTTCTTTACGTAAAGAAGCCCAATCCCATCTTCCTGATAAATCGGAATCCTGTAATCCCCAAAGGTTGTATTGGAATTCTCCTTGTGAAATTGGTGATCCAGCAAAAGTAGAGTACGGTCCTTCTTCCTTCGCCATTTCCATGGAAGCGGTTACCGCAGCAAAGTACATGGTTTCGAAGATTTCCTGGTTCAATTGTTTTGCTTCATCACTGGTAAAAGGCATTCTCAATAAAATGAAAGCATCAGCTAATCCTTGTACTCCCAATCCTACCGGACGGTGACGCATATTAGAGTTTTCAGCTTCTTTTACAGGATAGTAATTTCTGTCAATTACTTTATTTAAGTTTCTCGTTACACGTTTGGTAACCGAGAATAATAATTCATGGTTGAATTTTCCGTTTTCTACAAACATCGGTAACGAAATCGAAGCCAAGTTACAAACTGCAATTTCATCTGCAGAAGTATACTCCATAATTTCGGTACACAAGTTCGAAGAACGAATGGTTCCTAAGTTCTTTTGGTTGGATTTACGGTTAGCCGCATCCTTATACAACATATAAGGTGTACCGGTCTCAATTTGTGATTCTAAGATTTTCTCCCATAATTCACGTGCTTTGATGGTTTTTCTTCCTTTGCCTTGTGCTTCATAAGCAGTGTACATAGCTTCAAATTCATCTCCGTATACATCGTATAATCCCGGACATTCGTTTGGACACATTAATGTCCATTGGGCATCTTCCTGTACACGTTTCATGAATAAATCCGAAGTCCACATTGCATAAAACAAATCACGCGCACGCATTTCTTCTTTACCTGTATTCTTCTTAAGATCTAAGAAATCAAAGATGTCAGCATGCCATGTCTCAATGTAAACAGCAAAACTTCCTTTTCTTTTTCCTCCACCTTGATCTACGTAACGTGCGGTGTCATTGTAAACACGTAGCATCGGTACGATACCGTTTGAGGTTCCGTTTGTACCACGGATGTACGATCCCGTTGCACGTACGTTGTGGATAGATAAACCAATTCCTCCCGCTGATTGCGAGATTTTAGCCGTTTGTTTTAACGTATCATAAATTCCATCAATACTGTCGTCTTGCATTGCTAACAAGAAGCAAGAAGACATTTGTGGTTTTGGCGTTCCTGCGTTGAATAATGTTGGCGTAGCGTGTGTGAAGAATTTCTTCGACATTAAGTCGTACGTTTCAATCACTGCATCTAAATCATTAAGGTGAATACCTACAGAAACACGCATTAACATATGTTGAGGGCGTTCTACAATCTTACCATTGATTTTCAATAGGTACGAACGCTCTAAAGTTTTGAATCCAAAATAGTCGTAGTTGAAATCACGGTTGTAAATAATGTGTGAGTTTAAAAACTCCGCATTGTCCATGATTACCTTGTGTACTTCTTCTGATAAAAGAGGTGCCTCTTGATTGGTTCTAGGGTTTACATAATGGAACATTTCATTCATCGTTTCTGAGAACGATTTGTTGGTGTTCTTGTGTAAGTTAGAAATTGCAATACGAGCCGCTAATTGTGCATAATCTGGGTGAGATACCGTCATCGAAGCCGCTGTTTCTGCAGCTAAATTGTCTAATTCCGAAGTGGTTACTCCGTCGTACAATCCTTCAATAACACGCATGGCTACTTTTACAGCGTCCACCATGTCATTCAATCCATAGCATAATTTTTTAATTCTGTCTGTGATTTTGTCGAACATCACTGGCTCTTTATGGCCGTCTCTTTTTACTACGTACATAGTTTTAGTTTTGTGAAAGTAAACAATCCCTTCTTTACTTTCTGGTTATTTATTTGATTTAACGTAACGCAAGTCTCCCGACTTTTTAAACGCGCTTTTATTGTGTTCCGAATTTAGTTGGAGCTTTATCCTATCTCGTCCTGAAGACGAGACCTGTATCTTTTTAATCGCGCTGCGCTCTTTAAAAAGGATGCCGGCTCTATAAGGGCTAGGGCTTCAAGGTAACCCGGAAGGGTAATCGTTGAATGACTATTTTCTTGGCTGTGACTTAAAAATCGGCGTCGAAACTAATTTTGTTGGCATCGGTGTCATTGTTCATTACACCTGCCTTTTGGTATTCCGCTACACGTTTTTCAAAGAAATTCGTTTTCCCCTGTAGCGAAATCATATCCATGAAGTCGAATGGGTTAGAAGAGTTGTACTCTCTTTCGCATCCTAATTCTACTAATAATCTGTCGGCAACAAATTCTAAATATTGGGTCATTAAAGTCGCATTCATTCCAATCAAACTTACTGGTAAAGATTCAGTAATGAATTCGCGCTCAATGTTCAAAGCATCTACGATAATTTCTCTAATTCTTGCTTTTGGTACTTTATTTACCAAGTGATGGTTGTGTAAGTGCACCGCAAAATCACAATGTACTCCTTCATCACGAGAAATTAACTCGTTCGAGAAAGTCAATCCTGGCATTAAACCTCTTTTCTTCAACCAGTAAATCGAACAGAATGCTCCTGAAAAGAAAATTCCTTCTACTGCTGCAAAAGCGATCAAACGTTCTGCAAACGAATCCGATTCAATCCATTTTAATGCCCATTCTCCTTTTTTGCGGATAGCTGGGAAAATTTCCAATGCATTGAACAATTCCGCTTTTTCAGCTTCGTCTTTTACATAAGTGTCAATCAATAACGAATACGTTTCGCTATGAATGTTCTCCATCATGATCTGAAATCCATAAAAGAATTTTGCCTCAGCATATTGTACTTCGTTCACAAAGTTTTCCGCTAAATTCTCGTTCACAATACCATCTGAAGCAGCGAAAAAAGCTAAAATATGTTTGATGAAGTATTTCTCGTCATCCGATAATTTGTTGTTCCAATCGGATAAATCTTGATGTAAATCAATTTCTTCAGCAGTCCAAAAACTGGCCTCCATTTTCTTGTACCACTCCCAAATGTCGTGGTGTTTGATAGGAAAAATAACAAATCGATCTTTGTTTTCTTGTAAAATGGGTTCCATAGTAGCCATAGCTATTTGAAAATTAGTGATTTAAAAAAAATGATTTTGTGTCTTGATTGGGTCTACAAAGATTTGAATTTGAAACCAAAAATGAAAGACATAGTTATTCACAATTGCCTTGAGTTTTTAACAACCCAGCAAAATAAGGGCTTGACAGTTGATTAATTCTAATCAATTGAAAATCAAACAAATAAAAATTGAATTTTTAATGAACAGTTGTAAAATAAGGAGTTAAGAACGGCGGCTCACAACTTGAAAAAAAGTTTATTTTTTCAATTCTTCCGCTACTTTTTCAAGTTCTTCGTACCATTCTATTCCGAATCGTCTTACTAAAGCTTCTTTTACGAATTTGTAAACAGGAACTTCTAATTCTTTGCCTAAGGCACAAGCTGGTGAACAAATGTCCCAACGGTCATAATTTACCGCCTGAAAACTGCTGAATTCTTTAACTCGAATTGGATATAAATGACAAGAGACTGGTTTTTTCCAGTCAATTAATCCTTGATTGTAGGCTTGTTCTATACCACAAAGTGCCGTAGCGCCATCAAAAATGACATAGGCACAGTCCTTATCGTCAATAAGTGGTGTGCCTATTTCATTGTCTTTATCGGTTACCCAAGTGCCTTGCGCTTCTATAGCTGCAATGCCTTCTTTGCGTAAAAAAGGTTTTACTATCGGGTAGATCTTTTCTAAAATTGCAGTCTCTTCTTGTAGCAATGGTGCTCCAGAATCACCATCAACACAGCAGGCTCCTTTGCAGGCTGTAAGGTTGCAAACGAACTCTTTTTCTAAAATATCTTCTGATACGATGGTCTTGCCTAACTGAAACATGATGGTCTAATTTTGAGCGGCAAAAGTACAAAGATTAATTACATAACCTTACATGAATTGGTATTCTGATTTGTTAAATGTAAAGGACTCTTTGCTTAAGGCCGTGCATTGCATTTTCATACTTCTTTTTTTGTCTTTTAAATCGGTGTAATCCATAGACATTAACAGTGGTTTTTCACCGGGTTTGAAAATGTCATTGAATACATTAGGGATGCCTTGGGATTGTTGTGATTTGAACAACTCCGAAAAACTAACTTTGGCTTCGTTCGTATAATACATAATCATGTTGGTATTGGCACTTGTAGCTTGAACTCCTTTGCAGTTGTATCCTAAAATAACTTTGTTGGGTAATTTTTTATAGGTGTATTTTTCTGCCTTGGGTTTTGCGTTATTGTAATCTGCAATTTTGGAAACCATCGCTATTTTCTTTCCTTTTTTATTGAAGCCGGTAATGGTGGTTTTGGATTTGGTATCCATTATCATCAACATGTCGTTGCCGGACTGATTCATCTTTGCACCATAATACGTCGCATTGGGTTGTAGGTAATACTGAAAATCGATCGTTTTTCCGGATTGCGAAGTCATGTGCATATTGTACTTCCAGCTAAAGGTATACTTGTCGGGTAGGGTAGATGGATCTACTTTGTTTCGTCCCATTTTCATCGCATCCATCATCGCTTTTTTTTGTGCTTCGGTGGGTGCTTGCGCCGATAGGTTGTGACCAAAGGATAAGGTAATTAGTAAAACGATAAGCAATCTTGTTTTTTTCATAGTTTGTTTTTTGTTTTAATTGTTTAATGTTGACTTAATATGATTTGTAGTTGAGTTCTTGTTATCTCTTGCATAGCCTCCTTCGTCTATTGCAGAACGAATACTGCCTCTTGCATAGCCTTCTTCATCTATTGCAGAACGAATACTGCCTCTTGCATAGCCTCCTTCATCTATTGCAGAACGAATACTACCTCTTGCATAGCCTCCTTCATCTATTACAGAATGAATACTGCCTCTTGCATAGCCTCGTTCATCTATTGCAGAACGAATACTACCTCTTGCATAGCCTCGATCATCTATTGCAGAATGAATAGTAACTATTGTTGTGCCAATATTTTTTATTGTTGAAGCTTTATTTTAAATGTAAAATCTACTATTCACTGAATACTAAACACTAAGTACCAATACCAAGGACTAAGGACTAAATACTAAGTGCTAAGTGCTAAGTGCTAAGTGCTAAGTGCTTCTAAATAAGTAAAATTAAGAATAAAAATACTTTGTTTTGAAATCGAACCGATTTAAAATACCTTTGTAGGATAAAATTGATACAGTATGGCATTTGACTGGAAAGAAGTTTTTACGGTAGGTATGGTCTTATTCGCGGTAATTGATATTGTGGGAACCATTCCAATTATTGTGGATTTGCGCAATAAAATTGGTCACATTCATTCGGAAAGAGCGAGTTTGGTTTCAGGATTGATTATGATTGTTTTCCTTTTCGTGGGAGAAGAAATTTTAAAATTTATAGGTGTTGATGTCAAGTCATTCGCCGTTGCAGGATCTATTGTGCTCTTTTTTCTGGCTCTGGAAATGATTTTAGGAATAAGTATTTATAAGGACGAGGAGCCAAAAACAGCCAGTATTGTTCCGATAGCGTTCCCTTTAATTGCCGGTGCTGGTACCATGACTACATTGCTTTCTCTCCGTGCCGAATACCAGTCGATAAATATAGTGGTGGCAATCCTGATTAACATCATTATTGTGTATGCTGTGTTGAAACTTTCTGGCAAAATTGAACAAATGCTGGGTAAAACCGGATTAGGGGTTATCCGAAAAGTATTTGGAGTGATTTTGTTGGCAATAGCTGTTAAATTATTTGCGGCTAATGTTAAAGGATTGTTTGTTTAAAAAAGAATACCCTAAATTTGTCCCAATAATAAATACGTGATGAAAATTTTTACTTACATAATTTTAGCTTTTGCAGCAGTACTTATAGGTATCAATGTAATGAAGTTGGATTTTAATAACTTGTTTGAAGGAGATAGCTTGGTAGGACTAATCGGTATCCTTGCTATTTTGTGTGCAGTGGTTATTTTATTGATCTTCAGAGTGTCGAAAGCTATCGACGAAAAATTAAAAAAACAATCATAAATGTTGGATGTTCTTATTATTGGCGGTGGTGTTTCCAGTGTTTCCTGTGCTTTGATTTTAGGTTCGGCACACAAGAAACCTTTCGCTCAGGATAAGAAGATTGCCATTCTTACCCATCAAAAAGCATCTTCACTTCAAGATGCTATTTTTTTTAATGCCTACGGTATTCCTGCTGGAAAATTAGGTGCCGATATCTTGCTTGAAACTACGCAACATTTGCATGAAACTTATCCTCATATCCAACAGATTGAAGGGGAAAAAGTGCTGAAAGTGTCGCCAATTGCCGAAGGCTATGAAATAGTGACCAATCATCATTCGTATACTTCTAAAATTGTGGTAGTAGGTATTGGTTCTTCTAATTTATTTGCCATCGAAGGATTGATGGATTATGTAGAGCCTCACTCGAAATCATTACCCGAAAAACAACGTATCCAACTCAAAAATACGGATCATAAAGTAGCTGAAGGTCTGTATGTTTGTGGTACATTAGCTGGACATAGAAGTCAATTGGCTATTGCTTCCGGAAGCGGAGCTGCTGTCGCTACAGATATATTAGTGCTTTGGAATAACGGGATAGAAACCCACAGTCACGATAGTGTGCGAGTGAAATAAGCTTAGTTTTTTAACGCTGCTTTAATCATTGGGTCATCTTTTAAAACAACCTTGAAATATTCGTTTTCTCCCAATAACTGACGGCAAAATTCAGCAGTAAGGTATCGTTTGATGAATGCTTTGCTTTTCTCTAATTCGATATATCCATCCGTTTGGGTTACGAACTCTTTGAACTGATTGAAATAGATATCGGTTGCGTTGATTTTCTCTTTGATTTGATCCGAAGTAAGTTTCTCAAACGATTTTCGGTCTTTGTCGATGGCTTTGAATACAAAATTAGTCACCACGCCCGATTGCATTAACATTGGGATTACTTCATTGCCTTTTATGGCTTCTATGGGTACAAAAACATCAGGAACAATTCCACCACCGCCATAAACAATTCGTCCTTTAGGGGTTTTGAATTTTAAAGTATCGGCTATTTTGATACTGTCTTTGGCATACAATTCGCCATTGTGGTAACGATTCATGAAATCATTAAAATATTCATTGCTTCCGTGATCGTAAGGCTTTTGAATAGAACGTCCGGTAGGTGTGTAGTAGCGTGCAACGGTCAAACGTACACTTGAACCATCTTTAAATGGCATTTCGCGTTGTACTAAACCTTTTCCAAACGAACGACGGCCAACAATTAATCCTCTGTCGTTGTCTTGAATTGCACCGGCAATGATTTCGCTTGCTGATGCCGAGTTTTCATTGATTAAAATGATGATTTTTCCATTTTCGAATGTGCCTTCCGTTGTGGCAAATGTTTTGTCGATACGTCCTTTTTTGTTCTTAGTAAATACGATCAGCTTTTT
This sequence comes from Flavobacterium sp. MAHUQ-57, assembly GCF_051908335.1. Taxonomy (NCBI): domain Bacteria; kingdom Pseudomonadati; phylum Bacteroidota; class Flavobacteriia; order Flavobacteriales; family Flavobacteriaceae; genus Flavobacterium; species Flavobacterium sp. MAHUQ-57. Next base: position 705,730 of record NZ_JBPZTE010000007.1, on the reverse strand, counting down.
TTCTTTTAAAAACTCATCAACAATCTCAACTGCTTCTTCAAGATAGCCTCCTCCATTATCTCTTAAATCCAATACCAAAGTGGTTCCCTTGCTATTAATGATTTGAGTCAAGCCTTTTTTGAATTCTTCAAATGTAGTCTCTGCAAAACGATTGATTTTGATGTAGCCTGTTGTTTTGTTTAGCATTATGGCAATGTCAACGCTTTTAACTGGTATAACATTACGGGTAATGGTAACATATAACTTTTTCTTTTCGGATTTCCGATAAATAGTGAGCATAACCTTGGAGTCAATTTCTCCTTTTAAGACATTGTACAATTTATCAGTATTGATTTTTTTGCCATAAAGTTGTTTCTTGTCGGCCATCAAAATACGATCTCCGGCTTTGATTCCTGCTTTGTAAGCAGGACCGTCTTTAATTGGATTAATAATGGTAACAGTGTCGTTTTCAATGAAAAAATTCACGCCAATACCTACAAAATCGCCACGCATGTTTTGTGCTTCGGCTTCGGCATCATTTTTAGCAATATAGACCGAATGGGGATCTAATTTTTCTAAAATCCCAGTTACGGTCTGATCTACTATTGAATCGGTGTTGACATTGTCAACATATTCCGAATCAATAAAATCAATGAGTTTATTGAGTTTTTGTTTGGTTTCGTTTTGAGTGATTTGTTGGGTGGAAACCGGTGCTTTGATAAAGATACCGCCTAGCAGAAATCCTACGGCAACTGCCGAAAAAACGAGTAAGGGTAAGTATACTTTATCTATTTTCATTATTCTAAATCTTCTATGTGTTGTACTTCAACGCCAGCTTTTAAAAGAAATTGTAATCCCGAGTCGTCTTTGTAACCTTCATAGTAGACTACTCGTTTTATTCCAGACTGGTGAATTAGTTTACTGCACTCTTTACATGGGGAAAGTGTGATATATAAGGTTGCATCTTTACACGATTGTGTCGAATTGGCAACTTTCAATATTGCATTGGCTTCTGCATGTAAAACATACCAATGGGTAAGGTTGTTTTCGTCTTCACAACAGTTTTCAAACCCGGAAGGTGTTCCATTATAACCATCGGAAATGATCATTCTATTATGCACAATAATCGCGCCGACTTGTTTTCTTTTGCAATAGGAAAGCTTGCTCCATTCTTTTGCCAAACGAAGATAGGCTTTGTCGTATTTGTTTAATTTTTTTTCTTTCATGTTATCGGTTCCAAATCGGACTGTGAATAATCATTGGTACAACCACTCCTAATATAAATGCCGACATCACTAGTGTCCAGTCTCTTTTGTTGAATCTGAAAACCGTTTGAACGATATAGGATAAAATCAATACAATGAAAACTACTATAATTTGAGCAGCTTCAATACCTAAGGCAAATTCCCCCAACGGTAAAAGTTTGTCTGTTGTATCGCCAGGTAAAATGGCTTTAAAATAATTAGAAAACCCAAGGCCGTGAATTATTCCAAAGAAAAGCGTAACAATTGCGATTAAACTGATGTTTTCGGTTTTGTTGTTTTTTCCGGCGGTAAATAGGTTGTATAGTGCAACAATTAAAATGGTTATGGGAATTACAAATTCCACAATGTTTTCGCGAATGTAAAGTATGTTGAATACAGAAAGTACTAATGCAACACTATGGCCAATGGTGAAAAGGCTGACCAATACAAATAATTTTTTCCATTCGTTGAACGAGTATGGAACCGTTAGTCCAATCAGGAATAAAACATGGTCATAAGCATTAATGTCTAGGACGTGTCTTAATCCCATTTCAAAATATAACCAAAACTCTTGCATATGTGATAGATTTTAGGAGAACCAAACTTACAAAAATTATTTGTTTCCATATTTTATTGATAGTGCTAAATTTTTGAAAACATTTTTTAAATGAGTACATTTGTAAGAAATTAATAAAAACAAACATATGTCAATCTCTGATTTATTTGATAGCGAATTTAAGGCAAGAAATAAAGGACATTTCTCGGCTATTGTACGTGTTGCCATTGCTGATGGTGATTTAAGCGAAGAGGAAAAGCTTTTTTTAGATAAATTAAAAAATCGTCTTGAAATTTCTGATGCAGAATATGAAGAAATTCTTGAAAATCCAACGAAATACCCTATTAACCCGCCATCTTTACACGTGCAACGTTTAGAGCGTTTGTATGATTTGTCAAGAATGGTATATGTAGATCATGTGTTAGGGCCAAAACAGAAAGAGATATTAACCAAATTCGCTTTGGCGCTTGGTTTTACTCCTGGAAACGTTGCTTATATTGTTGATAAAGCTTTTTCATTGCTGATGTTGAATGTTGATTTGGATACATTTGTATATGAAATGCAACATATGAATAAGTAATACTAGTGAAATTAAATATAAAAAGAGCCATGCAATTGCATGGCTCTTTTTATTAGTAGTATTGTAATGAATCAGATTTTAAAAGTAATTACAGGTTTGTGGGCATGATTGACCAAACTTTCGCTAACACTTCCGTTTAAGAAATGTGCCAAGCCTTTTCTTCCATGAGTGCACATGCCTACTAAATCGGCTTTGACTTGATTGGCAAAGTTCAAAACACCAGCTTCGATATTGGCATCATTATAAATATGAGTTTCGTAATTTTGAATATTGAATTCTTTGGCGAAATTATCAATTATAGATTGAGCGGTGTGTGTCGATTTGAAGTTGTTTGGAGTGTTGATATTTAGTAAGTGTAACTTTGCTCCAAAATCATTCGCTAATTCTACAACTCTTGCAAAAGGTTTTTTGATTTCATCGGAGAAATCAGAGGCAAAAACAAAGTTATCTACATTGAATGTGCCTTTGTCGTCTTTTATGATAAGTACAGGAATATCAGAATTCCGAACTACTTTTTCTGCATTAGATCCTACAAACATTTCTTTCATGCCGTTGGCTCCGTGAGAACCCATGATAATTAAATCAATATCGTAATTTTTGCCAATTTTCATTATGCCTTGATGGGCAACATCCAGTTGGACGATTTCCGAAACTCTAACATCTTCAAGATAGTCTTTGTCGAGGAGTTCTTCCATTTTTCTTAGGACAGCATTTTTGAAAAACATTACTTCAGGGATTTCTAGGCCATGTGTGATTGCGTCGTTTTCTTGGTGAGGCAATTCAAGCATGTGAACTAAAATGATTTCTCCATCGTTTTTTTTGGCAATTTGAGCGGCTACTTTCAGTGCGTACTCTGCATGTTCAGAAAAATCAGTAGGGACTAATATTCGTTTCATAATTTTGATGTTTAGAGATTAAAATTAATTTTCTTAGCCAAAGAGTACTTTAAAGGTAAGAAAAATTTTAACATAATACAATAATTTCATTATTATAAAAAAAGTAGTATATTTGCACCATTATTTAGTAGTTTTTTAAATAATGAGGCACGCAAAGCGTGCCTCTTTTTATACAATATGGGATTTAAAGAAAAAGTAAAGCAATTATTAGACGAAGGTTTGGCGGAATATCCAGATCTGTTTTTGATTGATTTAACCATTACCGATGCTAACAAAATTATTGTAACTTTAGATGGTGATAATGGGGTGCAGTTGCAAGACTGTATCAATATCAGTCGTGCTATTGAGCATAATTTGGATAGAGAAGAGCAGGATTTCGCATTGGAGGTGGCTTCAGCAGGAGTGTCGGCTTCTCTAAAGCAGGTTCGTCAATTCAGAAAGAACATTGGTAGAACTTTGACTGTAAAGACAAAAACGCAAACCATTGAAGCAAAATTGGTAGATGTATCGGATGAAGCGATTACGTTGGAATGGAGTTCGAGAGAACCTAAAAAAATAGGAAAAGGAAAAGAAACAGTGCTGCATAACGAGAAAATAGTGTATGATGATATCGTGGATGCAGTGGTTACTATAATATTTTAAATTAAAGAGTTGGCATGGAGAATTTAGCATTAATCGATTCGTTCTCAGAATTCAAAGATGATAAACTGATAGATCGTGTAACGCTTATGGCGATTTTGGAAGATGTGTTCCGTAACGCATTGAAGAAAAAATACGGTTCAGATGATAATTTTGATATCATTATCAATCCTGATAAAGGTGATATGGAGATATGGAGACGCAGAGTTATTGTTGCAGATGAGGATTTGGATTTTGAAAATGAAGAAATTTCTCTTTCAGAAGCGCGTAAAATAGAGCCGGATTTTGAAATCGGAGAGGAAGTTTCAGAGGAAGTAAAATTAATTGATTTAGGAAGAAGAGCTATTTTGGCGTTGCGTCAGAACTTGATTTCTAAAATCCATGAGCATGATAATACAAATCTTTACAAACAATTTAAAGATTTAATTGGTGATATTTATACGGCAGAAGTGCATCACGTACGTCCAAAAGCCGTAATTTTGGTAGATGATGAAGGAAACGAAATTGTATTGCCAAAAGAAAAGCAAATACCTTCTGACTTTTTCCGTAAAGGAGATAACGTTCGTGGGATTATTGAAAATGTAGAGCTTAAAGGAAACAAGCCTCAAATTATCATGTCTAGAACTTCAGAAAAATTCTTGGAGAAATTATTTGAACAAGAAATTCCAGAGGTTTTTGACGGGTTGATTACCATTAAAAAAGTGGTCCGCATACCAGGTGAGAAAGCGAAAGTAGCTGTTGATTCATATGATGATCGTATTGATCCGGTTGGTGCATGTGTGGGAATGAAAGGTTCTCGTATTCACGGTATCGTTCGTGAGTTAGGTAACGAAAATATTGATGTGATTAACTACACAAATAATTTACAGTTGTTTATCACAAGAGCATTAAGCCCTGCTAAAGTTTCTTCAATCAAAATTGACGAAGAAAAGAAATCTGCAGAGGTGTATTTGAAATTAGAAGAAGTATCCAAAGCAATTGGTCGTGGAGGTCATAATATCAAATTGGCTGGACAATTGACAGGGTACGAATTGGATGTAATCAGAGAAGGAAATGTGGCGGAAGATGATGATGTTGAATTGTCTGAGTTCTCTGATGAAATTGATGGCTGGATTATCGACGAATTTGCAAAAATCGGATTGGATACAGCAAAAAGCATTTTAAGTCAGGATGTGAATGATTTAGTTCGTCGTACAGATTTAGAAGAAGAAACCATTCTTGAGGTTATCAAGATTTTAAAAGAAGAATTTGAAGATTAACCACCTTAATCCAACAAATAAAAATAAATCATAAATAAAATTTATGTCTGAAGGAACAATTAGAATAAACAAAGTTTTAAGGGAATTTAATATTTCGTTAGAAAGAGCTGTCGATTTTTTAAAGGACAAGGGATTTACTATTGAATCCAATCCTAATACGAAAATCAACGACGAAATATACAATGTCCTGTCAAATCAATTTGCTGGAGACAAAGGCAACAAAGACGCATCCAAAGAGGTTGGTGAAGAAAAGCGTAAAGAAAAAGAAGCGCTTCGTTTAGAGCGTGAACACGAATTAGAAGAAAAACGCAAACAGGAAGAAGAACGCGCACGCCAGGAAGTTATTAAAGCGAAGGCAAGTGTTATTGCTCCAAAACAGGTAGGTAAAATTGATTTGAACCCTAAACCTGCTGAAGTGAAACCTGTAGAAGAAGCGCCAAAAGAAGAGGTGAAACCTGTAGTGGTGGAAACCCCTAAAGTGGAACCAGTAATAGTGAAAAAGGAAGAGCCGAAAATTAAAGTGGAGGCGAAACCTGAGCCTAAAGCGCCAGTAATTGAGAAAAAAGTAGAGAAACCAACTTCAAATCCTTCAGTTGAAGCGTCTCCTGCCGAAGAAACTCATGCTACACAGTATACTAAGCTTACAGGTGCCACTTTTACCGGACAAACTATCGATTTGTCACAATTCAACAAACCGAAAAAGAAACCGGAAGATAGAAATCAAAATAAACCAGGAGGCAATAATAATAATGCTGCTGGTGCAGATAAAAAGAAACGTAATCGTATACCTTCTAAACCGGGTCAACCGGGTCAAGGTGGCGGTCAACCGGGTCAAGGTGGTCAAAACAGACCTCAAGGACAAGGTGGTTTCAATAAGCCAGGAGGTAGCCGACCTTTCGGTAAAGGAAATAATCAACAGCGCCCAGCTATTGTAAAAGTAGAGCCTACCGAAGAAGAAGTAAAAAATCAAATCAAAGAAACTCTTGAGAGACTTCAAGGGAAAGGAAATAAATCAAAAGCAGCAAAATACCGTCGTGACAAACGTGATACTCACCGTCAACGTACTGAGGATGAATTGCAGGCGCAAGAAGAAGGAAGTAAAGTCCTAAATGTAACAGAATTTGTTACTGTTGGAGATTTTGCTACTATGATGGATGTGCCAATTACAAAGGTTATCGGTACTTGTATGTCATTAGGTATCATGGTAACCATGAATCAGCGTTTGGATGCGGAAATCTTGAAAATTGTCGCAGATGAATTTGGTTATGAAGTAAAAATTATCACTACTGATATTGAAGAAAATACCGAAGTTATTGAGGACAGACCGGAAGATTTAAAACCGCGTGCTCCAATTGTAACGGTAATGGGTCACGTTGACCATGGTAAAACATCATTATTGGATTATATTCGTAAAACGAATGTAATTGCTGGTGAGTCTGGTGGTATTACACAGCATATTGGTGCATACGGAGTTGAGTTGGATAACGGTCAGGAAATTGCTTTCCTAGATACGCCAGGTCACGAGGCGTTTACCGCGATGCGTGCACGTGGAGCTCAAGTTACAGATATCGCTATTATTGTGGTAGCAGCGGACGATGATATCATGCCGCAAACCAAAGAAGCAATTAGCCATGCGCAAGCGGCAGGTGTTCCTATCGTTTTTGCTATCAATAAAGTGGATAAACCAACGGCTAATCCAGAAAAAATTAAAGAAAAATTAGCTGCCATGAATTTCTTGGTGGAAGATTGGGGTGGTAAGTACCAATCGCATGATATTTCTGCAAAAACAGGATTAGGTGTTAAAGATTTATTGGAAAAAGTATTGTTAGAAGCTGAAGTTCTTGAACTTAAAGCAAATCCAAACAAGCCAGGTGTTGGTACGGTAGTTGAAGCTTTCTTGGATAAAGGACGTGGATATGTTTCTACTGTATTGGTTCAGGCAGGAACAGTTAGAGTTGGAGATTATATTTTAGCAGGTAAAAACCATGGTAAGATTAAGGCAATGCAAGATGAACGTGGTAAAAACGTTAAAGAAGCAGGTCCATCTACTCCAATTTCAATCTTAGGTTTAGATGGTGCGCCAACCGCAGGTGATAAATTCACGGTTTATGAAGATGAGCGTGAAGCAAAACAAATTGCTGCAAAACGTACGCAATTAATGCGTGAACAATCGGTTCGTGTTCAACGTCATATTACATTGGATGAAATTGGTCGTCGTATCGCATTAGGACAATTTAAAGAATTGAACATTATCCTTAAAGGTGACGTGGATGGTTCGGTTGAAGCATTATCCGATTCATTCTCTAAATTATCAACTGAAGAAATTCAAATCAATATTATTCATAAAGGAGTAGGTGCAATTACAGAATCAGACGTAATGTTAGCTTCTGCTTCAGATGCAATCATTATCGGATTTAACGTTCGTCCAGCTGGAAATGCAAAACAGCTTGCAGAAAAAGAAGAAATCGATATCCGTCACTATTCAATCATTTACGCGGCAATCGACGATTTACGTGATGCAATGGAAGGAATGCTTTCTCCTGAAATGAAAGAAGAAATTACGGGTACTGCAGAAATTAGAGAATTATTCAAAATTTCTAAAGTGGGTACTATTGCAGGATGTATGGTTACTGATGGTAAGATTCTACGTGCGAATAAAATCCGCTTGATCCGTGAAGGTGTGGTAATTTACACAGGTGAATTAATTGCATTAAAACGTTTCAAAGACGATGTGAAAGAAGTGTCTAAAGGATACGATTGTGGTATGCAGATTAAAGGCTACAACGATATTCAGGAATACGACATTATTGAAGGATTTACAGAAGTTGCTGTGAAGAAAAAATTGAAATAATAGTAGAATTGCTATATAAAAAAGCTCCGATTTTTTCGGAGTTTTTTTGTTTTTCGGAAATAGTTGTCAATAAATATTTTACAATTTAATTGATTAAGTGAGTTACCTTTGGTTCACTTTTTTTATAGATATGAAATACCTTATATTTTTACTATTGTTTGCATTTGGATTTTGTCAAAATGAAAAATCGACTTCAAGTGCCAATTACAAATTGCCTAATTATGACTCGATATCCAAACAGGCATTGCACTATTGTGTTAAAAATAAACTGCAGAAAAATTATTATTTATTGGTTGATCTGAATATTCATTCCGGTAAAAAGCGTTTTTTTATTTACGATTTTAATAAAAAAGCGATTATCAAATCATACATGGTGAGTCATGGTTGTGGAGATAATAAATGGAATAATACTTTTTCAAAAGATAATCCTAAAATCAGTAATGAATTTGATTCTCACTGTTCTTCTATAGGTAAATATATAATTGGTAAAAGAGGAACTAGTCAATGGGGTATTCGTGTTAAATATTTGTTGAAAGGAAAAGACAAAACGAATTCCAATGCTTTGGAAAGAGCGATTGTTTTGCATTCTTGGGAGGAAATTCCTAATGACGAAGTATATCCAGAAGGAACACCTGAGGGATGGGGTTGTCCAGCGGTTTCAAATGATGCAATGAAAGAAATTGATGCGAAATTGAAAAAGTCGGTAAAACCGGTTTTGTTATGGGTTATAAAAAGTTAAGGCTTCCAGATGGAAGCCTTTTTCTTTACTGTTTATTTTGCGTTAAATAATAGACGGGTATTCCTGCAAGCATAATCAATACGCCCCATCCGCAAGTATGGGTTCTATCAATTAATAACATTACACAGATGGCTGTAGCCACCAATATATATAGAGCAGGTAAAAAAGGATAAGCAAATGCTTTGTAAGGTCTTTCTACATCGGGCATTTTTCTGCGTAAGATGAAAATTCCGTAAATGGTAAGAATATAAAAAATGATTACAATTATCATTACGAAGTCTAATAAGTCACCGTATTTTCCAGTCAAACATAGAGCGGATGCCCAAATACATTGTATCCATAAACCCCATCCAGGTACGCTTGCTTTGTTTAAATTGGCTGCTTTTTTGAAGAATAAGCCATCTTTGGCCATAGTGTAATATACACGTGAACCAGCCATAATCAAACCGTTGTTGCAACCAAATGTTGAAATCATAATCATTACAGCTATGATGATTGTGCCCGTAGCCCCGAAAATATGTTCTGAGGCAACCACAGCAACTCTATCGGAAGGAGCAAAAGCAATTTCGTTCAGAGGCATAACGGCCAAATACATCACATTGGCTAAAACATAAATAACACTCACGATTAATGTTCCCAAGAAAAGGCTTAATCCTACATTGCGTTCCGGATTTTTAATTTCTCCCGAAATAAAAGTTACTCCATTCCAGGCATCACTCGAAAACAATGAGCCTACCATAGATGCTGCAATGGCAGATAATAATGTGAATCCTCCGATTTCAGTCCAAAGATTGGTGTCTTTACTAAAAGACTTTGCAGTCCATGCATTCGTCCAATTCGCATCCCAAATGTCACTTTTTGCAGCTAATACTAATCCGAAGATAATTAGTCCGAACAATGATGCAATTTTTGTAATAGTAAATATTTTTTGAATGATTTTTCCATTTTTAACCCCTCTACTGTTTATGTAGGTTAATAATATTATGGTAACTATGGAAACGAGTTGAGCGGCACTGAGTTTGAAGGATTCAGTGTCTATTAAGAAATTATTTTCACTAAACGATGGAATTAAATAGGCGGCAAATTTTGAAAAGGCAACGCCTACAGCTGCGATAGTTCCTGTTTGAATCACAGCAAAAAAACTCCATCCGTATAAGAAGGCAATTAATTTGTTATAGGCTTCTTTCAGATAGACGTATTGTCCACCAGCTTGTGGGAACATCGCACTCAATTCCCCGTAGCTTACTGCTGCAGTCATGGTAATCAATGCGGAAACAATCCAAATGAGTACCAACCATCCAGCACTTCCAATGTTTCTAATGATGTCTGCACTTACAATAAAGATACCCGAGCCAATCATTGATCCTACAACTAATAAAGTAGCATCCAATAAACCTAACTCGCGTTTAAAATGTTGTTTTTCGTCTTGCATAATTTTTGGGTTAGTTTGGATAAAGATATAAAAACTAATGTTTACAAGTGGTTTTTTTGTAACTTTAAGGATTAATCGATGTTGTCATGGAAACGAATAAAGAATACACAAACGGTGAAGTTACAATTGTTTGGAAGCCGCAGCTTTGTAGTCATTCTGCAAATTGTGCAAAGGGTCTAGCGAGTGTTTTTAGACCTAAAGAGAAGCCTTGGATTCATCCGCATGGTGCCACTTCCGAAGAAATAATGAATCAACTAGCAAAATGCCCTTCGGGAGCATTGTCTGGATACTATAACAACGAAAAAGAGGACAAGTAAATATGATTGAAAATGAATTGATTCTTAATCAAGAAAAAAAACGATTTGAATTAGAAGTTGAAGGTAAAGTTGCTTTTATTGAATTTATTCTGAGCAATGAAAATATTATTTTTTTAACGCATACTGAAGTGCCGAGAGAATTGGAAGGAAAGGGTGTCGGTTCTGCTATTGTTTCAAAGACGTTGGATTATATAAAGGAGAATGGCTATACTCTTGCCCCACTTTGTCCTTTTGTTGCTTCTTATATTAAACGCCATCCGGAACGAAAAGAGATTCTAGCTCATGGGTATAATGTGTAGTAAAACTCTTTACTAACAACTGTGACTGAATACTAAATTTCTATCTTTGTCAGATGAATGAAAATTTGAATCCGAATAAAGACCGTTTTACTCCTGAAGAAGTTGATATTGAAAAGGCATTGCGTCCTCTTTCTTTCGATGATTTTACAGGTCAGGATCAGGTACTGGAAAACTTAAAAATCTTTGTGCAGGCTGCTAATTTAAGAGGAGAAGCATTAGATCATACTTTGTTTCATGGCCCTCCCGGATTAGGAAAAACCACATTGGCGAATATTTTGGCGAATGAATTGGGGGTAAGTATCAAAATTACCTCTGGTCCTGTATTGGATAAACCGGGTGATTTAGCAGGATTGTTAACCAATCTTGATGAAAGGGATGTGTTGTTTATTGACGAAATTCATCGTTTAAGTCCAATCGTGGAAGAATATTTGTATTCGGCGATGGAGGATTTCAAAATCGATATCATGATTGAATCCGGACCTAATGCCCGAACAGTTCAAATCAACCTCAATCCGTTTACATTGGTTGGGGCAACAACACGTTCCGGATTATTGACTGCTCCCATGCGTGCCCGTTTCGGGATCCAATCAAGATTACAATATTATAATACCGAATTGTTGACTACCATTGTTCAACGAAGTTCTTCTATTTTAAGAATGCCAATTTCTATGGAAGCGGCTATTGAAATTGCTGGGCGCAGTCGAGGAACACCCAGAATTGCGAACGCATTGTTACGTCGTGTACGTGATTTTGCCCAGATCAAAGGGAACGGAAAAATTGATATTGAAATCGCCCGTTTTGCATTAAAGGCATTGCATGTTGATGCGCACGGATTGGATGAAATGGATAATAAAATCTTGACTACAATTATCGATAAGTTTAAAGGTGGGCCTGTTGGTTTGACTACTTTGGCAACCGCTGTTTCTGATAGTGGTGAAACTATAGAGGAGGTTTATGAGCCTTTTCTGATTCAGGAAGGTTTCATTATCCGAACGCCACGTGGTCGCGAAGTTACCGAGAAAGCATACAAGCATTTAGGAAGGGTAAGAGGTGCCAATCAAGGTGAATTATTTTAGGGCATTTCCCGCCTCCATGCTTCCGTTGGGTCGGGTCTTCCTCTTTATCTTTTTTCTCCCGATTGTTATCGGGTTTCAAAAAGGATGCCGCTTCAACCCCTAATGCAAATGAACACTAAAGAGAAATATTCGCATTTAATTAAAACCGAAGCCTTACGCCTCGGGTTTCTTTCTTGTGGTATATCCAAAGCAGGTTTTCTAGAGGAGGAAGCACCTCGTTTGGAAAATTGGCTGAACAAAAATAGACATGGCCAAATGTCGTATATGGAAAACCATTTCGATAAACGGCTTGATCCAAAATTGTTGGTTGACGATGCAAAAAGTGTTGTCTCCTTATTGTTGAGTTATTATCCTTCTGAAATACAAAATCTGGATTCCTATAAAATTTCAAAGTACGCTTACGGTCAGGATTATCATTTTGTAATCAAAGACAAACTCAAGGATTTACTGCGTTTTATTCAAACCGAAATCGGAGAGGTAAGTGGTAGGGTTTTTGTGGATTCGGCGCCGGTCTTAGATAAAGCTTGGGCGGCTAAATCAGGTTTGGGTTGGATAGGAAAAAATAGTAATCTTATTACAAAACAAGTTGGTTCTTTTTATTTTATCGCCGAATTGATTATAGATTTGGAATTGGAGTATGATCATGCGACGACCGATCATTGTGGCTCTTGCACAGCTTGCCTCGATGCCTGTCCTACGCAGGCTATTATTGCGCCGTATGTCGTTGATGGAAGTAAGTGTATTTCGTATTTCACAATTGAATTGAAGGATAATATTCCCAATGAAATGAAAGGTAAGTTCGACGATTGGATGTTTGGATGCGACGTCTGTCAGGATGTTTGTCCATGGAACCGGTTTTCACAACCACACAATGAGCCACTTTTTAATCCAAATCCAGAAATTTTATCTTTTTCCAAAAAGGATTGGCAGGAAATCACCGAAGAAACTTTTAGGGCGGTTTTCAAAAATTCGGCAGTAAAAAGAACAAAACTGGATGGTTTACAGAGAAATATAAGGTTTTTACAGATGGAGTGATTTTTAATAATGTTACATATCATTCCAAAAAATAACAAAAGAGTTTAAATGTGATATAAAGTTTGTTCTTAAAACTTTCCTACTTCGATTACATCTCATAACTTTGCAAGTTCCAATTATTCTAAATAAATATGGCAGACGATAAAAAACGCAGAGAAGCTTTACTATATCATGCAAAACCGCAACCCGGTAAAATAAAGGTAGTTCCTACTAAAAAATACGCCACACAGAGAGATTTGTCATTGGCGTATTCGCCAGGGGTGGCAGAACCGTGTATTGAAATCGCAAAAGATGTCAATAAAGTTTATAAATATACCGCTAAAGGAAATTTGGTGGCTGTAATTTCTAATGGTACTGCTGTTTTGGGATTGGGAGATATTGGTCCTGAGGCATCAAAACCAGTAATGGAAGGGAAAGCATTGTTGTTTAAAATTTTCTCGGATATTGATGTGTTTGACATTGAAGTGGATGCAACTGATATCGATAAATTTGTAGATACAGTTAAGGCGATTGCGCCAACTTTTGGAGGAATCAATTTAGAAGATATCAAGGCGCCTGAATCTTTCGAAATAGAGAAAAGACTGGTTGAAGAATTGGATATACCTGTAATGCATGATGACCAACATGGTACGGCAATCATTTCCTCGGCAGCATTATTAAATGCATTGGAATTAGCCGAAAAGAATGTCGATGAAATCAAGTTGGTAGTTTCTGGAGCTGGATCTGCTGCATTGGCGTGTGCCAACTTATATGTTTTGTTGGGGGTAAAACCGGAAAACGTCATGATGTTTGACGTAGATGGAATGTTGACCACAAGTAGATCTGATTTGTCAAATCTACAGAAAAGATATGCCAAAGAAGGAAATGCAAAAACTTTAGCAGAAGCACTCGTAGGTGCAGATATGTTTTTAGGACTTTCTGCGGGGAATATTTTAAAGCCGGAAATGTTATTGACAATGGCCAAAAACCCTATTGTTTTTGCTATGGCTAACCCGGTGCCAGAAATTGATTATAATTTAGCTGTGGCCACTCGTGATGATATCATCATGGCTACTGGCCGTTCCGATTATCCTAATCAGGTGAATAATGTTTTAGGATTTCCTTATATTTTCCGTGGTGCTTTGGATGTAAGAGCAACTAAAATTAACGAAGCAATGAAAATGGCTGCCGTGAAAGCTTTAGCTTCTCTTGCAAAACAATCAGTTCCGGAGCAAGTGAATATTGCTTATGGAGAAACCAAATTGAATTTCGGACGTGACTATATTATCCCTAAACCTTTTGATCCAAGATTAATTTCCGAAGTTGCCCCTGCAGTTGCAAAAGCAGCAATGGAAAGTGGTGTGGCATTAAACCCAATCACCGACTGGGAGCGATACAAAGATGAGTTGTTGGAACGTTTGGGTTCGGATAATAAAATGGTTCGTTTGTTAGCTAATCGTGCTAAAACAGCACCTAAGCGAGTGGTTTTTGCAGAAGCAGATCATTTGGATGTGCTAAAAGCAGCTCAGATTGTTCATGAAGAAGGTATTGGAATACCAGTCTTGTTGGGAAATCGAGAAATTATATTGGAATTAAAAGAAGAATTAGGTTTTGATGCCGAGGTTGAAATTTTAGACCCAAAAACCAAAGAAGAAGATGAACGTAGACTTCGTTTTGCGGAAACTTATTGGCAAGCACGTCGTCGTCGCGGAATTACACTTTTAGATGCACAGAAATGGATGCGTGAACGTAACTATTTTGCAGCTATGATGGTAAATGAAGGAGAAGCGGATGCTTTGGTAACAGGTTATTCACGCAGTTATCCTTCAGTGGTAAAACCAATGATGGAGTTGATTGGCAAGGCTCCTGGGGTAACCCGTATGGCTGCTGCTAATATGATGATGACACCACGTGGTCCCATGTTTCTTTCTGATACGGCAATCAATCCCAATCCATCTGCCGATGATCTAGCAAAAATTGCGTTGATGACCGCTAAGACAGCTAAATTGTTTGGTATTGAGCCGGTTATTGCTATGGTGTCTTTTTCCAATTTTGGATCTTCAAAAGACGAAAGTGCTGCCAAAGTTCGAGAAGCAGTTGCATATTTGCATAACTATTATCCTGATTTGATTGTTGATGGTGAGATTCAAACGGATTTTGCTTTGAACGCAGAAATGTTGAAAAGTAAATTCCCATTCTCTAAATTAGCTGGACATAAAGTAAATACCTTGGTTTTCCCTAACTTGGAATCAGCTAACATTACTTATAAAATGTTGAAAGAATTATACAAAGTAGATTCTATTGGTCCGATTATGTTGGGGATGGATAAGCCGGTGCATATTTTTCAATTGGGAGCGAGTGTAGAAGAAATGGTAAATATGGCGGCAGTGGCAGTTGTTGATGCTCAAGAAAAAGAAAAAAGACATAAAAACGCCAGAAAATAACCAGCAGATTCTTTATCGAGAAATCAAGTAGTTGAACTGAAAAATTGATGCTAATTAAAGAAAATTAGTATATTTGGAAGTTAACCAAACTAACTATGATTGCGCATATTCAAGGGAAATTAGTAGAGAAATCACCTACAGAAGTTGTAATTGACTGTAATGGAGTGGGTTACCTTGTTAATATTTCCTTACATACTTTCGGATTGTTGCCAAGTTCAGACTTTGTAAAGCTGTTTACCTGTCTTCTTGTGAAGGAAGATAGTCACACTCTGTATGGCTTTGTTGAAAAATCGGAAAGAGAAATTTTCAAATTGTTACTTTCTGTTTCTGGTATAGGTGCTAATACTGCCCGAACCATGCTCTCGTCATTGGAACCCAAGCAAATTATGAATGCAATCGCTTCGGGGGATGTTGCAACAATTCAATCGATTAAAGGAATTGGAGCCAAAACTGCACAAAGAGCCATTCTTGATTTAAAGGATAAAGTGTTAAAATTGTATGATATTCAGGAAGTTTCGTTACTTCCAAGCAATACAAATCGTGATGAAGCGTTATCTGCTTTGGAGGTTTTAGGTTTTGTTCGAAAAGCTTCCGAAAAAGTTGTAGATAAGATTATTGCAAACTCCCCAGATGCCAGCGTTGAAACTATAATAAAACAAGCCTTAAAAAATTTATAATCCTTGAAAAAGTATATTATTCACCCGGCCAAATTGTTTCATAAATTCAGTAGTTTTATACTGCTTTTCTTTGTTTCGTTTTCCGCTCTTGCTCAGGAAGAGCAGGATACCGTGAAAGGATATAATAAAGGAAAACTGGAAATGCCTAATCCCACAAGTATCCTAGAGGCTTATACTTATGATCCTACTACTGACCGTTATATTTATACCAAAACTTTTGAAGGTTTTAATATTGATTATCCTATTGTTTTAACCCCTGAAGAATACCAAAAATTAATTAGGAGAGAAGCCATCAGGGATTATTTTAAGAAGAAACAAGATGCAGTTGATGGTAAAAAGGAGGCGAGTAAAGATGCTAAGAAAGATTTGTTACCTAGATATTATGTAAATTCTAGTTTTTTTGAATCTATTTTTGGAGGAAACACTATAGATATCAAACCTACAGGTACTGTTGAAGTCGATCTAGGCGTTCGTTATTCAAAACAGGATAATCCTTCTTTTTCGCCAAGAAACCGAAGTACTTTTACATTCGATTTTGACCAACGTATCAGTTTAAGTATGCTGGGTCAAGTCGGGACAAAATTGAAAGTAAACACGAACTATGACACGGAGTCCACTTTTGCTTTTCAGAACTTAGTCAAGTTAGAATATACACCAACCGAAGATGATATTTTAAGAAAAATCGAAGTCGGTAATGTAAGTATGCCATTAAACAGTACATTGATTAGAGGTGCACAAAGTTTATTTGGTGTAAAAACTCAATTGCAATTTGGTAAAACTACTGTGACTGGGGTTTTTTCGGAACAAAAATCGCAAACTCGTACTGTTACTTCACAAGGCGGAGGATTGGTTCAAGAATTTGATTTGTTTGGTTTAGAATACGATTCAGATCGTCATTTTTTCCTTTCACAGTACTTCAGAAACCGATATGATGATGCACTTAAACAATATCCTATTATTGATTCCCGTGTTCAAATTACGAGAATAGAAGTTTGGATTACAAATAGACAAAACAGGATTACGACTAGTAATGATGGTAATAACATAAGAAATATTGTTGCACTTCAGGATTTAGGAGAGTCACAATTGAACGGAATTCCCGATTCTCAAGTTATTAGTACTGATACACAGTATTATCCTGATTTTTTTGTTAAACCATTTGACAGTCCTCCAAGCAATGAGAATAACTTAATGGACCCTGCAAAAATATCGCCTGAAGTAGTTACTTTTCCTAATACTTTACCTTCCGGAGAAAGTATATTAAATTTTAAAATTAGAGAGGTTTCAACAGCGAGTGGAGGTTTTAATGTTCCGACAAATACAAATCCTCCAAATCAAACTGTGTTCGCTGAGGGTGTTGACTATTCGAAATTAGAAAATGCTAGAAAATTAACGCCTAATGAATATACTTATCACCCTCAATTGGGTTATATTTCATTAAACCAGCGCTTAACTAACGATGAAGTATTGGCAGTTGCATACCAGTACACTATTGGGGGGGAAGATTATCAAGTTGGAGAGTTCGGTACCGATGGTATAGCTGCAACACAGGTTGATAATAATAACATACCATCGTCCAAAGCATTGATTTTGAAAATGCTAAAAGGAAATTTGACTAATGTGAATAAGCCAATTTGGAACTTAATGATGAAAAATGTTTATCAGATTCCTGGAGCTTACCAACTGGATCCTACTGATTTTAAATTTAACATCTTATATACAGATCCATCTCCATTAAATTACATTACACCAGTTGTTGGGTCAACTTTTCCGGCAGGTCCAACTGTTGAAAATGAAGTTGCAAATACTCCTTTGCTGAGAGTGTTTAATTTGGATAGATTGAATCCGACTAATGATCCTCAATTAAGAGGTGACGGTTTTTTTGATTTTATTCCTGGATTGACAGTTGATTCCCAAAATGCACGAATTATTTTTACTACCGTTGAGCCATTTGGTAAGCTGCTTTATGATAAACTATATGACCCCAGTTTTCCTTCAACGTATGGTGATGAAAATTCGTACAATCCGAATCAGAAAAAATATGTCTTTACAAGTTTGTATAAATCAACACAAGCAATTGCATTACAAGATAGTAATAAAAACAAGTTTCAGTTAAAAGGTAAATTTAAATCATCCGGAGGACAAGGAATTTCTCTTGGAGCGGCGAATGTACCGAGAGGTTCTGTAGTAGTTACGGCCGGAGGACGTGTCTTGCAGGAAGGTATTGATTACACTGTGAATTATCAGGCCGGTAGGGTTGAGATTCTTGATCCTTCACTACAGGCTTCAGGGATACCTATTAATGTTTCAGTTGAAAACAATGCAGTGTTCGGTCAGCAAACTAGAAGATTTGTTGGTTTGAATGTCGAACATAAATTCTCTGATAAGTTTCAAGTGGGCGCTACTGTTTTGAATTTATCGGAAAGGCCGTTTACTCAAAAAACGAATTACGGGCAGGAATCTGTGAACAATACTATTTTTGGTGCTAATGTAAATTTTTCAACTGAAGTGCCGTTTTTTACCAGATTGGTGAATAAATTACCTAATATTGATACCGATGTCCCTTCAAATTTTTCATTCCGTGGTGAAGTAGCGGTTTTGAAACCAAGCACGCCGAAAGCGGACCGTTTCGAAGGAGAATCTACGGTTTATGTAGATGATTTTGAAGGTTCTCAGTCAACAATTGATATGAAATCGCCTTTGGCGTGGTCTTTGTCGAGTGTGCCAACAGGATTTGGTGGGGAATATATTGAAGATGAATTAAGATACGGTTATAAACGTGCAAAATTTTCATGGTATACTATTGACCCCATATTTTATACAGCACAACGCCCCGCAGGGTTGAGTGATAATGATATTTCAAGATATGACACCAGAAGAATTTACAGCCGAGAATTATATCCTGTAACCGATATTGCAGCAGGTGAAACAACAGTGATCAACACGCTTGATTTGACCTATTATCCAACAGAGCGTGGGCCGTATAATTATGAGACATCTTCTATTAATAATACATTATCAAATCCTCAGGATAATTTCGGAGGGATAATGCGTCCAATCACTTCCACCAACTTTGAACAGTCAAATGTGGAGTATATTCAATTCTGGGTTCAGGATCCTTATTTTGAAATCGGTAGCGCCATTAGCAATACCAATACAGGGAAATTGACCTTCCATTTAGGCGAAATTTCGGAGGATGTGTTAAAAGATAGTAAAAAATTATATGAAAACGGATTGCCTGTTCCCGGTTCTAGTCAGGCAGTTTATGATACGAACTGGGGTAAAGTTCCCGCTTCTCAATCTTTGATATATGCATTTGATTCCGATGCTGCAAATAGAAATCGTCAAGACGTTGGTCTAAATGGTTTGAATGATTCAGAAGAAGCTTTGAAACATCCCGAATTCGCAAGTGATCCAGATCCGTCTCAAGATAATTATGAGTACTTTTTAAGTGCTTCTGGTTCAATTACTGATAGATACAAACGCTATAATGGAAATGAGGGCAACTCTCCTGTTGAAGTGACCGATACTAACCGTGGTTCGGTAACCACTCCAGATGTTGAAGATATCAACAGAGATAATACCATGAATACGATTGAGGCATACTATAAATTTACGGTTGATATCAAACCGGATATGAAAGTAGGTGATTTGTATGTTACTGATGTTAGGGAAGGAACTGAAACCATGGCAAATGGTACTACTGTTCCAACAAGATGGGTTCAGTTTAAAATACCGATTGATGTGAATGGTCCGAAAGAAGGTGGGATTTCTGATTTACGTTCCATTCGCTTCATGCGAATGTTGATGCATGGTTTTACAGATAAAGTTACCTTGCGTTTTGGTTCTTTAGACCTTGTAAGAGGTGAATTCAGAAAGTATTTATCATCATTACAGCCAGATGTCGACGATGCACCGGATAATGATTCAACGGGATTTGATGTAATTGGGGTAAATTTAGAAGAGAATACCGAAAGACATCCTATTCGCTATGTTACTCCGCCTGGTGTTCAGCGTGAACAAATGAATAATAATAATACCGTTATAAATCAAAATGAACAGTCTTTGTCTGTGCGTATTTACGATAAAGATAATCCGTTAATGGGAATAAAAGGATTAGAAGGAGGTGACTTAAGAGGCGCTTTTAAAAATGTGAACGTGGATATGCGTCAGTATAAAAAACTGAAAATGTTTATACATGCAGAGGCACTTTCTAGCGACGTTGTTAATAATGATGTTGCTGTTTTAAACCGATTGGCAGATAAGAAAATGTATGGTTTTTTACGTTTTGGTAATGACTTTACTAATAATTTCTACCAAGTGGAAATTCCGTTGAAAATAACCGAGTTCACAGCTTTACAAGTTGAAGGAGATAATCCGGTTGAAAACCCATCTTTAATTTGGCCAGAAGAAAATGAAATTGATCTGAAATTGAATTTACTTTCAAAAATTAAGGCAGCTAGTTTGAAAGCTAGTCCAACTGATCCAAACTTTGATGAAAACGGAATTTATTACATAGAGGAAGATGGATTACGTATCGGTATCAAAGGAAATCCTAATATTGGTTTGGTAAGAACAATGATGTTAGGTGTAAAGAACGGCAATCCAAATGAAGACCAATATATAAGAGGTGAGGTTTGGTTTAACGAGTTGCGTTTGGCTGATATGGATAGTGAAGGAGGTATGGCAGCTATTGCAAGTATGGATACTAATTTTGCCGATTTTATGACAGTTTCAGCAACAGGACGTATGAGTACAATAGGCTTTGGAGGAATTGAACAAAGTCCGAATGAAAGAAGTCGTGAAGATGCCCTAGTGTATGATATTGTTACTAATGTCAATCTAGGTAAATTATTGCCCAAAAAATGGGGAATTAATTTGCCTTTTAACTATGCGGTAGGTGAACAAATTATAACACCTGAATATGATCCTTTATACCAGGATTTGAAGTTGAAAGATGTTTTAAATGCGGCTGATACTGAGGCAGAAAAAGAAGCTATCAAGAAAAGATCTCAAGATTTTACTAAACGAAAAAGTATCAATTTTATAGGTGTTAAAAAGGAAAGAGGATCTGAACAAAAGCAACATTTCTACGATCCTGAAAACCTTACTTTGTCTTATTCTTTTAACGAAGTAGAGCATAGGGATTTTGAAATTGAGGGTATGTTGGATCAACAGGTTAGAACTTCTGTTGATTATGCATATACTTTTAAATCAAAACCTATAGAGCCTTTTAAGAATTCTAAATTCATGAAAAAAAGCAGTTATTGGAAAATGTTGAGCGATTTCAATTTTAATTATCTTCCTTCAAGTGTTAATTTTAGTTCATCTATTTTGCGTCAGTTTAATAAGCAAGAATTTAGAGATGTTGATGTCGTCGGAATTGGATTAGATCCTTTGTATAAACGTAATTTTCTTTTTAATTACAATTACGGATTTAATTACAGCCTTACGAAATCATTGCGCTTAAATTATACAGCAACTACAGGTAATATTGTGCGTAATTATTTAGACGAATTCAATCAGCAAGATCCAGATTTTACAATTTGGGACGACTATTGGAATATTGGTACACCAAATCAACATAATCAACAATTAACCGTTAATTATGAATTACCTATCAACAAACTTCCTTTTTTAGCGTTTGTAAAGTCGGATTATACCTATACTGGAGATTATTCTTGGACACGTGCTTCCATTCAAGCTCAGAATTTTAACGGCTTTAATCTTGGAAATACGATACAAAATGCCAGTTCGCATAAATTGAATTCAGCGTTCAATATGACTACTTTTTATAAATATATCGGATTGATAAAAAGAGCAGAAAAGGCTAAAAATCCAAAGCCGGTTCCGCCAGTCCCAGCACCAAAACCTGGAGAGAAAGTAGTAGCAAAACCTAAAGCTAAGGAAATTAAGCCTAATATTTGGATGGATGGTTTAATCGGTGTGGCGACAAGTATTAAAAATATTCAGATTAATTATACCGAAACGAACGGTACCCAGTTGCCTGGTTATTTACCATCTATTGGTTTTCTTGGATCTTCGAGACCTTCACTCGGATTTGTTTTCGGACTACAGGATGATGTACGCTACGAAGCGGCCAAAAGAGGGTGGTTGACGAATTATCCAGAATTCAATCAAAACTTTACACAAATCAATAATAAACAAATAACAGGAACGGCCAATTTAGAACCATTCCCGGATTTGAAAATTGATTTGACAGCCGATCGTACCATAGCAGAAAATTTCTCTGAACAATACGATGCAGTTGGAGGAGTATACAATGCACGTTCGCCATACAATTATGGTAACTTTTCTATTACAACGAATTTAATCAGTACATCTTTTTCACAAAGTGATGAGTTGTATTCTGAAGCTTTCCAGGAATTTAGAGATAACCGAATTAAAATTGCAAATCGTTTGGCAGAACAGCATTATGGAAATAATATCCCTAGATATGGAGATGTAAATAATCCAATTCCTTCATCAACAGATCCAAATTATGCTTTTTATTTGGCTAATGAAGGATATCCGATTGGATATGGGAAAAATAATCAAGCGGTTTTGCTTCCAGCTTTTATGGCTGCATATACTGGGGGAAGTGCCTCAGGGGTTTCTTTGGATGCTTTCAGAAATTTCCCGATACCAAACTGGACAGTGAAATACACAGGACTTATGCGTTATAAGTTCTTTAAAGATAAATTCAAACGCTTCTCAATTCAACATGGATACAAAGCTGCGTATACTTTGAATTCTTTCCGTTCCAATTTTGAATACGACAAAAATCCGACCGGACAGGATAATAATGGAGTGGGTAATTTCTACAATAAAACCATTATTGCTAATGTGAATTTAACTGAACAATTCAGTCCCTTAGTTCGTTTGGATTTTGAAATGAAAAATTCGGTTAAGATTTTGGCCGAGATGAAAAAAGACCGAACTCTATCTTTAAGTTTTGATAATAATTTGTTGACAGAAATGAGAGGAACAGAATACGTTATCGGTTTGGGGTATCGTATCAAGGATGTGAAAATTAAATCTAGTTTAGCAGATAATCCAACAGGTGTCGTTAAAAGTGATATTAATTTGAGAGCCGATTTGTCGTATAGAAATAATAAAACGATTGTACGTAATATCGATTATAATAACAATCAGTTAGGAGGAGGACAGAATTTAATCTCTGCAAAACTTACAGGAGATTATAATTTCAGTAAAAACCTGACAGCCTTGTTCTATTTTGATTATTCGTTCTCAAGAGCGGTAATTTCTACGTCATTCCCTTTAACTAATATACGTTCAGGGTTTACGTTACGATATAATTTTGGTAACTAATGAAAGATTAACAATAAAAATAAACTTGTGAAATAGTAGCAATTTTAATCTATTAATTTTACATTTGTTCGAAATTTAATACACTAAAAAAATGAACATACCAACTAACTTAAAGTACACAAAAGATCACGAATGGGTAAGCATTGAAGGCGATATTGCTACTGTCGGAATTACCGATTTTGCCCAAAAAGAATTAGGAGATATTGTTTATGTTGAAGTAGATACTTTGGATCAAACTTTAAGTAAAGACGAAGTTTTCGGAACAGTTGAAGCCGTTAAGACCGTTTCAGATTTGTTTTTGCCGTTATCTGGTGAAATAGTAGAATTCAATGACGAATTGGAATCGAATCCGGAAACTGTAAACACAGATCCGTACGGAGCAGCTTGGATGATTAAAGTGAAAATTTCTGATGCTTCAGAAATTGACTCATTACTTTCAAGTGATGATTATAAAGCGCTTATTGGCGCCTAGTCAAAAATCGTTTTGGATTGCCCTTTTTTGGACTCTTTTGATTTTTTATCTGAGTTTTAAAAGTCCTTCGGCAATTTCAAAAATTGATTTTTTCCTGGCTGATAAATTGGTTCATTTTAGCTTTTATTTTGGTTTTGTCTTTTTGTGGTATCATTATTTTTATTACAAAAACAAAACTAAGTTGATTGATAAAATAGTATTGGTTGTATTGGCAATTGCCATGGGAATTATCATAGAGTTCATGCAAGGTCATTTTACCACTACAAGACAAGCGGATGTTTTTGACGCGCTTGCAAATTCATTAGGAGCTTTTTTCGGTATTTTGACAGCCGGTATGCTTTTAAAAAAAATAGATACAGAATAAAATTCTTGAAAAAGGATCCTGCTTCGGCAGGATTTTTTTATTTTTATACTCAATAAATTCTTCAAAAAATGGATATCAAGCAATATTTGGATTCGACATATTTAAAAACGGCTGATCAGGCTAATCTGAGCGAAAGTGAAAATCGGGAAGTAGTTCGTAAAGCTATTCAAGAAGCTATAGATGAAGAGTTTAAATTGATTATGATTCGTCCTGATATGGTAAAAATGGCCAAAGAGATGATTCTTAATGCAAATTCTAAATTAGTCATTGGAACAGTTATAGATTTTCCAGAAGGGAAATCAACGTTGGAAGAAAAATTGAATGAAGCCCAAAGAGCCATTGATGATAAAGCCGATGAGTTGGATTATGTGATCAATTATGAGGCTTTTAAAAGAGGAGAAGTGCATCAAATAAAAGAGGAAATACTGTCTTGTACTCGGTTAGGATTGTTGAATCACAAGGTAGTTAAATTTATTATTGAGGTAGCAGCTTTAACCGATGATCAGATTATTCAATTGTCTTCTCTAATTAAAAATACAATTGTTGGGAATTTTTCCGAAAAGGACTATCATAACGTGTTTGTGAAATCGTCGACTGGTTTTTATAAAACAAAAGATGGGATGCCAAATGGGGCTACTATACCTACAATCACTTTGATGCTTGAAAACTCGCATCCGCTTCCGGTTAAAGCGGCTGGAGGCGTGCGTACGTTAGAAGAAGCATTGGAAATGATTAGTTTGGGTGTCAAAAGAATTGGAACATCATCAGCAAAAAACATTGCAGATGGCGATGTAGCTAACGAAAACTATTAATCGATGAAGTATTTCTTCTATTTGATACTTCTTGTATCGCAGTGTGGTCTTTCGCAAATCAATAATTCTGAAAAATTTCCTGTTTTTCCAGGCTGTCAAAACTCCTTGAATCAAGATCTTGAAAATTGTTTTTACAATCAAATCCAAGATTTTGTCTATACAAACTTTCAAATTCCTGAAGTTGTAAAGCAAAAAGAGTTTAAAGGTAAAGTGATCACGCTCTTTGAAGTGGATTCGACAGGTGTCTTTAAAGTACAATATGTAGATGCTATGTATGTGGAATTGGCCGATGAAACGAAAAGAGTTTTTTCATTGTTGCCTAAAATTGAACCTGCTACCTACAATGGAAAACCTACGTATGCGAAATACAGTATGCAGATTGCAATTCCGTTACAAAGCGCAGCGGATTTGGAGCAACAAAAAAGACAAAATTCGATATTGAATTCAACGGATGCTGGATTGAAAGGGGAAAATGCTGAATTCGAAAATGTTACAAAAGAGTATGTCGAATTTATCAATCCTCACTTAGCCAGTAATCTTAATGTCCCTTTTTCACATAGCTTTTATTCTCAGTTTGATGATGAGATGAATCAGGTGGGAACGAATAGTCATACAGGTTCTAAGCCTTTTACTTATGCGGAGGTTTCTAAGTATTATAATTTGAATGAAGCGTATAAAAAAATAGAATTGAGTAAATCAAGTTGGTTGGGAAGGAAATTATTCAATGAAAACTTAGTAGCAATTCAAGGTAAAGACTATTGGTTTACCATGAATCCTATCTTAGATTTACGCTTAGGGAAAGCGGATCCCAGTGCCGAAAGTTATACGTTTGTGAATACACGTGCTATACAGATTCAAGGAGGTTTGGGTAGTCAGTTTAATTTTACTGCTAGTGTTTTTGAAAGCCAAGGTGTTTTTGCGGATTATTACAATCGGTATGCAACTTCTATTAGACCGGCAGGAGGAAATCCAGCAATTATTCCGGGTATTGGTATTGCAAAAGGATTTAAGGATACTAATTTTGATTTTCCGTCAGCTGATGCTAATATCACTTATGCACCTAGTAAGTTTTTTAATCTTCAATTAGGGTATAGTCGGAATTTTATTGGAGATGGCTATCGCTCACTTTTACAAGGAGATGGAGCTAGTCCGTATCCTTTCTTTAAAATCAATACGACTTTTTGGAAAATTAAATACACCAACACGTATATGTGGTTGAAGGATGTTCGAGATGATGTTACTGTTGAGCGTACTTATGCGACAAAATTTATGGCAAACCACTATTTGAGTTGGAATGTCAGCAAGAAATGGAATTTAGGTTTCTTTGAGTCGGTAGTTTGGGCAAATACAAACGATAGAGGTTTTGATTTGAGCTTTGTGAATCCCGTTATTTTCTTTAGATCGGTTGAGTTTACTTCTTCTTCCAGAAGCGGTAATGCTGTTTTGGGTCTGACTTCTAAATTTAAGTGGAACAACTCGATTAATTTATATGGACAATTCCTGTTGGATGAATTCTCTTTGGGCGATATTAAAGCAGGAGAAAAAAGTTGGCGAAATAAATACGGTTACCAATTGGGAGCAAAATATTATAATGCATTTGGTGTGCCCAATCTTTTTCTTCAAGCCGAGTATAATAGGGTAAGGCCTTACACTTATGCGCATAGTAATCCTTTAACGAATTATGGGCATAATAACCAGAGTATGGGACACAATTGGGGTTCTAACTTTAATGAGTTGACAGGTATTGCGCGTTATACTAAAGGGAGATTGTTTGCTAACTTGCAGTTGAGTGTTGGTGTACGTGGTTTGGATTTTGATTCGGTTTCAGATGATTTGAATTATGGGTCAAATATTTACAAGGATTATGATGATGACAGGGCTTTTGAAAAAGGCGTGGAAGTAGGGCAAGGGAATAATACAAAGGTGTTTCTTGCGGATTTTCAGGCAGGTTATTTGGTTAATCCTCAAACCAATTTGAAGGTTTTTGGAAATGTATTATATAGAAGTTTATCGCCAGAGGTTGATACAGCATCAGTTTTTAAAGAAAATACAACATGGTTCAGTGTTGGATTGAGAGCTGATGTGTTCAACTGGTATTTTGATTATTAAAATAGATGAAAGTACTATTGATGTCATTGCTGATATTGTTTACTAATTACGATCAGCTTAAAAACGAGTTGAAACAATTTAAAGAAAGTAGCAAAAAGGAATATGTTGTAAGTGCAAACAAAGCAGAGGTGTTAAAAAAAACTGGAAAAAGGTTTACGAAAGATTTCACCGATAAAATACTGCCGGAATGGTACTCTACTCCATGGACATTTACGGGTCATACTGAAAAACCGAAAGTTGGAAGTGTTGCTTGTGGGTATTTTGTTTCGACAACGTTGAGAGATGCAGGGTTTAATCTAAATCGGTTCAAATTAGCACAGATGGCGCCTTATGATGAGGCGAAGACAATTGCTTGCGGTGATTCGGTTAAGGTGTTTGCGAATTTTAATAAGACCAAATTTATTGCAGAGATGCAAAATTATGAAGACGGGTTGTATTTTGTAGGCTTGGATTTTCATGTTGGATTTATACTAAAATCTTCAGACCAAATTTATTTTATTCATTCGAATTATATCGGTAAAGTTGGGGTAATGAAAGAAGCTGTTGCAGATTCTAAAGCGATTGAAAGTGAATCGTACTATATTTGTTCGATTTCTAACAATAAGAAATTGATGCGAAAATGGCTTTTGAGTGAAAAAATCAACTACTAATTAATTTTGAGTAAGCAGTTGAGTTGATTAATTGATCTTAGAATTTGCCTTCTTTGTTTGTTATTTTTAATTAATGGTGTCTAAATTTGATTTTTACCATCGCTTCTTCCTATCTTTGCACCGATTTTTAAACTAATTGCCTTGAGCACTTCACAACCGTCATTTACACTAAAATCTGTATTTGTTGATTTCAAAGAAATTACCAAAGCAGGTCTTGCCATTAGCGTGGTTTTTTCTTCAATTGCTGGGTACTTATTGGGTGTGGATGAATTTGGTTCTCATGAAATCAAGATTTTAATCATGTTGGCCTTAGGAGGTTATTGTATGGTTGGTGCTTCCAATGCTTATAATCAAATCATAGAACGTGATTTGGATAAGTTAATGGACAGAACCAAAAACAGGCCAATTCCTTCAGGTAGAATGTCAGTGAGAGCAGCATTTGTCATTGCAACATTGCTTACTTTGGCAGGAATCGTAATTCTTTATAATATCAACGAGAAATCAGCCATGTTTGGCGCGATTTCAATTTTTTTATACACAAGTGTATATACGCCTTTAAAAACTAAAACGCCATTGGCGGTTTTTGTTGGAGCATTTCCTGGAGCTATTCCATTTATGTTGGGGTGGGTTGCTGCTACTGGTGAATTCGGAATCGAAGCAGGTACTTTGTTTTTAATTCAGTTTTTTTGGCAATTCCCTCATTTTTGGGCCATAGGTTGGTTTTTGTTTGAAGACTATAAAAAAGGTGGTTTTTTTATGTTGCCTACCGGAAATAGGGATAAAGCAACTGCGATGCAAGTGATGTTGTATACATTGTGGTTGGTGGTGGCTTCAATCTTGCCATCATTTGGGTATACCGGACAGATATATTTAACAAAGGTTTCGACTGTAATTGTTTTGTTGCTCGGTATTTGGATGTTGTACTATGCTATGAGGTTGTATAAGTTTCAAAGTGATAAATCGGCTAAAAGTCTGATGTTAGTGAGTGTTTCATACATATCATTGCTTCAGTTAGTATATATATTGGATAAATTTTTGAGATAATATGGAAATGACCATTCAGGAGGAAAAGATAAGAAAAGAACGTTCGGCGAAATTATTATTGTACTTCGCAATTGTGAGTATGTTTATGATGTTTGCTGGACTTACAAGTGCTTATTTGGTGAGTGCTTCCCGTAAAGACTGGAATCATGAAATGCATTTACCACCAGCATTTACGATTAGTACCTTGTTGATTTTTGTAAGTAGTTTTACGATTCATTTTGCACTGCGCGCAATGAAATTTGACGACAGGAATAAAACAACGATGTTATTGTGGGTAACAATGGTGCTGGGTATAGCTTTTGTTTTCTTTCAATTTAAGGGTTTTGGCGAGTTGGTAGCGCAAGGGTTTTTCTTTACAGGAAGCGGTAGTTCTATTACGGCAACTTTTTTATATATTTTGACCGTTTTGCATCTAGCGCACCTATTTGCGGGATTAATTTCGCTTTTAATCATAATTTATAATCATTATAAACAAAAATATAATGCTTCGCAAACCCTTGGTATAGAGCTTGGTGCAATATTTTGGCATTTTCTCGATATTTTGTGGATATTATTGTTTTTGTTTTTATATTTCGTGTAAAAATAAAAAAACGTAAATTTGACAACTTTTTAATATTATTTCTATGGCAACGACAGTTACTACAAGTACTGAAGGTAAAGTTTGGGGCGGCGGAAACGAACCAATGGGAGTAAGCTACGGTAAAATGATGATGTGGTTTTTCATCGTATCGGATGCTTTAACTTTTTCGGGATTCCTTGCTGCTTACGGTTTTTCAAGATTTAAATTTATTGAAACTTGGCCTTTGGCCGATGAAGTTTTCACGCACTTCCCTTTTATGCATGGTGTTGCTGCACCTATGTATTATGTAGCGTTGATGACGTTTATTCTGATTTTCTCTTCTGTAACTATGGTATTAGCTGTGGATGCAGGACATCAAATGGATAAAAAGAAAGTTACGTTATACATGTTTCTGACTATTATCGGAGGTTTAATCTTCGTTGGTTCACAAGCATGGGAGTGGAAAAACTTTATTAAAGGTGAACATGGTGCAATTGAAACGCATGGTGGTTCATTGTTACAGTTTGTTAAAGAAGATAAAGCCCATCCTGGAAAATATGTTAGAGTAAGTTTGGGAGAATTTGCTTCTACTACAGCTGAAGAAAGAGTTCAACACAAACGTAGTAACGGATTATGGTTTACAGATGAAGCTTCTTTGACTTCGGTATCTGTTAATCAGGTTGTAGAAGGTTTCAAGGCAAATGAAGCTATTTTAGTGCGTTCAGAAAAAATTGACGCTAAGAATAAATCAAAAGTAGTTTTGTCAAGAGAAGAGTCTTTGGAATTAGTTGAAAACGCTAAATATGTTGTAGAGGGAGCTAACTTAAAACGTAATGAATACGGAAACAGATTGTTTGCAGATTTCTTCTTCTTCATTACAGGATTCCACGGTTTCCACGTATTTTCTGGTGTAGTAATTAATATTATCATTTTCTTAAATGTTTTATTGGGTACTTATGAGAGAAGAGGAAGCTATGAAATGGTTGAAAAAGTTGGTTTATACTGGCACTTTGTCGATTTAGTGTGGGTATTCGTATTTACATTCTTCTATTTAGTGTAATTTAAAAGTTTAAAGTATTATGGGACACGCACACGAATCAAACGTAGGTAGAATCTGGAAAGTTTTTGGAATTTTATCTGTTATCACAATAGTAGAGGTTGCTTTGGGTATCTACAAGCCACACAGTTTACACTTTACAAACTTCTTAGGAATGAATTTGTTGAACTGGATTTTCATCATTTTAACAATTGCGAAAGCATACGGAATTATGTGGGCTTTCATGCACCTTGAAGGTGAAGCAGCAACGCTTCGTTGGTCTATTGTTGGGCCGCTAGTATTTTTGATTATCTATTTGGTTTTCATTTTATTGGTTGAAGCAGACTATATTTATGAGATTTTTAAAAATTCAACGATTAAGTGGAATTTTTAACAACATATTAATTCAATTTAAATCCCGATTCGTCGGGATTTTTTTATTTTTGTACTCTCTAATACACTCTTTTCTGATGCAGAAAAAAATAATCTTACTTGTCCTTTTAGCTTTGCCCATTATAATCTATATGATTTTTGCCTCGGCAACGCACAATCAGCTTTTTTTACCTACGATTTCTAAAAATAATTTAGAATTACCACAATGGAAAAGTATTGATGGAAAACCAGTAGTGCTGAAAAATAAAATTACAGTATTAGGTTTTTTGGGAGACAATGTCAAAAAAAATCAAGGCAATGTCTTTAATCTAAACCAAAAAATTTATGATAAATATGTTGGATTTAAAGATTTTCAAGTAGTTTTTGTGGCTCAGGAAGGAACAGAGGCGCAAGTGGAAGAATTGCTTGATAAATTGGCTGCATTCACTGATAATATGTCGGGATACAAAATTGTTTTTGCTAAGCCAATTGAAATTCAAACGTTTTATGATTCTTTTGATTTGGTAAATAAATTAGATGGCAATTTGAGTACATCACAAGTGATTATTTTAGACAAAGACAAAAACCACAGAGGTAGAAAAGGAAAAAATAAAGCCGGAAAAGAGGAATACAGAGAAGGGTACAATACAACTTCTGCGGCCGATTTACATAATGAAATGACCGATGATGTAAAAATCTTATTAAGAGAATACCGATTGGCGCTAAAACGTAATAAATCCAAACAAGATTTTCGTCTTCACGAAAAAAAATAGACATGAAAAATAAATCATACATAGGAATGTCATTTGTGATTCTGGTTTTCGGAATCATTTTTATACCAAAAATTGTATCTCGTATTAAAAACAATGACGTGGTTAAAGGAGATCGATTGAACAGAGTTGAAGCCGATGGCTCTATTAAAAGTGATTTGTATACCATTGGTAAAGCGCCAAAATTCAATCTTACAAATCAGAAAGGGGAATCTGTAACCAACGATTTTTATAGCGGAAAAGTATATGTGGTCGAGTTTTTCTTTTCCACTTGTCCAACGATTTGTCCGATTATGAATAAAAACATGAAATTTGTGCAAGAAAGCTTTGCTTCTAATGCCAATTTCGGAATTGCCTCAATTACAATCAATCCTGAAACGGATACACCAGCAACCTTAAAAGCTCATGCGGAAACTATTGGAGCTAAAGGTATGAATTGGAATTTCTTGACAGGCGATCAAAAAGCTATTTATGAAATTGCTCAAAAAGGTTTCAATATGTATGTAGGACAAAACAAAAAAGTAGCTGGTGGTTTCGAACATTCCGGCCTATTTGCACTTGTTGATAAAGAAGGAAATATTCGCTGCCGTAAAGACGATTTTGGTAATCCGATCGTTTACTATGACGGGTTGAAAGAAGAAGGAGTTAAACAAATAAAACAAGATATCTCAAAATTATTAGCTGAATAATGGAAAATTCTACAGAAAAAAAATACAACGTTTGGATTACAATTTTATCAATTGCCATTCCATTGGTAGTGGCTATATTGTTTAAAGTGAAATTAAAGGATTTCGGTGTTGATGTGAAACCATTGTCTTTTTTGCCGCCTATTTATGCAACAATTAATGGAATTACGGCTGTTGTGTTGGTTTGGGCTGTAGTGGCTATAAAAAACGGCAATAGAAATTTACATGAGACTTTAATGAAGACTGCAATTGGTTTGTCAGTTGCTTTTCTTGGAATGTATGTGGCTTATCATATGACGGCAGAGGCGACAAAATATGGAGGAGAAGGAGTTATGAAAGCAATTTATTTCTTCATTTTAATTACCCATATTACATTGTCAATTGTGATTATCCCAATGGTGTTAGTAACTTACGTTCGTGCACTTGCAGAGCGTTTCGATAAACATAAAAAATTAGCTAAAATTACTTTTCCAATTTGGTTGTATGTGGCTGTTACTGGAGTTGTTGTGTATTTAATGATTTCGCCGTATTATGCTCACTAAAAGTAAAAATGTTTCTTTATGTATTGCTTTTTTGCTGATTTCTGTTGTGTCCAATGCGCAATGCGCCATGTGCAGAGCTTCATTGGAAAGTTCTGGCGATACAAGTCAAGGAGAAGCAGTAAATGACGGCATAGTCTATTTAATGGCCATTCCGTATATATTGGTCGCAATTATGGCGTACGTTATCTATAGAATGTACACCAAGAAAAAGGAAGAGTAATAAATTACATTCCGTTAATGTTTACTCTTACATTACCGGTAATGTTTAAAAAAGCAACGATTCCTGTATTGGTTAATTGGACTTTTTCGAATACGATATCATTCATTTTTCCATTCACAAAAACACCAGGCATAGGCGAATAATTATTCAAATATTTGTGAATATTCTTCTTGCCTTCCTCTAAATTGGGTTGAATGGAATATCGACAATTTTCCTTGAGTTTTAATAAAATCATGCTCTGAAAAAGCCAATTGGCTGATTTCATCAATCGGCTTTTTGTTTCTAAGGCATAATCCAAGTCGTCAAAAAACAACTCTTTAGTATCTGGATTGTACTGTGGGAATCCAGCCAAATAAATTCTTCCGTTTATGCTGCCAATCATATCCAGAGCAATAATCATCTTGCCTTTTTTGTGCCATATCTCCACATTCTGAATGGTTATTTTTCGTTTTCCAGAAGCAAATACTTTTCCTTTGAAATTTTCATTCATGATACGGGAAGCATCTTGATAGCTGGACACCGCAACAATATTAGCCACAACTTTATCGGGTAAATTTCCAATAGGTTTTAGTGTCATCTTGCTTTTGTCATAGGCAGGTTTGGGCTTTTGACCAATGAATGATTCCATCAAACACTTTAGTCCGACATTCATGTTTACAGCTTTTTTTTCCAATTTGGCTTCAGTAGCATATAATTCTTGTGGGGTAACTTTTAGCCAAGTTTTGTAGGTTGGACTCATTTCTACAGGTTCTGCCACCTTTTGCATCATTTCCAATATATTCGATTTGAAGTCCAATGTTTTTCCCATCGAATCGTCAATCATTCGCTCTATTTTGGATTTGAAAATGCGTATGGTCGGATTGATCAAATAGGTGATTTTCATATCTTTGCCGGCAATGGAAATGGTCGGACTTTCGTTCCAATGGATGTCTTGTAATTCGGTTTGAGTTGTCACTTTCCAATTGTTCATTTGGATATCACTTAAAAGTGTAACCGTTCCATTCAAATTGAATTCTCTTGTGTCAAATAAGTTTAACCCTAAAGCCGAAGTACCATATTTTACTTTGGCCCATATTTTAAGTGGTACGATGGTTTTTAGTTTGTGATTGTCTTCCGAAATCAAAATGGGTGCATTTTTCCAAATCTTTATTTCCGTATTGTCATCATCTAAGATTGTGTCATTATAAATTAAACCGTTAAGCGCATTGTTGGTTTGTTTTTCAATGTCTTTAATGGTAAGGTTTATAGGGAAACTGATATAAGAAGATGTAATGGGATATTT
The DNA here is from genome assembly GCF_051908335.1 of Flavobacterium sp. MAHUQ-57. NCBI lineage: Bacteria > Pseudomonadati > Bacteroidota > Flavobacteriia > Flavobacteriales > Flavobacteriaceae > Flavobacterium > Flavobacterium sp. MAHUQ-57. The sequence goes on along the minus strand of NZ_JBPZTE010000007.1, from coordinate 671,478 downwards.
GATTGGAGGAGCTTCGTCGGGTTCCGGTTTCATCAGTTCAATTTTCTGTGTTGTTGAACAACTGTTGAATAATAATTCCATCATAATGAAGCTTATAGCGAATAAAAATCTTTTCATACTTTCTAGTTGGTCAACAAATGTATAATTATTTTAAAAAAATATCCGTGTGATTTGTAACAAAATGAATTTGTGATAGTCTTATGGTAAATAATTAAATTTGTAAGAGTTGTCGTTAAACTTTCAAAAATAAAATGATACAAAATCCAAAAATTATAATTGCCTTTACATTACTGTTAAGTTCTTTTGCAGGTCAAAGCCAATCCAAAAAATGGACATTAGATGAATGTGTGAATCATGCTGTAAAGAACAATATTTCTATTAAACAATCCGAATTAGATAAAAAATCTTCGGAGATTAGTAAAAAAGATGCCTATGGTAAGTTTTTACCAACAATTAATGGGCAAGCTTCGCATTCATGGAATATTGGATTGAATCAAAATATCACTACAGGTTTACTTGAAAATCAAACAACTCAGTTTACTTCTGCTGGAGTAAGTGTTGGTATAGATATTTACGGAGGATTGCAGAATCAAAATCAATTGAGAAAGGCAAATCTTTCAATCATTGCGTCACAATATCAATTGACTAAAATGCAAGAAGATATTTCATTGAACGTAGTAAATGCTTATTTGCAAATTCTTTTCAATAAGGAAAATTTAAAGGTACAGCAACAGCAATTACAGTACGATACCAAACAAATGGAACGTACAAAAGAGTTGGTTGACGCAGGTGTTATAGCCAAAGGGGATTTGTTAGATGTAAATGCTACTGTTGCTACAGATAATCAGCGATTAATTGCTGCAGAAAATGCCTTGTTGATTTCAAAATTGAGTTTGGCCCAATTACTTCAGCTTGAAGATTTCCGTGAGTTTGATATAGTAGATTCAGATATTGAAGCAGTATTGAGTAATGTATTGCTTGAAGATCCAAAGGCTATCTTGAATAAAGCAAAAGAAACTAGAACTGAATTGAAATTAGCACAAACCAATGTTTCTATTGCGGAAAAAGATGTGCGAATTGCCAAAGGAGCTTATGAGCCATCGTTGTCAGGTTTTTATAGCTTTACAACACGTGCGGCTTATTCTGATCAGGTAATTGGAACAACTTTGGATACTTCAAATCCAACTACTGTTATTGGTTTTGTTGAAGGAACTGGACAAAATGTAGTGACGAGTAATTTAAAGCCTGTTTTAGGTAAGCCAGATCCTGTTTTTGATCAATTTAGAGATAATAAAGGGCATAGTTTTGGTATTCAATTGAATGTTCCTATTTTAAATGGTTTTGCTGCACGTAATAATGTTTCGCGTACTAAACTTGCTTTAGAACGTTCCAAAATTGCACTAGAGCAATCGGAGTTGGATTTAGAAAGAACTGTATATACAGCGTATACAGATACTAAAGGGGCACAAAAGTCATATGAAGCTGCTGTGACCACTTTGGAAGCACGTGAAAATTCGATGACTTATGCGAAAGAACGATATGAAGTGGGATTGATGAATATTTTTGATTATAATCAGGCACAAACACTATATGTGAATGCAAAATCGGAAGTGTTGCGTACTAAGTACGATTACATATTCAGAACTAAAATTCTTGAATTCTATTTCGGAATTCCGATTATTAAAAACTAACAATCATGACTAAGAAAACGAAATATTTTTTATTTGGTGGAGTGGGACTTATTATTCTTGGTGCTGTAGCAATTGGGAAGACGGGTGCATTTGGCAAAAGTAAAGAAGGGAAAGTGGTAGAGATTGCTAAAGTAGCACAACGAAATGTAATTGAGACAGTTTCCGCTACTGGAAAAATCCAACCAGAAATTGAAGTTAAAATTTCGTCTGAGGTTTCAGGAGAAATTATTGCTTTACCAGTGAAAGAAGGGCAGATCGTAAAAAAAGGAGAGCTATTGGTTCGTGTGAACCCTGAATTGTATGTGTCGGGATTAAACAGGTCGGTTTCTGGTCTATCCAATACTAAAGCGGGTTTAAGCCAGGCTGATGCACAATTCAAAGAAGCAAAAGCAAGCTATGAACGTACTAAAAAGTTGTTTGAAAAAGGGATTGTTTCACGTTCAGAATGGGAAAAAGCAGTAGCGGCCTTTGAGGGAGCTCAAGCGGCTAAAGATGCGGCGTACTATAATGTGCAAAGTGCATCGGCAACCGTAAATGAATCGAAAGAAAATTTGGGGAAAACTTCTATTTATGCTCCGGTTGACGGAACTATCTCGAAATTGGATGTCGAATTGGGTGAGCGTGTTTTAGGAACACAGCAAATGGCAGGTACCGAAATGATGCGTGTAGCCAATTTGAACAATATGGAGGTAGAGGTAGATGTCAATGAGAATGATATTGTTAAGGTCGAGATTGGTGATGAAGCGAAAGTAGAAGTTGATGCCTATCTAAAAAAAGAATTCAAAGGAATCGTAACCAGTATTTCGAATTCAGCTAGTACTGCCTTATCTGCCGATCAGGTGACTAATTTTAAAGTGAAAGTTAGAATTGTTAAAGAATCGTACGCGTATTTAATGAAAGGGAAACCGGCTAATTTTTCTCCTTTCCGTCCCGGGATGACGGCTACTGTGGATATTATTACTACAACAAGAGAAAATGTTATTGCTGTGCCTATTAGTTCGGTAGTGATGCGAACAGATACCACTGCTAACCGTAAAACAGATAAGGATGAAAGTGCCAATGGAAATGAGGATGGAGAAGTGGTGGAAGAAGTAAAATCCAAAAATGAAAAGCGTTACGAATGTGTATTTGTTAAATCGGGCGACAAAGTCAATCTACGAATTGTAGAAACGGGTATTCAAGATGATACGTACATAGAAATTTTGTCAGGACTGAAGAAAGGGGAGACAATTGTTGTTGGTCCATATACAGTTGTCTCCAAGGAATTAAATCCTGGTGATAAAGTACGGGTGAAATCAAAAGCAGAACTTGAAGCCGAACGTGAAAAGGCTAAGAAAAATAAAGAAAGCTAAAAAATTAATTGATTAATTCTTGGAAAAGCTCGTTCCTAATATAGGTTCGAGCTTTTCTTTTTTAATTATATTTGTCGCTTTAAAAAGGAATAATGAGTTATATTTTATCAATAGAAACGGCTACAAAAAACTGCTCTGTTGGATTGTCATTAAACGGTGTTACTGTTTTGTGCAGGGAAATTTCGGAAAATGGCTATTCCCATGCTGAAAAATTGCATGTTTTTATTGCAGAAATTTTAAAAGAAACTCAAATCGGTTTTTCAGATTTGAAAGCTGTTGCAGTGAGTCAAGGCCCTGGGTCTTACACAGGGTTGCGCATTGGTGTTTCAACGGCAAAAGGACTATGCTATTCTTTGGGTATTCCATTGATAGCGATCGATACTTTGGAATCTTTAGCGAAACAGTTGCAATTGGAAAGCGGAGTCGTTGTACCAATGATTGACGCCCGAAGAATGGAATGTTATACTGCTATTTTCGATAAGAAGCACACGTTGAAAAGAGCAATTGAATCAGAAATTATCACAGAAAATACCTATTCTGATATTTCGGATGCAATTCATTTGATTGGTGATGGTGCTCCAAAATGCAAATCAGTTTTGACTGATGCTAAATTTGTTTTTCATGATGATATTGTTTATCCTTCTGCCAATGAAATGGGAAGTATAGCATTTGAAAAATACAAAAAAAACGACACTGTAGATGTCGCTTATTTTGAACCTTTTTATTTAAAGGATTTTATACTAAACCGATAATTTACAAGGTAAGGTATTGTCTGGATTTTTCTAAAATATCCGATTTAGCCTCAGCAGCATCGCTATTATTAGTCCATATCTTTACTATAAAATTAACCGATGTGTCTGTAAAGTGGGAAATATAAATTTCCGGCTTCGGATCTTTTAATACCAAAGGTTGGTTGATTACTAGATTAGACAGCTTATTTTTCAATTCACTAACATCAGCGGTATGATTAGAAATAATTTCGAAATCTGTTCTTTGCGTTGACAGTTGTGAAAAATTCTTTATTTTTCCGTTGGATAAAAGTCCGTTAGGGATATATACCGTTTGATTGTTTCCGGTGGTGATTTTTGTCGAAAAAATTTGGATTTCTTCTACCTTGCCTGTTTCTCCCTGTACTTCAATTTTGTCGCCTAATTTGAAAGGCTTGAATAAAATAATCAGAATCCCGCCTGCAAAATTAGCTAAGGAACCTTGTAAGGATAAACCAACAGCCAATCCAGCGGCTCCTAGTATCGCGACAAAAGATGAAGTTTCTACTCCTAGTTTTGACACTACTGCGATGAAAACAATAACACGTAAACTCCAAAATATTAAGTTGCCAAGGAAATTGGTTAAAGTAACTTCAATATTACGGCCTAACATGATTTTTTTGAATGCTTTAGTGATAATGCTGGTCACCCACAAACCGACAAATAAGATAATTAAAGCCGTAATGATTTTTGGAGAAATGTCAAATAATAATTTTCTGAGAGCTTCTAAATAGATATTCATTTTTCAAATTTTGATAATAGAAAAAGAGGTTAGAAAACCAACCTCTTTACTTGTATTTTACTTTTTTTATTTTGTTTCTTCCGAGGTTTCTTCGGTTGCGGTGTCTACTGTGTTTTCAACTTTTGCTTCTGTGTTATCCATAAAGCCTTCTGCTTTTTCTTTGGCAGTATCTACTGCTCCATGAGCCAGCTCTTCCACTTTATCGATTGCTATTTCCGCTTTTTCTTTTACAGTGTCTACAATGTTGTCAATAGTCTCTGCTGCCTGAGGAACAAATTCTTTTACTTTTTCTCCCGCTTTCTCAGCAAATTCTTCTACTTTGTCTACAAGTGGCGCTGCACTTTCTTTAGCTTTTGCGATGGCGTCATCGGCAAAGTTTTCCACTTTTTCCGAGATTTCTTCCACATTTACTTTAGAACCAAATAAATTCTTAAAAAAACTTCCAATTCCCATTTTTTACAAATTTTTGATTATTAATAAGTGTAATATTACGATTTTTTTCGAACAAAATGGGCTATGCGTTCCGATTTTGAAACGCATAACTTTTTTTGTGAATGATTTTATTCGATTTCGAAAGTTAATTTTAAATTGACACGGTATTCGGTTACTTTGCCATCAACAACAGAGGCACTTTGTTCCTGAACATACGCAGAACGTATGTGCTTTACCGATTTGGATGCTTTTTCTACCGCTTTAGCTGTGGCATCTTCCCAGCTGATGTTCGAGTTGGATAACACCTCGATGACTTTTAATACAGACATAATTTTTCAGTTTTAAAGTTATTTGACTACTAAAGTTAGGTATTTAAAACTGTAAAACCAAATGCTATCCGTTCAATGCCTCTACTTTAATTTCTTGATCTTGAAGCATTTCCTTTAGCATATTTTCGATTCCGTTTTTTAAAGTAAAAGTTGAAGAAGGACATCCGCTACAAGCACCTTGTAAGATTACCTTAACTTTTTTGTCGGATTCCGAAAAAGAGTCAAATAAGATATTACCGCCATCTGCAGCGACTGCTGGTTTGATGTATTCTTCAATAATATTGATGATTTTTTGTGAAGTCACATCTAAATTATCGAAGTCCTTAATTTGCTGTTTGTCTAGTTTCTCTGATGTCACTACTTTGGTTTCATCTACGGCAATATTGCCACTTTCGATGAATTCACGAATGAAAGTACGTACTTCATTGGTCACTTCTTGCCATTCGTTAACTGCATATTTGGTAACCGATACATAATTTTCATCAATGAAAACTTCTTTAACATATGGGAATTTAAATAATGCACGAGCTAGTGGAGAGGCTTCCGTTTCGTCGATGTTTTTGCACTCAACAATAGTTTTGGTTAATATTCTGCTTGAAACAAATTTCATTACCGATGGATTGGGTGTGCTTTCCGCATAAACAGTAACAGCTATTTTTTTGTTTTCCTCTTTAGCTTTTACTACTTCGCCACCTGCATTAACATAGTTTTCTAATTGTTCGGCAACTTCAAATTTCACATCATCCCATTCAACAATGCTGAACTTTTCGATAGCGATAAAATTCCCCGAAATATAAACCGTTTTTACAAATGGTAGGTAAAACAATTGTTGGGCAAGTACAGAGTCAGCGCATTCGTCAATGTTTTTGAATTCAAAACTTTGATTAGGGCAGATGAAGTACGAAAATTCGAATTTTAGAATACTCGGATTGTTAGTTTCTTTTATAGTGATAAGTTTCATCTTAATTTTTTTTGCAAAGGTACTAAACATAATTTTACTTCATAGATTGGAATTCTTTTTATCGTTTAATTAACTATTTTAAAGATCAAAAAAAAACGTTTGCATAATCATCATATAACAAAAAGTTATATCTTTGAGCGTTTTCAATAAAACGATTAGTATTAATTAATTTTTATCAGATTTGTCTTGAGTCTGAAAAAGTGTAAAAACATGATTTTAAAGAATATAAAACTACTTATCTTACTTTTAATTTGTCAATTTTCGTTCGCCCAAGAAGGTATTGCGGTCTATTCCGATTATCTGACTGATAACTATTATTTATTACATCCATCTATGGCCGGAGCTTCGAATTGTTCTAAAATTAGATTGACAGCAAGAAATCAGTGGTTTGGTAACGATGATGCACCCGCTTTGCAAACGTTAAGTTTTAATAGTAAATTAGGAGAAAGAGGTTCGGCAATTGGTGCTATTTTATTCAATGATAAAAATGGTTACCATTCACAAAAGGGTGCAAAGATTACCTATGCGCATCATTTGATGTTTTCAAGAAGTACAGTTGATTTGAATCAACTTTCGTTTGGTTTAAGTGCTGGCTTGGTACAAAATCAATTGGATGAATCAAGTTTTGACATGACTGATTTTGATCCTATTATTGCTGGAATTATCCAACGTTCTAGTTATTTTAATATTGATTTTGGAGCATCATATAACTATTTGGATATGTATGTTCATGCAACAGTTAAAAATGCATTGTTCAGAAGTAGAGATTTGTATTCGGATTATGAATCGGATAATTTGAGAAAATATATTCTTAGTGGAGGTTATGTATTTGGTAACCCGAGAAAATTATTATGGGAGCCTTCTGTGATGTTTCAATTAACAGAGAGAACCAAAGAAAAGTCGATTGATGCTAACCTAAAGGCTTATAAAACGGTTGATTTTGGAAGAATTTGGGCTGGATTGTCTTATAGAAGAAGTTTTGATGGAGCGCAATATTTGGATGGTAATCAATTGAAAGATCAAAAATTACAATATATTACGCCGCTAGTAGGAGTTAATTATAAGAAGTTTATGTTTGCCTATACTTATTCTAATGTTATGGGAGATATTAAATTTGAAACAGGTGGATTCCATCAAATCACTTTAGGTTTTGATTTTGGTTGTAAGAGAGAACGTTACGACTGTAACTGTCCAGCGATCAATTAACAATATAATGTCCCGATTAATCGGGACATGTTTTTTATATAGTATATGGTAATTAAAGAAGTAAACGGTAAGTATCCGCAAATACCTGAAGATTGTTATGTAGCTGAAAATGCCACTATAGTTGGTGACGTTTCATTAGGTGAGCAATGTAGTATTTGGTTTAATGCGGTGGTTCGCGGAGATGTTCATTTTATAAAAGTTGGCAATAAAGTCAATATACAAGATGGTGCGGTAATTCATTGTACTTACCAAAAGCATCCCACAATTATTGGGAATAATGTCTCTATTGGTCATAATGCTATTGTACACGGTTGTACCGTGCATGACAATGTTTTAATTGGAATGGGATCGATTGTTATGGATGGTTGTGTTATTGAAAGTAATTCAATTGTTGCAGCAGGAAGTGTAGTAACTCAAAATACAGTAGTTGAATCGGGAACTATTTATGCTGGTATTCCAGCCAAAAAAGTCAAGGATATCAATCAAAGTGATTTTGCTGGTGAAATTGAACGTATTTCCAATAATTACATTATGTACTCCAGTTGGTTTAAATAAGTTTAAAAATCCTTTTCAAATACGTTTTCGTCGAAGCCAAGTATAGTCTTCAATACTTGTGCATCACTATTTGTGTAAAACGTAGCATTTCCCTCTTGGATTCTAACTGTGTTAAGCATTTGATTTTGTTCTAAGATAGCTTTTGTTTGTCTAGCTACAGCCTGCCCGGAATCGATAATTTTTATATGCGGAGGAATTATTTTTTTGATCTCCGGAATAAGGTAAGGGTAGTGACTGCATCCTAGAACAAGATAGTCTATGTTTTCGGCAATCATAGGGCGCAAATAAATTTTGAGCAAATTTCTCATTTCCTCGGTTTCTATTTTACCACCTTCTATTAATTCGACTAAACCATATCCAACCTGTTCTAATATGCGGATATTGGTATAGCTTTCAACGCGTTTGTTGAATAAATCACTATTTAGAGTGCCCTTAGTTGCTAATATTCCGATGGTTTGTGTCTCGGATTGGTTTGCGGCAGGTTTAATGGCAGGTTCAATTCCAATAAAAGGGACGTCGTATTTTTCACGAAGTTCTTTTATGGCATTTGTAGTTGCAGTATTACAGGCAACAACAATCATTTTACAGTTTTGTTCTAATAAAAAATCAACGTTTTTAAAGCACAAAGAGACAATTTCTTCCTTCGACTTTTTACCATATGGAGCATTTTTGCTGTCAGCCAGATATACAGTATTTTCGTTTGGGAGTAATTGATGAATTTCTTTCCAGATGGATGTTCCACCAATACCGGAGTCAAATAAGCCAATAGGATTTGAGTTGTTCATAGAAACAAATGTAAAAAAAAACTGCGCTAAAAAGTAACGCAGTTTTTTAAAAATATTTTAGAGAATTAGAATTTTAATTCTTTTTTAACGTCTTCGTATAAGTTAGGACCATCAGCAACGATGAAAGCAGAAGCATCCAATACATATTGATAACCTTTAGCTTTAGCAACCTTTACAATAGCAGCTTTCACTTTGTCATAAATAGGTTTTTCAATTTCCATTCTTTTCTCATCGATTTGTTTTTGAGCATTGTCTCTGTATTGTTGGATACGTTGCCCCATATCTTGCATTTCTTTAGCACGAGTTTCGTTGATCTCTCTTGTGGTAGTTTCAGCTTCACTTTCGTACTTTGTCATTTTAGTTTTGTATTCAGTTACCATAGTTGAATATTCTGTATCGAAAGTTTTACTTAATTTTTCCAATTGTGCTTTCGCAGAAGTCATTTCCGGCATTTTAGATAAAAGCTCTTGAACGTCGATGTGAGCTGTTTTTACTTGAGCAGTCATAGTACTTGCTCCTAACATCATTACTGCTGCAATAAGTAAAGTTTTAATCTGTTTCATCTTTTTAGTATTTATTAGTGTAATATTAATTTTGGTTATTTTTCTTTTTCAATTCTTCCTCTTTTGCTTTGCGTGCTGCTTCTCTTTCTTCAAGGATTTTCTTTCTTTTCTCTTCTAATGCTTTTCTTCGTTCCTCCAAAACTTTTTTATTGTTTTCAATTGCTTTGAGGCGTTCAGCTTCTTTAGCTGTTTTTAGCGAATCCTGTACTGCTTTTTTGTCTTCAGCTTTGTTGAAATTTTCCGTTTGTTTGTCGGCGGTTTTTGTTTCGGCTGGTTTTACATCTGTTTTAGAAGAATCAATTGTTGTGCCAGAAATTTGTTTGTTGCGTTCTTCTATAAGTTTTTTTCTGTTCTCCTCGAATATTTTGCGCTTCTCTTCTGCTGTTTTTCGACGGTCTTCCAAAATTTTATCCCTCTTGGCTTTTTTCTCGTCTAGCAGTCGTTGTCTTTCTGCAAGTGCTGAATTATCGGAAACTTCATCTTGCTTTTCTTGTTTTTCTTCAAGTGCTTTTTGTTGTTTTTTAGATAATTCTTCTCTCTTTTCTGTGCGTGTAATAACTCGGACTACTTGGTCACTAATGTTGTGCTTTTTCGCAGAAAATAAAATTGTCATATCCGAAGACTTGTCGAAAATGAAATCGTATTGTTTTGCTTCGGCAATATCCTGAATGGTATTGAATACTTGATCTTGAACCGGTTTGATGATGGTTTCTTTCTGAATAGCTAAATCACCACGAGGACCAAATCTTTTCTGTTGATAGTCAATTAAGTCAGTTTCAAGGAATTTTATTTCCTCTTCTTTTTCCTCAATAAGTTCTTTGGTATAAAGTGCTCTTTCATTTTTTAAAGATTCCTTTAATTTTTGAATTGCATTTTTTCTTTCTTCAATGTCTTGCTTCCACTTTTGTGCTTTTTGTTCTAGTTGACTTGATGCTTCTTTATAATCCGGAACATTTTCCAGAATATAATCCATATCAATATATCCTATTTTAATTCCTGTTTTGGTTTGTCCGAAAACAAATCCAGAAACAGCAAAGAACATTAATAACAAAAATAGTTTTTTCATAGTTTGTGTTTTATGTTGATTGTTGTATCAAATATAACTAAAATTGCTGACCTATGATAAAGTGTGTTTCCCATCCGTTTTTAACACCGCCTGGATAAATAGAATCGAATCCATGAGCAAAATCTATTCCTAGTAATCCGAAAGCTGGCATGAATACTCTTAAACCAACACCTGCTGATCGTTTTAAATTAAACGGATTGTATCCTTTAAAATTGCTAAAGGCAGCACCACCTTCAACAAAAGATAGGGCATAAATAGATGCAGCCTGTTTTAGTGTTATAGGGTAACGTAATTCTAGGGAGAATTTATTGTATATCGTTGCGCCAATTTGTTCTCTATTTGCATCTGTAGGAGTTAATGAGTTGTTCGGATAACCTCTTAATTGAATGGTTTCACGGCCATCCATCGAATAATTGGCCATACCATCACCACCTAAATAGAAACGTTCAAATGGAACTAATCCTCTGTCTTGGTTGTAGGCTCCCATGAATCCGAACTCGGCTAAAGAACGCAAAGTAAGTTTTTCATAGACTTTATTATACCATTCTGCTTTAAATTTAACTTTATAGAATTCTAACCAGTTGAATTTTTTCTGGTCAACACGTGCTTGGTCAGTTGCAGCTTCTTGGTATGTAGCTACAGGGTTTCCGTTGGCGTCCAAATAGGTGTTGGCAGGAACGTTGACGTTATTAATAATAGTTTCTCTTCTAGTCTTAATTTTGTATTCTTCCATGTTCTCCAAGTTAGCGTAATCCACATTGTTGAATAGTGAATAAGGTGGGGTAAACTTGGCCGTGAAATTGAAATCAGAACCATATGTTGGGAAAATTGGATTTATCCCTTTGTTGTTGCGTGATAATCCGAATGTATAGGATATGTTTCTAGATATACCGTTTCCGAATTTGAACAAACCAACATTGTAATTGTTTAAGTCGTAGTGCTGGTAACTGATTGAATTCGATAGTACGAAGAAATCGTCAGGAGCCTTTAATCTTTTTGCTAAACCTAGGGATACCGAAAAGATGTTAAAGCTTTTCGAACGATCTACGTCGTTTGAAACGAAGTTGTTTGCATATTGTTTACTGTATGAAATTGATCCCGAAAACTGTACTGGTTTTTTTCCACCGAACCATGGCTCAGAGAAAGAAAAACTGTAGGTTTGGAAATAAGTACTTCCTTGTAAACGTAATGATAATTTCTGACCATCACCCATTGGTAAAGGTTTGTATGCGTGTTTTTTGAAAATATTTCCAATGGAGAAATTATTGAATGATAATCCAAGTGTTCCGATGAAACCACCTCCGCCGTAACCTCCTTGAAGCTCAATCTGACTAGCTCCTTTTTCAACTACATTGTACTTGATGTCTACGGTTCCCGCTCCCGGGTCAACATTTTCGAAATCAGGTTTGATGGCTTCAGGGTCAAAGAAACCTAACTGACCGATTTCGCGGATTGTTCGAATCAATTGATCTTTACTGTATACGTCTCCTGGTTTTGTTCTAATTTCTCTGTAGATAACTTTATCGTTGGTTTTGTCATTTCCAACAACACTAATTTTGTTGAAATGGGCTAATGGACCTTCTACAATTCTGATTTCCATATCAATGGTGTCATTGGCCGTTTTAACCTCTACAGGATTGATATTGGAAAATAAATAACCGTTGTTTTGGTATAAATTGGTTAAATCATCACCATCCGGTTTTGTTTTGTCAGCAATTTGTTTGTCTAGTAATACACCGTTGTAAACATCTCCTTTTTTAATGCCTAATTGGCGCGCCAATACATTATCGCTATAAACGGTATTTCCAACAAAATTTATATCTCCAAAGTAATATTTGTTACCTTCTTCTAAGTTTAAATTGATTGATATTTCGTTATTCTCTTTGTCGTAAATAACAGAATCCGATATAATACGTGCATCGCGATATCCTTTTTCTTTATATTTCTCTACAATTGAATTTAAGTCTTCTTTGTATTTATCACGAATGAATTTTGAGCCTTTGAAAAGTTTTAAAGGGTTTAGTGGACTTTTCTCCTTTGTGTTTTTCATGGCTTTAAGTACCTTTTTGTCAGTTAGTTGCTTATTTCCATTGATGTTAATCTCCTTGATTTTGACCTTGTCGCCTTTGTCAACATTAACTACCATGTTCACATGATTGATCGATGTAGTGTCATCTACAGTAGAAATGTTTACTTTGGTATTGTAAAAGCCTTCTTTTTTGTATTTGTTTTCGATATAGTATTTTGTAGTAGTAAGTAAGTTCTCGTTTACAATCTTTTCAGGAGTTAACGAATTGTCTTTGATTAAACCTTCGATAGCTCCTTTTTTTACACCAACAAATTTAACTTCTTTAAGTTTAGGTAATTCGTTTAAGTTCAATTCAAGTGAAATGCTGTCGCCTTCTATTTTGTCAACATAATAATTTACGTTGTTATAGAAACCTAATTTCCATAGTTTTTTGATCGAATTACTGATTTCCTCACCGGGAACAGTTAGCGATTGTCCTTTTTGTAAGCCTGCAAAAGTTACAATGGTTTGCTCATTGTAAGATACTTTTCCGGTTACAGTTACTTTTTTTAATATGTATGTTTTTCCTTGATCAAATGCTAATCTGTCCTGAGCTTTTACAGCTGTAGATGCGCTTAATAATAAAAAGAACAGCACTAATTTAATGCTGTTGGTAATACTTAAAAAGTTATTTAATTTGTTCACTTGTTTTTCCAAATCTACGTTCTCTTTTTTGATAGCTAATAATGGCTTCATATAAATGTTCATCTGTGAAATCTGGCCATAAAACATCCGTAAAATAAAACTCGGCATAAGCAATTTGCCAAAGTAAAAAATTACTGATGCGGTGTTCGCCACTGGTTCTTATCACTAAATCTACGTCAGGTAGATTGTGCGTGTAAAGATGATTATTTAATATGGATTCATCAATAGAATCAATTGAAATTATGTTATTTTTAACTTTATCTGATATTTTTTTAACAGCATTTAAGATTTCTTCTCTAGAGCCATAACTAAGGGCAAGAGTAAGAGTCATCCGGGTGTTATTTTTGGTTTTTTCAATCACTTCCTGAAGTTCTTTCTGAACTCCTTTTGGTAGGTTTTCGAGGTTGCCAATAGAATTTAATCGAATGTTGTTTTTTTCAAGAGTTGCTAGCTCTTTTTTTAAGGAAGAGATGAGAAGTTTCATCAAGGTGTCTACCTCAAGTTTTGGGCGATTCCAATTTTCGGTAGAAAAAGCATACAAAGTAAGGTTTTCAATGCCTAAACGAGCACAAGCTTCCACAGTAGTACGCACGCTTTTTGTTCCATTTTCATGGCCAAATGCGCGTAACATTCCTTTTTGTTTTGCCCAACGGCCATTACCGTCCATAATGATGGCTAAGTGGTTGGGTAAATTATCTGTGTTAATTTTGTTTAATAAGCTCATTTTTATTCTCTACAATAGCAGGGTTTTTCACCAAACGTATAGGTTAGTGTCAGCCCTGTGAATACATACCAATCTTTACTGTTTACGTTTCCGAATTTATAGCCTTCTAAACTACTTTTTTTAGGGAAACTCCCATCAATGTCATCTGTAAATGTATATCTTGCGCCGCTTTCCAATCCAAGGATTAAATTGCGTGAAATTTTCATTTTTACTCCGGCAACAATAGGTAAAGCAAAATCACCAGATCTTTCATCGGTTTGGTATTCATTACCTACCACATATAAATTATCATGTAAAAAATAATTTACACCTGAAGCAAGATATGGTGACATGAAGAAACCTGACTGATGTTGGTCGAAGTCAAAAAAATTGAACTCAAAACCAGCAGAAAATTCAGTAATTGAATTTTCAAATTGTAATCCTCTGTCTTTTCTTCCTTCCACATCGGAATCCAAATCATTACCGGAAATTTTAGAACGCATTGCCGAAAACCTCCAAGCAAACCTAGGACTTTTATTCCACTTGTATAAAATACCTATCGCTGGCTCGTTGGGATGGATGTAATTGGTCCTTCCAACATCGCCAATGAAATTGCTTCCTCCCGCGAATACACCTATTTCGTGTATCTGAGCCTGAGCAAATTGTACTGCTAACAAGAGCACTATGATGTGATAAATGTTCTTCATTTTTATAATAGCTTGCAAATATACTAATTATGACCACTTGACAAAGTGAAAACTTATAATCTAAGAGAATTGTTGGTAATTTTATTTTACTTAAAACGGAAAAGTCTTAAATGTAGTATTTGTCTATGGTTTAATTGCGCTTGTCTTCGCCGAAAAGTAATTTGTTGCGCAGTGTTTTTAGAAAGGTTTCTTCTGGGATTTCAACCAAATTGATTTTAAATGGCGTTTTTTTGATGGTTAGTACCGATTCGTTTCTAACTGATGCCATTCTTGAATCAAGTGATACCAAATAATTTTCTTCCCTTCCGGAAACTTTCAATTTTATGGTTGTATTGTCTGGAATTACGATTGGGCGTGCGTTTAAATTATGTGGCGCAATCGGGGTAAGAACTAAACTGTTGGCATTTGGAGTTAAAATTGGTCCTCCGCAACTCATCGAATATCCTGTAGATCCGGTTGGTGTGGAAATGATTAACCCGTCTGCCCAATACGAAGTGAGGTATTCTCCATTCAGATAGGTTTCAATGGTAATCATTGATGTGGTGTCTTTTCGACTTACCGTTACTTCGTTCATGGCGAAGTTTAAATCGGTTATACTGTCGACTTTAGGAGAACATTTCAAGCTCAATAAAGTTCGTTTTGAAATGGTATATTTTTTATCTAAGACGACTTGTAAAAAACGTTCTAAGTTTTCTTGTTGTACGGTTGCTAAAAAACCCAATCGACCAGCATTGATTCCTAAGATGGGAATTCCTGAATTTCTGACCATTGTTGCGGCGCGTAAAAAAGTTCCGTCGCCACCTACACTAATAAGCATGTCGTAACTCTTGTCTAGATCGGTGTGGGAGTGAAAAACCGGATGCGCTTCACGAATTGCCTTGTTGTCGGTTAACATTTTGAAGAAATTCTCTTCTATGACAAACTGCACTTGGTTGTTTTGTAGAAATGCCAATACGCGCTCAATTATAGGCGAAGTGGCATTTTGATAAAATTGACCGTAAATGGCGACTTTCATAATTATATATTAAGGTATCGGTCCAAATAATCAGAACGTTCTTTTAATGTTTTTAAGTAATCGTCTTCTTGGTGCTCGGAGATGATTTCATACTCATAGCGTCTGAATGTTTGAATGATTTCATTTAGTCCGCCTTCTCCAATTTTGATGGTGATTTGTACTTTTTCTTCGTCAATGTTTGAAATGAAGGAACCTAATATTTTTCCATTGTTGCCTTCAATGATTTGGGCGATTTGGCTAAAAGAATAATCGTTGATGCCTTTTTCGATGATAATTATTGCGCCAATTTCTTTAAGGAAAGGAGTTTCGTTAAATACACTGATGATGTCTTCTAATTCATAATAACCAATGTATTTGTTATGTTCGTCCAAAACGGGAATGACATTCGATTCGTTTTTGGCAAAATCATCCAAAACGTCCAATAGAACTGAATTTTTCCTTGTGAAAAAACCTTCAAAAGTATATTTATAGTCGCCTAGAGCCTTGCTAAAATCCAAACCGTCTGCATCTTCGCTTGAAATGTTGCCAACAAAAACGCCCTCCTCAGTTACAGGGAAATGTGAAAAATTAACATCAGTAAAAAAGTCTTGCACACGCGCAATGCTTTCCTTGATGTCAAAAGGTTCGAAATCGTGATTAATATAGTCTGAAAGTATATTCATGGTGTTGTAATAATCTTCTGCAAAATAATTAAAAAATAAGAGAATGACCTTGTATAAGTTCGTATTTTTGTCGAATCCTATAAAAATGACGTCAAAATGACACAGAACAATTGTAAATTAAGCGTAAATATTAATAAAATTGCTACGTTGAGGAATTCTCGTGGTGGCAATACTCCAAGTGTGACGGAAGCAGCAAAACGTATTCAGGGATTTGGAGCTCATGGTATTACGATTCACCCGAGACCAGACGAAAGGCATATTCGTTATCAAGATGCTCGTGACTTAAAAAATGTGGTATATACCGAGTATAATATCGAAGGAAATCCCCAACATAATTTTATTGATTTGGTTTTGGAATGCAAACCGACGCAAGTAACTTTAGTTCCAGATGCGATTGGAGCTTTAACGTCCAATGCAGGTTGGGATACCATTAAAAATCAAGCGTATTTGAAAGAGGTCATTGCCGAATTTCAACGCAATGGTATTCGAACTTCAATTTTTGTGGATCCAGTGTTGGAAATGGTTGAAGGTGCCAAAGCGACCGGAACCGATAGAATCGAATTGTATACCGAAGCATTCGCGCATCAATACGGTTTAGGAAATAAAGATGGTATTTTGCCTTATGTTGAAGCGGCTAAACTAGCCAATGAATTAGGATTGGGGATAAATGCAGGCCATGATTTAAGTTTGGATAACATTCAGTTTTTCAATCAGAATATTCCGGGTTTACTTGAAGTTTCCATTGGTCATGCGTTAATTTCCGAATCATTGTACTTGGGATTGGAAAATGTAGTGAATATGTATCTTCAAAAATTGAAATAAGATGTTGCTTAATTCAAATATAATTGGTGAAGGAAAGCCGTTGCTTATTATTCATGGTTTTCTCGGAATGTCGGACAATTGGAAGACTCTTGCTTCGCAATATGCAGAGCAAGGATTTCAAGTGCATGCTTTAGATTTACGAAATCACGGTAAAAGTTTCCATTCAAATGATTGGGGTTACGATTTTATGGTACAGGATGTGGTGGAATATTGTAAATTCTATCAATTGGAAAAAGTGGATGTGATTGGTCATTCAATGGGAGGAAAGGTTGTTATGTTGTTAGCAACAAATTATCCTGAATTGGTTGGTAAATTGATTGTGGCGGATATTGGACCGAAATTTTATGCGCCACATCATCAGACAATTTTAACGGCTTTGAATGCTGTTGATTTTTCTAAAAAACCCTCGCGTGCTGAAGCAGAAGAAATCGTATCAGATTATATTCATGATTTTGGAACAAGACAGTTTTTGCTGAAAAACTTGTATTGGGTTGAACCGGGACAACTTGATTTCAGATTCAATTTAAAAGTGTTTACCGAAAATACTTCGGTAATTGGTGATGCTTTGCCTTTTGAAAGTCATTTCGATAAAAAAACTTTATTTTTGCGAGGAGATAAATCGGATTATATTTTAGATTCGGATTTTGAAACGATTTACCATCATTTTCCTAACGCAGAGATTAAAACAGTATCCAATGCTGGGCATTGGCTTCATGCTGAAAATCCAAAGGAATTTTTTGAAAAAACGGTATACTTTTTGACAAACTAACCCAAAAATAAAATTATAATGAGCATATTGAAAAAATTATTGATCTCGACAATTGTAGTATTGCTGTTGTCTTATTTTTTAAAGCCTGGTGTGCAGGTGGATGGATTTGTTACAGCTTTAATTGTGGCTGTGGTCTTGGCGTTGTTAAACACTTTTGTGAAACCTATTTTGGTTTTCTTTACATTGCCGATTACCTTTTTTACCCTAGGTTTGTTCCTTTTGGTGATTAACACTATTATGGTATATGCTTGCGATTATCTTGTTGATGGATTTGAGGTAAACAGTTTCCTTACAGCCATGCTTTTTAGTATTCTTTTGTCTGTTTCGCAATGGATACTTTACAAGTTTATAAAAGACTAACAATTAGCGGGTTAAATTTCAGTTAAATAAAATTTGTTGGGTGGTATAAATTATGTAATTTTGCCACCCAAATTTAGTATGTAAAAAACGTATATAATGAATATTACAAAAACCAATATCGATGCGTTAAACGCAGTGGTAACTGTAGAAGTTGCAAAAAACGATTATGCTGACAATGTAGAGAAAGTTTTGCAAAACTACCGTAAAAGTGCTAACATTCCTGGCTTCAGAAAAGGAGCAGTGCCAATGTCATTAGTAAAAAAACAATATGGTAAAGCAGTTTTAGCTGAGGAAGTTAATAAAGTATTACAAGAAAACTTAAACAAATACTTAGTTGACGAAAAATTGGATATTTTAGGAAATCCTCTTCCTAAGTTTACATCTGATTTCAACTGGGATGCTGATGATTTCAAATTTGAATTCGAATTAGGTTTAGCACCTCAATTTGATGTAAAATTAGACGGAAAGAATAACTTAACGTATTTCAAAATCGTTGCTGATGATAAATTGTTGGATGAGCAAGTAGCTAGAATCCAAAAGCAATTCGGTAAAATGATTGCAAAGTCAGAAGTTGCTGAAGGTGACGATATCAGAGGAACTTTCATCAACGAAGAAAAAGGAATCAATGCTCCGGCTCAAATTACTTTGGATATTTTCAAAAGCAAAACAGCTGTTAAAGCTTTTATTGGTAAAAAAGCGGGTGATGTAGTAACTGTTGGAACCAAAGGTTTGTTTGATGATGATCACAAATTGATGGATTATATGGGAGTTGGTCACGATGATGTGCACGGTTTGGATATCAATGTTGATTTCAAAATCGAAGAAGTTACTACAAGTGAGCCTGCAGAATTAAACCAAGAATTATTTGATAAATTATTTGGTGCTGGAAATGTTTCTTCAGTAGAAGAAGTGAAAGCTAAAATTAAAGAAGATGCTGAAAAGCAATTTGCGCAACAAGCGGATCAAAAATTCTATAACGATGCTTCGGCTTTCTTATTGGAAAACCACCAAGTAGAATTGCCTGCTGAATTCTTGAAAAAATGGATTCAAGTTGCTGGAGAAAACCCACTTTCTGCTGAGCAAGCAGAAGAGGAATATGCTAAATCAGAGAATGGTTTGCGTTACCAATTAATTGAAGGTAAAATCATTGCAGAGAACAACTTGCAAATCACTTTTGATGAGTTAAAAGCATATGCTGGTGATATTATCAAAAAACAAATGGCGCAATTTGGTCAAATGAACCCAACTGACGAAGATGTAAACGGAATCGTTGCTCGTGTTTTATCCAACCAAGATGAAGTGCGTCGCTTGTCTGAACAAGTAATGAGCGAAAAAATGTTGAACTTATTCAAAGATAAAATCAACGCTAAAACAAAAGAAGTTTCTTACGATCAGTTTGTAAAAGAAATGTACGGAGAATAATCTTCAAAAAATCATTATATTTGAGCGTCAGATTGTATAATTTGACGCTTTTTTTATAGACAAAATGGCAGACCTTAAAAAGGGTATGAATTTTGACGGAATGAGCAATAGCAGAATAATAAAATATACAAACTCATAAATACTTTATAATGAACTACGGTAAAGAATTTAAAAAATTTGCGACTAAGCATCACGGAGTAAACAGTATGTACTATGACAAAATTGTAGGTAGTATGACTCCGTATATTATTGAAGAACGTCAATTGAATATTTCACAATTGGACGTGTTTTCGCGTTTGATGATGGATAGAATTATCTTCTTGGGAACAGGAGTAGATGATTATATGGCCAATATCATTCAAGCGCAGTTATTGTTTTTAGAAAGTGTTGATGCTTCTAAAGACATCCAGATTTATATCAACTCTCCAGGAGGAAGTGTATACGCAGGTTTAGGGATTTATGATACGATGCAGTACATTAAGCCTGATGTTGCTACTATTTGTACAGGTATGGCCGCTTCAATGGGAGCTGTTTTGTTGTGTGCTGGAGCCGAAGGGAAACGTTCTGCTTTACCGCATTCTAGAGTGATGATTCATCAGCCTTCAGGTGGTGCACAAGGTGTGGCAACAGACATGGAAATCAACTTGAAAGAGATGTTGAAATTAAAAGACGAATTGTACCAAATCATCGCAAAACATTCGAATCAGTCTTTTGATAAAGTTTACAAAGACAGTGAGCGTGATTATTGGATGATTGCGGATGAAGCGAAGGAGTACGGAATGATTGATGAAGTGTTAAGAAGATAAATTGGTCCAAAGAAAAGTGAAAGTGAAAATCTTTAAAACTTTGGATATTGACAAAAAGTAATGGCAAAAGAAATATTAGAATGCTCTTTCTGCGGAAGAAAGAAACCTGAAACAAATCTATTGATAGCCGGTATTAACTCGCACATTTGTGACCGTTGTATCGAGCAAGCACATGGTATTGTTCTCGAGGAAATGAAAACGAGTGGTATCGCAAGAAATAGCGCTGATTTAGTGTTGAAAAAACCAAAGGAAATCAGAGCCTTTTTGGATAAATACGTGATTGGTCAAGACCAAACCAAAAAAGTAATGTCGGTTGCGGTTTACAATCATTATAAAAGGTTAATGCAACAAGATCACGGTGATGATGTAGAAATCGAAAAAAGTAATATCATCATGGCAGGTCAAACAGGAACGGGGAAAACATTGGTAGCAAAGACTATTGCAAAGATGTTGGATGTTCCTTTGGCCATTGTGGACGCGACTGTTTTGACCGAGGCCGGATATGTTGGTGAAGATGTTGAGAGTATTTTGACACGTTTGCTACAAGCTGCCGATTATGACGTAGCAAAAGCTGAAAGAGGTATTGTATTCATTGATGAAATTGATAAAATTGCCCGTAAAAGCGATAATCCTTCAATTACCCGTGATGTATCAGGTGAAGGTGTGCAACAGGCACTTTTGAAACTATTAGAAGGAACCGTTGTAAATGTACCGCCAAAAGGAGGAAGAAAGCACCCGGATCAGAAATTCGTGGAAGTCAATACCCAGGATATTTTATTTATAGCCGGTGGTGCTTTTGATGGTATCGAAAGAATTATTTCAAAACGTTTGAACCGTCAAGCAATGGGGTATAGTGCTTCAAAAGAGACGGACAAAATTGATGAAACCAATTTGTTGCAATATGTTATTCCAAAAGATATTAAAGAATTTGGATTAATACCGGAAATTATCGGACGTTTACCAGTTTTAACGCATATGGATCCATTGGATAAAGCAACACTTCGTGCCATTTTAACTGAGCCCAAAAATGCATTAATCAAACAGTACAAAAAACTGTTTGCCATGGATGAAACTGAATTCTCGATTACAGATGAAGCTTTGGATTATATTGTAGATAAAGCTTTGGAATACAAATTGGGAGCGAGAGGATTGCGTTCGCTTTGTGAAGCGATTCTAACAGATGCCATGTATGAAATTCCAAGTTCTGACGAAAAAGAATTGCATATCGACAAAAATTATGTTGAAGAAGCATTGACCAAAAACTTGCTGAAACGATTAGAAATTGCGTCTTAATCGTATGCTAAAATAAAAAAAGCCTGAAGTATTACTTCAGGCTTTTTTTTGGATAACGTATAATAAATTTATTCAATAATCAGGAATTCAATTCGTCTGTCAGCATTGAATTCTTGCTCGGTACATTTGTCTTTGCAATTGGACAATGGTAATGATTCACCGTAGCCTTTCGATGTGATTCGGCTACTGTCAATTCCTTTCTTTATTAAATATTGTAATGCTGTTGTAGCTCTTTTTTCGGATAAAATCAAATTGTACTTTTCTGAACCACGCGTATCGGTATGTGCGTTGATAGTAATTTTCATCTCAGGGTTCGCAATAAGGACATCATAAATCTTATTTAAAGATAAAGTTGACTCCTTTTTAAGGGTACTTTGATTATAGTCAAAATAAACTTTTTCAACAATGATAGCGTTTTTGGTTACTTCTGCCTTTTTTTGATGTAGAGCAACATTGGCAAATGAATTTCCAGCAGAGGTAATAATTGGTAATTCAAAATTATTGTATCCTTCTTTCTTGGCTACAATGGAATATACTTCCAATGGTTCTACATTGAATTGGTAATTTCCTTGTTCGTCAGTTATCTGTTTTTCTATTTCCTTCCCGTTTTCGTCTATCAATACTAGTTCAGTGTTAGGCAAGGCAATTTTGGAAAGATTTTCATGCGCCACTCCTTGTAATGAAATAGGGGTTTTTTGCAAATCAAAGCGGTAAATATCATAAGAACCCAGGCCGCCGTTTCTATCAGAAGTAAAATACCCTTTTGTTTTGTTGGCTAAAATGAACGCTACTTCATCTGCCGAAGAATTAATGGTTTTGCCTAGATTTACGGGTGATGAAAATTCATTTTTTCTGATTTTGGCAACAAAAACATCTTGATTTCCATAGCCTTGATGTCCATTGGAAGAAAAAAACAACTCTTTGTTGCTTGCTGCCACATAGGGGAATTTTTCATCTTGAGCGGTATTGATGTTTCGGCCTAAATTAACAGGATTGATAGGGAATCCTTGTTCGTCGATATCGGCAACATAAATATCATAACCACCAAAACCTCCAGGCATGTTAGATGAAAAATATAATTTTTTACCATCAGGTGATACCGAAGGATTCTCTATAGAATAATTGTCACTGTTAAAAGCAACTGGACTTTCCTGGATCCAGGTACAACGACATTCTTCATCAAAAACTCTTTTGAATAATTTGTAATTCTTCGAATTCTCTTCGTTACTCTTGGTATAATATAAAGTTTTTTCATTTGGAGAAAAAGCCAGTCCGCCTTCATTTCCTTTAGAATCTAGTACAGATGCGAAAAAATAAGGATGAGATAAATTTCCGTTTTTGTCAATGTTCATACAATACAAAGTGTTGTATGGATTGTTGGTGTTTTCATCTCGTCCAGCTCCGATTGCTCCCGTTTTTCTAGAAGAATACATGATGTATTTGTTCATGAAAAAAGTAGAACCAATTTCAGATAGTTTAGAGTTGATGCCTGTTGGGGCAATGGTATATTTATCGTTTAATTCGATGATTTCATTTGAAACACTTGCATCGTTAGTTTCGTATGACACAAACGAATCTTGCGAAGTCATGGTAGTGGATATACCGACTAGTAAAAATGAAAAAATAATTTTTTTCATGAGAAAAATAGGATTTTTTGGAAAATTTGGTGCAAATGTATGATTTACAGTCGGTATGACTCTAATTTATAGATTATAAGGCAAAATAATCGATGAAATGCACTTTTAGGACTGTAGACTATTTAAAACGAGGTGTTGTTTGTCGGTAAATGTTGCTTTTTTCGCATGAAATCAAAGAAAAAGCTGTGTTTTATTAATCTTGAATGGAAAGCAATTGTTCCAAATAATCTCTCTGATTGGATAATCGGGGTATTTTATGTTGACCACCTAATTTGTCTTGATTTTTTAACCAATCGTAAAACAAATTGGTTCTGGCTATATTCACAACTAAAGGATTTAATGTCATGTTATTGTAACGTTTTGCTTCGTAATCAGAATTTACCGATTGAATATTCTGATCCAATAACTGTGTAAACTTAGAAATATCTTCTGGTTTTTTTCTGAATTCGATAATCCATTCATGCGCTCCTTTTTCTTTTCCATTCATGAAAATAGGGGCTACCGTATAATCAATTACTTCAGAATTGGTTTCCTGGCAGGTTTTTGCAATCGCTTGATCGGTGTTTTCAACCATAAGTTCTTCTCCGAAAACATTAATATGATGTTTGGTTCGACCAGTAACACGGATGCGATATGGTTTTAATGAAGTAAAGCGAACTGTGTCACCAATCATATAACGCCATAAACCGGAATTGGTTGTTATCACAATAGCATAATTTTTATTGAGTTCAACTTCAGCCAACCGAATAACTTTTTGGTTTGGTGAGCCAAAAGTATCCATAGGAATGAATTCGTAGAAGATGCCATAATCCAACATCAGTAATAAATCATTGGAGTTGTTTAAATCCTGAATCGCGAAAAATCCCTCGGAAGCATTGTAAATTTCGTAGTATTTGAATTCTGGCTTTGGTAGAATGTTTTTGTATTGCTCTCGATAGGGATCAAAACTTACACCTCCATGGAAATACACTTCCAAATTAGGCCAAACTTCAAATAAGTTGGTTTTTCTAGTTTCTTCCAAAACTTTATTCATTAATACCATCATCCATGAAGGAACACCAGCAAAACTAGTTACATTTTCTCCTTTGGTTTCATTTACGATAGCCAATAGTTTGGTTTCCCATTCACTCATTAACGAGGTTTTGTTACTCGGCGTACTACTGAATTCTGCCCAAAATGGCATGTTGTCAATCAGGATGGCAGACAAATCACCAAAAAAAGTATTGTTGTCTTCGTACAACTGCTTACTACCGCCCAATCGAAGGCTTTTTCCCGTAAATAATTGAGAGTCTTCATTGTTGTTGAGGTAAAGACACAATAAATCTTTTCCGGCCTTATAATGACAATCTTCCAATGCTTGGCTGCTTACCGGGATGAATTTGCTTTTTGCATTGGTTGTTCCGCTTGATTTTGCAAACCATTTGATGGGTTCATTCCAGAAAACATTTTGCTCGCCTCGGCGAGTTCGTTCTATATAAGGTTCTAAATCTTCATAGGTCGAAATAGGAATGCGTTCCTGAAACGCATGGTAGGTTTTAATCGAATTAAAATCGTATTGTTTTCCTAAAACCGTATTTTCTGATGACTTTATTAAATTCATCAGCAACTCTTCCTGAACTTCGTTTGGGTACTTTAAAAATAACTCAATCTGATGAATGCGTTGTTTTAAAACCCAGGAAGCAATTGAATTGATAATCGGTAGAGGCATTTTTTAATTTAGTATTTACGAATTTTAATTCAGTATTTTTAACTTTACCAAAAATAACATATTTTTTCAAGATTCCTAATCCTTAACCCTATTTCCAATTATGATTTACGAAGGTGTACTAACCAAAATGCAAACCGAATTTTCGAATCCGATTCAATATTATTTGGTGTTCGAGAACAGCTTTCTGAGCCTGAATCAGTTACTAGGAAAAGAGATGGAAATTGTTCACCAAGGTTATCAATGTTTAGAATGTGGAAAAAAGAAAAAGATCTTTCGACAAGGTTTTTGTTACGATTGTTTTATGGGTAGTGCCGCTGCCGGAGATTGGATTATGCGACCTGAATTGAGTACTGCACATTTGGATATCGAAGACAGAGATTTGGAATATGAAAAGAGAGTTCAATTACAACCTCATATTGTTTACTTGGCTTTATCCAGTGAAGTGAAAGTAGGGGTTACCAGAAAAACACAAGTGCCTACGCGTTGGATTGATCAAGGTGCAGTGCAAGCGATTCCGATTGTTGAAGTTCCCAATCGTTATTTGGCCGGAATTACGGAGGTAGCCTTGAAAAGTTTGTATGCCGATAAAACGAATTGGCAAAAAATGCTAAAAGGAGATATTCCAGAGGTTGATATTGTTAAAGAGCGCAAAGGATTGCAGTATGTGATTCCTAATGAAGTGAAAGAGTATTATGATGTGGATAAAAATGATTTATACGAGCTACATTACCCTGTACTTCAGTTTCCGAAAAAAGTAAGCAGTTTGAATTTGGAGAAGAGTTCTTCTTTTGTAGGAAAGCTTACTGGTGTCAAAGGACAATATCTTTTATTTGAAGACGGTACCGTTTTCAACGTCAGAACATTTGAAGGATATGTGGTAAAGATTTCATTATAAAAAAAGAGCTCCAATTTGGAGCTCTTTTTATTTTTATGGGGTAGTTTGTTGTGGTTTTTTCTTTTTACCGAAAATTCCATCGATTAACTGACCGGCCGTATTTTTAACCGCATCTTTTTTAGGATCAGTTGTTTTAGCGGTATCTGTTTTTTTCTTGCCACCTAATAAATCACCCAATGCATCTTTTCCTTTGTTTAGGTATTTTTCCTTTTGCAAATTAGCTACCTGCATGGCAAGATTTGCAGTGGCTTCTTTCATGTCGGTTGTAACTTTCGGGTTGTTGAAATTTCCTGTCATTTTTGCTGTGATAGGAACGTTTTGAATTTTTTCTGCTTCAGAAGGAGTTAATTTCGCTAATATTTTATTTGCATCATTTCCAAGATATTTGGCCGGTACATCAAATTTTAGATTGTAACTCATACTTTGATCAAAACCATGTGCACCACCAATTTCAGCAGTAATATCTTGATATTTTACTTTAAATGGTTTTACCACTACTTTGCCATTGTCAAAAGAAACGGCAGCTTTAATATCATTCAGATTGACTTTTTTCATGTCAATAAATTTCAATTGTGAACCTAAAGAAGTTAACATTTGAGAATTATTGGTGTTGAGAGTTGAGGAAAGTAATTGTCCTAGCAAATCTCCGGTTAACGAAGTTAGTACAGGTGTCATTTCAATGGCGTCAAGGTTTCCGTTTAATTTGATATTGGAGTTCAATCGACCGCTAACTGCTCCGGCAATTGGAGCGATGCTTCGCAACATGTCTAATTGTGTGAATGATTTTGAAATATCGACTTTGTCCAAATTTAGATTCATATTGAATTTTGGTGTATTTCCTTTAGTAGAAACTACACCGTTTAAGCCGATTTGTCCGTCAAAAATATTGGTTTTCAAGTTCTGAAGCGTAACGGCTTCATCGCGAATAATCATTTTACCCGAAACTGCTTTTAAAGTTAGGTTGTCGTATATTACTGTATTGGCATTGGCTGCAATTGTACAATCTAAGAAAGCAGGAATTTTGACCGCCTCTTTCGATTTTGAACTAGCCGATCCCTTGTCTTCTGCTGCTGGGGCTGATTTTCCTGAACTTGTTGCAGAAGCCGGCTCCATAAAATCAGCTACCAAAAACTGATTGGAATTCAAATTGAAATTCCCTTTCAATATTTGTTTTCTAAATAAAAATCCGTAGAAATTATCTAAAGTTCCATTCATTCGAATGTCAGAACCGCCAGTTCTAAGATCCAAACTATTCAATCGGATTTGATTGGTGTTAAAAGCAACAACCGCTTGTTTTATAACTACAGGTTTGGCCATTTCAGGGCCAGTGTAATTGAAACCTGTTAGTGAAATGTTACCAGAGTTTTGGATATTTTGGTATTGACTTTTTTCTACCGATTGCATGTCAAATTTTGTTTTGACATCGGCTTTTAAAATCCCTGATAATGGTTTGTCTAATTTTACTGGATACGCTTTGGTTACGTTGCCAAGATTAATTGTTCCTTTCATTGCAGCATCCACTAATGCATTAGTCATCGCATTTTTGATGCTTGCTTTAATGCTAAAAACATCTTGGTCGATTTTGAATGAAAGTTGATTCAAATTAACATAGGTGTCTGTAACAGCTCCTGTTTCATTAATTATTTTAGTGTCAATTACAATGTTTTGTACTGATTTTGGAAGATCAGGATATTGGAAGGAAGCATTGTTGGATGCGATACCAATATTGAATTTCGGAACCGTTGTATCGGTCAAGGTTCCTTTTACTTTTCCATCAACGGCAAAATTTCCGGTAGTTTTAACAGAGCTGATATTTCCGGAGTAAGCAGCAGGAATTAATCCTAAAAAGTTCTTGAAATCAGAAGTTGGCGTTTTGAAACTCAAATCGTATTCTTGTCCGTTTTCTAATAATTGAATGAAACCGGTGAATTCCAATGGTAATTCATTAATCTTAGCTTTATTGTCTTTGAAAGTGTATTTGCTTTTTTCCAAATCGATACCCAAAATGGCGTCTAACGATAAATTGACATTGTTCATGTAATTCATCTTGTCCATGTCGATGGATATTTTTGCAGTGGATTTAGTATCGAGGTCTAATTTCTGAGTTCCGAAGTTTCCTTTTCCACTGTGATTCAAACTATCAATAACCAATTTGATTCTAGATCGTTCATCATAATATTTAAAGCGAAAGTTTTCTACTTCATAATTCTGAATATTCATAGAAAAAGGTTTGCTTTCCTCTTTCGTTTCTTCTTTTTTGTCGTCTTTTATGGCAATGTCAAAATTTCCAACTCCATCTTTATTGAAAAGGATATTAGCCAATCCGTTTTCAACAGATATGGCTTTCAATGTCATCGGTTCCTTTTCGCCTTTGAATAATTCGGTAACCGACATTTGTAAATTTAATTCGTCAAAAGCAACTAGAGTATCCCCTTCAAAAGGCGCTTTATTGATTACTACCAATTTTTCGATTGAAACATTGGCATTTGGGAAATTTTTGAACAAGCTCAAACCTGCATCTTCAAAAGAAACCTTGGCATTCAAGTTTTCATTAATGGATTGCTGAATCTTTGCCTTAATCTGGTCTTTAAAAAATACGGGAATAGCGGCCAAAGCGGCAACAGTTACCAGTAAAAAAACACCAACACCAATAAATATTTTCTTTTTCATTGTTCAATTGATTTGGATTGAGTAAATAACATTTCTTACAAAAATACGCGATATATTGAAATCCTGATGTAAAGTTTTCATAAAAAAATCCGCTCTAAAGAGAACGGATTTTTTGGTGTTATTAGTATATTTTTATTGGATTTCTATTTCAAATGGGAGTGAAGCTTGAATCCCCTTTTTAGAGTTCAACGTTTTGATGCGCTGTATCATTTGGTAATTTTCTTCACCTAATTCTTCTTTCAGTAAAGCATCACGAGTTTTTAAGAAACTGAAAAATCCGCTTCCGCCAAATAACTCTTCAAAGTCTTTCTCAAATTCCGGGTATTCTACAGTGGCGTAATCTTCCATTTTGGCCAAACTTGCAGCATACGCAATAGCATCATCCATTCCGCCGATTTTATCTACTAAACCAAGTTTCAATGCATCTGAACCACTCCAAACGCGTCCTTGAGCAATGGCATCTACTTGAGCGTACGTCATTTTACGCCCAGCAGCAACACGACTTACGAATGTTTTGTACACTTGCTCAACACCTTCTTGTGTGAAGTTTCTGAAATCATTGTCCAGTGGTTCAAACGGAGTATAACCAGATGCGTTTTTATGTGTTTCAACTAATTCGGTATTAATACCATATTTGTTGCTGATTTGTGAAAAGTTTGGAAGCATTCCGAATACACCAATTGAGCCTGTAATTGTGCTATTTTCTGCAAAAATTCTATTCGCATTACAAGCAATGTAATATCCTCCCGATGCTGCTAAATTACCCATGGATACCACTACTGGTTTTACTTTTTTTGTAATTTCGATTTCTCTCCAGATTAAATCGGATGTTAAAGCACTTCCTCCCGGGCTGTCTATGCGTAATACAATTGCTTTCACATCTTCATCTTCACGTGCTTCTTTCAATGAACGACGCATGGAACCTTCTCCTACAACATTCAAATCACCTTCTCCTGAACCAATTTCTCCTTGCGCATAAATAATGGCAATTTTATCTTTCGTCGAAAATTCATTGTCTAAAGCAACATCTTTGGCGTAGTCTAAAATGTCAACTGTATTATAGTCTTCATCTGTCTCTACTTTTAAGCGCTTTTTGATGTCATTGTGGTACACATCTTCATACGCAACAAAGTCAACTAAATTATTGCTTTTAGCCATTTCTGGAGTTCTTGCCAATAAGTCGTTAGCAATTGTATTTAATTTTTCTGCTGGAATGTTTCTGGATTTAGAAATATCAGTTATCATGGAGTTCCAAATGGAAGTAAGGAAAGCCGTAATTTGTTCGCGGTTTTCAGGACTCATTTCGCTAGCTAAAAACGGTTCAACGGCACTTTTGTACTTACCGTGACGAATCACTTCCATTTTTAAACCGGTTTTATCTTGAAAATCTTTGAAATACATAATTTCTGTTGATAAACCTTTGAAGTCCATTTCTCCTACAGGATTTAAGTATACCTTATCTGCAACCGAGTTCAGGTAGTATTCTTTTTGTGATAGTACGTTACCGTAAGCCACAACGAATTTTCCTGATTTTTTAAATTTTTCCAACTCATCGCGTAATGTTTTTGTTTGAGCTATACCCAAATGAATTTCGTTATTCAAAATTGAAATCCCTTTGATTTTTTCGTCTTCAGAGGCTGCTTCAATACCGCGTAAAACATCGGTTAAACCATCTTTTGTTCCCTTGTCATTAAGAAAAGGCATATCCTTATAATTGAATTTTCCTCCATAATCATTAGTAACTTTGGCTAAATCGAGCTCGATTACCGAATTATCTTTGACTACAGTTCTTTCTTCTCCGCCAAATAAAGCACCCAAAATGATGATTCCGAAGAAAAATAGAAAACAAAAAACAAAAAGCCCTATTACAGTGGCTAATACATTACCTAAAAATTTCATGTTTCAAATATTTATACCTAATAAGTAGTCGAAACTTAATTTTTGTTACAAGAAAATAGTTATTAACAGTTACAGGAATATGCTGTTATACTACAATTCTTTTTAGTTATTTTGTGGCAGTTATGAGTTTGCAGCAAAAAGTAGTCCTTTCCTTAGGCAGTAATATAGGGAACAGAAGAGAAAATCTAGCACAATGCATCCAATTGATCCACCAGGAAATTGGAACTGTTTTGCGTGTTTCAAAATTATATGAAACACCATCATGGGGTTTTGAAAGTGATGCTTTTTATAATTGTGCATTGGTTTTACATTCTTCTTTTTCTCCTGAAAAAATTCTGCGAAAAATAACCAGTATAGAGAAAGAAATGGGTCGTTTTCGCAAGCAAAATAGCGGATATGAAGCTCGAATTATTGATATAGATATTGTTGCTGTTGAAAATTTGGTAGTGATAACTGATCACCTTCATGTGCCACATGCTCAAATGCAATACCGAAAGTTTGTATTGTTACCTGTAGCCGATTTGAAATTGGATTGGCAACATCCTGTTTTTGGGAAGTCAATTGAGGAGTTGTTATTGCAATGTAACGACGATAGTCAATGTGAAGTGGTGGGTGAATTAAATGCGCCTGCGATGGATTATAAAATTAATACCGTTAATTATATTGCTATTGAAGGAAATATTGGTGCTGGAAAAACGACATTGGCTACCAGAATTTCCGAAGACTTCAATGCTAAATTGGTTTTGGAGCGTTTTGCAGACAATCCTTTTCTGCCGAAATTTTATAAAGACCAAAATCGCTATGCTTTTCCTTTGGAAATGTCTTTTTTGGCCGATCGATACCAGCAATTGGCAGATGATTTGTCGCAATTTGATTTATTTGCCGATTTTGTAGTGGCCGATTATCATATTTTCAAATCGCTGATTTTTGCCAAAGTAACTCTACAGGAAGATGAATTCCGTTTGTATAAAACATTATTCGATATTATTTACAAAGAAATGCCTAAGCCGGACTTGTATGTCTATTTGTATCAAAATACAGAAAGGCTTTTGAAAAATATCAAAAAGCGAGGTCGTAGTTACGAACAAGAAATTCCGGCTGAATATTTGGATAAAATCAATCAAGGATATTTAGACTATATCAAAACGCAAACCGATTTGAATGTCTTGGTAATTGATGTTTCTGATTTCGATTTTGTCAAACGTCAAGAGGATTATGTGACTATTTTACAGGCAATACATAATAAATTAAATAGCTAGTTTTATTCGATTTGTATCGATTAGGATTGCTTTAATTTACAAAACAAATCCCAAATTACAATCCCGGTGGATACTGAAACATTTAAAGAATGTTTGGTTCCTAATTGCGGGATTTCAATTGCGCCATCACATAATTTAACGGCATCCTGATTTACTCCGAATACTTCATTTCCAAAAACCAATGCGTATTTTTTGTTACTTTTCACCGTAAAATTATCAAGAAAGATTGCGCCTTCAACTTGTTCAATGGCATATACTGAAACGTCTTGCGATTTAAGTTCTTCTATTACTTCCAGAACATTTTTTTTGTATTCCCAGGCAACGGTTTCGGTAGCCCCCAATGCCGTTTTGTTGATTTCTTTGTTGGGTGGGGTAGCTGTGATTCCGCATAAATAGACTTTTTCAATCAAAAAAGCATCGCCTGTTCTAAAAACGGATCCTATATTGTGTAAGCTTCTGATGTCGTCCAAAACTACTATGATGGGTGTTTTGTCTGCTTGCTTGAATTCTTCAACCGATTTTCGTTCTAATTCGCTGTTTTCAATTTTTCTCATGGTGCAAAATTACATAAAAACTAAAAAGTACCAGTATTCTTTATCGCTTTAAAAGGGATAAAATAGAGAGAGGGCTGGGCTCTGGAAAGAAGTTTGAAAAAGCGTTCTCCTGAAATGTAAATGCCATCTTGGTTTACCGCAATTCCTTCTATTTGTCCAATGGACAAAGTTGAGCCCAGTTTGTATTTTTTATAATCGTTGCTGAATAAAATGTCATTGTTTGGGCTATTGAAAATCAATAAGAAGCATCGACCTTTTTTGGTGTAACCAATCAAATATAACTTTTGATTGTAGTAAGCGGCATCTGTAACAAGGAATTGTGTTGGGAAACTTTCTGTTTTACTGATTATCTGCTTTTCCGAAGAATTTGGATCAATGATATAGTGTGAGGTAGCTTTGTTTTTCCACTCTTTAGTGAATAAATGAATTTTGTTATTCCTGTAAAACATTGCCTCTGCATCAAAATTATGCCGAATGTTTTTTGGGGTGAAATCGGTTTGTTCTTTATATTCAAAATCAATTTTTGAAACTAAGGAAAGATTGGAATCGTTTTCAATTTTGGTTTTATAAATAGTTAAATCTTTTCTAGTATTTGAATTATTGCCAAAGTCTCCTAGGTAGATATAACTACTGTCGGTGGTTATGGCTTCCCAATCGGTATTGATGAGATTAGTTTTAAGGGAATTGACTATTTTTCCGGATTTTGAATCAATGTGATAGACAGTTGCAGGATTGCCACCATCGTTGTGAGTAATAAACTTTTTACCAAAGAAGCTTATACCGGATGTTTCTCTTAAAGTATCGCTTAAATAATTGACGCGGTAATTGCGAAGAGAAATCCGTTCGGTTTTCTGTGCTGTGATAAAGCAAGAAGTGAAAAGCAAAAAAAAAGATATACAGATTTTCAAAGCGATTTTTTTTCAAAGGTCAAAAATAAAAAAGCTCCCAAATAGAGAGCTTTCGTATTGTAATGTTTTTCGTAATTAGCTTTTAGGAGTTTCTCCTGGTTTAGCATTAATGGTTCCTTTGATTGTAAGAACTTTAGAAGCTCCAGCAGTAGCATTAGAAGTAATTGTTACTGTTTTTGTGAAAGGACCAACTCTGTTCGTGTCATATTTCACCCCGATTACAGCTGATTTTCCAGGTAAAATAGGCTCTTTTGGAAAAGTTGGAACGGTACAACCGCAAGATCCTTGAGCGTTACTAATGATTAATGGTTGATTCCCGTTGTTTGTTAAAACAAATTCGCGTTTTCCGTCAGCTCCTTGTTCAATTGTTCCGTAGTCTATTGTTTCGTTTTCGAAAACCAATCCTACACCATCTACCTTAGGTAGTTTTGTTTTTTTTGCTTTCTTTTCAGTTTTTGCTTTTGCTTTTGCAGGTGCTTCCTGAGCGGTAGCTGTATAGGTTCCTAAAAAGGCAACTGCAGCAAACATTAGTATAATTTTTTTCATAACACTTTTTTTGTTGATGTAACAAATGTATAAATAATTTTAATTTACAATTCGGAAATCTCCTGAAAATTGTTGTTAAATATTTTAAGCAAATATTAGGCCAAAAATAAGTAAATTCGTCGCCTGTATTTTTAAATTATAATATTTTGTCAGCAAAAGAAAAAGCCCCGAAAGAGACGCCGTTAATGAAGCAATATAATGAAATAAAAGCAAAGTATCCGGATGCTTGTTTATTGTTTCGTGTTGGGGATTTTTACGAAACCTTTGGAGATGATGCTATCCGAGCTTCTAAAATTTTAGGTATCACTTTGACAAAACGCGGAGCCGGAAGCGATTCTGAAACGGCTTTGGCTGGATTTCCACATCATTCATTAAATACGTATTTGCCGAAATTAGTGAAGGCAGGTTTACGTGTAGCGATTTGTGATCAATTGGAAGATCCTAAAATGACGAAAACCATTGTAAAAAGAGGTGTAACGGAGTTGGTTACTCCTGGAGTTTCTATGAACGATGAGGTTTTAGTGTCTAAATCCAATAATTTCCTGGCTTCGGTTTATTTTGGAAAAAAACAGCTGGGTGTCGCTTTTTTGGATGTTTCAACAGGTGAATTCCTAACTTCGGAAGGAAATGAAGAGTATGTAGATAAGTTGCTACAAAACTTCGGGCCAAGTGAGATTTTGGTTCCTAAACAAAATAAAAACGATTTCAAAACAGCGTTTGGAGAGAATTTTCATGCTTTTTACTTAGAAGATTGGGTGTACAAAGAAGATTATGCTGTTGAAACACTAACCAATCATTTTCAAACGAATTCATTGAAAGGTTTTGGAATTGAGGAGTTAGCTCACGGAATCATAGCGTCGGGTGCAATTTTATATTATTTGTCGGAAACACAACATAAAAAAATACAACATATTACCTCAATCCACCGCATTGCGGAAGATGCTTATGTGTGGATGGATCGTTTTACTATTCGTAATTTGGAATTGTACCATAGTTATAATCCAAATGCAGTAACGCTTTTGGATGTAATTGATAAAACGTTGTCGCCAATGGGCGGAAGGTTGTTGAAGCGTTGGTTGGCACTTCCTTTAAAGGATAGTAATAAAATTAAAGGCCGTCACGAAGTGGTTGGTTATTTGAAAGAGCATCAGGATATTTTACAGCAAATACAATATCAGATTAAACAAATTTCCGATTTAGAACGACTTATTTCTAAAGTGGCTGCCGGAAGAATTTCACCTCGTGAAGTGATTTACCTGAAAGAATCTCTGGATGCAATTATTCCAGTGAAAGAATTGGCGTTGAAAAGTCCACAAGAAGCGGTTAAAGTTATTGGTGACAGTTTACATTCTTGTGATTTGTTGCGCGAAAAAATCCAAAACACCTTGAATCAGGAAGCGCCTGTGGCTATTAATAAAGGAAATGCCATAGCTTTTGGTGTGAATGCTGAATTAGACGAGTTGCGCAATATTTCCAATACGGGTAAAGGATTTTTGGACGCTATTGAAAAAAGAGAATCGGAAGCGACTGGAATACCTTCGCTGAAAATTTCGTTCAATAATGTATTCGGCTATTATATTGAAGTTCGTAACACGCACAAAGACAAAGTACCGTCAGAATGGATCCGTAAACAAACTTTAGTTAATGCTGAACGTTATATCACTGAAGAATTAAAGGAATACGAAACCAAGATTTTAGGTGCCGAAGAAAAAATACAGCAATTGGAAAACCAGCTGTTCGAACAATTGGTGAGTTGGATTGCGACTTACATAAAGCCCGTACAGCTGAATGCGAATTTGATTGCACAATTGGATTGTTTGGCGTCATTTGCACAGCAAGCAATCGATAATAATTATGTGCGACCTGAGATTAACGAATCTTTTGAGCTGGATATTAAAAACGGTCGTCATCCGGTAATCGAAAAGCAACTGCCAATTGGTGTTCCTTATATTGCCAATGATGTGTATTTGGATAGAGATTCACAACAAATCATTATGATTACCGGACCGAATATGTCGGGTAAATCGGCTATTCTACGTCAAACGGCTTTGATTGTGTTGTTGGCACAGATGGGAAGTTTTGTGCCTGCCGAATCGGTTACTATGGGTATGGTGGATAAAATATTTACCAGAGTAGGAGCCAGTGATAATATTTCAATGGGTGAATCTACCTTTATGGTGGAAATGAATGAAACAGCTTCAATTTTGAATAATATTTCGGATAGAAGCTTGGTGTTGTTGGATGAAATCGGACGAGGAACTAGTACGTATGATGGAGTGTCAATTGCTTGGTCAATTGCTGAGTTTTTACATGAAAATCCGGCTCAACCGAAAACATTGTTTGCAACGCATTACCATGAGCTGAACGAAATGACTGAAAGTTTGCCTCGAATTCAGAATTATAACGTATCTGTTAAAGAATTGAAGGATACCGTTCTTTTTATTCGTAAATTGGAAAAAGGAGGAAGCGCGCACAGTTTTGGTATTCACGTGGCTAAAATGGCTGGAATGCCACAAATTGTAATTCAAAAGGCAGGAAAGATTTTAAAGAAACTGGAAAAGAACCATTCTGCGGAAGCATTGAGTGGAATTCAATCGGATAAAGACGAAATGCAGTTGAGTATTTTTAATTTAGACGATCCGCTTTTGGAGGAAATCAAAGAGGAAATCTTAAATTTAGACATCAATACCCTGACTCCTGTTGAAGCTTTGATGAAATTGAATGAAATTAAGCGAATGATTTCAAAAAAATAATTTTTGTAAAATATTACTATTCAATAGCTTAAAAAATTGATGTAATTTTTTTTCAAAAAGTTCTTGCAGAAGTAAATTCTTGTTGTATATTTGCACTCGCAATACGGAACAAGTATGGCGAAGTTCTTAAAAAGACGCAATGCGAAAATAGCTCAGTTGGTAGAGCGCAACCTTGCCAAGGTTGAGGTCGCGGGTTCGAACCCCGTTTTTCGCTCTACTACCTAGAAAATATATTTGCTCGAGTGGTGGAATTGGTAGACACGCTGGACTTAAAATCCAGTGAACATTTCGTTCGTGCGGGTTCAAGTCCCGCCTTGAGTACAAAAGCTCCTTACATTAAGTTTGGAGCTTTTTTGTTTTTATACTCTTCCATAAATTATAAACAGTTTGGGTTTTCATTTTGTGAAAACATTCTTTTAGAAATTAAAAAAGACTTCAGGAATATGCTTAAATTGCCTCGCTTGTAAAATGATAGGGAAGTGGTTTTATCTGATTCATTTTCAATTATACTTATTAATCTACGCAAACTAAAAAAGTAAAATGGGGGTTTTTGTTATTACTAAACGAAGTAATAACGATTACAAGTTTGAATTCGTTTCTCGTAAAGGGAAGACGATTCTGACGAGTGATAGTTATGAATTGCGTTTCGAATGTGAGGAAGATGTGGAGTTGATC
This sequence comes from Flavobacterium sp. MAHUQ-57, assembly GCF_051908335.1. Classification (NCBI taxonomy): domain Bacteria; kingdom Pseudomonadati; phylum Bacteroidota; class Flavobacteriia; order Flavobacteriales; family Flavobacteriaceae; genus Flavobacterium; species Flavobacterium sp. MAHUQ-57. Next base: position 634,253 of record NZ_JBPZTE010000007.1, on the reverse strand, counting down.
AAAACTTCTCTTCCTGAGGCTATTTTTATGCGATTTAAGACTTCTAGTGGAAAATTCTACTTTAGGCTAATTATCAATAAAAAAGAAATGGCTACAAGTCGTAAATATACTACGCAACTTTTGATGCAAAGAGGTATTGATGAAATTGTTCGTTCTGGATCTATGGCTGAGATGTTGGATTTTTCTACCAATGATTTTGTTTTTCCAGAAATTGAGGCTTTCGAAGAAAATGTATAAGTGGTCTATTGTTAATAGATAAAAAAAAGCTCCGCAATGCGGAGCTTTTTAAAAACACTAGATTGTATCTAATTATTTTTTTACTTCTTCAGTAGCAGTAGCAGCAGCTTCAGTAGCAGCAGAATCAGCAACAACAGCAGCAGAGTCAGCAACAACAGCAGCAGAATCAGCAACAACAGCCTCTTCCATTACTGGAGCTTCAGCTGGAGCTTCAGCAGCTTGATCTTTACAAGAAACGAATACAGCAGCAACGAATGCTAAGCTTAAAACAACTTTTTTCATCTTACTTAAATTATAAAAGGTTAATTATTAATTCGGGGCAAAGATATAAAATTTTTGATAGGAAAAACTTTTTTTGATTTTTTTTTTAAAAATTCCGCCCTTTACCCGTGCTGATTAATTTACAAATTGCGTGCCAAAAAATAATGCGGACTCCAAATTATGAAATCCGCATTAAAATATTGATATTGAGTTGATTATTTCTTTTTAGGAAGAATCAGTTTCATTTCTTCGACCAAATTTTTTGCGCCAGCAAATTTATCGACGATAAATAAAATATAGCGAGCATCTACCATGATGTTTCTGCAAATTTCAGGACTATAATAAATATCACTCATTGTGCCTTCCCAAACACGGTCAAAATTCAATCCGATAAGATTTCCGTTCGCATCCAAAGCAGGACTTCCGGAGTTTCCTCCTGTGGTGTGATTTGTAGCGATAAAAGCTACAGGCATTTTACCGTTTTTGTCAGCATATCTTCCGTAATCTTTTGCGTTGTATAAGTCGATTAGTTTCTTTGGAACATCAAATTCGTAATCGCCAGGGATGTATTTCTCTACAACACCATCCAAATAACTTACTGGTGTATATGTTACCGCGTCCGCCGGCTTGTAGCCTTTTACTTTTCCATAAGTCACACGCAATGTGCTATTGGCGTCTGGGAAAATACGAGCTGATTTTGGATTCAATTCTAAAATCGCTTTCATGTAAGTACGTTGCAAAGCGATATTTTTCAAGTTCATTTCATCAAATTTTGGAGCTACATTTTTATTGTAAGCTTCTGCAATCGATTTTACTAAAGCATATCCTTTGTCTTGATTCAATTTTTCAATTACCGATTTTGCATCTCCACTCAATAAATCTTTCAATCCGTTGTAAGACGTTAATTTTGAGTTTTTGAAAATATCGGTTGCTAATTCTGATGCGTTGATGTTTTGTAAAGTTGAAGGTAAAAATTGTTTTGGTGATTTTGTAGCATAAATGTTGATCAATTGTTCAAAAACTTTTTCATCTACATTGGCATTGAAATCTTTGTATAATCCTTCGAATGCAGCTATTGCATTGTTTTTTCTGTCATTAAATGCTTGTTCTCCTTTAGCATTATATACTTGTTCTAATTGAAACAAACGTGAACCGAAAGAAAGAATCTCAGTGTTGCGTAAAACGACTTCGGTATAGTAATCTCTCGCCAAAGCATATTCTCTGATATTGGCATAATTGGTTTTGAATTCGTTCAATACATTGCCGTATTCCGATTGTTTGCCTGCTTTTTCGATTTTAGTTTGTAAGTCGGCTTCAAATTTTTGCTTCACGTTTACTACGTTGGTTTTTTTCAAACCTTTAGTTTCTCCAATCCATTTTTTCCAATAATTCGCTACTGAAGCATATTTTGAAGCATATTGAATTTTGATAGCGTTGTCTTTACGCATAAACCCGTCCTGAACTTTTAAAGCCGCATCACGAACTTCAATTTTCGCTGGATTCAATTCATTCATGATTTGTTCAACGGCGAATGAAGGTAAGTATTCCTGAGTTCTTCCAGGATACCCCATAACCATGGTGAAATCATTTTCTTGAATACCTTTTAAAGAGATAGGGAAGAAGTGTTTCGGAGTATATGGTACGTTGTCTTTCGAATATTCTGCAGGGCGATTGTTTTTGTCAGCATAAATACGGAACAATGAAAAGTCGCCAGTGTGTCTAGGCCAAACCCAGTTGTCTGTGTCGGAACCGAATTTTCCAATAGAACTTGGCGGAGCACCTACTAAACGCACATCTCTAAAGGTTTCTGTAACAAATAATAGGTATTGATTACCGTCAAAAAAAGTTTTAATCATGTTGTCTTGCCATGATTCTTTTGGTAATGTTTTGTTTAATGTAGCGATGTTTTCCTGAATTTTCTTTTGCTTTTCGGCTTCTGTCGGAAGATTGCTAACGCCTTCCAATACTTTAGTAGTTACATCTTCAATGCGAACAATAAAGGTTACGAATAAATCTTTGTTGGGTAATTCTTCTTCCATTTTGTATGCCCAAAAACCGTTAGTCAAATAATCGTGTTCAACGGTTGAGTGGCTTTGGATGTTGTCGTATCCACAGTGGTGATTGGTAAGTATCAAACCTTTTGGGGAAATAACTTCGGCAGTACAGCCTCCATCAAAATGAGGAACAGCGTCTTTTAAGCTTGATTTATTTACCGAATAAATGTCTTCGGCAGTGATTTTCATTCCCAGGTTTTTCATTTCGGCTTCGTTCATTCCTTTCAATAATGAAGGAATCCACATTCCACCTTGTTGGGCAAAAACTGGCGCAACGAATAAAATAAAGAGTAGTCGTAAAAATTTCATAATGTCAATTTAATAGTGGTGCAATTTACAATTTTACAGTTGTTTGTGTTTTATTTTAAGTTTTTGTTAAGATATGGAATTCAGAATTTTATCGGTAGCTCCTTTGTTCATTTGGACAAAAGTGCTACAAATGTGTCCTTTTTCGTGACGTTCGTCAGGATTTTGTACTAATACATCCAAAGCGTAATTCATTTCTTTCTGATTGGTGATAGAAGTGCAGCCTTCTTGTTTTACCAAAGCTGTAGCCTCTGCGAAATGGCTGTAATTGGGGCCGATTACTATGGGGATGCCAAAAGTTGCCGGTTCTAGAATATTGTGTACTCCTGGATTACCGAAACCGCCTCCTACGTATGCAATGTCAGCATAACTGTAAATTTTGGTCAATAGTCCTATGGTGTCAACAATCAAAACATCGTAGTCAGAGAGTTTTTGGTCTTTCATTTCTGAAAATAGGATTGTTTTTTTGGCAATCTCCGATTTTAGATTGGCAATTTGCTCGGGTTTGATGTTGTGAGGAGCGATAATGAACTTAAGTCGGTGAGAAGTTCTATTGATATAATTGACTAATAGTTCTTCGTCTTTCGGCCAAGAGCTTCCAATAACAATGGTAGTCATTTTAAAATCATGGGATGGATTTTTGCAAAATTCTTCTACAAAATCCAATTGGTTGTTTTTGTTTAGAATTGCGGCTACACGATCAAAACGAGAATCGCCACTAATGGTTACATTGTTGAATCCAATACTTTGAAGTAGATTTTTAGAAGAATTGTTTTGTACAAAAAAATGAGTAAAGCTAAATAATGCTTTTCGGTAAAAACCACCGTACCATTTGAAAAAAGTTTGTTTTTTTCTGAAAATCCCAGAAATTAAATAGGTCGGAATTTTATCGTTTCGCAATACGTTGAGGTAATTCGGCCAATATTCGTATTTGATGAAAAATACTTTTTCAGGATGAACCAATGAAAGGAATTTTTTTGCATTGGATTGGGTGTCTAATGGTAAGTATACCGTGAGATCTGCAATCGGATTATTCTTTCGTACTTCATAGCCAGAAGGAGAAAAGAATGTGAGAATGATTTTGTGGTTGGGGTATTTTTCTTTGATGGCTTCCATTACCGGTAAACCCTGTTCGTATTCTCCTAAAGAAGCAGCGTGAAACCAAATTGTTTGGTCTTTTTTGTCGATTTTTGAGGATAATGTGGTAAAAACATTCTTTCGTCCATCAACGAATAGCTTGAGTTTTGGACTAAATTTGGCGATAATTTTTACTAAAAGTTCAGCGATATGAACAATAAGATTGTATATAAGAAACATACTTTTATTTTTGTGAGGCTAAAATACAGTTTATAGATTTATTTTCGTTGGCAACCGCCATTAAATTGTTATTTTTGTGTTCACAATTTTGCATTATGAAAAAATTACAAATGGTTGACTTGAAAAGTCAATATGATAAAATAAAAGAAGAAGTAAATGCTTCGATTCAGGAGGTTTTAGATACGACTACTTATATTAATGGTCCATTAGTGCATCAGTTTCAGGCCGATTTAGAAAAGTATTTGGGAGTAAAACATGTTATTCCTTGTGCTAATGGTACTGATGCTTTACAAATTGCCATGATGGGATTGGATTTGAAACCAGGCGATGAGGTGATAACTGCCGATTTTACCTTTGCTGCAACGGTAGAAGTTATTGCTTTGTTGCAATTGACTCCCGTTTTAGTAGATGTGGAAATGGATTCTATGAATATTTCTGTCGAAGCGCTTAAAAAGGCAATTACACCAAAAACCAAAGCAATTGTTCCAGTTCATTTATTTGGACGTGCAGCAAATATGGATGCGATTATGGAAATTGCCCGTGAACATAATTTATATGTTATTGAAGATAATGCCCAAGCGATTGGTGCAGATTATACTTCGAAAAATGGAACTAAAGTAAAAGTGGGAGCTATCGGCCATGTGGCAGCAACTTCGTTTTTTCCTTCTAAAAATTTAGGATGCTATGGTGATGGTGGTGCTATTTTTACCAATGATGATGATCTGGCTCATAAGCTAAGAGGAATTGTTAACCACGGGATGTATGTCCGCTATCATCATGATGTGGTTGGAGTGAATTCTCGTTTGGATAGTATTCAAGCTGGGGTTTTGAAAGCGAAATTGCCTCATTTGGATGCGTATAATACAGCGCGCAGGGAAGCGGCTAATAAATACAATACAGCGCTTGCTGTAAATCCGAATATTGTAGTGCCCCAATTTGATTTGAATGGAGACGATCATGTTTTTCATCAATATGTAATTCGTGTTACGAATGGAAAAAGAGATGGTCTCTTAGCGCATTTACAAGCTAAGGGAATTCCTTGTGCAATTTATTATCCAATTCCGTTGCATAGTCAGAAAGCGTATGCCGACTCTCGTTACAATGAAGCAGATTTTCCAGTAACCAATCAATTGGTGAATGAAGTAGCAGCTTTGCCAATGCATACTGAATTAGATGACGAACAAATCAAGTTTATCACAGATTCAATTTTAGAATTTGTTTAATATACAAGAAGAGAAAAGAAAGAAGAGAACGTCCGACAGGTAATTTTTCAAAATTCTTTTCTCTTTTTCTTTTCTCTTTTCTTCAAATGAAAATATTAGTAACAGGAGGTTTAGGTTTTATTGGTTCGCATACTGTTGTTGAATTGCAACAGGAAGGTTTTGAAGTTGTGATTATTGATAATCTATCCAATTCATCAGAAGAGGTGATTGGTGGTATTGAAAAAATAACGGGGATTAGACCATGGTTTGAAAATATAGATTTACGCGACAAAGCTTCGGTTCAGGATTTTTTTAGGAAATATTCAGATGTCGAAGGAGTAATTCATTTTGCAGCTAGTAAAGCGGTTGGTGAGAGTGTGGAGAATCCGTTATTGTATTATGAAAATAATATCAATTCATTAGTGTATTTGTTGCAGGAATTGCAGAAAAAAGAACATGCGAAATTTATTTTTAGTTCTTCTTGTACCGTATACGGACAAGCGGAAAAAATGCCAATAACTGAAGAGGCGCCTGTGCTATCAGCAATGTCGCCATATGGGAATACAAAGCAAATTGGAGAAGAAATTATTCAGGATGTTGCTAAAGTGTCTTCAATTACAGCTGTTTTATTGCGTTATTTTAATCCTATAGGTGCGCATTCTTCTTCTGAAATTGGAGAATTGCCTTTAGGTGTACCACAGAATTTAGTGCCTTTTATTACCCAAACTGCAATAGGTTTGCGACCAAAATTGTCGGTATTTGGAGATGATTATCCAACTCCGGATGGTACAGCAATTCGTGATTATATTCATGTAGTGGATTTGGCAAAATCGCATGTTGTAGCTTTGAAGCGATTAATAGCAAAGAAAAATCTCGAAAAAGTCGAGGTTTTTAATATCGGAACAGGTAAGGGCTCTTCTGTTTTGGAAGTGATACAGACTTTTGAAGAGGTTACGAATCAAAAACTACCTTATACGATTGTTGGTCGAAGAGAAGGAGATATTGCTGAAGCTTATGCGAATACAGATAAAGCAAGAGAGGTTTTGGGTTGGAAAGCAGAACTTTCTCTGAAAGACGCCTTGGAAAGTGCTTGGAACTGGGAGCAGAAAATTAGGAAGTAAGAAAACGATATAAACTAAAAAAACCGAGCTTGCTCGGTTTTTTTATTGTAAGATCAGTTAAAATTATTTTTTAACTTCTTCTTTAACTTCTTCAGTAGCTGGAGTAGCAGCAGAATCAGCAACAACAGCAGCAGAATCAGCAACAACAGCAGCAGAATCAGCAACTACAGCAGTAGAGTCAGCAGTTTCAACAGCTGGTTCAGTTGTAGCAGCGTCATTGTTTTTGCAAGATGTCATTAAAGCAGCTACGAAAGCTAAGCTTAAAATTGTGTTTTTCATTTTCTTGTGTTTTTAGAATTAATAATATTGAATTTCGGGCGCAAAAATATGAAAATATATTTCAAAAAAAAATTTTTTGGAGCTAAAAATAAAAAAACCGGGGAATGCCCGGTTTTTCTATTGTTCGTAGTGCTTTAAACTACTTCTTAACTTCTTCTTTTGCTTCTTTTGCAACTTCTTCTACTTTACCAGCAGCAGCTTCTGTTGCACCAGCAGCTTTAGAAACTGCAGAATCTACTACTTCTCCAGCGTTAGCTGCTGTAGAATCCACAGCGTCAGACACTTCTGTTGCAACTGCGTCAGCAGCTTGAGCAGCTTCTTCTTGAGTTTTTTCTTTGCAAGATGTCATTAAAGCAGCTACAAAAGCTAAGCTTAAAATTGTTTTTTTCATTTCTTTAAGATTTTAAGAATTAATAATGCGGTTATTTTATGCAAAATATAAAAAAAATAGTATTAATTCCAAAAAAATAATGAGAATTATGCAGAAATAGTTTCAATTTCTTTGTTGATCTTGTTTACTAAGCCAACCAAAACTTTTCCAGGCCCCACTTCGGTGAAGGATGTTGCGCCGTCAGCAATCATTTGTTGGACAGATTGGGTCCATTTTACAGGGGCTGTCAATTGAATGATTAAGTTTTTCTTTATTTCAGTTGCGTCGCTTACAGCACTCGCTGTTACATTTTGGTAGACCGGACAGCTTGGTGTATTAAAAGTAGTACCTTCAATTGCAGATGCCAATTCTTCTCTTGCTGGTTCCATCATTGGTGAATGGAAAGCGCCGCCTACAGGTAAAATTAATGCACGTTTTGCACCCGCTTCTTTCATTTTTTCGCAAGCTTCTTCCACGGCTTTTAATTCTCCCGAAATCACCAACTGCCCCGGGCAGTTATAATTGGCAGCAACTACAACTCCGTCTATAGAAGCACAGATATCTTCAACAATTTTATCGTCTAAATTCAAAACAGCAGCCATGGTTGAAGGTGTGATTTCACATGCTTTTTGCATAGCCAATGCACGTTGTGCAACCAATTTCAAGCCGTCTTCGAAAGATAACGTTCCATTGGCAACCAATGCGGAGAATTCTCCCAAAGAGTGACCAGCTACCATATCAGGTTTAATATCCAAAGTTTTTGCTAAAATTACCGAATGCAAAAAAACAGCCGGTTGAGTTACTTTGGTTTCTTTTAATTCTTCAGCAGTACCTTCAAACATAATGTCGGTAATACGGAAGCCTAATATTTCGTTCGCTTTTTCGAATAATTCTTTAGCAATAGCTGAATTTTCGTATAAATCTTTACCCATTCCAGTGAATTGAGCACCTTGACCAGGGAATACATATGCTTTCATTTCGAATCAATTTAGTTTAGTCCGACAAAAATACACAATTTTTACAGAATGGTTTTTCTGTTTTAATTTCCGCCGATTCGCTTTACCTGTTTTTTTGTTGCGACTTTAAAACAGGTAGTTTTACGGGCTTGCATTAAGGGGAATAGTTTGAAATTTGAGAGCAATAACAAACGAAACTATTATGCAAAAAAACGAAAACGAATTTGAAATTGTGGTAGTAGGGGGCGGCGCTATGGGGCTGGCTACCGCATATCATTTAAGTAAAAGAAAAGTGAAAACGCTGGTCTTAGAGCAGTTCACTTTTAAAAACCAATTGGGAAGTTCTGCAGGAGTATCCAGACAATTTAGAATTCCGTACCCTGAAACCTATATGGTGCAAATGGCCTTGGATTCAGAACCCTATTGGGACGAACTGCAATCGCATACTCAAAAAAAATTGAGAGATAAAGTGGGAACTTTGTGGTTTGGTGATCCAACAGTGCAATCGACCGAAGGAAACATTGCGGAAGCCGAAAAAGCCTTGCAGGAATTGGGAGTTCCTTATGAATCTCTAACAGCTACCGAAATTGAAGAGCGCTTCCATTTTAAAAATTTACCGGAAAATTATACCGGATTGTTTCAGAAAGATGGAGCGAGTATTGACTTTAAAGCAACGATTCAAACCTTGTATGATTTGTGTGTGAAAAGTGAATATGTGACGCTGGAAGAAGAAGCACCGGTAACCCATGTCGAAACGATAGGTGAGCTATTCAAAGTAACAACACCCAACGGAGTAAGTGTGGGTAAAAAAATGGTGCTTGTTCCTGGTCCCTATATGAACAGTGTAACAAATCTATTGGGTTTTGATGTGGCTGCCACTTATTGGAATATGTCTTCAGCGTATTTTAAAAAAACCGATCCGAATATTCAGTATCCCACTTGGTTTGTCTTCCAAAATGCTGACGGTCAAAACGGGAATCAGTTTTATGGTTTTCCTGAAGTCGATTGGGATCATCCGGGATTTATTCGCACGGCACCTGATTTTGTAATCAATCCTTTGGATGAGCCAAACGAGAGAACACTGATTCCTAACGAACAGGAATTGGCTTATACTTCTCAATGGGTTGAAAATCACATGACCGGAATGGATCCGAAACCCTATTATACCTCAACTTGTCTTGTTGCGTTAAGTACACTTCCGAATAAAGAATTGATTATCGATTTTGCACCGGATTATGTGCCAAATCATGAAAATATCGTGATTTATGCTACGGGTTGGGCCGCTAAATTTACTCCGTATTTAGGTAAAATATTAGCAGATTTGGCAATGTACGGTTCAACCGATTTCGATATCACCCCGTTCCAAATGGGACAAAATTATTTCAGAGAATTCAAACAAGAAACAAAAGTATATGAACAATAAAAACATACCATTGAACAACGGGATGGCTCCCGATTTGAAAATTGAAGTAGCTGTTATTGGGGCTGGAACATCGGGTTTGTATAGTGCTTACCGATTGACTACCGATAAAAAGTATTCCGGAAGTGAACTGCAAATTTTTGATTTGAATAAAAAAATTGCCGGTCGTTTGGAGTCGGTGATTATGCCGGGAATGAATTTTTGGGGAGAATTGGGCGGAATGCGCTACTTAACGTCTCAAGAAATTGTTACAACCTTAATTGAAGGCTATCCGTTGACGGAACCAGATTTAGATAAAAGAACAAAAGTCTTGGATTATCCAATGGATCCGATTCTGTTTCCTATGGGAAATCCTTCTGATTTGTTGATGTATCTCAGAAAAGAAAGAACCAAACAAGATGCTTGGAATGTTGCACAAAGTAATGGTGAAAAATTCATTACTCGTTATTATTTGAACGATGACGATTTGGGCTTTAGTTCGGATCAGTTGTTTAATAAAATCATTTACGATGTATTAATGGCCGATCCTTGGTTTGTACAGAATTATGGAACAAAAGTGAAGCAAACCTCTCAATATGATTACACTTTTATGTTGACGAGCTGGGATTGGGATCAGGTGAAACCAGTGTTGCGCTATTGTTTTGAAGGTTCTCCGTATGAAGGTAGAAAAGTCAATGATATCGGTTTCTGGAATTTAATTAAAGACCGGGTATCACAGGAAGGATATGATTTCTTAGCCAACGCAGGAGGTTATTACTCGAATACTATCAACTGGAATTCGGCGGAAGCGTTCCCGTATATGGTGGGTGATTTTTCGGCAAATCCAACTTATAAGACGATTAAGGAAGGATACGATAGTATTGCCTATGCTCTGGCAAATCAATATTTGGCCGAAGAGGGTGCGACAATCTGGACCGAAAACAAATTATTAACTTTCAACAAAGATCATGTAAATAGTGCTACGCATAAATACGAATTGGTTTTTCTGAATCTGCCAACCAATACGCAATGGAAAGTATATGCTAATACCATTATTTTGGGTATGCCGAGACAATCTTTGGAGTTGTTGGATCAAAATAATTTCTTTTTTGATAGTAATGAAAGAACAGTGCTCAATGAAAATATTCGTTCTGTGATTAAAGAGCCGGCATTTAAAATACTGATGGGATTTGAATACCCATGGTGGAAAGATTTGGGTATCGAATCCGGACATTCAATTACGGATTTGCCAATGCGTCAATGCTACTATTTTGGAACAGACGAGACCAATAATAACTCAATGCTACTTGGAAGTTACGGAGATATGTCGACCGAGACATTCTGGAAAGCATTATCAGATGATAAATTATTGTTTGAAGTAAAAGCAAACAAATCGGCTTCCTTATTAGAACTTCAGGAATTGAATGACGTTCAAGCCACTCAGATGATGGTCAACGAACTGATGAATCAATTGCGCGAATTGCATGGCGAAACGGTAAAAATTCCAGATCCGTATGTGACTTGGTTTAAAGATTGGACCGATGCTCCTTTTGGTGCGGGTTATCATGCTTGGAAAGCTGGTTTTGAAGTGAAAGAAGTAATGCCCTATATGCGCAAACCTTTAGCTTCCGAAACGATTCACATTGTTGGTGAAGCGTATTCTGATCAACAAGGTTGGGTGGAAGGAGCTTTTTGTGTAGCCGAGAAAATGCTCCAGGAATATTTTGGATTGTCAAGACCGTATTGGTTAGACAAGGATTATTATTTAGGATGGTAATACAAACAGAAACGGGGCAATTGCCCCGTTTTTTTATAATTTGATGTTTTTGTTTCGATTGTATTATTCCCGTAAAATTTTCTCCATTTTTCTTCCTTTGGCCAATTCATCCACCAATTTGTCGAGGTAGCGGACTTTCTTTAGAATCGGGTCTTCGATTTCTTCTACACGATAGCCACAAATCACACCGGTAATTTTGGTAATATTCGGATGCATTTTGGGTGCTTGCAAGAAAAAAGTTTCAAAATCACTTTTCTGATCAATTTGCTCCTGGAGGGTTTGTGCATTGTAGCCGGTAAGCCAAAAAATTACCGTATCTACTTCTTCCTTGGTGCGTCCTTTTTTTTCGGCTTTTTGGATGTATAAAGGATACACGCTTGAAAACAACATTCGGTATACTCTGGTGTGGTCCATGTTCTGTGCTAAGTTTAATTGGAGGCAATATACGGAAGAAATCCATTATTTTAAACGTTCCAAAACTCCTTTTCTCTTGACGATGTTTTTGTAATCCCATTGGATATTTCGGCTTTTTTCCAGCCAACGTTGTATGTCTTCAGTGTTAATCTGTTCGACATCTGTATACAATATAGAGGCATCTTTAAATTTTCCTGTCCCTGGTTTTAATCGTGCTTCATCAAAACTATCACCGCTCCAAAACATCAGTCGAATACCTGCTTTAAGTTTGCTATACCCTACAACGGGATTGTCGTCTAAAAACCATACGGGATGCGCATGCCAAATTCTGTTTTCGGCCTCAGGTAGTCCTTTGTTGATTTCCTTTGCTAGTGTTTCACAAATGAATTGTTCTTCAGGATCTAGTTGGTTGTTGTAGAGTTTTGTGTCTAAATTCATGATACTATTTTTGTAAGTATAAATTTACAAAAAACTTGTAATATGCAATGGTTGTAGGATTTAATTTTTTTCAATTTGCTATTTTTTAGCAACGAGTAGCTGTTCAATTCGACAAGTAAAGATAAGTAGTGAATGAGTTATTTTTCAAAAAAAGGAACTCTCTTAATAGGGAAAAATTAAAAAGGTAATGTAGGCAATTCACTTTTTGGAGTAAGATTTCATTAGTTCAGGTGAAGAAAAAATCACTAAAATTGGTGATTGTACAGGAGCACTTTTTGTAATACTTTGGTCGAATCAAAAGTGATTCAAAATGATCCAGGAGAAAAAGGAACTGTTCGCCGAAATTTTATACAAAGAGATCCAAAATATGGATGCTAATGCTGTGAAATCATTTAGTATAGAATTGATGGATAAAAACCAGGAATCCGAAGACTCCATGCTGTTCAATTCGTTACAAGAAGCGATTGAAATCATCTCCGAATTTGCCGGTAAAAACAAAAAAGCAGAAATCAAAGAAGATATTCTGACGTATATCTCGCTCGAAGAGTTGGAGAAAGAACCATCGTTCCGACTTAAGATTACAGTGGGTGAAGTTGAGGTGTGATTTTATCGCAAGTGGCAATTGTATTTCGTTTTTGAAAAAGCAAAAAAGTAGGCACAGATTGTTTTCATAATTTAATCTATGCCAAAGGAATGAAAGAAATCTATTGCGTCAGTAATTTGTAAAATTCGGAATTGGTTAGTATGCTAGTAGCAACCTTTTTTAAATCATCTTCTGATGAAATGACATCAAGACTCCAAGGCTCTAATTGTATTTTTCGATTCTGGAATTTGATATAATAATTAGTGTACTCGTATTTGCCACTGATTTCTTTTTCGGTGATGATGTTTTTAAAAGCATTTTCGAATTCAATTTTCAGATCCTCTTTTCTGTGTTTTTTTAACAAGGCTTCATAAGCGGTTTTTATTAGATAGGAATTATCTGCCAAACCATTTTCAAGAATATTGGGTAATAATACATCATAAGCTTTTTCATGGTCATTCAGTGCTAGGTAACAGTTTGAATACATGGTTGCCATATAGATGGCATCAGCAGCATATTCATTGCCGCAAAAATGCCTGTATGGGTATTTATTAGTTTGGTCAAGATAGCGTAATGCTTCGCTGTAATTTTTAGTATCTATTTCAATTTTAGCGAGCACTTTACATGCTCTGTTTTTGTAATTGGCATAAGGTTCTGCCATAATGCCTGAGCCAATTCCTCCTTTTTCCTGATCATTTGCTTGACTGTTCATTATTTTTAAGTAGGTTTCTTTGGCTTTATCTGTCATGTTAGCTTGAAGTTCGGCATATCCCTTGTTGTTCAGAGCTCTAAAGATAAGTTTCGATTTAGGGAATTTTTCAATCAATTCATTATAACCAGAAATTATTTTGTGCAAAATGTCTTCTTTGATTTCTTTAGCAAATTCCTTTTTTATTTTTTCTTCTTTTGTCAAGATGGTATCATCAACATTTTGTAAATCAATCAATTCGTAATCAACTAATTCCTGAAGGGCAAGTGTTCTTTCAAAAAGAATTAAGTCTTCATTGTTTTTTGTTTTCTGGCTAAAGGCAGATAATGAAAGTAAAATGCAAAGAGTTTTTATAAGTTTTTTCATAGTAAATAGTTTTGTTGTATTTAAGGGATGCAATGGCGATACTGCCATATAGATAATGATGCTAATAATGTAACAAAGGTTGGGAGTCGCGTTGTTTCGTTTAAAGTTTAAAAAATAATTTCAAAAAAGCAGCTTTCAAATAAAGTAAGAGAATTTTAAAATCCCAAAGGATTACACTACATCTACAAACACTAAAAAAGGGGCAATACATTAAGCATTGCCCCTTTTTTATAAAAAGAATTGTATTAGAAATTATATCTCACAGCAAAATTCCAAGTTCTTCCAAATCCGAAATAAGCATTGTTGGCTTTGGCTACACCTTTGTAACCACCAAACACTTGACCATAAGTTGAAGTTGTGTTTGGAATTTGTTGGTCATAACCAAAACTTGTGTTTGATTCCATTAAATACGTTCTGTCTAACACATTATCCATGTTGAAACAAAGATTAAGTTGGTGTCCGTTTTGTAAAGCCAAATCGTATTTTAAGAATGAGTCAACTACAAGGTAGTTAGGCAATTCAATAACCGAGTTGAAAAAGTACGTATACGTTACCGGGTCAAATTTCTCAATTGGAGCATTTGAATACAAACGATCGTTGAATCTTGCTTTTGTACCCAATTGGAATCCTTTAAATAAGAAAGTTGAGGCTCCTAAATTAATCATTGTTTGAGGCATACCTCCAATGTAATTATCTTTCACATATAAAATATCTTCTCTGTTGGAACCGTAATACGTGAATTTAGCATCGGATGTATATTTCCATTCACCATAGGATACTGCACCGAAAATACTAATGTTTTTAGTAGGCTTAACAGTGAATTCTGCTTCAACACCATAGTTCTTTTTGTTGATTCCAGTTGTTGCTCCAAAAAATCCAGAAGTATTATTAGCGTAAGGAACTGTTGAATCTTCGTGGAAAGCTAAATAACCATTTAATTTAAAGTTGATCTTAGATGTTGAAAATCCATAACCTGCTTCAGCGGATTTAAAATCTTCGTTTTTGTATGATTTATTAGGAATATCAGAGAAACTTGAGAAAATGTTCGTGTAAATTGGAGCTCTAGAAACGATACCACCATTTGCCCAAAGGTTGTGGTTTTCATTGATGTTGTAATTGATACCTAATTTCGCATTATAACCGTCAATATTAACAGATGCTGAATTATTCGTAGTATTCGTTAAAAGATTGTTCATTGTGCGGCTTAAAAACTGTCTGTTAAAACCACCTTGCGCTAAAATGTTTACTTTATTAAAGTTGGCTTCAACTTGCATATAGGCTCCCAAATAGTCAATCTTTGAAGTAAAGTCATAATTTACTTTTGATGCATTGTCCGTTTTGTTAAAGATCTTCCAGTTATTGTCTTGCGATGAAATGGTAGTGTTTACAATTTGGTTATACGCATTTATTGTAGTGGTTAGGTCATTGTAATTATTCGATACAGCATAACCATCAGCTCCAAATAAATTTTCTAAGGTTCTGTAGTTGTTATAGTCTGTTTTTCTATAGTCAAGACCTGTGTTTACTTTAAGTATTTTTCCAATTTTTTTATCTAAGTTGATAATAGCACCGTACGAATTGATTTCTTTATTGTTGGCAATTTGAGAAATACCTGTGTAAATTCTATCTTCCACAATTGAGTTTAAGTATTGTCCGTTTAATGCAGCTCTATAGATAGTAGGCGTGTTGCTGTATCTATCGTAAGGCAGTTGTCCTTGATTATAACCTGAGATATAATCAAAATCAATTTGTGCAGTATTGTTAAACTGACCAAATTCTGAAGTTAAATAGGGAGTGTCGTTGGTAAAAATGGTATTACCATTCATTCTTACATCCGATGATTTCCCTTTTGATCCATACACTTTTGCAGATAACTGATCATTTTCATTGAATTTATAATCCCACTGTAAAGTAGCAATTGGTTTGTGGCTGTTGTTGCTTTCAGCGGTATAAGGATTGTTTTGATAATATCCCCAATCTCTATTGTATTTTGTGTTAAGATTGGCGTCATTTTGATCAAAATATTGGTTCAATGCAATTGATGTATTTCTTTGGTTATGCCATTGTGGTGTTCCAAATAATTTGAATTGTAAATTATGTTTTTGATTTTCATAACCAAAAGCGATGAAGTATCCAGTGGCATTAAAATCGGTGTTTTTAATATAACCATCTCCAGAAATATTGGTAAGCATAAAATTAAGACCGAAGCCATTTTTTAATTTTCCTGTTCCATAAGAGGCACCAAATTTTTTGTATCCATTGTTACCTGTTGCGGTAAATAGACTTCCTCCTCTAGCGCTAAAAGCATCTTTTAGAATTAAGTTTACTGTTCCAGCAACTGAAGAGTTTACTAATTTAGAAGCTCCAAGTCCTTTTTGCAACTGAATTGAACTAATAGCATCATTGATAGCCATAAATCCACTCCAATCTACATTTCCATTTTCTAAATCATACAATGAGATACCATCAACCATTGGAGTTAGGTTGTTTTGTTCAAAACCTCTAACACGTAATTGAGAATCACCAAATCCACCACCCATTCTAGATACAAACGCTCCAGACATATCATTGGTTACTTCGATGAAATCCTTGTTTGAGCTTTGTGTTTGAATGTCAGAGTTTAAAAGTGTAGAAGAAGCAATAGGTGATTTTCTGTTTTCAACAACATCGACAATTGACGAAGTGTTTTCAATTTGTTTTTCAATATCGCTTTCTAAAAATATAGTTTGTAAATCTAACGTGTTGTTTACTACAGAAACTTCATTGATTTTAATGTAAGTCGTTTTGTAATTTAGAAAACTGATCTTAATTCTGTTTTCAGAAATTCTAGATTTTAAAATGAAATTTCCCGTAAAATCACTGTACGTAGAGTTGATTTCATTTTCTTCCGTCATGGGTACTATAGCTATTTTAACACCATAAATGTTTTGATGGGTGTTAGCGTCTTGTATTGTGCCGGTAATTTTTATATTATTTTGAGCATTTGAGGTAAAAAAGGCGAAAAATGATAAAATTAGGCTGAAAAGAAAGAGTTTTTTCTTCATTTGTATAAAATTTAATTTTGGGGCGCAAAACTAAGGATTGTTTGATGAGAGGAAAAATTACAATTCATTTTCAAGGCGTATTCCATTTGCTTTATCGTTTTTTTTAGTGGTAATAATTTTTGATATGCTAAAAAAAGTGATTTTTTATTATCTAATCGTTGCCTTAAGTGTTAAAGATTTTTTGTGTTCTGAATTCGCGTTTGAATTTTATTATTGTAAGAATTAGATTAAAAAACAGTCCTATTTTGTTATAAAAACAACAATTAAGCCTGATAAATGTTATTTTTTATCTCTAAAATGGGTGTTAGAAACCTAAACCATTTTGAAGACTTTTTTGAGATTTTATTGCAATTCAATAGTCAATTTAATCTCCTTTCATAAGATTGGTGAAAGTATCTCGCTAGTTGCTAAAAGTAGTGCGGTTTAGAAAACTTGTGATATTTTTTCAGTGAGAAAATATATTATCACAAAAAAATTATCACAAAGCTGTGATGAAAATTCTGTGATAAAATAAATTATCACAAAAAAATTATCACAAAAAAAAATAACCCTGTACAACTCGTTCGTACAGGGTTACTCATGAAAAAAACAAACTAAAACTAATTATTATTATGAAAATTATTGTTTGATCAACTGCAATTCGATATCCAGTTTTACTTCTTCACCTACTAACACACCACCGGCTTCTAGCGCAGAGTTCCAGTTCAATCCCCAGTCTTTACGGTTTACTTTGCCTGAAATGTTCAAACCTGCTTTGGTATTACCCCAAGGATCGGTCATTAATCCGCTGAATTCTGCCGGAAGCGTAACAAACTTTGTTACACCACGCATGGTCAAATCACCAGCAACTTCATACTCTCCACCGCTTACTTTAGATAGGGAAGAGGCTTTGAAGGTTAACTTCGGATGGTTTTCCGCATCGAAGAAATCGGCGCTTTTTAAATGATTGTCACGATCGGCGTTGCTTGTGTCAATAGAGTTGATATCGGCAGAGAATTCAATAGAAGCTGATGTAAAATCATCACCATCGGTTAAGATAGCTGCTTCATAATTTTCAAATTTTCCGGATACGTTGGTAAACATCATGTGTTTTACTTTAAATCCTATTGCTGAATGTGTTGGGTCTATTGCCCATTTTGTTGTTGTTGACATAATTTTATTTTTAAATTTTTTATTCTAATTTGATAAGACAAAGTTAAGTTGGTGTTGGCTGTCAGATACTTAATCTAGATTAAGAAATGACACTTACTTGATTTCCATTGGAACCTCCATCAATAAAACTTCTGCGGCCGAATTTGCTTTGATGCTAACGTTGTCTACATCCCAGATTCCGAAGCCGTCTCGGGTATTCAATGCATGTCCGTTTACGGTTACGTCACCGTTCAATACGAATACATATAAACCGTTTCCTTCTTTCTTGAATGTATAGTCGGTTTCAAAATTCGAGTCTAATTTTCCTAAATGAAACCATGCATCTTGATGGATCCATACACCGGCATCGTCGGCATTGGGTGATAGGATTTGTTGCAAGGTATTGTGACGGTCTTCTTGTTGAAGCGTAATCTGATCGTATCGAGGTTGTACCCCTCTTTTATTTGGGATAACCCAGATTTGCAAAAATTTCACTGCTTCATCCTGATTCTTATTGTATTCGCTATGCTGTACACCGGTTCCTGCACTCATCACCTGAATGTCTCCATTTCGGATTACGGTTTTGTTTCCCATACTGTCTTGGTGTTCTAAATCGCCTTCCAAAGGAATGCTGATGATTTCCATGTCCTGATGTGGATGTTTTCCAAATCCCATACCGCCTGAAACGGTATCGTCATTCAGCACGCGAAGAACTCCGAAGTTCATGCGCTCCGGATTGAAATAATTAGCAAAACTAAAGGTGTGAAAACTTTGTAACCAACCGTGATTGGCGTTTCCTCTTGTATTGGCTTTGTGTACTACGATGTTGTCCATGATTTTTGAGTTTGTGTTTTGAATATGATTGAATCCGATAGGGGTCACTTCGGATTCGGTAGCTTTTTTGGCTAAGGCCGCTCCTGTAAGAAGTGCTCCACTGCCTAAGGCTACTTTTCGGATAAAATCTTTTCGGTTCATAACTTGTTCATTTTGATAGGACAAAGTTAAGACAGGGGTATGGGTGAATCGCTTAATCTAGATTAAGAAATGTTTTTTTGGAGGTACGAAGGTTATGAAGAGCAAAGGGTATAAAATTTTTTGAGAACCTTAGTGGATTAGAGCCTTAGTGTCTATTTCTTCAGCATTCGTGCTTTCATTTTGCTGAAGAATTCTGGAGTGACACCCAAATACGAAGCAATTTGTTTTTGGGGTATGGAATGCAGTAATTCCGAATATTTTTTGGAGAATTTGTCGTAACGGGCTTCGGCAGTGAAGCTCATGTTGTCGATAAGACGTTGTTGGTTGGCTACCAATGAATTTTCAATAAGGATACGGAAGAAGCGTTCCATTTTAGGAATTTCCTTGTACATTTTGTCCTGATCTTCTTTGGAGATGGCCAGAACTTCTGCTTCTTCGTTAACTTCAATGTACAAATGACCGGGACGTTGGGATAGAAAACTGTACATGTCGGCAATCCACCAGCCGGTGCAGGCAAAACTCACCACATGCTCCACGCCGTTTTCGTCCATGTTGTAACTGCGCAGTATTCCTTTGGTTACAAAAAAAGAATGCGTACACACTTCACCTGCTTTAAGAAGAAGCGTTTTGGCTTTGTAATGGCGCTGTTCGGTAAAAGACAAAACACGTTCCTGCTCATCGGGTGTGAGTGCAACGTGTTTGGCGATATTTTCAAGGAGTAAATGCAAAAATTAGTGGTTAGTTTTTCTATTGGGAAAATAAGAAGCTTTTGTTCTAATAGTTTGCTCTAGTTAGAAGGTGTTGACCTTTGTCCATGAGAAAGCATTCTTTTTTGATTTCGAAAACGAGTTCATCAGGGCTTTTCAAATAACCATAGCCGATTGTCTTATCTATATTTTCGTAAGTGTCTTCAAAATTAATCCGGCAATCGGTTCCATTGTAAACCATTTCAAAACGGGTGTCGTTAATCAGTTTTATTGTATAACTACTTTGGCAAGGTCCGCCGAAAGAAGACAAATTGTTGCCTTCTATGTTTACAGTTCGGCCATCGTCATCTTCACTAGTTGTATTCCAATACCCCTGAAGACTTTCTGAACTAAAATTGACAGTAATATTTTCAACTGTATTAGTTGGGTTAATGCTGTCGTTTTTTGCAATTTTTTCGGTTGAATCCGATTTTATTTCTGGCTTTACAGTTTCGATTGACTCTTTGTCTGTTGTTTTCTGAATGGTTTTGTCTTCTTTTTCTTTGCCGCAAGAAAGTAGTAGTATGCTAGTGGCAAAAATTAAGATTGTTTTTCTCATAAAAGCAATTTATTTTTTCTTGTCATCAATCAATACAAAACTAGTGGCAACAAATTTATCGTTTTTAATTTCTCCACTTACTTTTGCTTTTCGAATGGCGTTGCATAAACCATTGTGGGCGTGTGCATCTCCGTAGTCGTCAATTTTCATGCCTTCAACATAGTAGGCTCTGCCATCAATTTTTACGGCAAGATCACAGCTTTTGCCATCCATTTCAAATTGGCATTCTCCACATGAAGCTTCTACAACACGATCTTTTAATTCTGTTTTTTCTTGCGCGTTGGCACTAACTCCAAATGCCAGTAACGCTGTAAGGATTAACTTTTTCATTAATTGGGGTTTTTGGGGATTCGATTTCACATCGCCTGTTCGGACCGCAACGTAAGCGGCGTGGACCACAGGAGAGTAATGTAAAGGTAATAAATAAGATGAAAACTAGTTTATTCATGTTATCGATTTGGTCTTACTAAAGTACGTTATTTTCGGAATTAAATACGATTTAATTAAAAAAACCGATGTTCTTGGGAAACATCGGTTTGTATATTAATGTAGGTGATCTTCTTCAATTTCGAATTCGGCATCTTTTTCCCAAATTTCCATTTCACAAGGTTTGCAGTTGAATTTTAATTTGTATTCCAATTCGCCTTGTTTTAATACTAGAGGTTCTTTGAGTTTTTGATCCATATTTTCACGGTGGTATTTTGGACAACGTTCTAATTCGTATTTGATGCAATACTTAGTTGTCATTACGCGTGATTTTCCTGGGTCCCATTGCAATTCGAAAGCCTTTTCGATTTCGGTAACGCCATGGCGTTCGTAAAATTTACGAGCGGTTTTATTCGCAACATTGTAGGTGAAATCCAACTTGGTTTCAGGATACGGATGCGAAGTTTTTTCTAATTGGTGTTCATGACGAACATAGTTTAGTAAACGAATTTCAGAAAGTTGCTCGTACACATTTCTACGCATTTCATTGATTTTTGAAATAGGAAGAAACCAGTTTTGCGAGAATTCAATGGTGATTTCGTCTGCCGTGTAGGGAGTAAAACCAGTTTTAGCCAAATTCACTTTAAAAGTATCTTCTAAAGATTGATTGTTTTTGGTTTGTTCTTTAGGATGAACTAATTGTACAGTGCTTACATTTCCATCCTCATCTGTAGCAATCAATTCAAAACCATTGTCGTTTTCTTTCAATAGTAACGAAGTACTTATTTTACGAACGGCACTATCTTCTCTTTCAACTAATCGGATGAAGGCAGCATCATTGTTACGGTAAATTTCAGTTCCGTTGGCAATTTCCTTTAAAACGTTAGGATATACAATGCCGTTTTCAACTTTATTAACGTAAATTCCCTCTGCTACATTTTCACTGTTGATGAAGCAAAGACCGTCACCATTGTTTAATAATTCCCCATTTTCAATATGGTATGAATTCCCTACGGTTTTTACTAATTTACCAATGTATTGTCCTTTGGACTTTGGGCTTTCCCATGATCCAATCGATTGATGTCTTTCGTTGACAAAATAGTCGGTATAACCACGGTTGAATGTGCGTGTCAATTCTGAGTCAAAAGTATAGGTGCAACTTCCTGAAGAAGATTTGATGTATTTGTCACTGTTTTCAGCCAAGAAAGCATCAAGTTTTTTACGCAAGAAAGAAACATTGTTTTTGACATAAACAACATCTTTTAAGCGACCTTCAATTTTGAAAGAGCAAATACCCGCTTCCACTAAATTTGGAATTTGGTCAGAAACATCAAAATCTTTGATAGAAAGCAAGTGACTGTTTTTTATTAAAGTATCTCCGTTTCCGTCAATCAAGTTGTAGGGCAAACGGCAGTTTTGGGCACAAGAGCCTCTGTTGGCTGAACGTTCTCCATTAGCAACACTCATATAACAGTTACCGCTGAAGGATACACATAATGCACCCGTAACGAAGAATTCTAATTCGACATCGGTTGCTTCGCTGATTTCTTTGATTTGATGTAAATTCAATTCACGAGCTAATACGACACGTTGGATTCCAGCATCGGCT
This sequence comes from Flavobacterium sp. MAHUQ-57, assembly GCF_051908335.1. Classification (NCBI taxonomy): domain Bacteria; kingdom Pseudomonadati; phylum Bacteroidota; class Flavobacteriia; order Flavobacteriales; family Flavobacteriaceae; genus Flavobacterium; species Flavobacterium sp. MAHUQ-57. The sequence goes on along the minus strand of NZ_JBPZTE010000007.1, from coordinate 611,974 downwards.
AAGAATTTGATCTTTTTAGGGTCGCGATTGTTTGACTGTGTGCTGGCGTGAAGTGCAATGGGTGGTAAATCCAATTCCAAAAGTCCCATGTCTTGAATGATAAGTGCGTCGACACCAATTTCGTACAACTTCCAAATAAGCTGACGACACGTTTCTAGTTCGTTATCATAAATAATGGTATTGATAACAACAAAAACTTGCACATTGTATAAGTGAGCGTATTTTACTAACTCAGCTACATCTTCAATAGGATTGTTCGCGTTGGAACGTGCACCAAATTGCGGAGCACCTATATACACTGCATCGGCACCTGCGTTAATTGCCGCAATACCCGTAATTAAATCTTTTGCCGGAGCTAAAATTTCAATCTTCTTCTTCATTTCTTTAAAAACTTATTTTCGAAGGTTACCGAAAAAATGAGTGCAAATTTCCGAAAAAAAAATAAGGTTTTGAATTTTCAGTCCATTTTTTGATAAAAAGACTTTGGATTTAAGGAAATTACCTCTTTTTAATACATAATTTCAAAGCTATTATGGATTTACTTTTAGTAAAGATGCTGTCTTTTTTGCTTTTTCAACAATTTCGAGAATGGGTGTGTCCAAAGCATCATTAACCAATACGACACCCATTCTTCGGTAGGGTCTTGAGGTTGGTTTACCAAAAAGGCGAAAATCGGTTTTGGAAAGACTAGCCACTTTTTCGATGCCGTCGAAAGTTGGGTTGTCTGAATTTTCCGTTGCCAAGATAACAGCACTTGCACCAATTTTTTCCTGAATGATTTCGGGAATCGGAATGCTTAAAATGGCACGTAAATGCAATTCGAACTCGTTGAAATTTTGTGTTTTAGCTAAAGTTACCATTCCGGTGTCGTGTGGGCGAGGTGATAGTTCGGAGAAATAGACGCCTTCATCGGTTAAGAAGAATTCTACACCAAATAATCCGGCTCCACCTAAGGCTTCGGTTACTTTTCTGGCCATGTCCTGAGCTTCCTCAATGTCTTTGGTTGAAACGTGTGCAGGTTGCCAGCTCTCCTGGTAATCGCCGCGTTCCTGACGATGCCCAATTGGAGCGCAGAATAATGTTGGGTGATTGTTTTGTGTAACGGTTAATAAGGTAATCTCAGAATGGAAATTGACAAATGCTTCGACAATGACTTCCACTACGTCACCTCGTGAACCTTCCACGGCATAGTTCCATGCTTTCTCAATATCGGCTTCCGCTTTGATGGTCGATTGTCCTTTTCCCGAGGAAGACATCAATGGCTTTACCACACAAGGAATGCCTACTTCAGCAACGGCTTTCTGCAATTCTTCTGCTGAGGTAGCATAACGGTAATTGGCCGTGCGCAATCCCAACTCTTTGGCGGCTAAATCACGAATGGCTTTGCGGTTCATAGTGAAGTTGGCGGCTTTCGCTGATGGCACTACTGTAATACCCTGTTTCTCGTAATCGTAAAAACGCTCGGTACGGATGGCTTCGATTTCAGGAACGATAAAATCAGGTTGGTGTTTGGCTACGATACGGTCGAGTTCGGTACCATCAAGCATGTTGATGACTTCAAATCCGTGGGCTACCTGCATGGCTGGTGCATTTTCATAACTGTCGACAGCAATTACTTTTTGTCCGATGCGTTGTGCGGCTATAACGAATTCTTTTCCTAATTCTCCTGATCCTAATAGTAGTATTTTCTTTTGCATTGTTTATAAGTGGTTCGTTGTTTTTTTTGTTTATGGTTTGTTGTTGCGGCCGCGTGAGGGGTTGAAGTGGAAATCCTTTTTTATGGCTGAGCGGAGCAGCAGTATAAAAAAGATTGCAACGAAAAACCCGACCCTTGTGGTCACGCCCTAAAATTAAGAACAAAAAAAGCCCCAAGTTTCCTCGGGGCGTATCTAATTTAAGCTAAAGCTTCTTTGATTCTTCTGATGGCTTCGGTAAGTTGCGCTTCACTGGCAGCGTAGGACAAACGAAGGCAGTTAGGGTTTCCGAAAGCGTCGCCGGTTACTGTAGCAACATTGGCTTCTGCTAAAAGATACATTGAGAAATCTTCTGCATTGTTAATAGTGGTGCCTCTTAACGTTTTTCCGAAGAACGAAGAAACATCAGGGAATACATAGAACGCGCCTTCAGGAACATTCAATTTGATGCCTGGGATTTCTTTCATCAAGCCAACCACTAAGTCTCTTCTGTTTTTGAATGCAGAAACCATAGCGTTTAATACGCTTGGGTCAGCTTCAACAGCAGCAATGGTAGCGCGTTGTGCTATGGAGTTAGCACCGCTGGTTACTTGTCCTTGGATTTTAGTACAGGCTTTTGCAATAGCTTCCGGCGCTCCGATATAACCGATTCTCCAACCAGTCATAGCAAATGCTTTGGCTACTCCGTTTACTGTGATGGTTCTGTCGAACATTCCCGGTATACTTGCTATACTGCAGAATGTTCCTGAGAAGTTGATGTGTTCGTAGATTTCATCAGAAACGATGAAAATGTTTGGGTATTTTTCCAATACCTTAGCTATCGCTGTTAATTCTTCTTTGTTGTAAACCGAACCAGATGGATTACAAGGAGAACTGAACCACATCATTTTGGTCTTAGGTGTGATGGCAGCTTCCAATTGTTCGGGAGTAATTTTGAAGTCGCTTTCAACCGAAGTTGGCACTTCTACAGGAACTCCTCCTGATAATTTGATGATTTCGAAATAACTAACCCAGTAAGGTGCCGGAAGAATTACTTCATCACCGTCATTTAACATTACTTGAGCAATGTTGTATAGCGATTGTTTTGCGCCGGTTGAAACAACAATATTTGCCGGAGCGTATGTTAAATTATTATCGCGTTTGAATTTTTTACAAATCGCTTCTTTCAATTCCAAATAACCGTCAACCGGGGTATACGTGCTGTAGTTTTCATCGATGGCTTTTTTAGCCGCTTCTTTGATGAAGTCAGGAGTGTTGAAATCCGGTTCTCCTAAACTTAAGCTGATAATGTCGATTCCTTGGGCTTTTAATTCTCTTGCTTTAGCAGCCATTGCCAAAGTTTGAGAGGTAGATAGATTGTTAATTCTGTCTGATAAAAATGTGCTCATTAGTTGTGTTGATTCTAGTAATTTATTTTGATTAACTTATACATTTCAGCGTTATTGCCTTTAATTTCGTTTCCATCACTATCAAGTTGAAGTATGAAATTTTCACCAATTTTATATTGGTTAGGAATATCAGATATGTCTAAAATTATAACATTTGATTCAATCGTATAACTACCTTCTTGGGTGTTCACTTCATTGTTGTTTTTTCCAATGTATGTAGTTTGTAAACCGAAAGTATTGTCATTGTTTAAAGTAAGTAATGTGGCAATGCCATCACAATCAGTACAAGGAAGCATTCCTGAATAACTTGCTGATATTGATTTTGAATTCACTTTATCAGCCATATCAGCGATGATGTTGTAACGATCTTCAGCAGTTTGTGGTTTGTCTTCTTCTTTTTTGCAAGAAAAAAAACTAATACAGCCGATTAAAATAACTACTATTTTTCTCATTTTCAAAACTACCTTTTCAACCTATGCTAATTGTGGTTTTTGTCCTAGTTCTTTTAAATGGCGGAAATGAGAAATCACTGCCGCTGTCATGGTTTTGTACTCATGGTACGGTAAGTTACATTCTTTGGCTGTTTGTTTCACGATTTCAGCAATTTTACCATAATGGACATGACTGATGTTCGGGAAAATGTGGTGTTCAATTTGATGGTTCAATCCACCAGTGTACCAATTTACCAACCAGTTTTTAGGAGCAAAGTTTACCGTCGTGAACAATTGGTGGATGGCCCAAGTGTTTTCCAATTCATTTTCTTCATTCGGTTCAGGAGTAACGGTATCTTCAATTACGTGCGCCAATTGGAAAATGATACTTAAAATCAATCCAGCAGTATAGTGCATGATTACGAATCCAATTAAAACTTCCCACCAAACAATACCTAATACCATAGGTATCACTAACCAGATCGAAAAATAGATGACTTTGGTGATTACTAAAGTAGTCCATTGGATAGCGGGGCTTTTGAATTCACCATACGATAACTTACGTTTTAAATAACGTTTCATCTGCATGAAATCGGTTGTAATAGCCCAGTTGAAAGTCAATAAACCATATAGGAACACAGAATAATAGTGTTGGAATTTGTGGAAACGATGCCATTGCGCTGTTTTACTGAATCGCATGATTCTTCCTGCTTCTAAATCTTCATCATGTCCTGGGACATTGGTATAAGTGTGGTGTAAAACATTGTGTTGTACCTGCCAGTTGTAAACATTTCCGGCAAGAATATAAATACTTCCTCCCATTAATTTGTTCAACCATTGTTTCGAAGAATACGAACCATGATTTCCATCATGCATCACATTCATTCCTACTCCTGCCATACCAATTCCGATTACAATCGAAAGTAATGCATGTGCCCAAAAGGGTAAGTTCAATGTTAGAATTAAGAAATATGGAGTTAAGAATAACGCAAACATGATTACAGTTTTTAAATGTAATTTCCAGTTTCCGGTTCTTTGTAAGTTGTTCTCTTTGAAATAGTTATTTACTCGAGTGTTCAATGTTCTAAAGAACTTCATCGAGTCGGTTCTTGAAAAAGTTGGAATTGTTGTATTCATAATTTCTACAATAAGTGCCAAAGGTAGTATTTAATAAATTGAATTGATACTCATTAACACAAATTTTAACCTCCAAATTGTGTAATTTTGTGAAAAATTTCAACTATGGAAGAAATACTAAAGTATTTTCCTAATTTGTCAGAAGAGCAAATTGCACAGTTTACAAAACTGGAAGAATTATACAAAGACTGGAACGCTAAAATTAATGTGATTTCCAGAAAAGATATTGATGAACTGTATGTAAAACATGTTTTGCATTCGTTGGCGATTGCCAAAGTACAACCTTTTGAACCGGGAGCCTATGTGCTTGATGTAGGTACAGGAGGCGGATTTCCAGGGATTCCGTTGGCTATTTTGTTTCCCGAAACCCGTTTTTATCTAGTGGATGTGATTGCCAAAAAAATTAAAGTGGTTCAGGCGGTGGCTGAAGGAGTTGGTCTTAAGAATGTTAAAGCAGAACAAATGCGTGCCGGAAATGTGAAAGGTGATTTCGATTTTATCGTGAGTCGTGCCGTGACCAATATGCCGGATTTTGTTTCTTGGATTAAAGATAAAATCAAGAAGCAACAAAAGCATGAATTAAAAAACGGTATTCTTTACCTGAAAGGTGGTGATCTGACAGAAGAATTGAAAGATTTTCCAAAAGCTACTGAATATAATATTTCAGATTTCTTTGCCCCCGATTTTTTTGAAACCAAAAAGGTGGTGCATCTTCCTTTAAAATTTAAAGCCTAAAAAATAAGCTCCATTGTGGAGCTTATTTTTTTACTATTCTTTTGCTAATTGTGCCTTTTTCTGTGCTTAAAACAACAAGGTATATTCCACTGTTCAAGTTACTAATAGTGATGTTTTGATCTTCCTTTGTTTTTAGTACCTCTTTTCCATACATATCAAAAAGACGAATCGACTCAATGGATAATTGAAGTGGATTGCTGATTTTGAATTCAGATGAGGTTGGGTTAGGGTAGGTTACAATTGATTTGCTAAATTCATTCTCATCTCTACTCAATAGAACGGTTTGGAACTTTTCTATTGAAGTCGATGTCTGATTGATGGCAAGCAAAGGAACATTGATGTTGAGTAGCGCATATCGAAAAATCAAATAGCCATTGGACGAACTGTAATAGTTGTAATTGGTTAAAGTAGCCGTCCCAACATTGGTTAGAATCCCAGAGCTTAAGTTTAAATTTTGTACTGTTTTTAACCGCGTTACATTGCCTATGAAATCTCTGGCTCCTGCGTTTGTAACTTGTAACGTTCCATACGCATCGACGCTTGAATTGAATGTGCCTTGAAAGGTTCCGCTATTAGTGCCATAGACAAAAGTTCCCGAAACGGGATCGTTGTTGATGTATCCGTAGCTTAGGGGGAATGTTCCAATAAGGGCGTTGTCCGATATGTAATTCAATTCGAAATCTGGACCGTTAAAAGCAGTGAATGTAATTTGATTGCCACTATTTTTGGTGTAAAACCGATTGTTGCTGACTTCAGAATTAACGGTGCTTGTCACTAATAGTACGTTTGTAGTGCCAGGATAAGATGTTGATTCAGCAGAGGTAGGTATGGAGTAGCTGTCGATTGATTCGCCTACTTTTACCAGATCGGTAAAGTCCCACGTTTGATTCGGACCAGCGGTTTGATTGAGAACTGTGGCCGGATCAATAATGTCGAAGATAGAACCCGGAACGCTGTAGTAACTGTTAATTGGGCTCTGTGGCAGTGCTGTTATGGTGAAACCAATAAACAGTAGAGTAATTATTTGTTTCATAACTGTTTGTTTTAAATGGTTCAAATACTACCTTAAATTTAGTAAATTTTTGCCATAAAAAAGCCCCTTTCGGGGCTTGATTTATAACTTGATAATTGGTTTTATACTTCTATTGGTTTCATTTTCAATAACTAAAAAATACGAGCCGGCAGCTAACTGTGAGATGTCAATTTGAATATGGTTGGCATCTATATAATTGGGTTTGCTGTTCAGGATACTACTTCCTCTTGGGTCGACAATTTTTGTTTTGAGGATACCAAATGGGATGTTTGATGTAATATTGATTATGCCTTCAGAAGGATTCGGATAAACTTTGAATTCTTGAAGTTGATTCACGTCGTTACTTAATGATTGTTCCACAATAACCGTAATCGGAACTAGGGTTGGTGCCATTCGACCACAATCATTGGTAAATGTTACTTTGGCATTCCATGTACCTTCATCAATACTTCCATCTTGAATGTTCATGATTACCGGATTGGTACTGCCTCTGGAATAGCCACTTGGATCAAACCATTCTATGGAACCGTTATATAAATTGGATGGAATTCGTAATTCTAATTTCGAACCTTGTTGTACAGTAACATTTGACGCTGTTGTGAATGTAGCATTGTCATTAATGCTGTATTGTGTAGCTCCATTTAAATCAGGGTTCGCTGGATTCACAGTTAGTGTCACAGGTATCGCTTTTGAGGGATAATTTACCGGAGTTACCATGATGTTGTAAGTTCCAGGAGTTGCATTTGAAACGGTCATTGTGATTGTCCCGTTAGCAGAAATACTGTTGGGACTAAACGATACTGTACTACCCGCAGGTGTTCCTGTGGCAGTAAAAGTTACGGGAGTCGCAAGGCATCCATGAATATTGTTGAAATTGAATGAATAGGTTGCATTGGTTCCCTGACAGGTTCTAAGTGCTCCAGTTGTGTTCACTGCAAAATCGAAATCGGGCTTAACAATCTCACACCAGGCAAAATCAACATTGCCTTGCGTAATGGTAACATGGCCTTCATTAGTTGGAGGCATATACCAATTTTTGAATGGAGTTGTATTTGATGTTGTAGTGGTTACTCCATCCCATGGAATGTCTTTTGTTCCTAAATTTATATTGAAATAATAATTTGGTTGAGGGTTGTTGATATCACCTCCAACATTCAGTCCCATGGCGCTTACTGCAGGAATGAAACTAAATTTATCAGCTTTCATTGCATTAAGGAAGTTCATCAGTACGTCATTTCCGGGAGGTAAAGATGCAGCAAGTCCGCCCATATCAAATAAACCGCCAGGTGACGAATCGACGCCATTAGTGTTGGCACTTTGTTTTGCAGTTGCTATAAATGAATCTTGAGTTATCCAGAAAAAGACTTGGGCTTGAATATCTACATCGACAATAGTTTCCTGTACATTGGCATTAGGCATGTATTCGCAAAATGTAAGTGCTCTGGTATTGATGAATGCAAAAACGTCTCCGGTATCAATATTGGCAGGAGTAGTAGCGGTACCGATAAAATCGAAGCCAGGGTTGATGTCGTTGCCCAATTTGTCTTGGAATTTTGCGCGGTTACCACTTCCGTTGATCATTGAAATATTTCGTGTAGACTGTGGAAAACCTAAAGCGTTCATTCTGTTTTGGAAATTATCTCTAATATTCGGATAGCCGGTTGGAGTTAAAGGTAAACCTGCAGATGGAATAATGGGATCGTCACCTAAAGGAGATTGTGGTCCTGCTAACACATGTGCCTGAAAATGGTCTACCAGCATTTGTTTTGCAGCTGGTGAGCGTAACATACCGTCAATTAAAGGTTTTACACCGTCAGAATCGCCATATCCGTATGCGAAATAATTGAATAAATGTTGTAAGCCAATAGGTACATTAGCACCATAATGGGGTGAATCAAATGAGATCCATAAACGAGTTTGAGGATTAAGATTGTTTTGTTCCATGAAGCGTAAAGCATATCTGGAAATTAGCCCACCCATGCTCGGACCGATTACAATGTTTTGTTCGGTTCCTACTTTTTGCGCATTCAAAGTTTCCATAACCGTAACCAATGAAAGTGCATTTCGTTCAATGTAATCGGCTCCGCCATCAATAGTTTTTGCTGCCGAATTGATATAGGTTGGGAAATTGACTACTACGATATCATATCCTTCTTCGTTGCGGATACGGTCACCTAAATTTCGAGTAACTCCACCAGCGTCGGTGTACGTCAATAAATTGTAAACGGCTGTTGTATTTCTGGCATCCGATGGGTCAAATCCGTCCACCACATAAATTGGTTTGTCAAAAATCCCATCAGTACTTGTAAAAATCTCATATTCACACTTACCTGCCGATAGGTCGGTTTCTCCGTAAATAGCTAAATCAGGCGTTCTCGTAGCAGTAATTAATGTTGGTGCTCTGCGGAATAATCGCGCTACATCATCATTGGAATAAGAAACGGTTAAATAAGATTTGCGTAGTAATTTTGTTCCGTTGTCAAACGTGATTTCGAATTGGAGTTCTTTTTGTCCTTCTGAAGGATAAGTTACGGCTATACCTTTGTCTAATGCGACTGTTCTAAAGCCTTTCCCATCTCCGAAATCGGTGCTGATATTTGAGATTTTATTTTTGGTTGTATTGACAAAGTAATTGCTGTCGAAAAGGAAAATTGTGTTGACTCCTTTTTTTCGTACTGTAAGTGGACTGACAATCGTATTGGTGTGTTTGTCAAAAATGTATGCAGAAGAGTTTCTTTTTGCTTTATTGTTTTCAATGGTAAACCATCCTTTTTGGTAAGCTTCTTTACTTGGGACTTCGAATTCGGTATGGATGAGTCCAATTTTTAGAATTTTTCCCGAATTCTCTATTTTCATTTCTGATGCCATGGCATTGGCATTTTGGAACCTCTTTTGAGTGTCTGATTTGCCTAATTCTTCATAGGATTCGAATAGATTGTACATGTTATAGGTGTTCCCCTTTTGACCTAAAACTGTAAATGGTTTAACTTCAGTTAACAGTAAGGAAGTTTCCATTCCTTTTCTGTCAAAATTGTTGAAGTCGACTTTCTTTTTGTTTTGCGCATAAATGTGTGACGCGACAAACAAAAAGTAAACCCACAGGTACTTTTGTTTCATGATGTGTTTTTTGTTGGTTAGTTTGTTTTTGTAAGAAATTTATATGCATGCATAATAAATTCTCATTACAAATTACAAATAATTTCCAAATACACAAATTTTTAACAAAATTAGAGTCTAATTTACAATGTAAAGCTTATTGGTGAGTGTGCTTTTGGTTTTATTGCTCTTTAGAAGCGTATAGTAACTACTTTTTGGATCAGTTGAAATTTGAGGATGTTTAACAATAGCATTCTGATTTTTCAATCGAATTGAAGTTTTCTTTACGTATGATTATTTCACACTTTCAACTGTCCAATGAAAACTGTTTTTTAATGCATTGTAATTAGGTTTGATTTTAATGCACTTTATTGTTTTGTTTTCATTGTTGAGGTATAAATTGTTTTGTATCGTTTTATAATGGAAAGTTTCAGTAGAAAATGAATAATCAGTGAGTGTGATTTTCTTTTCTTTTTCGTTGACGGAATATTTAAAATCAATTAAAGAATCATTTTGCAATTGAAAAATGAGGTAGTCATCTTTATGGAAAAATAATTTTTTTATACTATTCGAATTTTGAATGACATAAACACCTTCGAACGGCTTCTTTTGATCTTTTACAGAGAACGAAGGATAAACGCATTCGAAAAAAAGTAGTAGTACTAAAAAGAAACCAAAGAACAATGATTTGGGTGTAAGGTTTATTCTATCTTTAAATATATTGGATATATCTTTTTTGAAAATTGGATACAAAAGATACAGGCATAGTAATGTGAGAAAAGCTGAAAATAATTTAACAGAGATGTCAAATGTGAGATTAACTGCAACAATATTGATTAATACACTCAAGGTTAGGTATAAACCCACTTTTTGAGTTCTTTTTGAGAGTAAAAGTAGTCCACTAAGTACTTCGATTAGGCCAAGAAATAATTGGTAGTTTGGGGTTGTTCCAATCACAGACCAATATAAAATGTCAGTATCTAAATTTCCCATCGGTGTGGCCAAAATATTAGGTTCCGGTGTATAAAACTGTTTCAGAAAAATTTTACTGAATCCATATTTTACTAGATGAAGCGAAAGGTAAAAAGTAAGGAGCCAGTCAAAATATTTGGATTGGAGTATTTTGGTAACTTGGTTTTTAAATGTAAAACCGATGAAAAGGCTTGAAAACAATAATGTAATAAATAGCGCATACATTAGTATGGAATCCGATTGAATTTCAGGAATTACATATTCGAAATAATGAGTGGCATTTACAGCTTTGTAAAGTAGTTTGCCTAAGGTATTTTGGATAAAAACATAATGAAAATAGAATGCCTCATAAGGAAAAGGAATGAATAGAATTCCTAATCCTAAAAAAAGCCCAATAACGGATTTTAAAAAGGAATTATTTGTCAATTTGATCAATAATTATTGCTCTTGAGGTAGTATTGTTTGACCAAAGTTGGTATTCACTGCCTAAAACTTTAACGGTTATGTAAATTGGGATACTGCCTTCGCTTTTGTTGTTTTTCTTTTCAGTATTGTCAAATACAAGATAGTTGCGTTTCCCTTTTTCAAGGGTAACTTTTAAAGGTGTTGACGCTGAATATTTTTTTTGGGTAGTGATAAGTTTTTGATTAAGATAAATTTTGAAATTGCTCTTTGGTATATTGGTTAAAATAATTTCTATGGTTTGTTCAGAAGTTTCTTTTTCAGTTTCATAAGAAACATTGATTGTTTTATCCGCTACATCTTTTGAAATCGATTTTTTTTCATCATTCGTCAATGTTTTTTTGGTGGGAATTCCAAAATTGGAGTTGGGTGAATTGAACAATTCCGATTGTAAACTTTTCACAAATTTCTTAGTGTTGCCACTATGACTTTTGAATGCAACCAACTTGGTTTGTGAGAAAGTTGTTGTACTTAAAAATAGACTTAAAAGAAGTATTAATTTGTTCATTGTAATTGACTAAGAAGTATAAATGTAAAAAAAATCCATCCTGTTTGGGATGGATTTTTTGTTAAAGTTTTTATTGTTTTAAAAACGGATATCTATAATCTACTGGAGTCACAAAAGTTTCTTTAATAGTTCTAGGAGAAACCCAACGTAATAAATTTTGTGCAGAACCTGCTTTATCGTTCGTTCCTGATGCTCTTGCACCACCAAAAGGTTGTTGACCTACAACAGCTCCCGTTGGTTTGTCATTGATATAGAAGTTTCCTGCACTGTTTTGTAAAGCTACAGTAGCTTCTTCAATAGCATAACGATCCTGGCTAAAAATTGCACCAGTTAAAGCGTATTCGGAAGTTGAATCTACTAATTGTAGTGTTTCACTGAATTTTTCATCTTCGTAAATATAAACAGTTAAAACTGGTCCGAAAAGCTCCGTTTCCATAGTAGTGTACTTTGGATTTGTCGTTAAGATCACTGTTGGTTGAATGAAATATCCTTTCGATTTGTCATAACCACCTCCGAAAATTACTTCAGCATCTGCATCATTTTTTGCTTGGTCGATATATTTTGCTAATTTATCAAATGAACCTTCGTGAATCACTGCAGTTACAAAGTTTGAAAAATCTTGAGGTGAACCTTGTTTGATTGTCGACAATTCTGCTGCCATTTCTTCTTTGATTGCTGGCCATAAGCTTTTTGGATAATAAGCTCTAGAGGCAGCTGAACATTTTTGTCCTTGGAATTCGAAAGCACCACGAATACTGTTGGCAACGACTTGTTTTACATTGGCTGATGGGTGAACCATAATGAAATCTTTTCCTCCGGTCTCACCTACAATTCTTGGGTAGGTTTTGTAGGTGTGAATATTTTCGCCAATTTTTTTCCAAATTTCTTTGAACACGAAAGTTGATCCAGTATAGTGGATTCCTGAGAAATCAGGTGATGCTAAAACTGTATCAGTAATCATGACAGGATCTCCGAAAACTACATTGATTACGCCGTCTGGGACACCTGCTTCTTTGAATACATCGATAATTACTTTAGCAGAGAAAACCTGGCTATCTGAAGGCTTCCAGATAACTACATTACCCATCATTGCGGCACTTGCAGGCAAGTTAGCAGCAATAGCGGTAAAGTTAAATGGAGTGATGGCATATACAAAACCTTCTAATGGACGGTATTCTACACGATTCCACATGTCTGAATTTGATGTAGGTTGGTCCTGATAAATTTGTGTCATGAATTCTACGTTGAAACGTAAGAAGTCAATCAATTCACATGCAGCATCAATTTCTGCCTGATGAATTGTTTTGGATTGCGCAATCATGGTTGCCGCGTTGATTTTTGCACGGTACGGACCAGCAATCAATTCAGCTGCTTTTAAGAAAATAGCAGCTCTTTGTTCCCAAGCCATGTTAGCCCATTTAGTACGGCTTTCCAACGCATTAGCAATTGCTTTTTCTACGTGTGTTTTTTCAGCTAAATGATAGGTTCCCACAATATGTTGGTGGTCGTGTGGTGCCGACATGGTTCTGGTATTTCCGGTGCGAATTTCTTCGCTGCCAATGTACAATGGAACATCAATAGGTGAGTTCCATAATGCAGCGTAAGCTTCGTGCACCGCATCTCTTTCAGGAGAATCCGGAGCATATGATTTTACAGGTTCGTTAACCGCTTTCGGTACGTTAAAAAATCCTTTTAGCATTTTTATGATTGTTAAATAGTTAGACTAATTGAAATTAAATCGTCACAAAAGTACAAAGGAAAAACAGATTAATTTATAAAGTAATCACAAATTAATTCAATGCAAAAGGAGCGCTAAGTTTAAAAGGAGGAATAATAACCTGAAACGATTTTGTAGAGGTAAAATTTATCATACTGAAATATCCTTGCATGGTTCCAAATGGTGCACAAAGTAAGCATCCGGAACTGTAAGTGTGTACTTCTCCGGGTTTTAATACCGGTTTTTTGCCTACCACTCCTTCGCCGTCAACGGTCTCCATATGATTAAGTGCATCGAATATTTCCCAATGACGGGCCATCAGTTGTACCGAATCTTTACTGTGATTCTCAATGGAAATATGATAACTGAAAGCAAAGTGCATCTTATGATTTTTGAAGTATGTGCCTTCAAAAGTCGTCATAACCGAAATTTTAATACCTTGTGTAATTTGCGTTACCATACCTAATTTCCTGAGGGATATACAAATTTAGAAATTTTATAAAAATAATTGTTTGCAATTCCTGTTAATTTTTTAGTTGGTAATGTTAATAGAAGAAGCTTCACCTTTTCCAATGACTCTGTCGTATCTTTCGCCATTGGCTCTATAGTAGATGAAGGCATTGTAAATGTTTTCTGTTTCGTAAAAATTACCATCAATTGCGTTTTTTTCGTCAATTGAATTGTTTTTGAATAGGGTGTAGCTGTAGTTGTTGAAACCTTGTTTGATTAAAATGGCTTTTTCGAAAATCCCTTTCTCTACATTATAATCCATTTTGTATTCGTTTGTCAAAGCATAATTATTGAACATTCCGGTTACATAAATGTTGGAATTGGCTTGGTATTCTGGAGCAAAAAGCGAAAAATACATCCAGGCATAGTCCGACTGTACATCGCTGTTTTCGGCAATAAGATTTCGGTTTAAAAAACCACCATTGATGTCAGGGAAGAAGGTGTAACCTTTGTTCTTTCTTGCGGAATCAGTATACAAATAAGCGCTGTACAAACCGCTGTTGGAATCTACTTTTTGAATAGTATTAGTGGGAACTCGTACTTCTTTGTTGTCGAAATTCAAATATTCGTTTCCTGCATAAAACTGAGTTTCGGTATTGTATCGGAATATCAGATCGTTTCCTATTGTATATTGAGGTTTAATATTGACAATCGTATTGTTCCATTTGCCGTTTTGGAATAAAATGATTTTTACATTTTGATTGGGCGATTGGAATAGGATATTTTGTGATTTTACTGTGAATTCCACATTGTGTTTTTCTTTAATATCAACAATGTTTCTCGAGCGTTTGATTTGCATTGGAACGTCTACTAATTCTTCGTAAATGATGAACTTTTTCGAAAACACCAATTCGCGATTATTGTTAAATATGGAAACGAGATAATTCCCGCTTCGGGTTAATTGAAAGAAATTATTGGGAAAATTCAAACGATAATGTGAGTACAGTTGCAAGGTGTTGAACGAATTTTCATAATCCTGAACGCGTTGATTATCTGTTCCGGTAAGGTATTCGGCTTTGGCTAATTCAGAAGGTGTCCAATTGTAATTGTGATGAGTTATTGTAAAGTAATAATCTTCCTCATTGCCATACAAATCATCAAAAGTCAGCTGGAAAGAATCGCCCAATCGGAAAAAGGGAAAAACATTACCAACTCCTTGATTGAAACTAATAGTTTTTATGTGAAAAGGCGGTTGGGTTTCTTCAACTGACTGCGCACGCAAATTGATGCTAAAAGCACCTATTAAATATAATACTATGGTAATTTTGCGAATCATATTTTAAAATCAGTGGAAGTAAAGATATGATTTTACAACGAATATTGTGCCAAGATATTATTTGAAACAAACCGGAATGATCTCACCTTGTGCTAAACAATACTTTTCTACCAATTCAGGGGAAAGTTTAGCCGTATAATCTATTTCAGATACTTTGAAACCAATACTTCTTAGCTTGTCAAAATAATCCAAACCATATACGCGAACATGATCGTATTGGCCGAAAATTTTAGCCCGTTCTTTAGGATCGATAATCGAATCGTCTGCGAATGTAGATGCTCTAGATAAATCCTGAGGAATCTGAAAAATACCCATGCCGCCCGGTTTTAAGACACGGTATAGTTCCTGCATAGCTTTGGTGTCATCAGGGATGTGCTCTAAAACATGATTGCAGAAAATAATATCATACGAATTCTCTTCAAAAGGCAAATTGCATATATCTGCTTTTACATCGGCTAAGGGTGAAAACAAATCGGTCGTCGTATAATCGATATTTTGTTGTTTTTTGAATCTTTTATAAAATTCCTGTTCCGGGGCAAAATGCAATACCTTTTTCTTTTCCTTTGAAGTAAAAAAATCGGTTTCATTCTGTAAATACAACCAAAGCAAACGATGTCTTTCCAATGAAAGAGTACTCGGTGATAATACATTATTGCGTTGGTTTCCGTATCCATAAGGTAAAAACATTCGAAAGCTTTTGCCGTCAATAGGATCTGTAAAGCGGTTTCCTTTTAAAAGAAAAGCTAAAATTGGACGAACCACAATACTTAAACGGATAAGTAATGGACGCGGGATGGTATTCAGTATGAATTTAAAAAGTTTCTTCATTAGAGTACGATGGGCTGTTTTCTAAATTCATCTTCTTCGTTGGAAGTGATTCCCAAAGCTTTATAGATATAAGCAAAAGTGGACAACAGTTCAGGTTTTCCATCAATAATTGCTACGTCATGTTCAAAGTGAGCTGAAGGCTTTCCGTCAGCCGTTGTTATTGTCCAGCCGTCTTTGTGTTGCTTGATGTTTTTTGTTCCTTGATTGATCATGGGTTCAATGGCAACTACTAAACCTTCTTGCATTAGTTTTCCACGACCTTTTTTACCGTAATTTGGCATTTCGGGTGCTTCGTGCATCGTACGTCCTAATCCGTGTCCTACTAATTCACGAACCACACCATAACCATGACTTTCGCAATATTTTTGAATGGCATATCCAACATCCTCAGTTCGATTGCCGGCTTTTAATTCACGAATACCAACGTATAATGATTCTTTAGTAGTTTTTAATAGCATTTTTGTAGCTGTTGCAACTTCACCTACTTCAAAAGTATAGGCATGATCTCCGTAAAATCCATTTTTTAACGCACCACAATCTACAGATATGATATCGCCGTCTTCTAATGGTTTTTCGTTTGGTATACCATGAACAACTTGAGAGTTAGGACTCATGCACAACGAATTCGGGAAGCCATACATACCTAAAAAAGCAGGAGTGGCACCGTGGTCACGAATAAACGTTTCGGCAAGTTTATCTAAATAGAGAGTACTTACTCCAGGTTTTATTTCTGAAGCTAACATTCCTAATGTTTTGGAAACAATCAAAGCACTTTCGCGCATTAATTCTATTTCTTCTCTTGTTTTTAAAATTATAGAACTCATAAATCTAAATAAGGCAGCAAAAGTACAAAATTCTGAGAATTAATAATTAAAATGTGAAGGATATGAGTAGTATCCTTTTTTGACTGGTTTTAGATCAGTTAAGTCGATACAAAATCATTTTTTTATTCTTGAAATGAAGAGTTTACTTTCTGGCTTATTCAGAATAATTAATTCTCTTCAATGGTAAACGTTAGAACTTTTGTCTTAGATAAGTTATAATCCTACATTTCCAATCGAATGAAACAGCCCAATAAGTGCATTATATAATCTATTTTCTGCTGCAATAGTGTTTATTTGAGCACTCACCAATGCGTTTTCACGTGTGTTGATTACAAACAAAGAGCTTTCGCCAATTTCAAACAAACGATCTTCGGCTTTTAGCATTTTGTCAAAATCATTAACGAGGCCATTGGCTAACTCTAATTGTTTTTTTAAAGATGTAATTTCTTTTACTTGAGCCTTCACTTTATTCTGCAGTTGTAAACTTTCAAACTGAATACTGTATTTTGAATCGTCAATTTTAAGTTGAGCAAGTTTCACACTTGCACGTTCCTTCCTTAAAAATAAAGGCATACTAAAATTAAGCCCGATTTTGTAATCTTCAAACCTGTAGTTGGAAAAATAATTGGGTTCTGATAAATAGTTATAACTAACATCTAATTTAGGCAATAAAGTATTGGCTTTTAGTTTTCGTTCGATTTCCAACATGTCAATTTTAGTGTTCCAGGCTTTGATCTTGGGGTGGTTTTCTACTTGAAAAGAATGTAAGCCATTTTGGGTTAATGTCGACTCAATAGTATTTTTAAGAGTATTGTCTGGGATTAGGCTTTCGTCTATTTCCAAAGGAATATTATCGATTGTCCATAAAAAATTAGACAATACCAATCGGGCTTTGATTAATTTCAAATTAGAATCTTCTAGGTTGAGTTTTCTGTTTTTCACAGTGATTCCGGCCTCAATACTATCTATAGCTGGTTTGTCACCTAGCTCGATGAGTTTTTTTACACCAACAAAACGAAGCTCGGCATTTTTTAAATAGTTCTCGTACAATTTTACTTCCTCATAATTTCGTTTCCATTCAAAATAGCGAAGTGAAGCTTCGTGAATGATTTCTAAAGCCTGTAAATCTCTTTCTGCTGTATTTAGAACTTGTGCTAATTTTGCTTTGCGGATATCAGCCATTCGTTGATTGATGAATAAACCTTGTCCTACTGGAATCGCAATTCCGACAGAAGTTAATCCATTTGCAGGAGTTAGGTTTTCTGGGTTGACATATATTCCTTCATTGTTGTCGAAGGCAGCTTTTAATTCTATACCATACCAAGTGGGAATTTTAAAACCGCCATTAAATAATGAATAATAGTCTTTATCCTTGAATTTTTTTTTGTCAAAATCAACTTCAATTTTAGGATCAAATGCACCTCTAGCTTGCATTAACTGAGCTTGTGCTTCCGATATATTTAAGTTGGCTTGTTTAACTAATGGATGGTATTTTTTTACATAGCCTAAAAATTCATTGTATGTAAGTTCTTTTGTCTGTGAAAAACCATTGACAACAACGAACATGAGAACAATAAGGTAATTACTTTTTCTTTTCATCTTTCTTGCTATTTTCACCTTTATAGAAATTAGGAGGGAATCCATTTAAAGTTCGCCATATTTCAAACCACATGGGTACATCGTTAAGTAGGGCTAAAGTTTGTGCTCCAGCACCAATGCTTAATAATTCTGGCCATTTTTTTTCTTTCGGATCGGGTGCTATTAATACACGGTATTTTCCATTGTCGCTAATAAAATTCTCTTTTGCAACAATCACTCCTCCAAAAGTTCCATAGGAAGCACCTGGCCATCCACTGAACACAATAGTAGGCCAACCATCAAACCAAACACGGATTTTTTCACCTTTATTGACTAGTGGAAAATCAATTGGATCAATGTAGGTTTCAACTGCAATTTCAAAATTAGCCGGCATAATAGTAACGACAGCTGTACCTTCTTTCATTGTTTCTCCGATTCCTGATCGAATGGCACGGTTTACAAAGCCATCTTGAGGAGCAGTGATATAATAAAGGCCATTACGGATTTGATAATTTTTGTATTGATTTTTTAATTTATTGACTTGCGCCTCTGTATCATATTGAGAACTAATGGCAGATTGTTTATCGCTACTCGCTTTGGCGCTTTTTTCAGAATATTCAGCGGTGATTCGGCTTAATTCCATTGTTGCGTTTAATACTTCGTTTTTACTAGCAATGTATTTGTTTTCGGAAGTGATGATTTTAGCTTCTGTATCTTGTAACTTCATTCTTTTTTCTTCCACATCGGAAACAGGTTTTAATCCTTCTTTGTTTAGTGTAACTGAACGGTTAAATTGTGTTCGCGCAATTTTTAACTGTGTTTTGGCTGCTTCAAATTCAATACTGTCGCTTTTTACTTTAAGATGTGCTTGGCGTAATTTATTTTGCGCCTGTTTTAATTTCAAATTCTTTTCGTTTTGAATTGCACTTATTTGACTATCAAGTGCTTTTGCTTTTTCTGCGTAGGATTGTACAGCTCCTTCTTTTGCTCTAACTTGATTGCCTGTGTTTTCTACTAAGTTTGGATCGAGATAATCTTCTTTTATTTCTGAAATGAATAAAATGGTATCCCCTTTTTTTACAAAATCTCCTTCTTGAACAAACCATTTTTCAATTCTTCCAGCTATAGCGGTTTGAACTTCTTGTGGTCTCTGATTTGGTTTTAGAGTAGTAACATAACCATTGCCTTTAATGTTTTGTGTCCAAGGTAAAAACATGAATAAAAGGGTTACTAAGGCTGTTCCGCCTAGAATTTTTTTTATGATTGTATATTGCCTGTTGTCAGCAAACACTTTTGTCGATTGGTATTTGGACATATCGACAAACTTTTCGATTCTGTTATTAGTGATGTTTAACATACTTTATTTTTTACACAGTTGTTGATTCGTCTAATGATATTGTTCTATTGCATTTTTCTTCCCAATAAGAATCTTTTGCAATGACAATTAAAGTCCATTGGTTATTCGGACTGGTCAGAAAATCGATGATTTCTTTCGCAGTTGTGTTGTCGGATTTATCGACTGGTTCTTCTAGAAATAATACTTTCGGTTTGTTGATAATGCAACGTGCTAGAATGATTTTTTGAATTACCGAAGAATTAATTTGTTTGCCTTGAGGAAAAAGATGAGTGTCCAAACCTTTTGGTAAACTTTTAATATTTTCTGTTAGCTTTACTTGTTCTAAAACTTGATGTACATCTTCAAGGCTGATATTTGGATTGTTATTGGTAATATTCTCAAAAATGGTACCGTCAAAAGGGGTTTCGTTTAAGGTAATCATTCCTATTTTTGATCGATAATCCTCAATCGAAAGTTGTTTTATATTGGTGTCGTTTATGAAAATTGTCCCGGAATCAGGTTCGAATAATCCTGATAATAAACGGAGTAATGTGGTTTTTCCGGAACCGTTTTCACCTTTTAATAGCACTTTTTCTCCGGCTTTTATTTTAATGTTCACATTGGATAGAGTAGGAAGATTACTTTCGGGATAGGTGTAGATAATCTCCTTCGCTTCTATTGTGATTTGATTGTGATCTGTAAATAAGTATTTTGATTTTTTGTTGTCTTCTTCTAATTCGAGATCGGCTACTTGTCCAATTTTTTCTAAAGATGTCAATACGTCATAAAATAATTCCAAACCGGAAAACAGTTTTTCTACCGCTCCAATTATAGATAATATAACGATCTCTGCGGCTACAAACTGACCTATATTCATTTGTTGATTAAGAACCAAAAAACCTCCGACAATTAATAGGCCTGCGGTTAGCAATACTTTAAAACCAATGAGTTGTATGAATTGCTTTTTTAAAACCTTAAAGTGTTTTTCTCTATAAGTAAGGTATTCATTAACAAGTTCATCATTTTTTGAAAGTGAATATTCAAATGCATTTTTATTTTTAAAACTTATGTGGTTTCTTGCGATTTCCTGAAGCCAATGTGCTACTTTGTATTTGTACTTGGACTCCTTTAGTGAAGTATTTAATCCGACGTCAAAATTTACTTTGTAAATAAAATACAAGAGAAAAAGAAGTGTAAGACCAAAAAATATAAAAAAGGAGTGGTAAAGTGAAAGTAAAATAATACCAAAGAATATCTGCAGCAATGCAGTTGAACTATCTAGTAATAATTTTGAAACTCCTTTTTGAATATTTAAAGTGTCAAAAAAGCGATTGGCTAATTCAGGTGGATATTGATTATAGTATTCTTTTTGTTTGATTTTTGGAAATCTGTAAGCTAATTCAAATGAGGAACGCACAAATATCTTTTGTTGGAGATTTTCTGAAATTCGAAACTGCATTACTTTTAATAAACCTACCAATGATACGCCTAATACAACGATGATTACAAGCATAATCCAAGAAGTACTAATCTTACCTGCTTGAATAAAATTAATGATGGATTGAATGCCAAGAGGTAGTGAAAGGCTTATAATTCCGGCAAAAATGGCATACCAAAAAATTTGATAAATATCTTTTTTGTCAATTTCAATTAATCGTTTGAATCGGGTTAATGGTCTCATGATAAAGTTTTTTTAACTAATTCGATGTAAAATTGAGTTACATTATCAGTTTCGTTAAAATTGGTAATCGTCTTAAAATGTTTTTTTATGTATTGTTGATGTAAGGCACCTTCAACTACCGAAGATGCTAAACTTTTCGGAAATTTGTAGTTTGGATTTACTTCGGTAATAAACTCAATGATTCGGTTGACTACTTGTTTGTATACCAAGAAGAATCCTTCTTTGTTTTCTTCGTCTACTTCCTTTGTTAGAAAAGTTTTGGTAAACTCTGAAATTATGATACGGTTTAAAACTTCTTCGTTGATATGAGGAGTTTCTAAATCGTCAGTGATGTTTTGTGTTACGATTTTAATGGCTTTTTCTAATTTCTCACTTGGATTTGTAATATTAGCAGTTGAAAATACCAAGTTGTAATCGATCCAAGTCCAATACCATGATGATAGATATAGCATTAGCTTGTGCTTGTTTTCAAAATAGCGATAAATTGAACTTTCATTGGATTGTATTTTTTCTCCTAATTTTTTAAAAGTAAAAAGTTCGAAGCCAATTTCGTCTATAAGAAGTATGCTGTTCTGAATTATTTTCTTGCCTAAATCTGACGTTTCAGGATCTTTTACGTATAATTTGTTGTTTACAGCAATTTTTATATTTGAAATTAGATTTTTCATATCTCGAGTTTATTTTTAACAAACATACAAACATTATTAATAGTATTACTATTAAAAAAGTAAGTTTAACTTTTGTTTAATAAAAAAGCCACTTTAAAAGTGGCTTGATGGTACGTTTTGAAAAGATTGAATGATTCCCTTTTTGACAGAAAGCATTTTTAATTATTTTAATTTTCGTAGGTATGTTTGTAAGGCTGTTCCGAAATGATTTTCAGCATATCGGCTTCTAATGTTTCAACTGGAGATTCAACGATACGGTGTACTTCTTTTCCGTTTTTGAAAAAAATGAAAGTGGGTACATTACTGATGCTAAAACCTTCTTCTAGTTTTTCCGGAGTACTCTTCTCACGATCCATTGTGATTAATTTTACTTTGGATAAATCAAAACCAATTTCATTTAGTATTTTGTAAAAATGAGGCACTTGAGTTTTACTATCACTACACCATGTACCCATGAAGATAGTGATCTCGTAATTCTGAGGTGCATTTTTTAGTAAAGTGATTGTTGCAGGATGGGCTTTGTAACCTTCTTCACCGGTTGTGAACCAAGAATTGTAGGGTTCTGTTTGTAAATCAGCTTTGGTTTTTACTCCTGTTAATACAGGTTCTGCTGATTTTTCATGATTTTCTGATACTGTTTTTTCTTCCATAACTATGGGGGCAGCTTTTTCAATAACCGTTTGATTTGTTTTGCAACTGATTACAGCAAAAGAAGCCAAAAGGATTGTTGTTATTTTTTTCATAATCATATTATAGTAGGGAATGTCCTGTCATGGCTTCTGGTTTTTGAATGCCCATTAAGTCTAAAACTGTCGGTGCAATATCACCCAACACTCCATTTTTGATAGATTTTATTGCAGGATCTACCAAAATTATGGGAACAGGGTTCGTGGTGTGGGCAGTATTTGGCGTTCCATCCGGATTGATCATAGTTTCGCAGTTGCCGTGGTCAGCTATAACAATAGTAGTGTAATCATTTTTCAAAGCAGTTTCGATAACTTCTTTTACGCAGATATCTACTGCTTCACAGGCTTTAATTGCAGCTTCCATTACGCCGGTATGTCCTACCATGTCGCCATTGGCAAAATTCAAACAAACGAAATCCACTTCGCCTTTTTGTAATTCAGGAAGCAGCGCGTCTTTTAATTCAAAGGCACTCATTTCCGGTTTTAAATCGTAAGTGGCTACTTTTGGCGATGGACAAAGAATACGACTTTCCCCTTTGAAAGGTTCTTCACGACCACCCGAAAAGAAAAAGGTAACATGTGGGTATTTTTCAGTTTCGGCGATGCGAATTTGTTTCTTGTTGTTTCTCTCTAAGACTTCACCTAATGTTTCGGTAATATTGTCTTTATCGTAAATGACATGTACGTTTTTGTAAGTGTCATCATAATTGGTCATGGTGACATAATACAAATTCAATTTGTGCATGTTTTGTTCGTGCAAATCATATTGAGAAAGTACTTCGGTTAATTCACGTCCACGATCAGTTCTAAAGTTGAAGAAAATAACTACATCGTCTTCTTTGATTGTTGCCAAAGGTTGGTTGTTGTCATCCACCATTACTATAGGTTCTATAAATTCATCAGTAATGTGATTATGGTAGCTTTCTAGTATGCTTAAAACTGCATTTTTCGAATGGTTTCCTACACCATTAACTACGACATCATAGGCTTTTTTAACACGTTCCCATCTTTTGTCTCGGTCCATAGCGAAATAACGACCTACGATTGAGGCAATTTTGGCTGAAGATTTTTTAGTATACTCATTTAAGTCTTCAATATGTTTCGCACCCGATTTCGGATCAACATCACGGCCATCGGTAAACGCGTGTATGAACACTTTTTGCAAACCGAAATCCTGAGCGGCATCTAATAATCCTTTCAGGTGATCAGTGTGGGAATGTACGCCACCATCTGATACCAAGCCTAAAAAATGAACTGGTTTGTTGTTTCCTTTAGCATAAGCAAATGCATCGCTTAGCACTTGTTCTTCATTCAATGTTTTGTGTTCTACAGCTAGATTGATTTTAGCTAAATCTTGATACACAATACGGCCAGCTCCCAAATTCATGTGGCCTACTTCGCTATTACCCATTTGACCTTCGGGAAGTCCTACATTTAGGCCGTCGGTCCGAAGTTGTGCATTGGGATATTTAGTGTAAAGACTGTTTATAAATGGGACATTAGCATTGTCTATAGCGGAAACTTTTGGATCTGGAGATTTTCCCCATCCATCCAATATCATCAAGATTACTTTTTTGTTCATTTTCAAATTCTAAAGAAATAGCTTCAAAATTAGAAAATTAAATCCAGTTTTTAACGCGGTTGAAATCTAAAAAGTAACGTAAACTTATTGAAAAAGTATGATTTAGTTTGTCTCCGAATAAATTTTGAAAATTTCGAGATACATTTTTATCTACTCGGCTCAGTCCGTCTTCGTAATTGTCAGAAGTGTTTCTGTACAAAACGTTGAGTTGACTTCCTGGAGCAATCCACCATGAATACGAACAGTCCAAGTTCCAAGAACTGAAATCTTGACTAGAGTCCTCGGGCAAATAAATAGTGTCAAGAGAACCGTCATTTTGAAGTGCTTTGAATCCCTTTCCGTTAACATAACTCCAATAGTAACGAGTGTTCACATTAATAGTCATTTTGTTGTTTAAGGCAAACTTGCTTCTCAAGTAGATTGTTGAAGTATTGATATTTCTTTTTTCAAAGATGATGTCACTACTTTCTAACTGATCATAATACCCAACCGTGTTGTTTTCTTTGCTGTAATCGTAGCCCAAAATGACCATAAGTTTATTACTGATGCGATATCTTGGACTGAAACTGAATCCATAACTGTTTCGATCAACCTCGGAAGTTGTACCTATCCACGGATTGAAATCAAAGGCAAATTTTCGATTGTAATTGGATGAGTAATATGTCCACGTTTCATAGTATTTAGGAAAAGTAACGTATCTGCCTTCGGATTGCGGAGCGTAAAAATCATTTACTTCAAAAGGTCTGATGAATAATCCGGCTCCGAAACCATCATTGTTTTTGAATGTAGAATTCAGGTTGAAATTAATATTTCCTGCCTGTAGTTTCCCAGTCTGATTTTCAAACTCACTATTAATGTTCATGTTGGCCGTGAGCGAGTTGAAGGTTTTAGTTGGTTTTAAGATACGGTAATGTAAATTTCCGTAAGTGCCAAGGTAATTGGTTTTAAAAGTGATGCCTAAGTCATTGTTGTCAAATTCCTTGGTGATATAATTAGTTGTTACGCTGAATCTTACTTTTCCGCTGGTTTCTGCAAAACTTAGCGAAGTATTGTATCCGTTTTTATTTTCTTCTTTCTGATATTCGTTAACAGTGCTGTATTTGAAATCTCCTGAAAGGTTGAATGTATTCTTTTTAGTGTTTAGATCAAATACCAAAGCCGATACGTTAGCGTCTCTGAATTCAGTGTTTCTGATTACACTCGTGTTGATGAAAGATACGGATGAATTTTTATTAAAGCGCTGATCAAGTGTGAGTATGTTATAGTTTGTTAATGGTTCGACAATCTGATGTCTTCTCACCCCAGTTATGGTGTCTTTAATTGTGGCTTCTGTTTTTTCGGTTACAGCATTAAGAAAACCAATTCCTAAACCTTTTTTGGTACGTCCAGAAATTTTCAAAGCATTTAGTAAATTGATTTTTTCGGGATAGTCTTCTATGATTTCATTTTCATCTAAAGTATTGCTCAGTTTTCCTTTTCTTAATGATGGGCGTCCTCCGATTCTTCGAGAGTAAAATAAATTACCTTTATTGAATAAGTCAGTTCCTTCTGTAAAAAAAGGCCTGTTTTCATTGAATTGTTGTTCAAAAGGACCGAGGTTTAGAATTTGGTTGTCGAATGCAGTCTGGCCAAAATCAGGTACTAAAATGGCATCCAATGTGAAGGCGTCGTTGATGCCGTATTTGATATCCATTCCACCTTTGAACTCAGTTTGTGTGCCATCGCTTTTGTTGCTACTAACGTAGGTAGATGCATAAGGGAAAAGAAATAATCGGGTAGGGGTTTTGATGTTTTCAATTCCCAAAAGTTCTCCAGATTGCTGTTCTAGAGAGCCTTTGTTGTTGTTTACATAATTCCAAGTGTATAGTTGGCGATATCTACGTAATTGCCTAAAAAACTGCATTCCCCAAGTTTGTTTTTGCTCTTTTGAGAAGCGAAGTGCAGAGTAAGGTAGTTTAATTTCGACAGTCCAGCCTTTTTCATGTACAATAACTTCACTTTCCCAAATAGCATCCCATGAAGCGTCTTCCCCAGTTGTAGAACTGGCATTGGCATCCCACTGAACGCCGGCTGCAGTTACTATAAAACGAAATTCTTGCTGACCGTCATTATATCCATTTACACTTAAACCAAAAAAATCAGTCGCTCCATCATCATCTCTTTGGGTAATTTCACGCATAATTTTTTCCGGTTCATTGTCGTTTAAAACAGCCCCGATGTAAATTGCTTCATCATCAAAAAGTATTTTTACTTCGGTTTTTTTAGATGGATCGATAGCTTTGCCGTTATCAGGTTCAAGCATAATAAAGTCTGTAGCAACTTCTGCAGATTGCCATTCCACTTCATCGAGTTTTCCATCGATGTTGACGTGCTGATTAACTCTTTTGGCAGTTAATTGTTTCTTTTCAGAGATGCCTGTTTTTGAGTCGGTTGCTTGCGAAAAAGCAAAAAGAGAATGAAAAATCGCAAGAACTATTAATTTTTTTTTGCTCATTATTTTTTTGATTGATGATGTCTCAAAATTAGCGAAAACCCCTTTATTTTAAAGTGTTTTATGATATGTTTAACTATTTGTTAAATAATAAAAATATCGACGAAGTGCATAAAAATATCGATAAAATGCAAAAAAAATTTGGATGGTATTTTTTTTTTGCTAATATTTGCCATGTACAAATAACAACACAATTAAAAGAATATCAATGATTTACAGATTTTTGCCCCTATTATTGTTATTTTTCATGTCTTTTGCCCCAAAGTCTACAAATAACACAGATCCGAAGCTATTGGCCAACACAAGTGCTGTAAGTTTAGCTGCGAAAATTGAGATGGTTTACAATTCGTTAGATGCAAATAATTTTGCTTTGCCTCAAATGGAATGTTTCAAACGTGCGATGACTGGTTTTTATTCTTTAAAACAGAGAGGTGTTGTTGAAAAAGATATCTTAACGGTAATCGATTTCAGCATGTCATCTACAAAGAAGAGAATGTGGGTTATTGATTTGGCTTCAAATAAAATCTTATTTAATACAGTGGTTTCTCACGGTATGAAGTCAGGTGTGGAATATGCTACCAGTTTTTCTAATGAAAACAATTCTAACAAAAGCAGTTTAGGATTTTATACAACCGGTGAAACGTATTTCGGAAAACACGGATTGTCTTTGAAATTAGATGGACAAGAAAGAGGTATCAATCACAATGCACGTGCTAGAGCGGTAGTTGTTCATGGTGCAGATTATGCAAATCCTGCAGTATTGAGAAATCAAGGTTATTTAGGAAGAAGCCAAGGTTGTCCTGCTATTCCTGAAGCTTTAAAAGAGCAAATCATCAATACAATCAAAGGGAAATCTTGTTTATTTATCTATCACCCTACTAGAAGTTACGACATCGCCAGTAAACTGGTTGCTTAATCTTAAATACAAATCTGGATCATAATTATAGATATCTTGTCTAAATTGTAATTCCGTTTTATCATACCAAGCTGTAAAGTATAAGAAATGGACCCCAAAGTTCTGATCTAACTTTACAGTTTTTGTTTTTTTGGTCTTAACGATTGTATCAATTTCACTTAAACTATAAATCGGTTTTTCGATTAATTTTTTATTTTTCTGTCTTTCTTTGTAGGTTTTGTTTTTTAATAAATACTCGACTAGTGGGAGTGGTTTTTCAATTCGAACACAACCAGAGCTTAGTGCGCGGTAATTGTATACAAAATAATCCCTATGGTTTGTGTCGTGCATATAAACCAAATGGTTGTTCGGGAAATTGATTTTTACAACACCTAAGGAATTGTTATAGCCAGGTTCTTGGACATATTTGTATTTTTTGGCATCGGCTGGTTTCCATTCGCTAACAGGAATTTCGGTTCCTTTGTGATTGAAAATCTTAATTCTGGTTTTAGAGAAATAACTCCTGCTTTTTGTTGCATCCGGAATCAAATCTTCTTTAATGATTGTTGGAGGAACAGTCCAAGTTGGATTAAATACAATGTTGTCTGCTCTTGATGAAAGTATGGGTGTTTTTCTTTTGGGTTGACCAACTACCACTTTGTGATTCGAAATAGTGTCGTTATTTTCTACTACATAAAGCAGAAAGTTAGGAATGTTAACGCCAAGGAAATTTGTTCCTAAATCCTCTGGAAACCATCGCCATCTCTCAAGATTGGCAATAAGCTGTTCTCTTCTGTTTTTTTTGCTGAAATTTAATGCTTTCAATGTTCCTGGACCTATCATCCCATCAGCCGCTAGGCCGTGACGACTTTGGAATTTTGTAACCGCTATTTTTAGTTCTTTATTGTAAAGATCTTCAGTTAAAGAATCTTTTGTGTTTAAATCGCCCCAATAACGAAGTCTTTCTTTTATTTTGGCAACGGTTTTGCTTTTGAGACCAAGTTTGAATTTCTCTTTAGTTTTAATCGAGTCGAAGTTTTCTTCAGGCATGGCATCAATTTTGGCCAATGCTTTTTTAAGATTCAAATAGATTGTGTGTTTTGGTTTATGGCTTTCGATTGTGCTGTCAATTTTGTTTTTTCGTAAAGCAATAGATAAGATGGTGTCTGGTTGAATCTCTTTTGGTTTGATTTCCCAGTCAGTATAAATTTCCAATGGATTTACTTTTCCGTTGGTCAGATGTGAGATGTATTTGATATAAGCGGCTGTTAATAATTCGAAGTACTTTTCTTTTGAGTCCGGATTGGAGTCAATCATTTCTTCGTGTTGTAATAATTCAGCATATTGATAATCTTCTGGAAGTAGTCCTTCTTTATCTGCATTTTTTATAGCTTCAATTAATTGCAGGCGATTTTCTTTAACGTCCCAGCCTTCTTGAATTTTTTTATTTTCTATAGCGTTTGAGATGTGTTCATCTGTGGTGATGATATGAGGTGTCGAGTTGTTGCCACAACCTATATATAAAAAAATACTAAATACTATAGTAGTAATGGTGTATTTCATAAAGTTAAATTTGTTTCCACATTATGTAATGTGTTCCTATTCCTACAACATCAAAAGCCGTACCGAAAATCTGATAATCTAATTTTTTGTAGAAATTTACAGCGCTTTCTCTTGCATTAAACCAAATTATTTTGACTTTATTGTTCTTGGCAAGTTTTTCTACTTCGGCCATAAGAAAATTGCCATATCCTTTTTGTTGTTCGCTATCTAAAATGGCCATGCCGCGAACTTGGTATTGTGTTTCACTTTCAAAATGATTGTTTTTTGCTTCAAAAACAGATACGACACCTACTAGTACACTGTCTTTGTAGAGTCCGAAATGGATTGTTGTGTGTAAATCGTCACCTTCAAAATGACAACTTTCGATAGGTTTTCCGGGTCTTAGCACGGGCTGACGTACAATGTAGGTTAATTCTGACGGTATTGTTTTTGTTTCAATCATAGTTTACAAATTTAAAATTAATTCTAAGACTTTAATTATGAAGTGCTTGTAATTGCTCGAGTATTTTAATGTGTTTGTCGGAAATATTTTTTTTAAAAAAAGTTTGCAGAAAAGAAAACTAATTCTTTATATTTGCAACCTCAAAAGCGGAAGTAGCTCAGTTGGTAGAGCTCCAGCCTTCCAAGCTGGTTGTCGCGAGTTCGAGCCTCGTCTTCCGCTCCAAAAACAAGAAAAGTTTTAAAAATTACACCCTGCGGAAGTAGCTCAGTTGGTAGAGCTCCAGCCTTCCAAGCTGGTTGTCGCGAGTTCGAGCCTCGTCTTCCGCTCTGCTAAACCTCAAGTTGAAACTTGGGGTTTTTTTATTTTAGGCCAATTGGTTTCGATTGAAAAAAAACCTTAGCGGTAATTGCTAAGGTTTTTCTTTTATAAAAAGTTTAAATTTTCTCCGGGAGCCATTTCGACTGCAAATTCTCCTGCTCTAAATAAGCGTGCGGTCAGTTCTCCTTTAAGTGTTACGTTACCGGCATAAGCTTCAAGCCAACTGCCCTCGCGCAATCCTAAAACAGGAATCTGACTTACTTTGTGGAATTCGTTTATTCGTGTTTCTCTTGTTTCTCCCATATGGGTTGAACCTTCAATTGGATCTAGATAATGAGGGTTGAGGTTGAAGTTAATCAATCCCAAGGTGTCAAAACTTTGAGGTAGGACTATAGGCATGTCATTTGTGGTATTCATCGTAAGTCCACCAATATTACTTCCGGCACTAGTTCCTAAATATGGGATTCCATTTTCAATCGTTTTCTTTAGTACAGTCATTAAGTTGTGATTGTACAATTGTGAAACAAGTAAAAAGGTGTTCCCACCTCCTGTGAAAATAGCTTCTGCATTTTGAATTGCTTCTGCCGGATGCTCAAACTCGTGCAGTCCTTTTACATTGATACCAATCTTTTGAAAGGTATCACTTACTTTTTGTGTATATTCTTCGTGACTGATTCCACCGGGTCTTGCATAGGGTATGAATAACAGCTGGTTAACGTTTTCAAAATGTTTTTCCAATGTTGGTAACAAATAATCCAAATAGGCTCCATTATAGAGTGTTGAAGTACTGGCAAGGATGACTTTTTTATTCATGCGGTTTGGTTTGATTTTGATGTTTCAAAGATATTTAGAATTAACAAATTTTTACCAAGTCCTTAATAATAAATTGGGAGGGCTCACGACTATTTTTACAACGTAATCTGACGAGTATGAGAATAGTTTTGCTTTTTTTGATGGTTAGTTCAATGGCTTTTTCGCAGCAATTGTTGAAAGGAAAGGTGGTTTTGGATGTTCCAACTATGAATAAGGTTTATATTGTGAATTATTCCAACAAAAAAGAAACCGTTGCCAATGAACAAGGTTATTTTAAGATCTTGGCTCAGCCAAAAGATACACTTATTGTGTCTGGAATCAATATTAAAGGCAGGCAAATTATTTTGAAGTCCAATGATTTTTCCGAGGATTTATTTTTTGTAAAATTGAAACAACTTCCTTACGTTTTGGATGAAGTTATTGTTCAAAACTATCCGCGTATAAATGCTGTAGATTTGGGTATAATTTCCAGTTCTACAAAAACGTATACACCTGCAGAGCGAAAACTTAAAGCGGCTAGTGGATTGGCATTGACTGGAAATACGGATGGTACAACCGGAGGGTCATTTGGTTTAGATCCTTTGTTTAATGTACTTTCTGGGCGAACAGCTATGCTGGAAAAAGAATTGGAGGTTGAAATTAAAGAAAAGCTACAGCGAAAATTGGAGCAGCTGTTTTCGGAAAAATTTTATACAGAAACATTGAAACTTCCCGAGGAATATATTAAAGGATTTGTGATTTATGTTCTAGATGATCAAAATTTAATGAGATTGTTACAAGCAAAAAAGAGTAAATTAGTCGAAAATTTGCTCAAAGAAAAAGTGATGCAATATTTACAAATAATCAATGCCAGTGAATAACTATACAATACTTTTTTTGTTTTTGGTTCAAAGTTTATTTTCGCAATCTGTTTTGAAAGGGAAAGTGATTTCTGAAGTTAATCCGGATGGGATAACAGTAGTTAACTTTATGACAAAGTCCACTGTAGTGACAGCAAATGGTGGTTTTTTCTCTATCGAAGCCTCTTCGGGTGATATTTTAATTGTAACATCAAAAAATATCGAGGGAATGCAAATTCGATTGGATGCGAATTCTTTCAAAAAGGAGATTTTGAATATTCTGGTGAAGGCCAAAGCGAATGAGTTGGACGAAATTCAAATCAAATCGATTTCAGCAAAATCTTTAGGCGTGGTATCTAAAAATGTTAAAGAATATACTCCTGCAGAACGAAAACTAAAAGCGGCAGGGAAATTGAAGTGGTATAGTCCATTGTTAATCCCTTTAGGCGGAATGAGTGTTGATG
Organism: Flavobacterium sp. MAHUQ-57; assembly: GCF_051908335.1. Taxonomy (NCBI): domain Bacteria; kingdom Pseudomonadati; phylum Bacteroidota; class Flavobacteriia; order Flavobacteriales; family Flavobacteriaceae; genus Flavobacterium; species Flavobacterium sp. MAHUQ-57. Next base: position 580,007 of record NZ_JBPZTE010000007.1, on the reverse strand, counting down.
GATTGATCAATCAAGTAAGTGGAAGGACAAATCAGTTAAAAAAGGAGTTGGCTGTTGAGAGAAAAGAGTTGCTTTTGCTTAAATTGGACGAAATGTATGACGAACATTTCTATGGTGAAACGCTTCAAATTCCACAGGAGTATATCAAAGGATTTCAAATTTACGCATTGGATAATGTAAAAATGGTAGAGGCTGTAAAGGCAAAAAATAAAACTTTGGTAACATTTTTGATTGGAGATATTGCAAACGAATATAAAAAATTGATATCAAACGATAATAAATAGTCGGGTATGAAGAAGAAAGGGTTTAAAATAGGAGTAATCTGTATTTTGTTTGTCGTATTGTCTTCATTTGCAATGCATAAATTTTACGTGTCAATATATCAGATAAATTATGCTCAAGATAAAAAGATGCTTCAAATCACTTCTAGAATTTTTGTAGACGATTTGAATTCAATTTTGAAAATAAAATACAATCAAAAGACGAATTTGGGCGAGCCAAATGAATCGGAGAATGATATCGAGTTGATGAAAAAATATATTTCCCAAAATTTTATAATTAAAATAAACGGAAAGCCAAAAGCAGTTGCTTTGGTCAATAAAGAAATGGAAGGGAATGTGCTTATTTGCTATTACAGCATAAAAGATATTTCAAAAATTAAATCGTTGGAAATCTATAATGCTGTGCTGCATGATTATGTTGAAGATCAGCAAAATATCATCCAGACAACGCTCTATGGGAAGAAACAAAGTTTCCTTTTTACACCCGGAAATGCCAAAGGTTTGTTAAAACCATAGTCAAAAAGTAGTGTGGTTTGAAAAAATAATTATTTTTAGCTCCCAAATTGTATTTCGGTCATGAAGAATTTTAAATTTTTAGCAGTAATCCTATCCTTTTCAGGTTTGGTAACGGCTCAGGAACAAGGTCAGTCAAAGCCTAAGCAAGAAGGGCATACTGATACAAGTAAATTCCGTCAAATGTATGATTTGATGGCAACGCCAAACATGTATCGCACAGCTTCTGGGGCTCCTGGTTCTGAATATTATCAGCAAAGAGCTGATTATAAGATAGATATCGAGTTGGATGATAAAAATGCTCGTTTGTCTGGGGTCGAGACGATTACGTATACCAATAATGCCAAAGAGTCTTTGGATTATCTATGGGTGCAATTAGATCAAAACTTGTTTGCTAAAACATCAAAAACGCCATTGGTTCGCAGTGAACGTATTGAGCCGGCACTTAGCGCAGCTGCTTTCTCGAGAACTTATATGGAAGAGAAGTTCGATGGCGGATTTAAAATTGATTATGTTAAAGATGCATTAGGACAACCGGTTTCGTATGCGGTTAATGAAACCATGATGCGCATCAATTTGAAAACTCCTTTGGCGAAAGGTCAGAAGTTTGTGTTTTCAATCAAATGGTGGTACAATATTGGGAATTACATGGTTGATGGAGGGCGTTCAGGATATGAGCAGTTCAAGGATGGCAACCGTTTGTATATCTTAGCCCAGTTTTTTCCAAGAATGGCTGTCTACAACGATGTGGAAGGTTGGCAAAACATGCAATTCTGGGGACAAGGTGAATTCGCTTTGCCATTTGGAAACTACGAAGTAAATATTACTGTTCCAGCTGACCATATTATGGAAGCTACCGGGACTTTGCAAAATAGAGCAGAGGTAATTTCACCTGCTCAATACCAACGTTATTTATTGGCAGAAAAAACATTCGATAAGCCAGTAATTATTGCAACTCAGGCGGAAGCCGTTGAAAGAGAAAAAGCATGGTCTGATAAAAAGAAAACATGGAGATTCAAAGCGGAAAATGTACGTGATTTTGGAATTTCTACTTCAAGAAAATTCATTTGGGATGCTATGGCTGTGAAACTGGGTGAAAAAACGGTAATGGCTACTTCTGTTTATCCGAAAGAAGGTAATCCTCTGTGGGAACAATATTCAACACGAGCTGTTGCGCATACGTTAAAAAGTTATTCTAGTCGTACATTTGACTATCCTTACCCTAAAGCAGTTTCTGTAAATGCGCAGGATCAAGGGATGGAATATCCAATGATTTGTTGGAATTTCGGTCGTCCAGATGAAAATGGTGTGGTTTCTGACCGTGTGAAATACGGGATGTTGGGTGTGATTATCCATGAAGTAGGCCACAATTTCTTCCCAATGATTGTAAACTCTGATGAACGTCAATGGACTTGGATGGACGAAGGTCTGAATACCTTCTTGGAATATTTGGCTGAAATTGAATTCGATCCTAATTTCCCTATAGACAGAGGTCCGGCTAAATTGATTGTGCCTTATATGAGTGGTGATCAGAATTTTATTGAGCCGATTATGTCAAACTCAGAAGTAATCAAACAATTTGGAAACAATGCGTATGGTAAGCCTGCCACAGGATTGAATATTTTACGCGAAACTATTATGGGACGTGAATTGTTTGATCATGCATTCAAAACGTACGCTAATCGTTGGAAATTCAAACATCCAACTCCTGAAGATTTCTTTAGAACAATGGAAGATGCATCAGGTGTAGATTTGGATTGGTTCTGGAGAGGTTGGTTCTATACTACAGATTATAATGATATCGGGATTAAAGAAGTGAAGCAGTTCTATGTGTCGAATGACGCTCCTGCTAATTTTCAGGCACAACAAACTAACAGACGTAACCGATTTAGAAATTCGGGGCCGTTAGTGTATATGGTGGACAGTGCAAGCTCAGATATGAAGCCAGAAAATAAAAAGGAATTGGATGTAAAAGAAGTTAAAACATTAGATGATTACTTGGTGTCTAACTTTAGTGAAACGGAAAGAGCAAAATTGCAATCTCCAAAGTATTTTTATCAGGTGACTTTTGATAAGCCAGGAGGTTTAGTGATGCCTTTGATTGTTGAAATTACGTATGAAGATGGTACCAAAGAAAATCATAAGTTCCCAGTGCAAATTTGGTTGAAAAACGATAAAGAAGTATCTAGAATTTTTGCTACCAATAAAGTGATTAAAAAAATCATGGTAGATCCAAAAGAAGAAACAGCTGATATTGATGTGACTAACAATAGTTGGCCAAAAGAAGAAGTGAAATCAAAATTTGAATAAATTTCATCACAATGCATAACTTGTCATTAGGGAATAGGAAAGTTCTTAATGACAAGTTTTTTTATTATATTTTTACATTTAGGAGTTAAATTCTGTTTAACTTTGTAACACAAAACTTTGTAAGTCTAAAGAAATGTTTGGAATAGGAGGAGGCGAATTAATCTTAATTATATTCATCGCATTGATGTTGTTTGGATCTGAAAAGATTCCTGATATTGCACGTGCCTTAGGTAAAGGTATGGCACAACTTAAAAATGCCACTAACGAAATTAAATCGGAAATTCAACGCAGTGCTGATAACAATGAGTTGGCTTCGTTAACACGTGATTTTAATCGCGAAGTAGAACAGGTTAAAGGAGGATTTGATAAAATTGTTGATGAAGAAACGAAGAAGTTAACGGGTGATAATAATCCCCTTGATATTACTTCTGAAATCAATGAAGTAAAAGAGAATTTTGACGATTTGACCGGACCTATTAAACGCCAAATGTAATCTTGGAAAAAATCATTCATTTAGATAAAGAACTTCTTGTTTTTCTTAACGGATTAGGTTCAGAGCCCTTTGATGGTTTCTGGCTGTTAATTACCAAACAGTTGCATTGGTCACCTATATTTTTGTTGGTATTCTATTTTCTGCAAAAAAAAATCGGTTGGAAAAATTTCGGTATTGTGATTTTGGTACTAACACTCTTAATTGTCTTTACCGACCAGGTAACGAATTTGGTTAAAAATTCAGTACAAAGGCTACGTCCCTGTAATGATCTTGAGATCAATTCAATAATTAGAATTGTAAAAAGTAGTAGTACCTATAGTTATTTCTCTGGGCACGCGGCTAATTCGATGGCAAGCACCGTTTTCATGTTTGCATTGATGAGAAAATACTACCGTTACGCGTTTCTGTTGTTTTTATTTCCGTTAATTTTTGCTTACAGTAGAATTTATTTGGGGTTGCATTTTCCTGGCGATATTCTTTCGGGCTATCTTTTCGGAATATTTTCCGGTTATACTTTCTATCGTTTGTATTTGATTATTTTACAAAAATATTTTCCTGAATTATAATACACGGCTAACGGTTAACCCATCTCTAATAGGTAATAAAACCGTTTCAACTCTTGGGTCGGTTTTTAATAGTTCGTTGTATTCCAGTAAGATTTTGGTGCTTTTATCATTGGCTTTAATCTCGCCAAGAATTTTTCCGCTCCAAAGAACGTTGTCAGACAAAATCACGCCGCCTTTATTCATCATCGGAACAATCATCTCAAAATAATTGATGTAATTTTCTTTGTCGGCATCAATGAAAACCAAATCGAATTTTTTGTTCAAATCGGGAATGATATCCAAGGCATTGCCTAAGTGTTGGTGAATTTGATTTGACCATGCGGATTGATCGAAATACTTCTTTTGAAAATCGAATAGTTCTTCGTTGTTGTCTATAGTATCTAAAGTGCCGTGTTCAGGTAATCCTTCAGCTAAACACAAAGCAGCGTATCCGGTGTAAGTTCCAATTTCCAGAATCGTTGTTGGTCGTATTAATTTGGAAAGCATGCTCAAAACTCTTCCCTGAAAATGACCACTCAACATACGCGGTTGTAAAATTTTCTGATGGGTTTCTTTGTTCAAGCGGACTAATAATTCCGGTTCGTTTTCACTATGATTGGCTACATAGTTTTCTAATTCTTCAGAAATGAAATGCATAGGATATATATTACTACTGCGAAATTACGAATTCCGAATGGACTATATAAAAAAAGAGCAGAATCTTTGTAATTCTGCTCTCTCTATTTATTTAACCAAAGTATCAATTATTTTGTGAACTGGTAATATTGCTTTTGAATATTCAATTGTAGGTCCGGCAACCCACACCGTTTTGTAAGTTGCTTCTGTTGCAGCTTTGGTTACAGCATTATTGCCTATCATAAAACGGATCAATTTGGCCCATTTTTTTAATCGTTTGTTGGTGTTTAAAAAGCGTTCCAACCAGTTTAATTTGGTGCCGATTTTTTGTACATAAGGAGTATTAATAACTGTACATGGTGTGCCGGATATTTTTTCGGTCATAACAATGTCTTTGGCGCCATAATCAACACATGCTTGTTTGTATTCCTGTGAAACTTTGGCTTCTTCGGATGGAATGAATAAACTGCCAATAGAAACTCCTACAGCACCCGCATTCAGCATTTTATCTACGTCGGCTTTGCAACCAACACCTCCAGCTGAAATAACCGGTAAAGTAGTTTGTTCGTCCAATAATCGGATTAAATCCTCAGGTGCTATATTACCCCTGTGACCACCCGCCAGATTATTGACTGCGATAAGTGCATCGGCTTTCAAACTTTCTACTTTTTTAGCAAAACTTAAATCGGTTACATCACAAAATACTTTAACACCTGCTTTATGTGCTTCTTTGATGGTTTCTTCGGGACTTCCAAGAGAAGTAATTATGAAATCGACTTTCTCTTCGCACAATACGCGTAGCTGTTCTTTGTATTTGATGTTCGATTTGTTTACAATCAGATTAAAACCAAAACTACCACCCGCTGGTTTGGCGTCTTTTAATTCGGTTATTGCGGCTTTCAATTCGTCGAGTGTTCTATAGTTTAAAGCGGGAATACAACCTGCTACGCCAGCTTTCATGCCTTCGATTACCATGGCGGTATTGGATACCAAAAACATGGGAGCCATTATGATAGGATGCTTTATTTGTAATAATTCAGTTAATGTTGGTTTCATAGGGTAACTTTTTTCAAATATACTAAAAAAATAGTATGCGCGCATATAAATTTATTATTGCGGAAATACTTTTATCTTTGCAGCATGCAAACGGAGAAGAAAGATATTAGAGCGCTTACAAAAGAGCAATTACGTGAATTTTTTACATCGAACGGAGACAAGGCGTTTCGTGGAAATCAGGTGTACGAATGGTTATGGCAAAAACACGCCCATACTTTTGAAGATATGACCAATATTTCGAAAGAAACACGAGCTATGCTTGAGGCTAATTTTGTAATCAATCACATCAAAGTAGATACGATGCAACGCAGTAGTGACGGTACTGTGAAAAATGCAGTTCGTTTGCATGACGATTTAGTGGTAGAGTCTGTTTTGATTCCAACCGAAACCAGAACAACAGCCTGTGTTTCTAGTCAGGTGGGATGTAGCTTGGATTGTAATTTTTGTGCTACAGCTCGATTGAAACGAATGCGTAATCTGAATCCGGATGAAATTTATGATCAGGTGGCTGCTATTGATGCGGAAAGTCGTTTGTATTACAATCGTCCCCTTTCCAATATTGTTTTCATGGGAATGGGTGAGCCGTTGATGAATTATCCGAATGTGATGAAAGCCATAGATAAGATTACTTCACCCGAAGGATTAGGAATGTCGCCTAAGCGTATTACCGTATCGACTTCCGGAGTTTCGAAGATGATAAAAAAAATGGCTGATGACGAAGTGAAATTCAAACTGGCGGTTTCTTTGCATTCGGCAATTGAAGAAACCAGAAATCAGATTATGCCTTTCACCAAAAGTTTTCCTTTGCCAGAATTGAGAGAAGCTTTGGAGTATTGGTATAGAAAAACCAAAAGTAAAGTTACTTACGAATATGTGGTATGGAAAGGAATCAATGATGATAAAAAGTCAATTGATGCTTTAGTGAAATTTTGCAAATATGTACCTTGTAAAGTGAATTTGATTGAATACAACCCAATTGATGATGGTGAATTCCAACAAGCTGCACCAGAAGTAATCGATGCGTATATCAAAGCGCTAGAATCAAGTGGAATTGTCGCTAAAGTGCGTCGAAGCCGTGGAAAGGATATTGACGCAGCCTGCGGTCAGTTAGCGAATAAAGAAACATAAAAAAATCCCACCAATGTGGGATTTTTTATTTTTAAATAGTTTTGGTTTTATTAATTGCCAATAACAATTGTGTAGGCTACACCGTCTATGGTTAAAACGGCGGTATTGTCACATTCTCCAGCGCCATAATCTAAAGTAGCTGTGTGGTTATTTCTTGTAAATGTAATTACTCCTTCAACTAGTAGTGGTTTGTGTAATGCTGCACAACTCATTTTGATAATTAACGGATGCTGATTGCTGATCGTTGCCGTTTGAACACTTGTGTTAGGGAAAGTTGTAGTCCAACTTCCGGTTATTTTATACACATTGTTGGTCCAATCATTATCTCCATATCCTGAAACAAATTCTCTTACTCTTTGACCAACTCTTCTGAAAGTACGATTGTCAGGGAATGTAGCAGTCATGTCCATGTTCATGGTGATTACTGGAAGGCTAGGAGTGTTTGTTGTAGCGGCAGTCATTGTTCTTGTGAATGACTTGTTTCCATTAAATTTGATTTGATTGTGATAGAAGTTTACAAATTCGTAATTGATTGTGTGTGTTGTTGCATTCGGTTGGTAAATGAAAGTGATGATGATTTTTCCTTTTAGTACGTTTCCGTTCGCTAAAGTACATCCATCACCGAAATCGATTGTTTTTGTAACCGTTGTGCCAGGTGTAATCGCGGTTCCAAAAGCAGGAACTCTGGTAATGGTAGCGCAAGTTGAAAGGGCGGAACCTGGAGAGTCAATAGAACGTCCATCTGTGCTGTTGGCGTAGGTTTTTGCTTCTTGTTCTGCAACAATATCTGCAATATCATCATTAGCAAAATCAATTTTTGCATTAACAGCTACTTCATCGGCTGTGATCGGTGTGTTTTGATTTTCTGTGCTTTCTTCTTTTGTACAGCTAAAAAAAGCGAGAGACAAAAGAGTGGTCAAGATTAAAATTTTAGCTTTCATAATTTAAGAATTTTTTAAGATTTGAGAATAAGACAATTATAATGCCAAAAGGTTTAATCAAATATAAAAAAATAGTTGGATTTTGAAAGTTTTGAACTTAAATACTATCTTTGGCTTTCGATGGATATTACTTCGCAAATAAAAAAACCAATACTTGAAGAAATGGAACTTTTTGAAAAAAAGTTTCATAATTCGATGTCTTCCAAAGTAGCGCTTTTAAATAGAATCACTTACTATATAGTTAACCGGAAAGGAAAGCAAATGCGTCCAATGTTTGTTTTCTTGACAGCCAAGATGATTTCTGGTGGTGAAGTATTGGAAAGAACCTATCGTGGCGCGTTGGTTATCGAACTGATTCATACGGCAACCTTAGTACATGATGATGTGGTTGATGATAGTAACCGTCGTCGCGGATTTTTCTCCATCAATGCGCTTTGGAAAAATAAAATTGCAGTTTTGGTTGGTGATTATCTTTTATCCAAAGGTTTGCTGCTTTCTATTGACAACGGAGATTTTGATTTACTGCGTATTATTTCAGTAGCGGTTCGCGAAATGAGTGAAGGAGAATTGCTTCAGATTGAAAAGGCACGCCGTCTGGATATTACCGAAGAAGTGTATTATGAAATCATTCGTCAGAAAACAGCAACATTGATCGCCGCTTGTTGTTCATTAGCTGCCTGCTCTGTTAAACCAGACGATACAGAACTGACCGAACGCATGCGGAAATTCGGAGAACTTATTGGTATGGCTTTTCAAATCAAAGATGATTTATTCGATTATTCAGATGAAGCAATCGGTAAGCCTACAGGAATTGATATCAAAGAACAGAAAATGACGTTGCCTTTAATCCATGTTCTAAATAATTGTTCTGAAAAGGATAAGAAATGGTTGATCAATTCAATTAAAAACCATAATAAGGATAAAAAGCGTGTCAAAGAGGTTATCGCTTTCGTAAAAAACAACAACGGTTTGGCATATGCCGAACAAAAAATGATTCAATTTCAGAAAGAAGCACTACAATTGATTGAATCTTTTCCAAATTCTTCTTACAAAGAAGCCTTGATTTTAATGGTGAATTACGTGATTGAAAGAAAAAAATAAACTTTTTTTTCAACCCCATGCAACCATTTTGAATCGAGATTCGTCTATGCTAATAGAACCGCTAATTAATGCATGTTATTTTTTTCGGTTGCTAAAAGTAAACAAACTAAAAAACAATTTTGAAAGTAATTGATTTACATCAGGAAGAAAAACGAATAATCGATTTGGCTGTCGAAAATAATCGACAGGCTCAACATCAGATTTATTCCAAGTATTCGCCGAAAATGCTGAGTGTTTGCAGGCAGTATGTAAAAGATTTGCACGAAGCGGAAGATGTAATGATTACCGCATTTATGAAAGTCTTTACTAATCTGAAGCATTTTGAACACAAAGGAAGCTTTGAAGGTTGGATCCGAAGAATAATTATTAACGAATGCATTTCGTACATACGGGTTCAAAAACAAATGAAGTTCATTGATGATGAGTCGTATTTTGATGAGGTGGTCAACGATATCGAAAACCAACTTTCTCTGGATGAAATACAGTACTTGATTGATAGTTTGCCTGATGGCTATAAAATGGTTTTCAATTTGAATGTCATTGAAGGATATAAGCATCATGAAATTGCTCAAATGTTGGGAATTAATGAAGGAACTTCAAAATCACAATTGTCTCACGCTAGAAAAATGCTGACGGAACAAATCAACAAATTAAATAAGTACAGCAATGGAACCGAATAAATTAGAAAATCAAATTAGAGAAAAGCTGGAAGAAAGAGAAATCATGCCTTCAGCGCAATCTTGGGACAGATTGGATGCGATGCTTTCAGTTCAGGAAGAGAAAAAAGGCAGAAAAGGGTTGCCATGGTTGTCTTTAGCGGCTAGCTTTTTAGTGTTGTCAGGTTTGGGTTATTTTTTCGTGAATCCTACACAAAAAAATGAGATGGATTTGCAAGGCGAGCCTGTAGTGTTTGAAACATTTCAGAATGCATCGGATACAGAAACAAAAAAGGAGAATGTTCAGTCTAATAGCAGTTTGACTAACAAAACGGAGAAAAGTTATGTTGAAGTAGTTCAGGAAGTGAATTCTATCTCCCAAAAATCAAATATAGATAGACATTTAAATAAAAATAATCCCGAGAAAGTAGAACAGTCAATAGCAAGTTCTGAACCAACACCGAAAGAAGCCAAGAATTCAGTAGAGCAGGAAAAGCTACAAATTATTCAAAAACAAGAGGCGAATCCTGAATCTTTGTTGGCACAAGTAGAAAAACCAAATATTGACACCAAATCAAGAGTGAAAGTGAGTGCAAGAAGCCTGCTTTCACAAGTTGACGGGGAAATTGAATTGACTTTCCGTCAGAAAGTATTACGTACCATAAAAAAGAATTACGAAGAAACAAAAGAAGCCATCGCTAACAGAAATCTAGAAGAATCATCAAATCATTAATTATAAAAACGAACAGTCATTATGAAAAATTGTATTATCTATTTGGCAATCTTTGCCGTAACTACTATTGCCAAAACGTATGGGCAGGAAACATTTGAACAAAAGGCGAAAGCTATTGCTAATCGTATCGAGAAAATTACAAAAGATGAAAAAGCCTTTTTGAAAGATCAAGTAGAATTGGTTAATCGTGAATTTGAAAAGGGAACTATTACATGGGAGCAGGCCGATGAGAAAAAAATCAAATTAGCAGAAACTGTGGCAGCACGAATTGAGGAAAGAGTGGCTGTTGAAGAACAAATGTTGGCTGATTTAGTACAACAAAAAGTAGAAGGAAGAATCACTTCTTTGGATACGGTAAAAAGATCCGGGAAGACTTATGGAAAAGGAATTAAATTAGTGGTTGGCGGAAAAGATACAATCCAATATTTGCAAAAAAGAACTACGTCGCAACTGGTTTTCGCAACGGGAGTGAATAATTTGGTAACCGATGGAGCTGTTGCGCATTCCGATTTCAGGTATTGGGGTTCTCATTTTTATGAGTTGGGTTGGACGTACAACACCCGAATTTTTAAAAACAATAATTTATTGCATTTCAAATACGGTTTGTCTTTACAATATAACAATCTTCGTCCAACAGACAACAGGTATTTTGTTGAAAATGGAAATCAAACCAATCTGCAAGCGGCTTCAATTAATTTAAAAGATTCCAGATTACGTAATGTGAATTTAGTACTACCATTGTATTTGGAGTTTGATGCCTCTCCGAAAACTATGGATAAGGATAAGGCGGTTTATAAAATTCATCAAAGTTTCCGATTTGGTTTGGGTGGTTTTGTAGGAGCGAATTTGAAAACCAAACAAATTGTAAAATATGATGACGAGTTTGGAAATTCTGTAACTTCAAAGACCAAAGGTGATTTTAATGTGAACGATTTTGTTTATGGTTTGGGAGCCTATATCGGTCACAAGGGCACAAGTTTGTACGTAAAATACGACATGAATCCATTGTTCAATAAAAATTTAGTAGATCAGAATAATATTTCTTTAGGGGTTCGATTCGATATGAATTAATTTTATTTGTCAGTTATTTCGTAAGTGTTCTCAATATGAGAGCACTTATTTGTTTTTTAAAATAATTTATTGGCACAATATTTGGTTGGTTATCAAAGTGTAAAATTAACTTGTGCTATTTTGTGTATTCAAATTGGAATATTACATTTGTAGTTCGCTAAAAAAATAAATAACCTAAAAAAGGCCCTAAATGAGAACTAAATTATTACTTATTTTGTTGACTGCTTTTTCAGCGGTGAATGCGCAAAATGCGCGAGGTATCTATGGAGAACCTAACTGGTTTAACGGATGGACTAACTTCAAGCCCAAGCAAGCTGAATACAATCAGCCGTCTCAAATTTTAACGGGTGTCATTTCTCAAAATACAACTCTTAAGAAAACAACCTATTTAATCATGGGAACTGTTTATGTTGCAAATAATGTGACTTTAACAATTGAGCCAGGTGCCGTTTTAAGAGGAGATCATGATACAAATGGTACTCTAGTAATAACTAAAGGAGGAAGAATGGTTGCAGAAGGAACTGTTACAGATCCAATTGTTTTTACTTCAAGCAAAGGAACAGCTGACAGAAAACCAGGTGACTGGGGTGGTGTGATTCTATACGGTGATGCTCCATTGAATAGATTAGGAGGAGTTATTTCATCGATTTATGATCCTAATCCATTGTACAATGTTTTCGGAGGTAATAATGAAAATAATGATGCAGGTAGTTTAAAATACGTGCGTATCGAGTTTGCTGGAAAAAAACTGAATGAAAAAACCATGTTAAACGGTTTGACTCTAGGTGCAGTTGGTAAAAAGACTAAAATTGAATACGTTCAAATTAGCTATGCTAAAGATGATGCATTAGAAATCATTGGAGGTAGTATCGATATGAATAATATTATTTCTTTTAGAAATGCGGATGACGATTTCGACTACTCAATGGGAACACAAAGTATAGTGACTAATTCAGTTATTATCAGAAACCCATTCATCTCTGATAATACACGTTCAAGATGTTTCGAAATTGATTCTTACGATAAAGTAGAGAACTTTGATCCTTCAAAAAAGAAAACGATTGTAAAATTGCAAAACGTAACTATGGTCAATAATGAGGAAAATTCAATGGGCTTAGTGAAAGAAGCAATTTCATTAAAATCGGAATCGTTCTTAGAAATGGACAAATGTGTGGTAGTTGGATTTGAAAGTTTCTTGGCTTTAGATGATAAATACTTAGATCCTAAAGAATTCGTGAAAATTAAAATAACAAACTCATCAATTGATAGTTGTAATTCAATTGTTTCTAACGAAGCGTTGTTCAAAGCAGAAGTGCCTTCTAATTGGTTTTCGCAAACAGATAAAATGAACTTGATTTCAAACAGTGGAATTTTAAATTTATTTTATAGTAACAACGTAAATAAAAAGCCGGATTTTCGTTTGAAATAAAAAATACGGGTTTAAAAAATATAAAAGTGCTTCATGAGGAAGCACTTTTTCTTTTTATGATAAATCCTCTTTTTTTAGTTCGTATATTTGAACCCTATTTTGCATATACAATGATTTCCAAGAGTACCATAGATGCTGTGTTTGAAACCGCCCGTGTTGAGGAGGTTATTGGTGATTTCGTACAACTCAAAAGAGCGGGAAGTAATTTTAAAGGTTTGAGTCCTTTTTCCGATGAAAAGTCGCCATCGTTTATGGTTTCACCTGTAAAACAAATTTGGAAAGATTTCAGTTCTGGTAAAGGAGGGAATGCAGTTACTTTTGTAATGGAACACGAGCATTTTTCTTTTCCTGAAGCCATTCGGTACCTAGCCAAAAAATACAACATTGAAATTGAAGAAACGGTTCAAACTGCCGAAGATGTGGCGGAGGCCAATGAAAAGGAAAGTATGTATCTGGTTTCTGAATTCGCTCAGAAATATTTTCAAAATTCAATGCTGAGCTCCGATGAAGGTCAGGCTATTGGATTGTCCTATTTTAAAGAAAGAGGTTTTTCTTCAGAGACTATTAAGAAATTTGGATTAGGTTATTCTTCTGAAAATTGGGATGCTTTTACCAAAGAGGCATTAGGACAAGGGTATAAGTTGGAATACTTAGAAAAAGTAGGTTTGACTATTTTGAGAGAAGATGGTAGGCATTTTGATCGTTTCAAAGGACGAGTGATGTTTCCTATTCAAAGTATGTCTGGACGAGTTTTAGGATTTGGAGGTCGAATTTTGACCAACGATAAAAAAGCTGCAAAATACTTGAATTCTCCCGAAAGTGAGATTTATCATAAAAGCAAAGTGTTGTATGGTATTTACCATGCCAAACAAGCGATTGCAAAATTAGATAATTGTTATTTGTGTGAAGGATATACTGATGTGATTCAAATGCATCAGGCAGGTATTGAAAATGTTGTTTCTTCTTCCGGTACAGCTTTGACACCTGATCAGATTCGTTTGATAAACAGATTGACCAAAAATATCACGGTGCTTTTTGATGGTGATGCGGCGGGTTTAAGAGCTTCTATTCGAGGAATCGATTTGATTTTGGAAGAAGGAATGAATGTCAAAGTATGTACGTTTCCTGACGGCGATGACCCGGATAGTTTTGCCAAAAAAACGCCACACGATGAGTTGATGCGCTATTTGGATGAAAATGCAATGGATTTCATTCAGTTCAAGGCTTCTTTGTTAATGAAAGATGCGAAGAATGATCCCATTAAAAAAGCAGAGTTGATTCGTGATATGGTCATTAGTATTTCTAAAATTCCGGACCGAATTAAACGGGAAGTGTATATTCAGGAATGTGCCCGAATTATGGATATTTCCGAAGAAGTTCTTTTCAATACGTTGGCGCAATTGGTGCAAAAAGATATTTCCGAAGTCAATAAGAAATTCAAACAGGAACAAAAAGCTTTTGAAGTACATAAAACCGAAAATATTGCTGTTAATGCTAAAGTTGATGTGCAGTACATTTTGGAAAGAAAAATTATTGAGTTGTTGCTGCGATATGGTGGTGTTGAAGAGGAATTTAAGGATTCGTATTGGAAGGCAGATGAAGAAGGCGAGTTGAAAAGGGTTGAGGAAAAAACCAAATGTAAAGTATACCAAAGAATTTTTCTTAGTTTGCAAGATGATGAGGTAGAGTTTGTTAACCAAGATTTTAAAGAGATTTATGATAACCTCATGGATTTTTTTAATCAAAACGAGGAATTTAATCTCGAAAAGTATTTAATGGATTTGCCGCCACATATGGCTAGGGAAATTACAAGTATCATTATGGAAGATGAGAAGAATCCATTGAATAACTGGGAGGCGAAAGAAATCTATGTTAAAATGAAAGAGACGACTATCAGTCAAAATGTTACGGAAACGGTGTTGACTTTTAGAAGGTTTCTAATTGATAAGGTTATCAAGGAGATAATGTATAATTTGCCAAAGGAAAGTAATGCAGACAATTCTGAAGTTCTTTCCCTAATTACGGATTATAATAAGCTTTCGAAGGATATTGCTGAAATTTTAGGAAGAGTTGTGATTCCTTATGGTTTCTAGATTTTGAATTGCACTGTGTATCTTGAATGATTGCGTATTATGTTTACTGAGTGTCTAAAAAAAAAGCATCCATTTCCAAAGAAACGGATGCTGATAATGTTGAAAATCTTCCTATGGTGATGGACTACTCTATGCTTAGCGGAAACTTTTCCGACAAGTTGGGCAGTTTTGTGTCAAAAAAAGTTAAACAATCTCTAGTGTTTTTGCTTTGTTGACTAAATCCACCAAGTTAGTAACGTTAAGTTTAGCTAGCAATCTCAGTTTGTAAGTACTGATGGTTTTTTCATTTAAATGGAGTGCCTCGGCAACTTCTTTGTTTTTCTTACCATTCGACAAGTAGCGTAAGACTTCTACTTCTCTGGTAGATAATTTTCGGTACAAACGCTCTGATTTGGCTTGCTTTGAAATAAGCGCCATGTTGCGTTTAACGGCATCGCTAAAAATAATAGCGCCACGATTCACTTTAATAATGGTCGATGCCAAAATGTCAAGTTTCTCGGATTTTTGTAGAAAGGACGACACACCTGCCTTGATGGCGTTGGGTGCATAGACCTGTTCATTCAAATTGGAAAAAAGAACGATTTTAAGTTTTGGATGATCTTTTAGTAAAGCCTTAATCAAATTGATACTTGAAAGACCGTCTAATTCCAAATCCATAACTAGAACGTCAATTTCCTTTCTTTTAAGCATTTCTTCAACCATTTCGAAATTGTCTACAATTCCTACTAAAGTAATGTCAGAATGCTCCTTGAAATACGATTTAATGCCATAATGAACAACCGGATGGTTGTCGGCAAGTCCTATCTTCACCATACTCCTAAAATTTTTTTAATTGAACAAAAGCGGGTTGTAAAGATACGAAAATTTTTATAAAAAGCTGGAAATCAGGATTATTTTTACTTCAATTCTGTAGGAATTATACATACAGGAATTGGGGTCATTTTGTGCTGGTTGATAGTGTTCAAACGCTTGTAAATAGTGAAGACTTCGCGTTCTCTGCCTTCAAAATTTTCGGCAGTTTTGCCTTTTTCAAGTTGTTCCATAGCCCATTCTAACTCCGGATAACTCGCTCCTAATTGATCTTCATCGCTTCGATCGTCTCCAAATAATCCGTCGGTTGGTGCCGCATTCAAAATGGAATCCGGAACATTCAAGTATTTTGCCAAAGCTCTCACGTCGCTTTTT
This sequence comes from Flavobacterium sp. MAHUQ-57, assembly GCF_051908335.1. Classification (NCBI taxonomy): domain Bacteria; kingdom Pseudomonadati; phylum Bacteroidota; class Flavobacteriia; order Flavobacteriales; family Flavobacteriaceae; genus Flavobacterium; species Flavobacterium sp. MAHUQ-57. The sequence goes on along the minus strand of NZ_JBPZTE010000007.1, from coordinate 563,836 downwards.
AATAAATCGGCAATCGGACTTAAGTCAACACCGCCATCACCATATTTAGTAAAAAAACCAACGCCAAAATCTTCTACTTTATTACCGGTTCCGGCTACTAAAAGTCCGTGAATGCCAGCTAAATAATATAAAGTAGTCATTCGTAAACGCGCTCTGGTATTGGCTAATGAAAGGTTTAATTTAGCTTCGTTGTTGCTGCCCGGTATTTCGGCTTTCATACTTTCAAATACAGGTGTTAAATCAACTCGGGTATCTGTTACGTTGGGAAAGCGTTCTTTTAATTGTGCAATATGTTCTTGGGCACGGTTTACATGGCTTTGGGCTTGATGTATGGGCATTTCAACGCATAATGTTTGTAAGCCTGTTTGAGCACAAAGTGTTGAGGTTAATGCGGAGTCAATCCCTCCTGAAATTCCGACTACAAAGCCATTTACTTTGGCGCTTTCGGCATACGATTTTAGCCAATTTACAATATGACTGTTTACTTTTTCAGAATTGATAGTGCTAATTTTTTGCATAGTGACTCTTTCTATTAAAAACCAATGTATATTTGCAAAAATAATAATTTTATGTTCATCTCGTTTGAGATACTAAACACTAATTTGATGAAGAAATTCCTGTATTTTTTATCGCTTTCTCTTCTTTTTGTTTCTTGTAAAAAGAATGAAATGGTTAAAGAAGAAGCTGAAGAAATCCCTTTGACTGTTGAAGTAGATCGTTATGATAAAGCTTTTTACGAATCCAAACCTCAAGATTTGCCAAAACTAAAAGCGCAATATCCTGATTTTTTTCCACAAGGGATAGATGAAAAATACCTTACGGAGAAAATGACGCACCCAATGTGGCGAGAGTTGTACAAAGAAGTGGAAAAGCGTTACGAAAATTTCGATGCGCAAAAAGTTGAAATTGAAAAGCTTTTCAAATACATTACATTTTATTACCCTAAAACTCAAGTTCCAAAAGTAATTACTGTAATTCAAGATATGGATCCGGATTATAAAGTAATTTATGCAGAAAAGAAAAATGTACTTATTATTTCTTTGGAGCTTTATCTTGGAAAAGGGCATAAGTTTTATGAATTCCCAGAGTATGAAAAGAAAACGTTTGAACCTAATCAGATGATGCCTGATATTGTGCAGAGTTTTTCATTGGGCAAAGTAAAACCGCCAACAGAACGTGATTTCTTGTCGCAAATTATTTATGCAGGTAAACAAATGTATCTGAAAGACGTGTTGCTTCCGGATGTGTCTGATGAGGATAAGATTTGTTATACGGCAGAAGAATTGAAATGGTGTGAAGATAACGATGTTGAGGTTTGGAAATACTTTGTAGAAGAGAACTTGTTGTACAGTACAAATCCAAAGTTGGTTCAGAATTTTATTGTTCCTGGACCATTTTCTAAATTCGGAAGAGATAATGACAGTGAGACGCCTTCTCGTATAGGTGTTTGGTTGGGGTGGCAAATTGTTCGTTCCTATATGGATAATAACGATGTGCCAATTCAGAAACTAATGATTATGGATGCTAAAGAAATATTTCAAAAATCTAAATATAAACCCGCTAAATAATGGCAATTACAAAAACTTCAGATATACAATTTAAAATTTCGCTTGACGAAAATCATGTTCCCGAAAAATTACACTGGACCGCAAAAGATGGTGGAGTGGAAAACGAAGAAGCTAAAGCTGTGATGTTGAATATTTGGGATAGCAATGCAAAAGAAACTATGCGTATCGATTTATGGACGAAAGATATGCCTGTAGATGAGATGAAGGTTTTCTTTCATCAGACATTAGTCGCTATGGCTGATACATTTGAACGCGCAACCGCCGATGAGAAAATGAGTGCTACTATGCGTGATTTCTGTGACTACTTTGCTGAAAAATTGGAATTAAAACAAGAATAAAAAAAAGGGTTCGTTTAGCGAACCCTTTTTTGTGTTTTATACAAAGTCATTGTTTTTGAAAATTTCCTGATTGACTGCGTCAATGTACTCTAGAACATTCTCTTTACCTATAACATCTAAAGAAGAAGTAACAAAGTATTGAGGCATTTCTTCCCAATTATTGGCTAATAAAGCTTTACGGTACGCCGCTACTTGCTGTTCTATTTTTCCTTTGGAAATTTTATCGGCCTTAGTAAATATTATACAGAAAGGAATCTCTATTTCGCCTAAGTAGGTGATAAATTCCAAATCTATTTTTTGTGCTTCATGGCGAATGTCAATCAACACAAAAGCACACACCAATTGTTCTCTTTTTTCAAAATAATCGGTGATGAATTTCTGAAAAACTTCTTTTGTTTTTTTGGATACTCGGGCATAACCATAACCCGGTAAATCTACTAAAAACCAATTGTTGTTGATTTTAAAGTGATTGATTAATTGTGTTTTTCCCGGTCTAGCCGATGTTTTTGCTAAGTTTTTGTGGTTGGTCAACATGTTGATTAAGGATGATTTTCCTACGTTTGACCTTCCGATAAATGCATACTCAGGTATTCGATCTTGTGGGCATTTGCTCACAATCGAATTACTGATAATAAACTCGGCAGTATTTATTTTCATTGTTGGTATTTTTCTTGTAATTTCCTAAAAAGGAGTATTAATGGATATGTTCGGCTTTGTTTTCAAGCCATTCTTCTAAAATTCTATTGAATTCGTCCGGATGTTCCATCATAGCTGCGTGACCACATTTGTCAATCCAGTATAAAGTTGAATTGGGTAATAATTTGTGGAATTCTTCCGCTACATCTGGTGGTGTAACCTTGTCTTGTTTGCCCCAAATAATGCCTGTTGGTACGTGCATTTTGGGCAAATCTTTGGCCATGTTATGACGGATAGCACTTTTGGCAATGGTTAAAGTTTTGATTAATTTAACTCTGTCATTAACTGTATTGTAAACATCATCGATGATTTCTTTCGTAGCAATTTCTGGATTGTAAAATACATCCTCGGCTTTTTTCTTGATGTACTCATAGTCACCTCGCTTCGGATAGCTGTCTCCCATGGCGCTTTCGTAAAGTCCTGAACTACCGGTTATTACTAATCCGCAAACTCTTTCGGGATACATTTTTGTAAAGTAAAGGGAGATGTGTCCTCCAAGTGAATTGCCTAATAGAATGGCTCTGTCTAATTTTTTATAATCCATGAAATTCTTCACATATACAGCAAAGGACTTCACATTCGTTTTTAAAATATTCTGAGTATACAATGGTAGGTGAGGAATGATAACTTTGTATCCTTTTTGAGGGAAATAATTGGCGACACCATCAAAATTGCTCAATCCGCCCATTAATCCATGCAGTATAATAATTGGAGTTCCTTCTCCAGCTTCGAAGTATTCGTATTTACCTTCTTTTATTAAATTCTCCACAATCTCTCTTCTGTTTGGTTTGTCTATTAACTCACAAATATAGAATATTTTACAAGAAGTAAGAGTGGGGAAAACATAGAATAGAGATCTTAAACGATTAATTGTTTCATTGTTAGTATTTTAAGGGTTTGTTTTTCGTTTTTATTTTTAACAAAATACTTGTAAATGTTAATAATCTGAAAACGGATTAAACATCCTCCCACTTTGAAAAGGTCAATAAAATCAATTTATTCCGTAAAATGATGGATTAAAAACGGTAAAACTTATTAACAAAGTGGTAATTTGTGGTAAAATGTGGTAAATTATTTTTTACATTTGTACATTATCATACAAAAAGTGTAACTCATTGAATACCATTATTGGAACATATGAATGTAAGGCTGATGCAAAGGGCAGGTTGATGTTACCTGTGGCTTTGAAGAATCAGTTGGCTTCTTCGTTGCAGGACGGTTTCGTATTAAAGCGATCTGTTTTTCAGCAATGTTTGGAGTTGTATCCTATGGCAGAATGGAATTTAATGATGCAAAAAATCAACAAACTTAATCGATTCAATAAAAAACACAATGATTTCATTCGACGATTTACAGTGGGTGTGCGTATGTTGGAAATTGATTCGACAGGAAGGTTGTTGATACCTAAAGATTTGGCATTGTTTGCTTCGATTACCAGTAATGTGGTGTTGTCATCGGCGGTTAATATTGTTGAGATTTGGGATAAGGATTTGTATGAAAAAGCTATTGATGATGCAGATGTAGATTTTGCAGATTTGGCAGAGGAAGTAATGGGTAACATAAACGATGAGTTAGATGGAATATCATAATCCGGTATTGTTAAAGGAAACGGTGGAAGGCTTGAATATTAAGCCTGATGGGGTTTATGTTGATGTGACATTTGGAGGAGGTGGTCACTCTAGAGAGATATTGTCTCAATTAGGACCGAATGGAAAATTGTTTGCCTTTGATCAAGATGAAGACGCTTGGGTAAATGAAATTCAAGACGAACGTTTTACGCTGATTAAAGAAAACTTCAGATTTATCAAAAGATTTCTTCGTTTCTACGGAATTAAAAAGGTAGACGGAATTTTAGGAGATCTTGGGGTTTCGTCACATCAGTTTGATGTTCCGGAACGAGGTTTTTCAACGCGATTCGATGCTGAACTGGACATGCGCATGAGTAAGAAAAATGAATTGAGTGCATACAGGGTGGTTAACGAATACGACGATAAAAATTTACGTCGTATTTTTTTAGAGTATGGTGAGCTTAAAAATGCAGCGGCGTTAGCGAGAACAATCGTTGAGGCTAGGGAAAAGGAGCGAATCGTAAATACGGAAGATCTGAAACAGGTGTTGGCTCGTTTTTTACCAGCGCACAAAGCGAATAAAATTTTGGCGCAAATCTATCAAGCTATTCGTATTGAAGTGAATCAGGAAATGGAAGTTTTGAAAGAATTCTTGGAACAAACATTAGAAGTTTTGGATACCGGTGGACGCTTGAGTGTGATTTCCTATCATTCATTGGAAGATCGATTGGTAAAACGCTTTGTTAAAAACGGAATGTTTGAAGGTGAACCTGAAAGGGATATGTTTGGTCGTTTTGAGGTTCCATTTAAAGCAATTGGGAAATTGATTGTGCCAACAGATGCTGAGATTAAAATCAATAACAGAGCAAGAAGTGCTAAACTGAGAATAGCTGAGAAATTATAATGAAAGGGAAGTTGTATAGCTTGTTGAAAGCCAAGTTCTTGGTGAACGAGGATGCGATCAAAAATTGGCAGTTTATTGTCTATTTGATTTTCTTGGCCATAATCATGATTGCGAATACACATAGTTATGAAAAGAAAATTTTCGAAATAGCGGAGTTGACCAATGAAGTAAAAGAATTACGATCAGAATTTGTAGATCGTCGTTCGGAGTTGATGAAGATTAAAATGGAATCGTCTGTAGCTGAAAAAATGGAAAAAAAAGAAATTTTCCCCTCTTCGGTTCCGCCCAAAAAAATAAAAGTTATAAAAGAAAAAACAGCTTGGGATAACCTATGGCAGTAGAAAACAGAAACATATTGAATCGTATTTATGTAGTGGCTTTAATCATTTTGATTATGGTGACAGCTGTTGGCGTTAAGCTAACGAACATTCAGTGGGTGGAAGGTGATTATTACCGTCAATTGGCAAAAGAACGCACGGTTAAAAACTTTGTAATTCCTGCAAATAGAGGGAATGTGTATTCTTCTGACGGAAGTTTACTTGCAACATCTATTCCGGAATATACGATTCGTTTTGATGCAGTGGCTCCGTCAAAAGAGACTTTTGATAAATATGTAAAGCCTTTGTCTGATTCATTAGGAAAGTTTTTAGGGAAGTCCAGTTCGGTGTATTTGAATGAATTCCGTAAAGCGAAAGCAAATAAAAATCGCTACTTTTTAGTTGCACGCGACTTGAGTTATACGCAGTATATGACGATTAAAGGTTTTCCATTATTCAATTTGGGAGCTTACAAAGGAGGGATGATAACCGAGCAAGAAACTGTGCGTGAGCATCCAATCGGTAAAATTGCGAAAAGGACTATCGGTTACGAGCGATATGATGAAAAAGGTAGGTTGCTTCCTGTGGGTATAGAAGGTGCTTTTAGTAAATACTTAAACGGTAAAGATGGTAAGATTTTAAAGCAAAAAATCGCAAAAGGCCAATGGAAACCCATTCACGATAATAATGAAGTGGAACCACGTGATGGATACGATATTGTTTCTACTATAGATGTTTACGTTCAGGATATTGCGCATCACGCTTTATTAAAACAATTGGAAGAGTATGAGGCGGATCATGGTTGTGTTGTTGTTATGGAAACCAAAACGGGTGCTGTAAAAGCAATTTCCAATTTGGGTAGAGGTAAAGATGGTACTTACTATGAAACTGTGAATTATGCTATCGGCGAATCACACGAACCCGGGTCAACGTTTAAGTTAGTGGATTTAATCGCACTTCTGGATGACGAAAAAATTGATACTAGTAAAGTGTATGATTCGAAAGGTGGAGATATAGTTTATAAAGGAAGACATGTTCGTGATTCTCATAAAGGTGGTTACGGAAAAATTTCATTAGCCCGTGGTTTCGAAGTTTCTTCGAATACAGTTTTGGTTCAAGCAGTTTATGAAAATTATAAAACCAACCCAAAACAGTTTGTTGACCGAATAAATAATTTGGGGCTTAACAAACCTCTTGGTTTACCATTTAAAGGAGAGGGTATTCCTCGAATACCACAACCCGGCGAGAATGGCTGGAGCGGAATCTCTCTTCCTTGGATGGCATTTGGTTACGGAGTATCTGTTACTCCGCTACAAACATTGACGTTGTACAATGCCGTTGCGAACAATGGCGAAATGGTAAAGCCGATGTTTGTTCAAGAGGTGAAAGAATGGAACAAAACCATCAAAAAGTTTGACAAGCAGGTGATTAATCCTAAAATATGTTCTGACCCAACATTGAAAAAAGTAAATGCTGTTTTGAAAAACGTAGTAAAACAAGGAACGGGTTCGAAATTGTATTCTAAAGATTTTTCAATGGCAGGTAAAACAGGGACGGTTCAGATGGCTTATCATAAAGGAGATACAGAAATGTATTATGCATCTTCGTTTGTTGGTTATTTTCCAGCAGATAATCCAAAATATTCTTGCATTGTAGTTGTTCATAAACCGAATACTTCGAAAAATAATTATTATGGTGCAGATGTAGCTGGCCCGGTTTTTAAACGTATCGCTCAAAAAGTGTTTACTGATGTGCCATCTACCAATAAAATAAAAGATTTAAAAAGAAAATTCAAAAATCAAGAGACTAGTTATCTAGCCTACAACGAAAAGGTAAATAAAAAACCATCCGTTGTGCCTAATTTGAAAGGTATGCCAGGTATGGATGCGGTAGCGCTGCTGGAAAACCTAAATATGAAAGTTAAGGTAATTGGCATCGGAAAAGTAAAGAAACAATCAATTCTTCCAGGTCAGCCTATTTTGAAAAATAACACAATAATTCTGGAGTTGTCATAATGCAAAACTTAAAAGACATAGTATACAAAGTTGGTATTGAATCTGTTCATGGTACAACAGATATTCAAGTGAGTGCCATTCATTTTGACTCGCGTAATGTGAGTAATAATGATGTGTTTGTAGCAATCAAAGGGACTATTTCCGATGGTCATCAATTTATTGATAAGGCGATTTCTCTTGGAGCTGCTGTTATTGTATGCGAAGATTTGCCAGCTAATTTATTGTCTCAAATAACTTATATTCAAGTCAAAGATACCAATGAGGCTCTAGCTTGTTTAGCGGCTAATTTTTATGACAATCCGTCACAAAAATTGCAATTAATAGGTATAACTGGAACCAATGGTAAGACAACTATTGCGTCGCTATTGTACCAAATGTTTAAAAAGGCAGGTTATAAAGTTGGTTTGCTTTCAACAGTGAAAATTCTAGTTGACGATACCGAATATAAAGCAACTCATACAACTCCCGATTCATTAACCATCAATCATTATATGAATGAAATGGTTGAAGAAGGTTGTGAGTATTGTTTCATGGAAGTGAGTTCTCATGGGATTCATCAAAAACGCACTGAAGGATTACACTTCAAGGGCGGAGTTTTTACCAATTTGTCTCACGACCATTTGGATTATCATCCAACATTCGCCGAATACCGTGATGTAAAAAAATCATTTTTTGATTCCTTGCCGAAATCTGCTTTTGCAATTACCAATATAGATGATAAAAACGGAAGCGTAATGCTTCAAAATACGCAGGCGAGAAAATTGACCTATGCTCTGAAAACTTATGCCGATTATAAGGCCGTTATTTTGGAAAATCAATTATCTGGCTTGCAATTAAAAGTGAATGAGCAAGAAGTTTGGACTCGTTTAATCGGAAATTTTAATGCCTATAATTTACTGGCGATTTATGCAGTTGCTGTGGAATTAGGGATTGAGAAAATTGAAGCTTTGCGATTGTTATCGGAATTGGAAAGTGTTTCAGGAAGATTTCAATACATCGTTTCAAATCAAAAAATTACAGCGGTGGTAGATTATGCACACACGCCTGATGCGTTGGAAAATGTATTGAATACAATAAATGATATCCGTACTAAAAATGAAAAATTAATCACAGTAGTGGGTTGTGGAGGCGACAGAGATAAAACAAAGCGACCAATAATGGCCAAAATTGCTGCCGAATTGAGCGATAATGTGATACTAACATCGGATAACCCACGAACTGAAGATCCACAAATGATTTTGAATGAAATGGAGGCTGGTATTTCGGCCGAAAATTTTAAAAAATATGTGTCGATTTTAGATAGAAAGCAAGCGATTAAAACGGCTTGTCAAATGGCGGAAAGCAAAGATATTATTGTAATTGCGGGCAAAGGACACGAAACCTATCAGGAAATAAATGGAGTACGTCATGATTTTGACGATATGAAAATTGTACAAGAAATATTAGAACAACTTAACAAATAACCACAAGGTATGTTATACTACTTATTTGAATATTTAGATAAATCTTTAGATGTTCCGGGAACGGGAGTTTTCCAGTATATCACGTTTAGATCGGCATTGGCTATTATTATGTCTTTGTTGTTGTCTACTATTTACGGTAAACGTGTTATTGGCTTTTTGCGCCGTCAACAAATTGGAGAAACAGTTCGTGAATTAGGTTTGGATGGACAAACTCAAAAAGCGGGAACGCCTACGATGGGAGGAATTATTATTATTTTCTCTACCTTGATTCCGGTATTTCTTTTGGCAAAACTGAACAATATCTATATCATTCTTTTAATCGTTTCCATGTTGTGGATGGGACTTATCGGGTTTCTTGACGATTATATTAAAGTATTCAAAAAAGATAAAGCAGGTTTAAAAGGTATATTTAAAGTAATAGGTCAAATCGGTCTTGGAATAATTGTAGGTGCTACTTTGTATTTCCATCCTGCAGTAACAGTTAGACAAGATGCTCAACCTACAAAGATTGTAGTGAATTCAGTTCAAAATACAATCAATCCGGTTTCTTTGGAAGAAAAATCGACCGCAACTACGATTCCTTTTTTTAAAAATAATGAATTCGACTACGCTGAATTATTAGCATGGACTGGTGATGGTTACGAAAATTGGGCATGGTTGGTGTTTATTCCAATTGTGATTTTTATTATCACTGCAGTTTCCAATGGTGCTAATTTAACGGATGGTATTGATGGATTGGCTGCGGGAACTTCAGCAATTTCTGTGGTCGCTTTAGGTGTATTTACTTTTGTTTCAGGAAATATCATTTTTTCGAATTATCTGAATATCATGTTTATCCCGAATTCTGGTGAAATGACTGTTTTTATAGCTGCTTTTGTTGGTGCATTAGTTGGCTTTTTATGGTACAACAGTTATCCGGCGGCTGTATTTATGGGGGATACCGGAAGTTTAACCATCGGTGGTGTAATCGCTGTGTTGGCAATTGCTGTTCGTAAAGAAATGTTGATCCCAGTAATTTGTGGAATCTTCTTGGCCGAAAATTTATCGGTGGTACTACAGGTTGCTTATTTCAAATATACCAAAAAGAAATACGGTGAAGGTCGACGTATATTCTTGATGTCACCGCTACATCATCACTATCAGAAAAAAGGTTATCACGAAAGTAAAATTGTAACCCGTTTTTGGATTGTTGGAATTTTATTGGCTATTGTGTCAATTGTAACCCTAAAATTAAGATAATATGCGATTAGTAGTTTTAGGTGGAGGAGAGAGTGGTGTAGGTACTGCTATCTTAGGAAAGAAAAAGGGATATGAAGTTTTTGTGTCTGATTTTGGACAGATAAAAAACAATTATAAAGAAGTGTTGTCACTTCATAAAATCAAATTTGAAGACGAAAAACATACAGAAGAGTTAATTCTTAATGCGGATGTGGTGATGAAAAGTCCAGGTATTCCGGACAAAGCACCAATAGTTAAAAAACTAATTGAGGCCAATATTCCAATTTTATCGGAGATAGAATTTACCAATCAGTTTTCAGATGCCGTAACAATTGGGATTACTGGAAGCAACGGAAAAACTACCACCACGATGTTAACCTATCATTTATTAAAACAAGCAGGTTTAAATGTTGGTTTGGCCGGAAATATTGGAAAGAGTTATGCATGGCAGGTCGCTGAAGGAAAATACGATACGTATGTTTTGGAGTTGAGTAGTTTTCAGTTGGATGGGATTGAAACGTATAAACCGCATATCGCCATCATTACAAATATAAGTCCGGATCATTTAGACCGATACGAATACAAATTCGAAAATTATATCGCTGCTAAATTCAGAATTACCATGAATCAAACGGAAGAGGATTATCTGATTTATGATGCAGACGACGAAGCAATAAAAAATTGGTTGGAAAACAATACCACCAAAGCAAAACTGGTTCCTTTTTCATTGACAAAACCTTTGGATTTTGGAGCTTTTTTAGAAGAAAATAATATTAATATCAATACCACAAAAGAAACTTTTGTTATGCCAACAAATCAATTATCATTAGAAGGGAAACACAATGTTAAAAACGCCATGGCAGCCGCTACAGTTGCACAACTATTGAAAATCAGAAAAGAAACGATTCGTGAGAGTCTATCTGATTTCCAAGGTGTGGAACATCGTCTGGAAAAAGTGCTTAAGATTCAAAATGTACAATACATAAACGATTCTAAAGCTACTAATGTGAATGCAACGTTTTTCGCTTTGGATAGCATGACTACCCCAACAGTTTGGATTGTTGGTGGTGTGGATAAAGGCAATGATTATACTGAGTTGATGCCGTTGGTAAATGAAAAAGTGAAGGCAATTGTGTGTTTGGGTATTGATAATAAAAAAATTATTGAAGCTTTCGCTGGCGTAGTAGATACTTTGGTAGAAGCATCAAGTATGGTTGAAGCCGTGAGACAAGCGTATAAAATTGCTGAAAAAGGTGATTCTGTATTGTTGTCGCCAGCATGTGCTAGTTTTGATTTGTTTGAAAACTACGAAGATCGTGGTCGCCAGTTCAAACAAGCAGTACAAAATTTATAATTGCAATAAAGTCATAAGCAGCTTTACTGCTTAAAAAGGAACTATGAAGACGTTAATACATAATTTGAAAGGAGATAAAGTGATTTGGGCAATGGTAGCACTGTTGGCTCTCATCTCTTTTATACCTGTGTATAGCGCAAGTAGTAATTTGGCTTATCAAAAACACGGAACAGGAAATACCTTAGTCTATTTGATTAAACATTTAATTCACTTGGCTGCGGGTATTTGGATTATGTTCCAAGTACAAAAAATTCCATACCATTACTTTAGGAGTATATCAAGAATATTGTTGCCAATTGCGTGGATATTGTTGGCTTATACCATGCTCAAAGGAACAATGATTGAAGGTGCGAATGCCAGTCGTTGGATTTCGGTTCCCTTTGTAGGTATTACATTCCAACCTTCAGCATTTGCAGGAATTGTGTTGTTTTTGTTTGTTGCTCGCTATTTATCTAAAACAGAAATAGAAGAAATGACTTTTCAAAAGTCATTTGTAGAACTTTGGATTCCGGTATTCATCACTTTAGCATTGATTTTACCAGCGAATTTTTCAACAACTGCCTTGATTTTTTCAATGGTGTTAATGTTGACATTTGTTGGAAGGTATCCAATCAAAAATAGTGCTGTAATTGTAGGGATGGGAATTTTAGCTTTTGCATTTTTTGTGCTTTTAGTTAAGGCTTTTCCAGATGCTTTTCCAAACCGTGTGGATACATGGATTAGCCGTATAGAAAATTTTACGTCAGACGTGCCTGATGAAGATGATTACCAAATCGAAAAAGCAAAAACAGCCATTGCATCCGGTGGAGTTTATGGTTTAGGTCCGGGTAAAAGCATTCAAAAAAACTTTTTGCCGCAATCTTCTTCCGATTTCATTTTTGCCATTATTGTGGAAGAGTTAGGACTTGCGGGTGCTTTTTTTATTATTCTGATCTATTTGATTTTGTTTATTCGATTTGTAATCGCTTCGTACAAAGCGCCAACAGTCTTCGGAAAGTTGGTGGTGGCAGGATTGGGCTTTCCAATTATTTTCCAAGCATTTATTAATATGGGAGTGGCAGTCGAATTATTGCCTACAACAGGACAAACATTGCCTTTGATCAGTAGTGGTGGTACTTCCATTTGGATGACGTGTGCTGCTTTGGGAATCATTTTGAATGTAACCAAAAAAGAAGAAGAAATTGCGCAAGAAACGTTAGATAAACAAAAGAGAGAGGAAGCTTTACAACGTATTATTGATAGGGAATTGGCAGATGAAGAAAAGCAAGAAGAAATTTTTGAAGAAGGTTATTCAATTGAAGATGTTGCTAATCCAATGAATGCGGTTTTAAATAAATAATGATGAAAGAAAATCCAAAATTTATAATAAGCGGTGGAGGAACAGGTGGGCATATCTATCCTGCAATCGCTATTGCTAACGAGTTAAAAGCTCGTTTCCCAAAAGCGGATATTCTTTTTGTGGGCGCGAGTGATAAAATGGAAATGCAAAAAGTGCCTCAAGCGGGATATTCAATCAAAGGATTGTGGATAGCCGGTATTCAACGAAAATTGACACTTCAAAATGCAATGTTTCCTTTGAAGTTGATGTCTAGCTTGGCTAAGTCTTTCGGTATTATTAAAAATTTTAAACCAGATGTGGTAATTGGGACTGGAGGTTTCGCCAGTGGAGCAGTATTAAAAGTGGCTTCGATGTTAGGAATACCTACGGTAATTCAGGAACAGAATTCTTATCCAGGAATAACCAATAAATTATTAAGTAAAAAAGCAAACAAAATTTGTGTTGCTTATGAAAATTTGGAACGATTTTTTCCAATAGAAAATATGAGACTTACTGGTAATCCAGTCCGTCAGGATTTGATTGCTGTTGAAGATAAAAGAGAGGAAGCATTGACTTATTTTAAGTTGGATGCGGGAAAAAAAACACTATTGATTTTAGGTGGGAGTTTAGGAGCGAGAAGAATTAATCAGTTGATTGCTAAAGAATTGGATTGGTTGTTGTCTCAAAATGTACAAATTATCTGGCAATGCGGGAAATTGTATTTGGAGGAATACCAACAATTTTCTCAAAAAGAAGGCGTTCAGGTACTTGCTTTTATAGATCGAATGGATCTGGTTTATGCTGCTGCGGATATTGTGATATCAAGGTCTGGCGCATCATCAGTTTCTGAATTAGCGATTGTAGGTAAGCCGGTTGTTTTTATTCCGTCACCTAATGTGGCAGAAGATCATCAAACTAAAAATGCTCAGGCTATTGTGGATAAACACGGGGCAATTCTGATGAAAGAGAATGAATTGGATACGCAATTCGAAACTGTTTTTGAAGCATTGTTGAAAGATAAAGGGAAACAGCAAAGTTTAAGTGAGAATATTAAAAAATTGGCTTTGCCTGATGCAACGAAGCAAATAGTTGATGAAATAGTAAAATTAGTGAAATAAGGAAATGAATTTAAATCAAATACATAACGTTTATTTTATCGGAATCGGAGGTATCGGAATGAGTGCCTTGGCCCGTTACTTTAAATTCATTGGAAAAAAAGTGACAGGATATGATAAAACGCCAACCATGCTTACGGAGGAATTGGTTGCTAGTGGAATAACGATTCATTTTGAAGATGATATTCAACAAATTCCTGCGGATTTCACAAAAGAAAATACTTTGGTAATTATTACCCCGGCTGTACCAAAATCGCATACGGAGTGGAATTACTTTTTGGATAATGACTACGTGGTAAAAAAACGTGCTGAAGTTTTGGGAATTATTACTAAAGATACCTACTGTTTTGCAGTGGCGGGTACGCATGGTAAAACAACGACTTCCAGTATTTTAGGTCATGTTTTATATGAAAGTGGTGCTGATGTAACAGCTTTTTTGGGTGGGATAGTCGAAAACTATAATTCCAATTTAATAGGTACCGGTAAAACAATTACTGTTGTGGAAGCGGATGAATTTGATAGATCTTTTTTACATTTGCACCCCAATTTAGCCTGCATCACTTCGATGGATGCAGATCATTTGGATATTTATGGCGATGATGCTTCTATCAAAGCTTCCTTTCAGGAATTTGCAGATAAAGTAACGGATAAAACTAACCTGTTTGTAATCAATGGCTTGCCTTTGGAGGGGGTTACTGTTGGTGTAAACGACGGGTCAAAGTTTGTAGCGCATAATGTTAGAATAGTCGACGGTTGGTATGTGTTTGATGTGACAACACCAACAGAAGAGATTAAAGATATAAAATTTGGATTACCAGGAAAGCATAACTTAACCAATGCGTTGCTGGCTTTGGCAATGGCTAGTACGTTCGGAACCCCAACCGACGCTATTGCTAAAGCGTTAGCAACATTTAAAGGAGTAAAACGTCGTTTTTCATTCCAAATCAGAAAACCGGATTTTGTGTATATCGATGATTATGCGCACCATCCCACTGAGATTAACGCGGTACATCAAGCAGTTCGTGAGTTGTATCCCGGTAAAAAAGTATTGGCTGTGTTTCAGCCGCATTTGTTCAGCAGAACTCGTGATTTTGCAGATGATTTTGCTACAAGTTTGTCACAGTTTGACGAAGTTTTGTTGATGGAAATTTACCCAGCGCGTGAGTTACCGATGGAAGGTGTAACTTCGCAATGGTTGTTAGATAAGATAGAAAATCCAAATAAAAAATTAGTTCAAAAAAATGAATTGATTGGATTGTTGCAAGCATCTGATGCGCCTGTTATTGTTACAATAGGAGCAGGTGATGTGGGAGAAATGGTTCCAGAAATTAAAAAAGCATTAGATGCGTAAAAATTGGGTGTTAAATATTCAGTTGATTGCCATTTTTGGATTGGTTATTTTTTTGTATTCATTTACTTCAAAAAGGAATGAACAACGAAAAATTTCCAAACCTCAGATTGAATTTTTAAATGCTGAGAGTCCGTTTGTAACCCACGAAATGGTTAATAACTTGTTGATAGAAAAATTTGGAGGTATATCTACGATTAAAAAAGAAGATATAGATTTGAAGAGTATTGAGCAAACCCTTAATAAACACAGCCTAATAGAAGATTCTGAGGTATATGTGAGTGTTGATGGTAAGCTAAAAACGGTCGTTAAGCAGAAGTCCCCAATCGCACGTGTTTTTAGTAACAATACCTCTTTTTATATTGATTATGAGGGAGGTAAGATGCCGCTTTCAAAAAATTTTAGTGCCAGAGTGCCGCTTGTTTATGGTAAAATTAACACTGCCAAAGACAAGAATTTCGTGTCTCTGTTACAGATGATTTATAACGATGATTTTTTGAAAAAAAATATCATCGGTATGCAGGTTTTGGAGGATGGAAGTGTGATCATGAAGAATAGAAATTATGGTTATGATATTGTTTTTGGACGAACCATTAACATGGAGAGAAAATTTAATAACTATAAAGCGTTTTTTCAAAAAGCTGTACAGGACACTTTAATTGATTCGTATAAGAGTATCAATTTGAAGTTTACAAAACAGGTGGTTTGTACAAAAGAATAAGGTATGGAAAGAGAGAGAATAGCAGTAGGACTTGATATAGGTACGACTAAAATCGTAGCTATGATTGGTAAAAAAAATGAGTACGGTAAACTTGAAATTTTAGGCGTTGGTAAGTCTAAAAGTTTGGGTGTTGCTCGTGGCGTGGTAAATAATATTACACAAACTATTCAATCAATTCAAGAAGCAATTGCTTTGGCAGAGGAGGATTCTGGTTTTAAAATCAAAGATGTGGTGGTGGGCATTGCTGGCCAGCACATTCGTAGTATACAGCATAGCGATTATATTTCAAGACCTAATGCGGAAGAAGTAATCAGTGAAAAGGATATTGATCTTTTGATTAATCAAGTGCAAAAACTGGCTATGTTGCCTGGTGAAGAAATTATTCATGTATTACCACAGGAGTTCAAAATCGATGGGCAATCTGAAATCAAAGAGCCAATCGGAATGTATGGTGGAAGATTAGAAGCTAGTTTTCATGTCGTAGTGGGTCAGGCTTCTTCAATACGCAATGTGGGGAGATGTATTAAAAGCGCAGGTCTGGATTTGTCAGGTTTGACATTGGAACCATTGGCTTCGGCAGACGCAGTATTAAGTCAGGAAGAAAAAGAAGCCGGTGTGGCTTTGATAGATATAGGTGGTGGAACAACGGATTTGGCCATTTTTAAAGACGGAATTATTCGCCACACAGCGGTGGTTCCTTTTGGGGGAAATGTAATCACGGAAGACATCAAGGAAGGTTGTTCGATTATCGAAAAACAAGCCGAATTGTTAAAAACAAAATTTGGTTCCGCTTGGCCAGGAGAAAATAAAGACAATGAAATTGTATCTATTCCTGGTTTGCGTGGTCGTGATCCTAAAGAGATTTCATTGAAAAATCTGTCTAAAATTATCCATGCGCGTGTTGTGGAAATAATAGAGCAGGTTTACACGGAAATCAAAGCGTATGGTCACGAAGATCCAAGAAAAAAACTAATTGCTGGAATTGTATTAACAGGTGGTGGGTCACAGTTGAAACACATCAAGCAATTGGTAGAATATATTACAGGTATGGATACTCGTATTGGTTATCCAAATGAGCATTTGGCAGGAAATTCTGGGGAAGAAATTTCAAGTCCTTTGTATGCAACAGCAGTCGGATTGGTTATGAACAGTGTTCGTAACAATACGGTGAGTGCGGTGCCACAAGAAAATTATGTACCTGAGCCGGTATTAGTTCAACAGCCGACAATTGAAGAAAAGCAGTTGTTGCAACAAGAGGCTGAAAAAGTTTTGGAAGAGGCAAAAATGGCGGATACCAAAACAACTGAAAAAACAATCAGAAAGTCGTTTTTCGACAAATACATAGACAAAATAAAAGATTTTTTAGACAACGCAGAGTAATCGGTATTGTCGCAAGTAACACAAAGTAAAAAAAACCAAATAGTATGGAAAGCAACTCAGAATTTGGAAGCATCGCTTTCGATTTGCCTAAAAATCAATCGAATGTGATAAAAGTAATTGGAGTAGGTGGTGGAGGTAGTAATGCTATCAATCACATGTTCAAGCAAGGTATCAAAGGAGTAGACTTTATTGTTTGTAATACTGATTCACAGGCATTGCAAAACAGTCCTGTACCTAATAAAATTCAGTTGGGGGTTAATTTAACTGAAGGTTTAGGTGCTGGAGCTAATCCTGATGTTGGACAACAATCTGCATTGGAAAGTATTGAGGATATCGAGAAAATGCTTGATGTGAATACTAAAATGGTTTTCATTACTGCTGGTATGGGTGGCGGAACCGGAACTGGAGCTGCACCTGTAATCGCTCAATTGGCTAAAGAAAGAGATATTCTTACTGTAGGAATCGTTACTATTCCTTTCCAGTTTGAAGGAAAAATTCGTTCTGAACAAGCTTTACTTGGTGTTGAAAAATTAAGAAGACAAGTTGATTCCTTGATTGTAATCAATAATAATAAATTAAGAGAAGTGTATGGAAATCTTGGCTTCAAAGCAGGATTCTCCAAAGCGGATGAAGTTTTAGCTACAGCTTCTCGTGGAATTGCGGAAGTAATTACGCATCACTATACTCAGAATATCGACTTGAAAGATGCTAAAACTGTTTTGGCTAATTCAGGTACTGCGATTATGGGTTCTGCTATGGCTGATGGTGAAAACCGTGCCAAAGAAGCCATTGTTTCTGCGTTGGATTCTCCGCTTTTGAATGATAATAAAATCACTGGTGCTAAAAACGTATTGTTGCTTATCGTTTCTGGAACCAACGAAATTACTATTGACGAAATTGGCGAAATCAATGATCACATTCAAACCGAAGCTGGATTCAATGCAAACATCATCATGGGTGTCGGTGAAGATGAAACTTTAGGTGATAAAATTGCAGTGACGATTATTGCAACTGGATTTTGTGTAGAACAACAAGCTGAAATCGTAAATACAGAGCCTAAAAAAATCATTCATTCGTTGGAAGATGAACAAAGGTTAGTGCACAATTTGACGCAGACTTTTGAGGCAAAAGGATTTGATTTTTCATCTCCAATTACACAAGCAGTTCCTGTAGCGCCGGTTGTAAACGAAACGCCTGCACCGGTTGTTGAAGAGAAAATTGTATTTTCATTAGAAGAAGAAATAACTACTCCAGATTTGGTGGAGCCTTATTTTACAATGGATTTGGTGCCAACTACTGAATTCATTAAAAATCTAGATGTAACATTCGAAATCGTTTCGCCGAATCAGGTGAACGAGAGTGAGTTCTATTTTACATCTCCGGAAGTAAAAGAAATTGAAGTGGTTGAACCTCAGTTCGTGGTTGCAGAACCAGAACAAATTGCGTTCACATTTGACCTTCCAATCGCGAAAGTGGAAGAGCCAAAAGTAAATACCGATCGATTGATTTTTGATCTAACGAATGAAATCAAAGATATTAAAGTGAACGATGCTGTTGAGTTTGTTCCTGTGACGGAAGTAACTCAAAATGGTGTAATTCGTCATTCTTTGGAAGAGTATATGGAAGTGGAAAGTCAGTTCGTTCAAGCTAAAAAAGAAGAGCCAGTTGTTGAAGTGACTCCAGCGGAATTGAATATTACGGTGAAGCAGGTAGAACCTCAAAATCCAGTAGCACAACCATCATTCATGAATGATGCATTCGCACCAACTGAAATGTCGATTGAAGAATCATTGAAATTAAGAGCAGAAGAACGTCGTCGTAAGATGAAGGAATTCAATTATAAATTCCATAATAACGCTGCTCGTGTTGATGAATTTGAAAAAGTACCGGCTTACAAGCGTATGGGAATAGATGTTACCAATAACAATCCTGCCGATAATAATCGTTCTAGATTGTCATTAGGATTAGACAGTAACGATGATGTACAATTGCGTTCTAATAATTCTTTTTTACATGACAATGTAGATTAACAGACATACATCAAATAGTGGTAACCCGAAATTTCTATCGATTTTTCGGGTTATTTTTTTAACTTCGCGTCGCATTCCTAAACATAGGAATTTTAGTAAAAATAAATAAGTATAACGGTGATTTTTTGGTTTGTTCAAATCCAATTACGTCATTTTAAAATTGAAATAGTATGAGTTTATCAGCACAAATCATGGACGAAATGAAAAACGCAATGAGAGCTAAAGATACTGTAGCTTTAGAGGCGTTAAGAGCAATTAAATCTGCTATTTTGTTAGCACAAACAGAAAGTGGAGCAAAGGAAGAATTGTCGACTGATGATGAAATTAAATTATTGCAACGTTTGGTAAAACAGCGCAAAGACAGCGCAGCTATTTATACGGAACAAAATCGTCCCGATTTGGCTGAGCCTGAAATTGCACAAGTTGCGGTAATTGAGAAATTTTTACCTGCGCAAATGTCAGAAGCGGAAGTTGAGGCTGCAGTTGCAAAGATTATTGCTGATGGTGGTTTTTCTGGAATGGCAGCAATGGGACAAGTTATGGGTGCTGCTTCAAAAGCATTGGCAGGTCAAACGGATGGTAAGACCATTTCGAATATCGTTAAAAAACTTTTAGCATAAATCGGATTATTAAACTGTTGGATTTTTAGATACTCCAAAAGATTAATAATCAAGTATGGCCCCATAGTTCAATTGGATAGAATATCAGATTCCGGTTCTGACGATTTGGGTTCGAATCCCGATGGGGTCACGAATGAATACAAAGAAGGGTAAAAAAACATCAAGCTCGCTTGAAATGTTTTTTTACCCTTCTTTGTATTCTCAAAGCGGAGCTTTGTGGGATCAGTGGAGCTGAATCCCTATGGTGAAGCGGAGCTTTGTGGGATCAGTGGAGCTGAATCCCTATGGTGAAGCGGAGCTTTGTGGGATCAGTGGAGCTGAATCCCTATGGCGAAGCGGAGCTTTGTGGGATAGGAAGAGCTGATGCCCGATTCTAAAATAAGATTGCGAAATTCTTTTTGCATTTAGAAGAGCTCTCATTGCAGTAACGAGAACTCTTTCAGTAGTAGCGATATATCTTCTTGCAGTTAGAAGAACTCTCATCGCAGTAACGAGAACTCTTTCTGCAGTAGCGATATATCTTCTCGCATTTAGAAGAACTCTCATCGCAGTAAAGAAAACTCTTTCTGCAGTAGCAATATATCTTCTCGCAGTGAGGATATCTCTTTCTGCAGTAAGGTGAAACCTCTTCGCAGTAGCAAAAAACCTTTCTACAGTAGCAATAACTCCATCTGTAGTGATAAAAACACTCTTCGCAGAAGCAATAACTCTCTTTTTCAATGGGTATATTTCTCTTTTACTAAAGGGTTATTTCTGTTAAGGATAGATTGTTCTAAATTAATGTTAAATAAAATTTAATCATTTAGAGAAGTAAATAATAACAAGTAGTTTTGTTAATAAATCCCAACATTGACATAAAATTACACACGTATTATGAAATTTAAACATATTGTATATTTACTGTTAGCAGTAGTTTTAGGCGGAATGATATTTTACAGAGTATCAGCTAATAACGCTAAGAATGAGGAAAATGGTAAAGGGAAAGGTAAAGAAGGCGATAAAAAACCTTCAAAAGTTTCCGGAATTGTGCTAAAGTCTCAAATTTTCTCCGATAATTTATCACTTTCCGGTTCAATTGAAGCCAATGAGCAGATTGAAGTGCGTAGTGAAGTTTCCGGTGTAGTGGAAAGTATCAATTTTCAAGAAGGAAGTTATGTTTCTAAAGGGCAACAATTATTTAAAATTAATGATTTGGAACTTCGGGCACAACTTTCGCAAGCCAGAACTAAGCAGACATTGGCCTCAGAAAACGAAAGAAGAGCAAAGTTGTTATTACAAAAAGAAGCAATCAGCCAAGAAGAGTATGATATTGCTAGTGCTGATTTCCGTTCGGCCCAAGCACAAACTCAATTAATTCAAGCGCAAATTGCGAAGACTTCGGTCAAAGCACCTTTTTCAGGAAAGATAGGATTGCGTTATATATCCAAAGGAACCTATGTTACCCCAACAACTGTTGTCGCTAATTTAGTCAATACCAGTCAGGTTAAAATCACTTTTTCTATTCCTGAAAAATATGCGACACAGATGAAGGTAAATACTTCGCTTTCGTTTACTACATCAGGTTCAAAAGATACATACACGGCTAAAATTTATGCTATCGAACCAGAGATTGAAGAAACCACCAGAACATTGAAAATGCGTGCAATAGCACAAAACCCAAATGGGAAGCTAATTCCTGGTACTTTTGCCAATGTTTCTTTGCCATTGGATAATATCAATGATGCCTTATTGGTGCCAACAGAAGCGCTTATTCCGGTACAAAACGGTAAGAAAGTGTTCGTGTCTGTTAACGGTAAAGCCAAAGAAATTATGGTTGAAACAGGAGCCAGAACCGATAAAGACGTTCTAGTCTTAACTGGTTTAAAACCCGGAGATACGGTTTTGACTACAGGTGTGATGACATTGAAAGACGATACTCCTGTAAAAGTTAACATAAAGTAAGATAGCTATGAGTTTATCCACTTTAAGTATCAAAAGACCCGTTTTAACGATTGTACTCAACTTGATGTTGATTCTTTTCGGTATCATTGGGTATACGTTTTTGGGAGTAAGAGAGTTCCCATCAATTGATCCGGCACAAATTTCAGTGCAAACGAATTATTCGGGTGCCAATGCTGATATCATCGAATCCCAGATTACCGAACCTTTAGAAAAAGCAGTCAATTCGATTGATGGAATTCGAAATATATCTTCATCGAGTAGTCAGGGAAGAAGTAATATTGCGATAGAATTCAATTTGGATAAGAATTTGGAAGAAGCCGCGAACGATGTTCGTGATAAAGTATCACAGGCAGTTCGCAGTTTGCCTCAAGATATTGATGCACCACCTGTAGTGTCCAAAGCAGATGCCGATTCGGAACCTATTATTACGATGACCGTTCAGAGTGATAATAAAAATGTATTGGAGTTAACCGATTATGCGGATAACGTACTTTCTCAGCGTTTGCAGACTATTCCGGGAGTGAGTAGTGTGCAAATTTGGGGAATGCGTAAATATGCCATGCGTTTATGGATTGATCCGAATAAATTGGCTTCGTACGGATGTACAGTAGCCGATGTACGTTCGGCATTGAACAAACAAAATGTAGAATTGCCTTCGGGAAAATTGACAGGTGCCAATACCGAATTGACGGTTAAAACTATTGGAAATATTTCAACCGAAGAAGGTTTCAATAATATCATCATTAAAGCGGAAGGAGATAAAATTGTCCGTTTTAGTGATATTGGTAAAGCGGCTTTAGAAGCTGAAAATTTAGAAACAAAATTGTCCGATTCGGGACAACCGATGATTGGTATGGCTATTATTCCGCAACCGGGAACCAATTATTTGGATATTGCAGAGAAGTTTTATGAGCAATACGATCAGTTGCAAAAAGATTTACCAAAAGATTTCAAACTGAATATTGCCATCGATAATACAGTATTCGTTAAAAAAGCGGTATTGGAGGTGGCTGAAACATTATTGCTTTCGGTTATCCTTGTAGTATTGATCATCTATTTGTTCTTTAGAGATTGGGCTATTGCATTCCGACCGTTAATTGACATTCCTGTTTCGTTGATTGCTACATTCTTCATTATGTATTTATGTGGATTCTCCGTAAACGTATTGACATTGTTAGCAATCGTTTTGGCGACAGGATTAGTAGTAGATGATGGAATTGTAGTTACCGAAAATATATTCAAAAAAGTAGAGGAAGGCATGTCGCCTATTGAAGCCGCTATCAAAGGTTCTAATGAGATTTTCTTCGCTGTAATTTCAATTTCAATCACCTTGGCAGCTGTTTTCTTACCGGTGATTTTCTTAGAAGGATTCGTGGGTAGATTGTTCCGCGAATTTGGTGTGGTAATTGGTGCGGCCGTATTGATTTCAGCATTTGTATCGTTAACGCTTACGCCAATGTTGAATGCTTACTTAATGAAAGGTGGCGAACAGAAAAAATCAAAATTCTATACTTTAACTGAGCCTATTTTTGAGAAAATGAATTCCGGTTATGCCGAAGCATTGACTGGCTTTATGAAAAAGAAATGGTTGAGTTTTCCTATTTTGATTCTTTGTTTCGGATTAATTTATCTGTTCTTTAATGTATTGCAAAAAGAAACCGCGCCATACGACGACCGAAGCTTCCTGAGCGCACGTGTAACGGCTCCAGAAGGTGCTTCGTATGATTATATGGATCGTTTCATGAACGATTTGACAGAATTGATCAATGATTCGATTCCGGAGAAAAAAGTGAGTTTGATTGTTACCTCACCAGGTTTTGGATCTTCTTCTGTGAATAGTGGTATGGCTAGAATTGCATTGGTACAACCAGATGAAAGGGAAAAAACCCAAAAAGATATCGCTGAAAAGCTTACCAAATGGACAAAACAATATGCTGAAGCGAAAGTTTCGGTCTCGGAATCGCCAACTATCGCGGTGAATAGAAGAGGAGGTTTGCCTGTACAATTTGTAATTCAAGCGCCTAATTTCAAAAAGTTAGAAGAAAAGATTCCACAATTTATGGATGAAGTTTCGAATGATCCAACTTTCTCGAATTCGGATGTGAATTTAAAATTCAATAAACCGGAAGTATATGTAACAATAGATAGGGAAAAAGCACAGAGTTTAGGGGTGTCGGTGATTGATGTGGCCCAAACCTTACAGCTTTCTTTAAGTGGTCAGCGTTTCGGATACTTCATGATGAATGGGAAACAGTATCAGGTTATGGGTCAGTTTGATAAAAAAGACCGAAATGCACCTATGGATTTGACTTCTATTTTTGTGAAAAATGATAAAGGACAATTGATACAGTTGGATAATTTGGTTCATGTTGATGAACAAAGTAGTCCGCCTCAATTGTACCATAACAACCGATACATGTCGGCAACGGTTTCCGCAGGTTTGGCTCCAGGTAAAAGTATCGGTGACGGTATTGAAGCCATGGAACGAATTAAAGAAAAAGTATTGGATGACACTTTTACTACCGATTTAAGTGGTGAATCGCGTGACTTCGTAGAAAGTAGCTCGAACACATCCTTTGCTTTCGGTTTGGCTTTATTGTTAATTTTCTTGATACTTGCTGCCCAATTTGAAAGTTTTATCGATCCATTTATAATTATTCTAACTGTACCAATGGCAGTTGCTGGAGCATTATTTTCATTGTGGTTGTTCGGTCAAACCTGGAATATCTTTAGTCAGATCGGAACCGTTATGTTGATTGGTTTAGTGACCAAGAATGGTATTTTAATTGTTGAATTTGCGAATCAGTTAAGAGAACAAGGTAAATCAAAATACGAAGCCATTATGGAAGCTTCAGAATCGCGTTTGCGTCCAATTTTAATGACCAGTTTAGCGATTGCCTTAGGAGCTTTACCTATTGCATTGTCACTAGGGGCGGCTTCTACCAGTAGAATAGGTATGGGTGTAGTTATTGTTGGAGGAACGTTGTTTTCTTTGGCATTGACATTGTTTGTAATTCCAGCTATTTATTTGATGTGGTCAAGAGAAAGAAAACACCGACCTGAATTTGATACTATTGAACAATATGAAAAGGCTTAATGTGATGCGTAAATTTTTATTTCAAATAGCAGTATTGGTTTTTGTGCCGAAAGTAATGGCACAGGAGATTTTGACTGTCGATCAAGCGGTTCAAATTGCTCTGAAAAACAATTATGATATTAAAATTGCTACCAACGAGCTCAATGTTGATAAAGAAAATAATGCTATTGGGAATGCGGGAATGCTTCCTGAACTCAACGCAAGCTTGACAAAAAATAATAGCATTCAAAATTCCAAACAAACACAATCCAATGGAGATGTGAGAGAATTGGATAATGCGAAAAACAATCGATTGGAGTATGGTGTGAATTTAGGATGGACTGTTTTTGATGGTCTCAAAATGTTTGCCCGTTACGATCAGTTAAAAGAGTTGGAAAAGCAAGGCGATGTTCAATTGAAATTAACGATACTGACCAAAGTGAGTGATGTGATGACAACGTACTATGATTTGGTACAACAACAGCAACTGATTAAAGCTTTGGATACTACGATTGTAATTTCGAAACAACGTTTGAAAACTGCTGAAAACCGTTTTTTAATCGGTAAAGCAGCTAAGTTGGAAGTGTTGAATGCTCAGGTCGATTTGAATACGGATTCTTCTACTTTACTGAAGCAGAAAGAATTGTATGAAATTACTAAAATTCGATTGAATGAAATTCTGGCAAGAGATTTAGCTACAAATTTTCAAGTGGTTGAAGAGGTTGTGGTAGATGATAAACTGCAATTGACAGAATTAAAAGCATTAACCGAAAAGCAAAACTTACAACTGCAGCTGGCTTTGATCAATAAACGTGTGGCAGAGTTGGAATTAAAACAAACCAAAGCCAATCGATACCCGACTGTACGATTGAATACGGGATATACATTTGTAGAAACCGAAAGTAGTTTAGGGTTTACAACAGCAACTTCGAGTCGAGGATTAAATTACGGACTTACAGCCACGATGCCCATTTTTAATGGTTTTTCTCAAAACAGAAATGAAAAAATTGCCAAGCTTCAAGTGGAAAATTCGAGCTTATTGGCAGAACAACAAAAACAAACGATAAATGCGCAACTGTCTTCGGCGTATCAAACGTATTTGACCAATGTGGAGTTGGCAAAACTGGAAGAAAGTAATGAAGCGATTGCGAAGAAAAATATGGAGATTACTTTGGATAAATTCAAAATTGGAACTGTTCCAACGATAGAATTCAGAAATGCACAAGAAAACTACATCAATGCAATTGCAAGAAACAGTAGTGCGAAATTTCAAGCGAAGATATCCGAGATTGTGCTGCAACAAATAGCAGGAAATATAAAGTTTTAAATGAAAAAAGCGCTGAAATTAAGCGCTTTTTTATTGTTTTATATCGAAGTGATTTTCTTTAAATCAGCGATGGTTTGTGTAGGGTTTTCTGCGTTGAAAACAAAACTTCCGGCTACCAAAACATCAGCGCCAGCATCTACTAATTGTTGTGCGTTTTTACTGGTTACACCGCCATCAATTTCAATTAAAGTGGATGCGTTGTTTCTAGTGATGATTTCTTTGAGTTGCTTTACTTTTTTATATGTGTTTTCAATAAATGATTGTCCACCAAATCCGGGGTTCACACTCATGATGCAAACCAAATCAATATCCTTAATTACATCTTCCAGTAAAGAAACATTAGTGTGAGGATTTAAAGCTACTCCTGCTTTCATACCTTCTGCTTTTATAGCTTGTAATGTTCTGTGTAAATGAGTGGATGCTTCGTAATGTACCGTTAATACATCTGCTCCTAATTTTTTAAAAGTGGAAATGTAACGATCAGGATCAACAATCATCAAATGCACATCAATGGTTTTTTTGGCATGTTTGCTGATAGCATCCAAAACCGGCATCCCGAAAGAAATATTGGGTACAAAAACACCATCCATAATATCAATGTGGAACCAATCGGCTTCACTGGCATTAATCATTTCGATGTCGCGTTGTAAATTGGCAAAATCCGCTGCAAGTACAGACGGAGCAATAAGTGTGTTCTTCATTTTTTAGAAAAGTATTGTTGTGTTGTGGGGCAAAGATAACTCGAAGTTTACGAGTTTTAAAATTTACTTGCACAATTGTGGTTCTGCTTTTGCTCTTTTTCTTTTGGGCTATTGATAAGTTTTCCATGCTGTATTACGGTACAGAATGAAATAAATTGAATTGAGAATTCTACCTAAATTGATTTTTGGGACGTTTGAAAGGATAATTCAATGTAGTTGTGTAATTGTCAGATTATCTGTTGATTGTGTTAAATTTTTTTATAAATTGTTTTTTTGCCTAACTTTGTTTTGTAAAAAATAACCTACTTATGAAAAAAATTTATGTAGGGGTGTTGGTCGTTCTGACTCTTCCGATGTTTGCCCAAATCGGAGTCGGAACAACAACACCCAACACTTCTTCTATTTTGGATGTAAGTTCTTCCAACCGTGGTTTTTTATTGCCAAGAGTAGCACTTACTTCGCTTACTGATGTAGTAACCGTTCCAAATCCAGCCAAAGGATTGTTGGTGTATAATAAAGGAACTGGCGGTTTAACCCAAGAAGGAATTTTTGTATGGAATGAACTTAGTTGGAAACCTTTTGTTTATGATTCGGTCAATGAATTCAATGGAGATGTTAGTGGTAATGTTGCTGTGAATAAGGTAGTTGGAATTCAAAGAAAACCAATCTTATTCTCTTACCCAACCATATCACAATTGCTACGTTATAATGGGACTGCATGGGTAAACTCAAATGATGTATCCAGTCAAAACTGGTTGATGAGGGGAAATAATACTACTCAGTCGAGTTGTTTTTTAGGAACTACAGATGATAGTAAAATGACTTTGTCGTCTTATAATCAACCCTTTTTTGAATTTGGTAGAAGACAGACTTTGGGTCTCACTCAAGGATATACTGATTATACTGATGATAGTCAGTTAGTAACACATTTACGAAGTGCAATCCAGTTTGAAGCAATAGGTTCGGTTGCGTACAAGCCAATTTTTTTCGTGAATAATGATGGTAATTTCAGGTTTAAAGGAAGTATGGCTGGTGATGATTATTTCGAAATAGGTGCGGCCGGCTCAATGTCAAATGATGGTTCGGTTGAATTTATTGTTGGAGATGAAGGGAATGAGCCCATCGTTTTTGAGAAGTTTAATAATGCGACGAGTGTTGAAATGTTAAGGCTACAAGGGACAGGTTCCAATACTGATGTTAGAATAGGGATGAATACTAATGCTGTTGTAGCGAATTCTGTTTTACAAGTGAATGGATCAATATCAAAAAGTATAGTCAGTACTTCAACAAATTTGACTCTAACAGATGCGCATTATACAGTTGTTCTTACTGGCGGTGCTACGACAGTCGGAATAACACTTCCGTTGGCTTCTTCAGCAACTGGTAGAGTATATATTATCAGAAATACCTCTGGTAGCACAAAGACAATAAGTAATTATACCAACGAATCTGGAACTTCTGTATCTGTACTTAATAATAATTCTGTTGTTTGGTTACAGTCGGATGGAACCAATTGGCTCTCAATGTAAAGTTTACCCCAAAAGAAAAACTACTTAACTTCAAATTTACTGCTTATGAAATTAAAAAATACTCTCTTTTTTGTTGGTTTCGTCCTATTTTCCAATGCATTTTTTGCTCAGGTTGGTATTGGGACAACGTCTCCACATCCTTCGTCGATTTTGCATTTGGAATCGGACTCAAAAGGGTTTTTGTTGCCAAGAATTGCGCTTACCTCAAGAGCAGATGTAACTACAATTGCTTCTCCAATAGCTGGTTTGTTAATCTACAATACAGGTTTGGGCGGATTGACACCTGAAGGGATTTATCAGTGGAAAAGTGGAGGCTGGAATTTGATTCTTGACTCTACGACCCCTCTAGGAGGTGATGTAATTGGAGGTATTGATGCGAGTGTTGTATCTAAACTTCAAAATCTTCCAGTTTCGTCTACACTACCAACTATTAATCAGGTTTTGCGTTATAATGGTTCGCAGTGGGAGCCTTCAGATGATGTTTCGGCTCAAAACTGGTTATTGGTAGGGAATTCAGGAACAAATCCTACAACCAATTTTTTAGGAACGATTGACAATGTAAAAATGCAATTGCGATCAAATAACCAAAATGTTTTGGAGTTTGGCTTACGAAATACACTCGGTTTATTAGATACAACTGCGGATTATAATAGTCCAAATCAAAAAGTAACCTACCTGAGAAGTGCATTACAATTCGAAGCTCCAGGAGCATCATTTTATAAACCTATGTTTTTTGTTGATACTAATGGCAATTTTCGACTAAAAGGGAGTGCAGCAGGTACTGATTTTTTTAGTTTGGGTGCGGCAGGAACATCAGGGAATGGTGCTTTAGAGTTTCAGGTGGGCGATGATGGAAATGAGCCTATTGTATTCAAAAAGTATAATTACACCACTGGCGCATATATAGAAATGATACGAATGCAAGGTACAGGTTTAGATAATACAGTAAGGGTAGGGGTTAATACTTCTGGTACGGTTGCGAATTCGACTTTGCAAGTGGTCGGTTCTCAATCAAATAGTATTACAATGTTCTCTACTGCAAATCCAACGTTAAATGATACTCATTACAGTGTTGTTCTTAGAAATGGAGTTTCTGGGACTTTAAGTTTACCGGCAGCTTCAACTTGTCTTGGAAGAATTTACTGTATACGCAATAACTCAGGAGGTGCTGTGACTACTTCTTCTTATAGGAATATAGCCAATACTGCGGTCACTTCAATTGCCAATTCTACAGTGATTCAATTACAATCCGATGGGACAAACTGGTTGCAAATACGTTAAATGAGTACTTAAAAACCTTGATGAATCAAGGTTTTTTTATTTGTAGTAAAAGCAAAAAAACTCCGGACCCAAGTCTGAAAGACGAAATGAGCAAAGCTAAACCCGAGGCGGAGCCGAACTGACTGGAGGATTGCTTGAAAAAGCAAAACTCCGGTAATCAGCCGGAGTTTCAATCATCAATCAAAAAACGAACAGTCATAGACTGTTGTTGTCGTAATAGGATTAACCTAAATAAGTTTTCAAGATTTTACTTCTTGATGTATGTTTTAATCTGCGGATTGCTTTTTCTTTAATCTGACGAACACGTTCGCGAGTCAAATCGAAAGTTTCACCGATTTCTTCTAAAGTCATTGGGTGTTGGTCACCTAAACCAAAGTACAAACGAACTACGTCAGCTTCACGAGGCGTCAATGTTTCCAAAGAACGCTCAATTTCGGTACGCAACGATTCGTGAATCAACTCTCTGTCTGGGTTTGGAGATTCACCTGAACGTAATACGTCATATAAGTTAGAATCTTCACCTTCAACTAATGGAGCATCCATGGATAAGTGACGTCCAGAATTTTTCATTGATTCCTTCACATCGTTCACAGTCATATCCAATTCTGCAGCAATTTCTTCGGCAGATGGTGCGCGCTCGTTAGATTGCTCTAACAAAGCATACATTTTATTGATTTTATTGATTGAACCAATTTTATTCAAAGGTAAACGTACGATACGTGATTGTTCTGCTAATGCTTGAAGGATAGATTGACGAATCCACCAAACTGCATAAGAGATGAATTTAAATCCGCGGGTTTCATCAAAACGTTGAGCCGCCTTAATTAGTCCAAGATTACCTTCATTAATCAAATCGGGAAGTGTCAATCCTTGGTTTTGATATTGCTTAGCTACCGATACCACGAAACGCAAGTTGGCTTTAGTCAGTTTTTCAAGCGCACGCTGATCACCAGCCTTGATGCGTTGTGCTAACTCTACCTCTTCATCAGCAGTAATAAGGTCAACTTTACCAATTTCTTGTAGGTATTTGTCTAAGGAAGCAGTTTCACGGTTAGTTACCTGCTTAGTGATTTTGAGCTGTCTCATCTAAAATTCTCCTTACTTTTTATAAGTTCTTATAGTTATACGTAGCGAGTTATAAAAAAGTTACAAAAAGTTTAAATTATTTTAATCTACCCAAAAAGGAGGTCTTATATTGGATGAAAAAGAGGTGCAATCACCGCACTGAATATTGACTAATTGCACTTCGGTTAAGCCATATCGATATACAGATTTAATCCGATCTCGAATAGACCCTAGTATAAAATCGCCGGAACAACTTGGATTGGTAGGGCAAAGTGCTCCAGGGGGGCAAAAACAATATAAAAACTTAAAATCATTTTCATTAAGTGTTGTTATTTGAGGGCAATAATATGGATAGTCAGGTTTTTGTTGGTTAGGAAATACGTCTTCATAATTGAAAAAAATTCGTTGTTTGGATACATGCACAACATCAAAAAAACCGATAACTTTTTCTGTCGGAGTCGTTGCGTTTTTAATGTTACCGCTAAAAAAACCAGGTTGGTTTTGCGATAATAAATTGCCATTGGATGCACTCATTTTTAGTGCTTCAAAATAGTTATTGGCAGCCAAACTTTCATTGTACATTGTTACTTCTATCGAATATCTATTGCCAATTTTATAGTCATTGTTTTTAATAAACTGAACTAAGTTAACCGATGAATTGCTACTATTTAAAGAAGTGTTGGATATGTTAATTTCATTCGATTTTTCAGTTGTATAACAAATTTTAGCTTCATAAGGCCATGGTTCCATGTAAAAATAACCGGGTGGATCACCAGGATTTGGAGGAGGCGGGTCGTAATAAACGGCTACACCTCTTTCGGCGATCCAATGAGGCGCTATGATTTTATGGGTTTCTTCGTATTCGAACCTGTAGTATTCGGTGTTTTCAGAAGTCTTGGTACTCTTAGCCATGATTTGTACACCCGTTTCTCCATTTTGGTTAGTGCCAACAATCGGTTTAAGTTCATTGATATCGGTTAATGAACTCATTTTTTCGGTAGTTGAAGTATAGGTCTTTCCATCTGCAGTAATAATATGCAATTGATAATTCACATTGGGTACGGCTGCAAATGCTTGTTGAGAAACATATTTATCTCCGCTTGCGGTAAAATTGTATTGGTTGCCATTACTGTCGGTAACATACACTACAGCTCCCACTTCGGTGTCAGGACCGTCTTCTTCTAATCGGTAGGTACGGGAAAGTTTGATTTCCTGAAGTTTGTACTCGTCTGTGATCGTAGCTTCAATAACTAACGCACTTTCAAAAGTTTCAGTCTGAAGTGCATAAGGTTCTGTACAGCTAACTATAAGCAATGAGAATAGTAAGAGGACTATGTGGAATGTTTTTTTTATATTCATTCGTAATGACAATTAATTTTTAATCTACCCAAAAAGAAGGTTTTACATTGGAAGAGAATAATGTACAATCACCACATTGTGAATTGACAAGGGTGATACCGTCTAGACCTGCACTAAAAACAGTTTTTTCTCTGAATTCTATAGATCTTAAAATAAATTCCCCATGACATTCAGAATTTACGCCAATTGAAGCGAAACACAAATTGAATTTAAAGTCTTTTTCATTGAAAAACGTGATTTCTGGGCAATAATAGGGGTAAGGGGGTTTCGGTTCATTAGGGAAAATATCTTCAAAATTAAAGAAGATTCTCTTGCTTGATACATGGGCAATGTCGAAGAAACCTATTACCTTTTCTTTTGGATTGTTACTGTTTTTTATATTGCCACTAAAAAATCCAGGTTGGTTTTGTGAAAGTAAACTGCCACTTGAAGATGTTTTCTTTAACGCATCATAAAAATTATTAGCTTCAAAACTTTCATTGTGCATAGTAACTTTTATAGAATAGCGGTTGGCTATTTTATAGTCGTCGATTTTTAAGAAACGAATTAAGTCGATTACGTTGTTTGTGGAGTTTAGCGATGTATTGCTAATCAATATTTCTTTTGAATTCTCATGAGAATAACAGGTTTTTGATTCATAAGGCCACGGTTCCAATAACAGATATCCAATGTTCTGACTGTTGGGTAGTGGAGGGTTATAATAAACGGCAACTCCTCTTTGAGTGATCCATTGAGGGGCAATTACTTTATTGGTTTCTTCATACGTGTATCTGTAATATTCAGTACTGTCAGTTGTTTTTGTTCCATTGAGGAGAATTTGGACCCCGTCTTCACCTACACTATTTAGTCCTCTTACTGCAACAATATCATCGATATCTGTAAGGGAACTCATTTTTTCAGTAGTTGAAGTATAGGTCTTTCCATCCGAAGTTACTATATGCAATTGATAATTCACATTGGGTACAGCTGCAAATGCTTGTTGAGAAACATATCTATCTCCGCTTCCGATAAAATTGTATTGGTTGCCATTACTGTCGGTAACATACACTACTGCTCCCACTTCGGTGTCAGGACCGTCTTCTTCTAATCGGTAAGTGCGCGATAGTTTTATCTCCTGATGTTTGTATTCATCAGTGATAGTTGCTTCAATTACTACCGCACTTTCAAAGGTTTCAGTTTGAAGACCATAAGGCTCTGTACAGCTAATTGTAAGTAGTAGTAATAGTGAGAGGACTATGTGGAATGGGTTTTTTATGTTCATTTGAAATGATGATTAATTTTAATCAACCCAGAAAGTAGGTCTTACATTAGAGGAGAATATTGTGCAGTCTCCGCATTGTGAATTGACCAGCATGATTTTATCTCTTCCGAATTTGTAAAGCGTTTTTATTCTCAAGTCGAGTGTGTTTAAAATAAATTCGCCTTGGCAATCGCTTGAAGTGCCAGGAAAACTAAAACACATGTTGAATGTATATTCGAGTTCATTAAATGCATTTATTGGAGGACAATCATAAGGGTATGGCGGTTTTGGATCGTTTGGAAAAATAGTTTCAAAATTGAAAAAAATACGTTGTGTGGAAATATGTGCCACATCAAAAAAACCGATTACCTTTTCGGTTGGATTAGCTTGGTTCTTAATATTGCCACTAAAAAATCCGGGTTGGTTTTGAGATAGCAAACTACCTGTCGAAGAAATCTTTTTTAATGCATCATAAAAGTTATAGGATTCCTGACTTTCATTATACATTGTTACTTTTATGGAATATCGATTGGCGATTTTATAATCATCAACTTTAATAAAACGGATTAGGTCAACGGTATTATTCGTACTGTTTAGAGCCGTATTGCTTATTAAGATTTCCTGAGATTTTGCTGTCGAGTAACAGGTTTTGGCTTCGTATGGCCAAGGTTCAACATGTACCTCTCCAATTATAGGGCTAAAAGCTGGTGGCGGATCGTAATAAAATGCTACACCTCTTTCTGGTATCCATTGAGGGGCAATTACTTTATGTGTTTCTTCATAATAATAACGATAATACTCATTGTTAGTCGTGGTTTTAGTACTGTTAACAAGAATTTGTACACCTCTTTCACCATTATTGTTCAAGCCTTCAGTAACTGTAACATCGTCAATGTTCGTTAATGAATTGATTTTTTCATTACTTGAAGTGTAGGTTTTACCATCAGCTGTAATAATATGCAATTGGTAATTCACATCGGGTACAGCTGCAAATGCTTGTTGCGAAACATATTTATCTCCGCTTCCGGTAAAATTGTATTGGTTGCCATTACTGTCGGTTACATAGACAACTGCTCCTACTTCGATGTCAGGACCATCTTCTTCTAATCTGTAAGTGCGCGATAGTTTTATCTCCTGATGTTTGTATTCATCGGTTAAGGTAGCTTCAACTACTATTGCACTTTCAAAGGTCTCTGTCTGAAGTCCATAAGGCTCCGTGCAACCATAAATTAGTAGTAGCAGGAGAGATAGGATTAGGTTGATTGTTTTTTTCATATTCACTATTATAATGAAGATTAATTTTAATCGATCCAGAAAGAAGGTCTTATATTAGATGAAAAGGAGGTGCAATCTCCGCATTGTATATTCGTTAAATGGATAAATTCGTTTCCGAAAATATAAACGGCTTTTTCTCTATTCTTCACGGTTGTCAATACATAAAATCCACCACAAATAGGGTTGTTCGGACAGTTAGGCTGTCCATAGCAAAAACAATATCTGTATTTGAATTCATGCTCATTGTCTAAAGTCATTTTTGGGCAATAATAAGGGTAATCGGGTTTTTCCTGATTGGGGTAATACTCTTCAAAATTAAAGAATATCCTTTTGCTGCTGACATGGGCAACGTCAAAAAAACCAATAACTTTCTCTATCGGATTCGTGGCGTTTTTAATATTGCCATTATAAAATCCCGGTTGATTTTGTGATAACAAACTTCCGCCAGCTGCTGTTTTTTTTAACGCATCATAATAATTGTATGCAGCAAGACTCTCATTGTATACTGTAACTTTAATGGTATACCTGTTGGCTATCTTGTAATCAGTGTCTTTTAAAAATCGAATAGGAAAATTATTGGAAGTGCTTGTATTCGTAGATGTTGTTCCGAGCAGAATTTCTTTCGAATCTTCTGTAGAGTAACAAATTTTTGCTTCATAGGGCCAAGGCTCCATAACAACATATTCTGTAGGATCCTCAGGAGGAGTTGGTAAGATTGGCAAAACGATTCCTCGTTGCGAAATCCAATGCGGTGAAATTACTTTATTTGTTTCTTCATAAACATAACGATAGTATTCTGTTGCGCCTGAAGATGGTGTGCTTCTAGCAAAAATTTGAAGACCATTTTCTTCATGACTATTTGTTCCTTTTACAACTTCCAAATCCTCAATGTTTGTTGTTGAATTTAATTTTTCTGCAGTTGAATTATAAATCTTACCATCAGAAGTAGCAATATGTAACTGGTAATTTATACCGGCACTAGCGGCAAATTCTTGTTGCGAAATATACTTGTCTCCATTTTCTGTAAAATCGTACCGATTGCCATTGCTGTCTGTTACATACACTACTGCGCCCACTTCAGATTCGGGACCATCTTCTTCTAATCGGTAAGTACGCGATAGTTTGATTTCCTGGAATTTATATTCGTCCGTGATTGTAGCTTCTATGACCAATGCACTTTCAAAAGTTTCTGTCTGAAGTGCGTAGGGCTCCGTACAGCCTAGTAGGAGTAGCGAAAGAAGAGAAACAAGCTGGTTAATTGTTTTTTTCATATTCATTTTTTAAACGAAGATTAATTTTTAATCAATCCAAAACGGAGGTTTTATATTGGATGAGAAAGAAGTGCAATCACCACATTGAATATTTCTTAGTGCAACAGAAGTCAAGTGTAGGCCAATTTGATAGTTAGGGCGGAAACTATAAACTGATTTAACTCGATGATATACAGTTGCTAGTACGTATTCTCCATCGCATCCTTGTCTTGGATTTTGAGGTGAACAAAATTCAACCGGATGAGAAAAATTTCCAGCATTTGGGTCTTCACTATCGGGACAATAGAAAGGATATTCCGGTTTCTTGTGACCTGGAAAAAGAGAGTCGAAATTGAAAAAAATCCTTTTCTTAGACATATGACAAACATCAAAGAAACCCACTACCTTCTCTGTAGGGTTCGAAATATTTCTTATATTTCCATTGTAAAAGCCATTTTGTGTTTGAGACAATAAACTTCCATTTGTTGAGGCCCTTCTCAAGGCGTCATAATAATTGTTGGCTGCTTGGCTTTGAGTATACATCGTGACTTCTATCGAGTATCTGTGAGCAATTTTATAATCACTAACTTTTAAAAATCGAACAAGATTTGAAGATGTAGCTGTATTGTTTAAGGAAGTATTACCAATAAGTATATCCTTTGAATTTTCAGTCGTATAACATACTTTGGCTTCATATGGCCATGGCTCCATATAGATGTAACCCAAATCAGGACTTGTAGTAGGTGGAGGATTATAATATACTGCCACACCTCTGTAAGGTATCCATCGAGGTGCAATTATTTTATTGGTTTCTTCATAGGTATATCTGTAATATTCATTGTCGCTTGTTGTTTTAGTGCTTTTTGCAACGATCTGTACCCCTTTGCCCTCTTCATTACTGTTTTCCACTTCCACAACCAGATCATCAATGCTAGAAAGTGATGCAATTGATTCTTGAGTCGAAGTGTAGGTCTTTCCATCTGCTGTAGTAACATGCAGTTGGTAAGTTACATTCGGAATGGCACTGAATTCTTCTTGTGAAACATACTTCCCATTAGATTCTGAAAACGCAAAGTGGTTCCCGTTACTGTCTGTAATAAATACAGTGGCTTGCGATACTGTTTCGGGTTCGTTATCTGCTAATTTTAAGCTTCTGGTTATTCTTACCTCTTGGTATTTGTATTCATCAGTCAACGTAGCTTCAATAACGATAACGTCTTCAAAATCTTCTGTCTGAAGGGCATAGGGCTCCGTACAGCTCCAAATTAAAATGAAACTGAATAAAAGTAGTAGATGTTGTCCTCTTTTTACCATCGTGTTGTTGTTTATTCTACTACAAATGAATCGGATTGTAGTATTTTATTTCCTTTAGAATCTATACCTTCCAAAACAATCTCAAATGTTCCTGAAATATCAGAAGTATAAAAATGAATTTCGTTTTCTTCTTGTTTTACATCGGGTTTCCAAAGCAATTGGTATCTATAATCTGGAATTCTGGTATAGTCATTTGTTGAATAATCAATACTGAAATAATTTTTATCTTGTATTGGTCTCAGTAATTCAGGTTCAATTAAATAAATGTTTTTGTTGGTATTCTCGTAATCATTGTTTTTGCTTTTAATAAAGATGACTCCATTAAAGATCTTGGTGCCATAATAGTAACCTCCTCTAATCAAGCTTATAGACTTTACATTGTCAACATTGTATTTGAATAATTCATTAACATCCTGAATATAGAATCCGTCGATTAACACAAGTGCCGGATGTGATAATTCGTATTCTTTAATGTTGTCAACGATGTGAATTTCATTTCTCTTTCCAACGGTTTTGTAAAACGCACCAAAAATAACCTCGGTTAATGTTTCTTTAAGTGTCTGAAAACGGGTGTAGTCGTCCAACTTGAATTCAAGGTCAAACTTAAGGTAATCAATTTTGGGTGTACTCATAACAGCCAAAGAATCTTTTTTAGAAGCGAGATAGGCGTTTTCAATTTGACTGGCAACGGATCTGTTTTCCAAAGCTTTTTTCATCGTTGGCGAAATGGTAACAGGATTAAAAGTAAGTTGAGAATAATCCAAGGCATCTTGATTTGCCATTTCGATTGTATACTCGTCATTCTCTTTGTCTAAAATCTGTAACTGTAGCTTGTCCGTTTTATAAGATGACTCAATTGTAAAGGCAAATTCACCTTGAGAGTTTGTTTTTACGATTTTGAAAAAGGAATTGTCACCTACTATAGATAAGGCGATATTAATATTTTTGATCTCTGCTCCAACTTCTTTTTTGGGCTTTATTTTTCCAGCGATAACTTCTCCTCTAAATTCAGGAATAAGAATAGTTCCGCTCTTTTTAGTGATTGTTTGTAGGCTTGTGTTTTGTGGTGTAAGGTTAGAAAGGCTATCTTTTTTGAACACTCTCAATGTATACGATCCTGCTTTGTCGATTAATGGGGTTTCCTTCAAACGAAGCATCAACTTTTCTCTTTTACCATAGGTTTTCTTTTCAAAGTTAAAAGCTGAATTTGCATCATTATTGGTCATGGGCTGACTTACCACTTCATTTTTTACGACAACGTTTTTAGGGTCTAGCGGTTGGTAAGGATTAATGATGGTGATGTCCAAAATGCTACTGTCAATGATGTTTTCATTCAACATCCAATTGGTGTAGGCAATCAATTTGTAAGTACCTGTCTTTAGTGTACCTGGAATAAAGTATTCGCCATTGCTTTTACTGTTGTTTAAAAATAATTTGTTTTTAAAAACAACTTGTTTCTCGTCATTAATAAGCTCAATGTAGGCTATTTTACTGAATTCAGAAATTGTGTTTTTAGTTGTATTCAAACAAGTAACAGCAAAATAGAGTTTCTCACCCGTCAAAAAGGTGTTGGAATTGGTGGTGATGTACACCTTTTCTTTTACTACTGTGTTGTTGCCATTTACTTCGTTACCTTGAGAAAAAGCGAACTGAAATAATGAAATGGCTATAAGGCTGAATGTTAATTTTAATCTATCCAAAATATAGGTTTTAAGTTTGACGAAAAAGAGGTGCAATCACCACATTGAATGTTACGTAGAGAAACCGAAGTTAATTTAATACCAATCTCATAGGACGGATCGAATTCATAAACGGTTTTAGATCGATTGGATACAGAACTTAAAACATAATCTCCATCACAATCACTACTAGGATCGTTTTGCCCACAAAATTTAACCTGAAAACTCATGTTTGCTGCATTTGGGTCATTGCTGTCTGGACAATAGTACGGATATTCCGGTCTCTTGTGACCTGGAAAAAGAGTGTCGAAATTGAAAAAAATCCTTTTCTTAGACATGTGAGAAACATCAAAGAAACCCACTACTTTCTCCTTTGGGTTCGACTGATTTCTAATGTTTCCATTGTAAAAGCCGTTTTGTGTCTGTGACAGTAAACTTCCCGATGAGGAGGCTCTTTTCATGGCATCATAATAGTTGTTGGCCGCCTGACTTTGGGTATACATCGTGACTTCTATCGAGTATCTGTGTGCAATTTTATAATCA
This sequence comes from Flavobacterium sp. MAHUQ-57, assembly GCF_051908335.1. Taxonomy (NCBI): domain Bacteria; kingdom Pseudomonadati; phylum Bacteroidota; class Flavobacteriia; order Flavobacteriales; family Flavobacteriaceae; genus Flavobacterium; species Flavobacterium sp. MAHUQ-57. The sequence continues at coordinate 524,283 of NZ_JBPZTE010000007.1, read as the reverse complement.
TCAACTTTGATAAACCGCACAAGATTGGCCGATATATCTGTGTTGTTTAATGAAGTATTGCCAATCAGAATATCCTTTGATTTTTCAGTCGCATAACAGATTTTGGCTTCATAAGGCCATGGTTCCATATAAATATAACCTAAATCTGGACTTGAAATGGGTGGTGGGCTATAATACTCAACTACACCTCGGTAAGGTATCCATTTTGGGGCAATTATTTTATTGGTTTCTTCATAGGTATATCTGTAATATTCATTGCCACTAGTTGTTTTGGTGCTTTTCGAAATGATTTGAACTCCTTTGCCTTCTTCATTGCTGTTTTGGACTTCTGCAACCAGATCATCAATATTGGAAAGTGATGCAATTGATTCTTGAGTCGAAGTGTAGGTCTTTCCATCTGCTGTAGTAACATGTAGTTGGTAAGTTACATTCGGAATGGCTCTGAATTCTTGTTGTGAAACATACTTCCCATTAGATTCTGTAAATGCAAAGTGGTTGCCGTTACTGTCTGTAATAAATACAGTGGCTTGCGATACTGTTTCGGGTTCGTCTTCTGCTAATTTTAAGCTTCTGGTTATTCTTACCTCTTGGTATTTGTATTCATCAGTCAACGTAGCTTCAATTACAATAATGTCTTCAAAATCTTCTGTTTGCAAGGCATAAGGCTCCGTACAACTTTGTAAAAAGAGTACGGTTAATAGTAAAAGTTTGTATAATCTTGCCATTGGTTTAGAATTTGAAATTGTACGTAATCGTTGGGATTGGAACACTGAAAATCGTAGTTTTATATCCTTTGACTTCGCCGTTTTTGGTTACGAAAAATACCGAATACGGGTTGTTTCTTCCTAATACATTGTATATTGAAAAGTTCCAGAAACTGTGCGCTAACTTTTTGATTTTATGATTTCCTTCAAAGTTGACTCCTATATCCAATCGGTAATAATCCGGGATTCTAAATTTATTACGATCACTGTAAAGTGTGTATTCAACGCCATTGTACTCGTATTTACCAACTGGATACGTTACAGGTCTACCTGTTTGGTATATGAAATTGGCAGAGAAACTGTAACGTTTGGTTAATCTATAATTCATAACAGCACTGAAATCATGCGGCTTGTCAAAATTGGCTGAAAAATACTCTCCGTTATTTACTTTTTCCTCTTCAAATTTACCATCTAATTTAATGAAAGATCTTGAATAAGTGTAACTTACCCATCCGTTAAGTCTTCCTTCGGTTTTCTTTAGTAATAATTCCGCTCCGTACGATTTACCTTCTCCCTGTAATAATTCTGTTTCCAAATCGTCATTTAAAATCAGATTAGCGCCTACTTTATAATCTAAAATATTTTTAGATTTTTTATAATAACCTTCCAAACTTACCTCTAAGTCTTCATAGTTAAGATTTTTGAAAATTCCAACCGATAGTTGTTCTCCACTTTGCGGTCGTACATTCAAATCGGATAATTTCCAAGTGTCTGTTGGTGACATTGTAGTGTTGGTTGACAATAAATGAATGTATTGATAGGTTTTGTCGTACCCAGCTTTAATTGATAAATCGTCGTTAATGGAATAGCGTAAAGCAACACGCGGTTCAAAGCCTTGGTAGGTTTTGAAAATCTCATTGTTGTTGTATTTCTCTTCACCCACTTGAGTGGCTTCACTTTTGGGTTGCCCTTCTTCATAAATCTTTTGGGTTGATGGACCCATAGCATTAAATACAGAATAGCGAATTCCAAAATCTAATAATAATTTATCCGAGAATTTATAACTGTCCGATATAAATAATGCACTTTCTAATCCTTTCTCTAAATCGATAGTTTTGGATTGTATGTTGGAATTGTCATTGTTTGGATTAATATATCCCGGATTGATGGTATACAGTTTGGTCGATAATCCATAGGTTAATTTGTTTTTTGGATTGATCACTGTGCTTGCTTTCAAAATCATCTGCGATTCGCCATTATCATAGCCAAATCGATACGAGTTCTCAGGTAAGCCATTGTAATCAATTTGAAACTTATATTTACTATTGGTGAAGGTGACTTCTGCATTGTTTTTGGAATTGAAATTGTGCTTCCATGTTAATGTGGCCAATCTGTTGCTGTACTTGAACAACGAATCGGCTGTAATGCTGAATTTATCATTACTGTAGTATAAAGTGGATTCTATCGTGTTGTTCTTGTTAATTTTATGGTTGTATTTGGCTACGAAATCATAAAAAGAAGCTTCGCTTTCTTTTAATTTCTCCTCTTTTAAACTTCTTAAAATCCATCCAGAATAGGTACCTCGTGCACCAACAAGTAAACTGGCTTTGTTTTTTACCACTGGGATAGAAAGCGCAACGTTACTGGTAACAGGTCCAATACCAGCTTCGCCTTGGAATTTTTCATTGTTACCATTCTTTGATGTAATATCGAAAACGGAAGACAATCGACCTCCAAATTCTGTCGGAATACTTCCTTTGTAAATGTCTACTTTTTTGGTTACATAAGGATTCAAAGCCGAAAAGAAACCAAAGAAATGTGAAGGGTTGTAAATGGTACCTTTGTCCAGTAAAAATAAATTCTGATCTTCTTTACCTCCTCGAACATTGAAACCCGAAGAACCTTCTCCAGCAGTTTTTACTCCAGGAATAGTCGTTGCTATTTTAAGTACGTCTCTTTCTCCAAAAACCAAAGGAACATTCTTGATACCTTCAGCCTCAATAGTAGTCACTCCCGTAACCGCGGTTCTTAATTTTTGTTTGCTTCTGCGTTTGATCACTACTTCGTTCAACTGATTTACTTTTTCAGTCAATGTCAGGTTGAGCTTTCCATTACTGTAAATCATTACCTTTTTAGCCGTAGGTTTGAAATTCCCGATGTCTGTTGTTATCGTGTAAATACCTGAAGGTAATTTAAGTTCGTAAAATCCTTCTTGATTCGTAGTTACTACTATTTCTGTATTCTTTACGCGTATGTTAACATCGCTAATAGGTTCGTTGTTTTTTTTGTTTCGTACAAAACCCGAAAATGTAAACAATGCATTTTGTGTACTGTTCTGACTTTCTTTTCCAATTAATGAAATAGATTCGTTATCTTCTTTGTTAGAATCGAACTCTTGAAAAAATACTGGTGATGCTGTTTTCTTTTGCTCTGCACTTGCATCCTTTAGAAAGAAATCTTTCGGTAATTTAGAGTATACTAGACTTTTGTGTGTTAAAATGATTTTGTTATTGTCTATGAAATAATTGATTTCAGTATCCTCGAAAAGTTTATCTAAAACACTAGTGAGTGTTTTGTTTTTAAATTCCCCAGATAGTAAGACAGAGTCATCCATCCACTTGTCTTGATAGTAAAACTTATAGGTTGTTATTCCTTCAATTTTTAAGAGAATTGCTTTTAAATTAATGTTAGAGTACTCGAAAGAAAGTGTGTTTTCTTGTTGTACAGCTGCATTGTTGTCTTGTGAGTAAGACAAGTTGAAAAATATAAATGATAGAAGTAAAACTATTTTATTCATGGAGCTACAATTTAATTTTTGAATGATTTATTAATGGTTAACATTAAATTCTCCATGAATTTTATGTTGTTTTCCTTTTCGAGTTTTCTGTAATTCGTATAATAGGTGTTGATTTCCGATTTGCACTGTGGGAATAAATTTTGAATACTTTTCTTGGATTTTACTTCGGTAATCGTGTTGTTGATTTTTATAAAGTAGCTGTTGTCTTGTATATAGGATGTAAGTAAGCTGTTTTCTTGAATTATTTCCTTATCTGTTTTTTTGTATTTTATATAAAAAGTAAAGGCATTCGAGCGAAGATTTTCTTCAACATATTCGAACGGCTTTTCTTTTTGTAGTTGTATAGGTACAAACTTTCTATTTTGTATAGTGAAATAGGCAATCTTCGATTTGTTGAGTACCACCAATACTTTCTCCGATTGATTTTCTGGATTCAATAATAGATCATCCTTGAAGATGTCGTACTTTATTTTGTTATTATAATAAACCTGGTTGTTGAATTTTATTTCTTCTGTATAGAGTATGTTTTCCTGAAAATAACGGTGTTCGTTATTATAGGTGTCCTCATTGTTAATATGTAATTTTCCGTTATTGATGAGTTCATTGCCTGAACTTAAATCTTGGTCAAGTACAATATACATTTCTTTTTCTCTGTTGTTTTGAGAAATAGCGGTAGTGGTTTTAAGGCTTAAAAAAACCAAAAAAGATAAAAATCCAATTTTAAGCATGATGGTTGAGTTTGTTGCAATTTTATGTAAAAATAACAGAATAAAAGAAATTTCTTACGTATGATTATGGTAAAACCGTAAAAAATCTTAAAATAATACAAATGAATGCTTTCAATTGTTTGGTTTTTAAGGATTTATGATTTTTATTTTTTTAACAAAAACGTTAAGAATTGTGATACATTTTATAAATTGTAGCAGGTATTTTGCAATATATTTCCAAAAAATAACCCCTAAAAGATTGCTCCTTTAGGGGTTTTCACGAATTAAATAATCTTAATTAACCTTGTGAATTATCTTTTTTGTCATCCTTTTTCTCTTCACGAGGAGGACGGGGTAATAATTGTTTTCTTGACACTTTCTCTTTACGTGTCTTAGGATCGATACCTAAATATTTAACTTGGAATACATCACCCATGTTGACTACGTCAGATGGTTTTTCTGTACGCTCCCAAGCTAACTCAGATACGTGTAGTAAAACCTCATTTCCAGGTGCTGCTGTATATTCAACAACGGCTCCGAAATCTAACATCTTAACTACTTTTACCTCATACGTTTCTCCAACCGCCGGTTTGAAGATGATCGAGTCAATTTTAGCTAATACTGCAGCGATTCCGTCTGGATCTGTACCTAAAATTTCTACTACACCTTGCTCGTCAACTTCGTTGATAACGATAGTCGTACCTGTAGCTTTCTGTAATTCTTGAATTACTTTTCCACCAGGACCAATTAAAGCACCAATGTAGTTTCCAGGAATAGTGCGTGTAATAATTTTTGGTGCATGTTTCTTAACATCTTCTCTCGGTGTAGCGATTGTTTCAGTCAATTTACCCAAAATGTGTAAACGTCCATCACGTGCCTGACCTAAAGCTTGCTCCATGATGTCATAACGTAAACCATCAATTTTGATGTCCATTTGACATGCAGTAATACCATCAGCGGTTCCGGTTACTTTAAAGTCCATATCTCCTAAGTGATCTTCATCTCCTAAAATGTCAGACAATACAGCAAATTTTTCACCATCTGTGATTAGTCCCATAGCAATACCAGAAACTGGTTTTACCATTTGAACTCCAGCATCCATTAAGGCCATTGTTCCAGCACATACTGTAGCCATTGAAGACGAACCATTCGATTCTAATACTTCAGATACAATACGGATAGTGTAAGGACAATCTGCAGGGATCATATTTTTTAACGCTCTTTGCGCTAAGTTTCCGTGTCCTACCTCACGACGTGAAGTTCCTCTTAATGGTTTTGCTTCACCAGTTGAGAAAGGAGGGAAGTTATAGTGCAAGTAGAATCTTTCTTCACCTTGTTCTGATGGAGAATCAATTACGTTCGCTTCTCTTGATGTTCCAAGGGTAACTGTCGCTAAAGCTTGAGTTTCTCCTCTAGTAAATAATGAAGATCCGTGTACCGATGGTAAATAATCAGTTTCACACCAAATTGGTCTGATCTCAGTTGTTTTTCTACCGTCTAAACGTAATCCTTTTTCTAGGATAACATTACGTACAGCTTCTTTGTTGGTTTTGTAAAAATACTTTCCTACTAAACCAGCTAAATCTGCATTTTCAGCATATTCTTCTTCTGTGAATAAAGCTTTAGCTTCTTCTTTAACCGCAGCGAATTTCTCACCACGCTCACTTTTTCCAGAAGCTTCTTGTGCAATAGCATAACATTTGTCATAGGCAGCAGCTTTCACTTTTGCATAAACTGCTTCGTCTTCCACTTCGCCTTCGTACTCTCTGTAAGCTGGTGATCCAACTGCAACTCTCAATCTTTCTTGAGCAGCAATTTGAACTTTAATAGCCTCGTGTGCAAATTTGATAGCTTCTACCATCTCAGCTTCTGAAATTTCTTTCATCTCACCTTCCACCATCGCAACCGAATCTTTAGATGCTCCAATCATCATATCGATGTCAGATAATGCTAATTCTTCTCTGCTTGGATTGATTACTAATTTTCCATCAATACGTGCAACACGTACTTCGGAAATTAAATTGTAAAATGGAATGTCTGAAACAGCTAAACACGCCGATGCAGCTAATCCAGCCAAAGCATCAGGCATTACATTGTCGTCATGTGACATTAATTGGATCATTACCTGCGTTTCTGCATGGTAATCATCCGGGAATAGCGGACGCAATACGCGGTCTACTAAACGCATAGTTAATACTTCGCTGTCACTTGGGCGTGCTTCTCTCTTGAAGAAACCGCCAGGAAAACGACCTGCCGCAGCAAATTTTTCACGATAATCTACTGTTAACGGTAAAAAATCCACACCAGGATTTGATGTTCTTGCAGATACAGCAGTTGCTAGTAACATGGCATCGCCCATACGAACAACTACTGATCCGTCAGCTTGTTTGGCTAATTTCCCAGTCTCGATCGTGATACTTCTTCCGTCACCTAAATCGATAACTTCTTGGAATGTTTTTGGAATCATAAAATGTAATTCTAAATTAAACAAAGGGTCTTAGTCGTGTTGTTGTGTGTTGTTGTGTAGTTGTCTGAAACCCAATGAAAAACCAAACTTTTCTTTGTATAAATATATAAAACAAAAAGAGGCGCGCGGGCACCTCTTTTCATCTTGATTATTTTCTGATGTTTAATTCTTTGATAATCGCACGGTATCTGTTGATCTCCGTATTCTTTAAGTAGTCAAGAAGACTTCTTCTTTTACCTACTAATTTCACTAACGAACGCTCAGTGTTGTAATCGTGACGATTTCTTTTTAAGTGCTCAGTTAAGTGGTTGATTCTGAATGTGAATAAAGCGATTTGCCCTTCAGCAGAACCAGTGTTCTCAGCTTTACCTCCGTGTTTAGCGAAAATTTCAGCCTTTGTTTCTTTTGATAAATACATGCTAATATTATTTAAATGATTATTATGTAGATTGGATAATTCCAATACGGGTGCAAAGGTAAAACTATTTTTGAATATCACAAGTTTTATTTTGAACTTGATGCTAAAGTTTTGATTTAGAGATGGAAGGTAATGTCGAGTGTAATGCTATTGCTTTTTGAATACGAAATAGAAAGGTCAAGGGTTGTTTCAAATAGTTGTAAGTGAGTGAGTAGGGTAAGTAACATTATTGTCTTCTATATATATAGCGTATATATAGCGTATATATAGCGTATATATAGCGTATATATAGCGTATATATGTCGTATATATGATATGTTAAAGTCTACTTAAAGACTGAGTTGTTTTTGCGTTTCGTTCTGTTTCAATTGTATAAAAATGTTATGGAAGTAGTAGGTGGCTAATGTAGTACTTGTTAATAAGTGCCATAAATGAAGTATTGAAGTATAGTGTAGTGTAGTGGTTGAGTTATGGATATGGTGCCTGTTAAAATATCGAAGTCAAGTTGTATTGGGTTATTGGATTGCTAAACCATTGGAAGACTTAGATTGTATGATTTCTCCGTTGTCGTAATGACAAAGCACGAAAATTAGTAAATCCATCAATCGGTTAATTGGTTAATCAAAAATAAGATTGGCTTCGATCAAGGGCTTTGTCTCAAAAGATAAGCTACCACTTTGTTCTCAATATCTTGTGCAGCAGTCGATGTAATTTGAAGATTTCTGATTGGTTTCAGTTCCGTTTCGGTATGTGCTTTTTGGTTGTACCAGTCTCCCAAACCGTCATTTTTTTGATTTCTCCATTCCGGAATACGGTTGGCTGGAATACTTTCTAATTCCATCTTGTCAAAAGTATTGTCGATGGTGACTTTAAAAAAGTTTGTGGAGTTTTGGTTGTTTCGTAACGGAACAATAAATTCGGACCAACTGTGATTGCCTCTGGTGATAACCTTGCCCTCGTAACCCATCGTGCTTAATAATGAAACAAAAGCCATTTCGCGTTCGCTACACCACCCGAAAGTATTGAAATTACTACATTCTGGAGTGTTGTATTTTGGTTTTTCACTTACTAAATCACTCAGGAATAAATAGGGCGTACGGTCGATATCTGCAAAGGATTTGTACTTTGAAAACTCCTTAGGAGGTGTCTTTTCAATTAATTTTCGGTTAGTTTCCAAATCAATTATCCCATACCTCGGATTTGGAGTGGTCCAATGCCAGAAATACGGGATATTTAATAGGTCGCCTCTAGAATAATTAGAGGCAGAATGGCTCGTGAAAAGCTTATGTAGTATATGGAATGTGTAAAATGTGGTAACGTTTACCGAATCTGCTTCTTTAATAGAGTGTTTCCTTGCAGCATCTTTAAAGGATGATGAATCAACCGCCTGAAAGTCGTTCCTGTGGTTTTGAATGAGTTCTTTGAAAAATAAAGGTACTGCTGTCCGATTGTATCCAAAGGTTTTGGGATGAAAATCGGTTTCGTTTTGACCAATCTGATTTTTGCAGAATACCAATAAAAGAATACAACCCAAAAAAGGCAGGAATGCTTTTTTCATTTAGTATAACTTCGCTACTTCACTGTTTACAAATTCCAAGAAACGCTCATCGGCTTCTGTGAAGGGATCAATCACATGGCTGTCAATGTCAATCTGTCCAATGTTTACTCCATCAACAAATAACGGAACAACAATCTCAGATTTAACCGTAAAACTGCAGGCAATATAATTGTCTTGTGCCGATACATCAGGTACCACAAAGTTGGCATTCGACTCGGCTACTTGTCCACAAATCCCTTTCCCAAAAGGAATCACAGTATGGTCGGTCTCTGCACCCACATAAGGCCCAAGGTGCAATGTCTTGGCTTCATGATTCGCAAAATAAAAACCTACCCAATTGTAATAGCTAATGTTGTCTTGTAATAATTGGCAAATTTGTAGTAGTTTTTCGTCTCTACTTGCTGATGAATTCGTTATTTCGGTAACCTTGGGTTGTAATTCGTCAAATGTCATTTTATTTCGTTTTTATGCAAAAGTAACGAACGCCAATTTTAATTTTTATATAAATTTGTTAAAAAATCATTTTGACTAACTATTTCCAACAGTACAAACCTTTCTTGTTATTTCTTGGCAAATTCTTTTTGTCATACTTGCTGTTGACTGTTGTGTATTGGTTGTATTTGGCATCTGTCGATGAGGTGAAAATGGATGGGGTAACCAAGTTGGTAGCTCGCCAAACCGAATGGGTGTTAAAAGGAATTGATGCTGAAGCTTCGGTTGTTGAAGATAAACCCCATAACTATGCTCAAATCATATACCAAGGGAAATATGTCGCCCGGATCGTCGAAGGTTGTAATGCCATTAGTGTCATTATTCTATTCGTGGCCTTCATAATCGCTTTTTCCGGTAGACTAAAACCTACCGTTTTGTTTTTACTAGGGGGGAGTCTTTTGGTGTACTTTCTCAATATTTTCAGAATCGTCCTCTTGACGGTATTGGTGTACCATTTTCCAGAACAGGAACATTTTCTGCATGGGGTTATTTTTCCATTGATTATCTATGGTGTGGTTTTTTTATTATGGCTTTTTTGGGTGAATAATTATTCTGCGTATGCTTCAGGGAAATCAAAATAGAAGATGGCAAATCGCCTTGAGTTTTTTCTTGGTCGGACTATTGGTAGCTGTTAGGGCTTTTGAAAATGTTTTGTTTTATGATCCTTTCATCGCTTATTTCAAATCGGAATACAACGCCTTGCCTTATCCCGATTACAAAGTTGGACAGCTTTTCCTGCACTGGGTTTTCAGATATGTACTCAATGCGGGTATTTCATTAGCCATTCTTTATGTGCTGTTTAAAGATACTTCCATAGTAAGATTTTCCTCGATTCTTTTTATGCTGTTCCTCGTATTACTTCTTGTTGGGATGTTTTTTCTATTGTTTTACGGAAGTGAAAACCATAAAATGACTTTGTTTTACGTGAGGCGCTTCCTTATTCAGCCTCTTTTTTTAGTAGTATTTATCCCTGCCTTCTTTTATCAGAAAAAAACTTCATAAATATTGCGTAACTTTATTGTAATTAGTTGGTTACAAAATGAAAGTGGTAAAGCATTCCGGAGAAGTTGTCGATTTTGAGAAAGTAAAACTCGAAAGGTCTTTGTTGAAAGCAGGTGTCGATCAACCTACCATTCAAAGTATATTGAAAAATCTAGCTACTCATCTCTACGATGGAATGACGACTCAACAAATTTACAAACTGGCTTTTGACAGATTGAAAGAGGAATCAAGTGCCAAAGCGGCCCGTTACAATTTGAGAGCTTCTTTGGAGCTTCTGGGACCTGCAGGTTTTTATTTTGAAAAGTATATCTCCCATCTTTTTAGAGCATTAGGGTATGACACTAGAATGAATCTGAATCTGCATGGGAAATGTATAGAGCATGAAGTTGATCTAGTAATCAAGAAAGACAACAAGCTAACGATGGTAGAATGTAAATTTCATGCCAACCGGGATATTGTTTCCGATGTCAAAGTGCCAATGTACACCCTTTCTCGGTTTAACGATCTCAAAGAGCGGTCGCATTCCATTTTTGAGCAAGAGGAACACATCAATGTCTGCTTAATCGCTACCAATAACCGGTTTTCTGAAGATGCCATTCAGTTTGCCGAATGCGCTGGACTCCAATTGTTGAGTTGGAGTTATCCTAGTGGGAATAATTTGCATGCTCTGATTGATAAGACGGGGCTGTATCCTATTACTTGCCTGACGACTATGTCACGTAACGAAAAGGAACAGTTACTTTCACTGGATGTGATAGTGGCCAACCAATTGAAAACAACAAGTGATGATTTAAATCACATCGGACTGAGTGCCAAACGAATTAAGAATATTCTACAAGAGGTTTCTGAATTATGTACATAAAAGTAGTGCTATGAAAATACAATTTTTTGGAGGTGTAGGAACCGTAACGGGTTCTAAAACACTAATCGAATCCAATGGGATACGGATTTTAGTCGACTGTGGCTTGTTTCAAGGAGTAAGAGAAATTCGTAATCTCAATTGGCAACCGCTTGAAGTATTGCCCTCATCCATCGATTATGTGCTACTCACACACGGTCATTTGGATCATTGTGGTTGGTTGCCCAGATTGATTCATCAGGGTTTTGAAGGTAAGATTTATTGTACCGGTCCCACAAAAGCGATTTCAAGAATTATTTTATTAGACTCAGCAAAAATCCAAGAAGAAGAAGCAGAAAAAGCCAATCAGGAACATTATTCCAAGCACAATCCTGCTGAACCGCTCTATACTGTTGAACAGGCAGAACGCGTTGTGCCTTTCTTTAGGGTTATTCCATTGGATAAAGAATTTGATCTCGATGCCGAAATTTCCGCTAGGTATTTTTATGCAGGACATATATTGGGCGCTTGCTCCATCGCATTGAAACTGGAAGGTAAAACCTTGGTTTTTTCTGGAGATGTTGGCAGAGATAACGATGATTTACTTTTTGCACCCGTCAAACCCCAAAAAGCCGATTATGTTTTTCTGGAAAGTACTTACGGCGATCGCCTGCATCCGGATAACAATCCAATGGAAGATTTGGAATTGTGTATTAACGAAACATTTGCCATGGGCGGAAATGTCATTATTCCAAGTTTTGCTGTTGAAAGAGCACAGACCATTATGTATCTTATTTGGAAATTAAAGCAACAGGGTAGAATACCCGAAATGCCCTATATTATTGATACGCCAATGGGAATAAAGGTGATTGACTTGTTTACGGAAAACAAAACATGGCACAAGTTGAAACTGGAGGATTGTGAAGCCATGTGTGATATGTTTCAAATGATTACCAATTATGAAGAAACCATCGAAACTATTTATGATGATCAACCCAAAGTGATTATTGCTGCCAGCGGAATGGTAACGGGTGGTAGAGTTTTAAGTTATTTGGAGCGGTATATCGTGGATAGTAAAAATACGGTTGTCATTGTGGGCTACCAAGCCGAAGGAACTCGAGGTCGTCAGTTGATTGAAGGAGCGAAAGAAATAAAAATATATGGTAATTACTACGCTGTCCGAGCTAGAATAACTGAAATTGAAGGGTTGTCGGCCCATTGCGATCAGGAAGATTTATTGCAATGGCTTTCTGAAATTGAACCCAAACCAGAAAAAATATTCTTGGTTCATGGTGAAACAAATGCATTACTAGCTCTAAAAACAAAAGTGGAAGAGAAGTACGATGTCTTTTGTGAAATACCTTATATCGGACAAGTTTTTGAAATCAATTGACAAGATTTTTTCATTCAAATTAAATCACTTTTACTTCATATAGGCTTGCGGTTGTTGTACAACTTCATGCTGTGGTTTGTAATGTTTCTCCCTACATTGTATGGTACGGTAAATGTCTATTCTTGTTCAGTGAATGGCATTTTCTTATCCAATATTTCCTTGAACGGTTATTCGTTTCGATTAGTTATTGCCCAATCATTAGTTTATGTTTTAATTATTTGTAACCACTTTTTATGTTGGTAATAGCATGTTGGCTCTTTCTTGTAATGTAAATTGCTTTTATACGTTTTTTTATTTTTATTATTGATAATTAATGAGTTGCGATTTTTCTTGTGTGCATTTTTTTATAAAATCATGTTTTTGTGATTTTCAAATGACAATTTAAAAAATGAATTTTGACTCACTGTTCTCACTTGTTCAGCTTCTGAAGAATTTTGAAAGAAAACAAAAAGACAGTAGTCAGAAATTCCATTGACTTAAAATGTTGGAAAAGTAATAAGTTAAAACTTTTTAATAATGAAATCAATCGAAAACTTCAAAAACAATGAATTAAGCAAAATTGCAAAGGCTATGGTTAAAGGTGCTGGTGAAACAAGAACTGCTTGCAGACCTATTTATGGAACGTTTTATGTACGTGTTTATACTTACAATGATGTCAATGGTGATGGAAAATTAGGTGCTGGTGATCAAATATTATCAGAGGAAGTTTCATTAACCTGTGTTGCTACTCAATTGGAATAAAAGATATTCAAAAACCAATTTGATCATCGCAGTAGAATGAATGTCAAAAACCCAATTGACTTAAAAATATTTGGGAATCCTAATTTTAATTGTAATACATATGAAAGCTATTGAAAATTTTAAATCACAAAGCTTAAAACAATCAGAAATGACTTGTGTAAGAGGCGGAGAAACTAGAAGGCATTATCAAGAATACCGCCCCGGAGACGGGTATGCTTATGTAACGGTTATTTATTACACCGATGTGGATGGAGACGGGACTTTAAGCTCGGGTGACAAGATTACAACTACCATGCAGTTTAGAAGACAAATCCAAATCAGTAATGAAGCTGTTTAATAATTAATGCAAGTAAGATGAAAAGGATAACTGATTTAAAAAATCACGGGTTAAACGATAAGGAGTTGACCTCAATTTGTGGTGGCGCAGTACGAAATGTACAAGTAACTACATCAAGATTTGGTAATACGATTACAGCCGTTTTTTATGACGATGCGAACGGTAATGGTAGGCTAGATAATAACGAAGCTGTTCTTGATATTCAACGATATGAAGTACATGCCAAATAGAGTTTGAACAAAAAAATAAAAAGGAGGTTGCTGAAAAGGCAACCTTTTTTGTGTAGTTTCTACTTGACTGTGGTAAGATGTTAGAAACCTTTAGCAGTTTTGGTAAAAAGTGATTAAGGATTATACGTTGCCAATACGGAGCAAATCAATTAACAAGATTTTATAATTGATTTTCTAAAAAATGCCTACTTTTGGTCCCAGTTAGCAACATGAAAATAAAAAAACACATAGTATTTCTATTGTCATTTCTGATATTGGTTTCCAATGTTGGAATGGCTTTCAGTGTGCATTATTGTGAAGGAAAGATTTCTGGCGTTTCTTTTAGTTATAAAACCGAAGAACTTTGTGTAGAACAGAAAGTTGAAGTTAATAAAGCATGTTGCGGACAAGAAAATAGCCATAAGGCATGTTGTAAAAACAGTAAAGTTGAAATCGAAAAAACAACTACTGAAAATGTTTTAGTCAAAACCTTTCATTTGGATTTGGCAACTTTTGTAGGTTTCGATTTCTGGAATTCTTCTCCCTATTTTTCTACTGATGAAGTCGTAGAGAAAAGTGAAAACCCTTCGTTTTACTGTGATACGAACGCTCCTCCTTTATACCAATTATACTCCCAGTACATTTTCTACGCGTGATTGATGTTTTTTAATCGGATTTGATTTTATAAACATTTAATTACTAATACAATGAAAAATATATTTATGTTTTTTGTTGTTTTTCTATCTCTACATGCTTCTGCACAAACGCAGGATACTTTACAGACTGTAAAGGTTGAAGCCAAAAGAGCGAAAACACAAAAATCATTACTAAAAGCAACAAATACTACTGTCTTATCCAGTAAAGAATTATTAAAAGCAGCTTGCTGTAACTTGGCAGAAAGTTTCGAAACCAATCCGTCTATTGATGTCAATTTCTCGGATGCTTTAACGGGAACGAAGCAAATTAAAATGCTGGGACTAACTAGTCCGTATTTATTGATAGCGGAAGAAAATATCCCATCAGTACGTGGTGCTTCACAAGCTTTCGGATTGTCTTTTACACCCGGAACATGGGTGGAAAGCATTCAGATTACCAAAGGTGCGGGTAGTGTTATTAATGGTTTTGAGAGTATTTCCGGTCAAATCAACACCGAATTGCTTAAGCCAGCTAAAGAAATCCCTTTCTTCTTGAATGCCTACGGTTCTACCGATTCGCGTTTCGAATTGAATACGCACCTTACACAAAAAATAGATAGTTTGTGGTCTACGAGTTTGTTGGTTCACGGCAATATGCGTGTGGCTAAAAACGATATGAATGATGATGGATTTCTTGATAATCCATTGGGAAATCAAATAAATGTTATGAATCGCTGGCAGTACGCTAATCCAGAAAAAGGATGGGTGAGCTTTTTAAATTTCAGATATATGAACGATGAAAAGCAAACTGGTCAGATAGATTTTGATCCGAATGTGCATAAATTGACTACAACCTATTGGGGTTCTGAAATCAATACCGAGCGTTTCGATTTTTCTTCTAAATTAGGCTATGTATGGAAGGATATGCCCTACCAAAGTATCGGATTTCAAAATGCCTATACTTCACATAGCCAACAATCGTATTTTGGTTTACGAACGTATGATATAAAGCAAAAAAGCTGGTATTCTAATCTGATTTTCAATTCGATTATCAATAATACCATGCATAAATTTGCAACTGGATTGAATTTTGCTTTTGATGACTATCAGGAGTTTGTAAACACTGATGATGTGAGCCGAAGAGACAACTCTTTAGGTGCGTTTTTTGAATATACATATGATGATGGGGATAAATTCAGTATGATTTTAGGCGGCCGAATGGACTATCATAATCGATTGGGAGTATTTGCAACACCAAGATTGCATACGCGTTACAATCCGTGGGAAGGTGCTGTTATTCGTTTTTCGGCAGGTAGAGGAAAGCGTTCGGCTAATATCTTTGCTGAAAATCAACAATTGTTCGGTAGCTCTAGAAGTTTTAATGTACTAGATAATGGAGGTAAAATTTACGGATTGGATCCCGAAATTGCCTGGAATTATGGATTTGGTTTCTTTCAGAAATTTGACTTGTTCGGAATGAAATCGGATGCTTCGGTGGATTTTTACCGTACCGACTTCCAAAATCAAGTGGTTGTAGATTTGTTTCAAGGAAGCGGTCAAGTAGATTTCTACAATCTGAAAGGCAAATCTTTCGCAAATAGTTTGCAGGTTGAATTCAATACTGAAATTATCAAACACTTGAATTTCCGTTCGGCGTATAAATACTATGATATCAAAACGGATTACAATTCGGGTAGTTTTCAGAGACCATTACAGGCAAAGCATCGTTTTTTTACTAATCTAGAGTTTGAAACGCATATCAAAGAAAAAGGGCAGCAATGGAGGTTTGATTATACGCTGAACTGGCTTGGAAAACAACAATTGCCAAATACAGAAGGTCAGTTGCCGTCAGTTTCTCCTTCTTTTATAGTGATGAATTCACAAATAACCCGTACTTTTTCATCCACTTTTGAAATGTATGTTGGTGCTGAGAATTTAGGAAATTATAAGCAAGGAAAAGCAATTGTAGGTGCAGATGCTCCTTTTGGAACAAATTTTGATACGTCTGTTATATATGCGCCGGTTTTTGGAAAAATGTTCTATGCCGGACTGCGTTTTAAAGTAAAATAATAAAAAAAGAAACATATGAAGAATCTAGTTTTGATGGTGATGCTTATGATTGGATTAACAACATTGGCTCAGGAAAAAAAGAATAAAAATGCCAAGTATAATGTTGAGGTCAATGGTAATTGTGAAATGTGTAAGAAACGTATCGAAAAAGCTGCATTTTCGGTTAGTGGCGTGAAAAGCGCAGTTTGGCATGCTGATGACACAACTTTGCATTTAATTCTGAATGAGGAAAAGTGCAATATGAAAGAGGTGGAAAAAGCCATTGCAAAAGCAGGTCACGATACCAAAAATGTAAAAGCCACAGATGCTGATTATGAAAAACTTCACGCCTGCTGTCAATACGAAAGAGTGAAATAATACAATGAAGCCTTGATCTTGAATCAAGGCTTTTTTCTTGATAAGAAAATGTTAAGTCTTTTGATATTTGATATTAAAGTGATATTTTCGCCTCATGAAATTTTTTACCAAAATAGTATTAGTGGTTTTTATACTGTTTCAGTTTTCTTCGATTGTCGTTTGTATAATCAATGAGAAAAATGATGCGGCTTTTACTTTTAATATTACGGAGGAAGAAGAACAACATAAAAACACCAAAGAAGTGAAAGCCGAAGTTGTGTTTGAAAAGAATGTTTTTCAAGATTTCATTTTTAAAGAGACTACTCAAAACAATTTTGAAGAATATTTATTGAAAGATTATTCTTCTGATTCACTATCATTCTTTCCTCCTCCCGAACAAGTTTAAACTAATAGTTCTTCGGAAAAGTTCCGGAGCAAAATATTGTTTTAAAAATTGTTAAGGGTTATGACAAAAAAAGTAAATATTTTTGGAAGCCTTAGTTCAGACATTCCTGCTGGATTAGTGGTTTTTTTAGTAGCGTTGCCTTTGTGTTTAGGTATCGCTTTGGCATCGGGTGCTCCGTTGTTTTCTGGGATTATTTCCGGAGTTGTAGGTGGAATTGTTGTTGGTTCATTGAGTAAATCACATATTTCCGTTTCAGGTCCCGCAGCGGGATTAACCGCAATTGTGTTGACAGCAATTACCTCATTAGGAAGTTTTGAAGCTTTCTTGTTGGCGGTCTTGATTGCTGGTATCTTTCAAATTGTTTTGGGTTTTATTAAAGCCGGCACAATTTCCAACTATTTTCCTAATAATGTAATTGAAGGGATGTTGGCAGGTATCGGTATCATTATTTTCTTGAAACAAATTCCACATGCAGTAGGGTATGATAAGGATTACGAAGGAGATTTTTCTTTTTTGCAGCCCGATGGTGAAAATACATTTTCAGAACTGTTTTCTGTAGTTGGGAACATTCATCCTGGAGCTGTAATTGTTGCTTTGGTGTCGTTATGTATCTTAATCGGATGGACAAAAGTTCCTTTTCTTCGCGATTTAAAATTAGTTCCGGCAGCTCTAGTTGCTGTTGTGGCTGGTGTTACGATTAATCAGATTTTTATCAGTTCGGGAAGTTCTTTAGCCATTTCCGGTGATCATTTGGTAAGTTTGCCTGTTCCAAAAACATTTGATGAATTCAAACAAAGTTTCCTTTTCCCTGATTTTTCGCATATTGGTAATAAAGAAGTGTGGATTGTTGCGATAACGATTGCTGTTGTGGCATCTATTGAAACGCTTTTGTGTATTGAGGCAGCAGACCGCATGGATGTGCATAAACGATATACCGATACCAATATCGAATTGAAAGCGCAAGGAGTTGGAAATATTATTAGCTCTCTTTTAGGAGGTTTACCGATGACTTCAGTAGTGGTTAGAACTTCTGCCAATGCCAATGCCGGTGCGCAAACAAAAATGGCGGCAATTACACATGGTATTTTGCTCCTTGTGAGTGCGGTTTCTATACCATTCCTTTTGAATAAAATTCCATTGGCTACATTAGCTGCTGTATTACTTTTAGTAGGTTATAAATTGGCTGTGCCTAATATCAAGCATTTTGCTAAATTTATGCCAACAAGTATCAATGTCTTAATCTTATCCCTAATTGGTTTGAAAGTAGCTTATGATAATACTGAGTTCACGTCGATTACTTGGGGTATTGTTGCTTTACTTTTAGTGTTACAAATAGGAAATATAGTAAATCGCTGGATGAATAATCCGGATTTCAAGAAAACAATTTTAAGAAATCAATATTTGTATTTTCCTTTTTTTGCCACAACCATTGCAGTTGTATTTACTGATTTGTTAAAAGGAGTTGCCTTGGGTTTAATCATCAGTGTGATTTTTATTCTGAAAGGGAATATGCAACGAGCGTATAATTTCAGAAAGCAAGAATATCAGGATGGAGATGTAATTCATATCGATTTGGCTCAAGAGGTTTCCTTTCTAAATAAAGCGGCAATCAAGGCTACTTTGTCTTCAATTCCTGAAAATTCAAAAGTTGTAATCAATGCTTCGGATACAGTATATATTGCACACGATGTGTTGGATTTGATTAAAGAATTCAAAAAAATTAGAGCAAAAGAAGAAAATATCAAGGTGAAACTGGTAGGTTTTAAGAAAGCCTATGAGTTAGAAAATACCGGAGAAGAAGAAAAACACATTTACGTAGAACACACAACAAAATAATAATTATGAGAACTTTAAATAAAGAATTACAATCACAAATAACACCAAAAAAAGCATTAGAATTATTAAAAGAAGGGAACAGCCGATTTGTTAATAATCTGAAATTGCACCGTGATTTATTGGAGCAAGTAAATGATACAAGCGAAGGACAGTGGCCTTTCGCGACGATTTTGAGCTGTATCGACAGCCGTACATCTGCAGAATTGATTTTTGACCAGGGATTAGGAGATGTTTTCTCTATTCGTATTGCAGGTAATGTTGTCAATACGGATATTCTAGGAAGTATGGAATTTGCGTGTAAAGTAGCTGGATCAAAACTGATTGTAGTTTTAGGTCATACAAAATGTGGTGCAGTAAAAGGGGCGTGTGATCATGTTGAAATGGGTAACTTGACAGAACTTTTATCAAAATTGCAACCAGCAGTTTACGAAGAGCAAACTACAAAAGAGGAAAGAACTTCAAAAAATGCAGAATTCGTTGAAAACGTTGCAGAGATCAATGTGAAAAGAATGGTAAAATCAGTTTTGCAACGTAGCCATATTTTAGCTGAAATGATTGAAAATGGAGAGATTGGAATTATCGGAGCGATGTATAACGTTGAAACCGGAGAAGTTCAATTCTATAATGATAGCGAATTCGTAAAAGCTTAATCAATATTGATTAACTTTCACCTTAGTAATGGAATAATTACTAATTTAATTTTGTTTAAAAACATAACATGAGCGATTTTTATAAAAGGATACTGGACAATAATAAAAAGTGGGTAGAAGAGAAGTTAGGGCAAGATCCTAACTTTTTCGAAGATTTGTCTAAAGGACAAAATCCTCCACTTCTATGGATAGGCTGCTCAGACAGTCGGGTTCCAGCGAACGAAATCACCGGGACGAAATCAGGTGAGGTTTTTGTTCACCGTAATATCGCTAACATGGTTATTCATAGCGATATGAATATGTTGAGTGTGTTGGACTATGCCGTAAACGTGTTAAAAGTAAAACATGTAATTGTATGTGGTCACTATGGTTGTGGTGGAGTAAAGGCAGCCATGGGAAACAGTTCGTATGGTATAATTGATAACTGGATCAGACATATTAAAGATATTTATCGATTGAATAAAGACAAGCTGGTGGTGATTGAAGATGAAGAAGAGCGTTTTAATAGATTTGTTGAACTCAATACAAAGGAACAAGTACTCAATTTGGCCAAAACATCTATCGTTCAAAATGCTTGGAAAAACGGTCAAGAATTGTTTTTGCACGGGTGGGTTTATGGACTAAATTCGGGTTATGTTACCGATTTGGATGTGAACTTTTCAAGTAATGAAGATTTACACGAATTGTATCAGTTAGATATTTAAGATTAATTTAATAACTAAAAATTTAGGCGATTGTGCTATTTGTAGTACCTTCGCCTTTTTTATAAATATTTATTTTTACCGAATGGAAGATTTCAATTGGTTGCAGTTACTAAATCCAGAATTCTATATTTTATTGGAATTTGGAGGAATTAAAATAGGTTTGCTTGTTGTATTGTTTATTGTTTTTGCTGAAACAGGATTGTTGGCAGGTTTCTTCCTTCCTGGAGATAGTTTGTTGTTTCTTGCAGGAATTTATAGTGAAACATTAATGCAGCAAATTTCATTAGGGAATGATTTTCTTAATGTTACTGTTTTTGCATCTTTGGTATCGCTAATGGGAATCTTAGGAAATATGACTGGTTATTGGTTTGGAGCCAAAAGCGGTAGCTACCTATACAATCAAAAAGATACTTTTTTCTTCAAAAAGAAATACCTATACCAAGCCAAAGACTTTTTTGAAAAATACGGAAACAGAGCGATTGTTTTTGCACGTTTCTTGCCTATCGTACGAACTTTTGCTCCGATAGTGGCTGGAATTGTTTCTATGGACAAAAAGAAATTTATGTATTACAATATTCTTGGTTCTTTTTTGTGGTCTTTTTCTATGATTTTTGCCGGTCATTATCTACACGCTTTCTTTTTGAATGCTTATGGAATCGATTTAAAACATTATATCGAATTTATTGTTATAGGAATTGTAGCCTTTACAACGCTTCCGGTTCTTTGGAAGCTTTTTAAGAAAAGAGTGCATATTGAGTAATTCATAAGAAATATTTTTTTAGTTTTGTTGCCTCAAAATAAAGATGTTGTATACCAGTAAATATAGAGCCTTGAATTGTTCGAAGAGATTATTCTCTTTGATGGCTGCATTGTTGTTGGTTTTCAACATGTCGGGAAAAGGTTTCATAGGTGATACCCAACCCGAAAAAGGTAAACCATTCTCTTTTGTTCATAAAGTTTCTGTAGGAACTAAGGTTTATCAAATCAATTCAATACCTGATGAAGTTCAGGAAGATTTATCCGAAATCGAATTAGACGATTTCGAGTTTTTGACCTTTGAAAACTTTTCAATACAAGGTCTAGCTCTTGATATGGAAGAAACGGAGCTCTCCGTAGTACATCAATTCCATAAAATCACCAAACTTCCATTGTATGCGCTGTTCTGCAAGTGGAAATTCCATCTTATTTAATGCATTCTTGGCTGTCAATCAGTCCTGAAAGTGCTTACTAAACTGAATTTATTTTGTAGTAAATTGTTTGCATGTTGGACAAAATGTAGTTTTTGCTGAATTACTGCATTATTGGTCTGGATGTTTGCTATTTTTTGCTTTTTCGAAAGTGATGGGTTCGTCTGAGAATACATCTTCAGTTGCTAAGCCTTATTTGTATCCGTTTTTCTACTACAGAAAATGGGCTACTTTTTTTACCTAAAATTATTTTAATCTATTTATTATTACCTAGTTATGGCAAGAAAGTTTTTATTGCTTGCTGGTTTGTTGACATTGTTGTTGAATGCAAGCTGCGAATCTAAAAAAGAAGAAAAAGAAGAGAAAACACACTTTTTAGTTACTACACCAGTAAAAAAAGATACTATTATTACAAAAGATTATGTGTGTCAGATACATGCTTCCAATCATATTGAATTGAGAGCACAAGAAAGAGGTTATTTACAAAAGATATTTGTTGATGAAGGGCAGTTTGTACGCAAAGGACAACTGTTATTCCAAATCATGCCGAATTTATATCAGGCAGAGGTGCAAAAGGCTCAAGCGGAAGCCAATTTTGTTAAAATTGAATACCAAAATACCAAAAAATTAGCGGACAAAAATGTTGTTTCTCCTAATGAATTAGCTATGGCTAAGGCAAAATTAGATAAGGCTAATGCTGAATTGGCTTTAATGAAAGTGCATTTGCAATTCACAGAAATAAGAGCGCCTTTTGATGGTATCGTGGATAAGTTTCACGTCCGATTGGGAAGTTTGCTGGAAGAAGGTGATCTTCTAACCAATTTATCGGATAACAGTAAAATGTGGGTGTATTTCAATGTCCCAGAATCTGAATATTTGGACTATAAATCGAAAGCGAGCTACGGTAAATCGAAAGTGAATTTAATCATGGCCAATAATGAGCCGTTTGCTTATCACGGAATTGTTGAGACTATTGAAGCTGATTTTAACAATGAAACCGGAAACATCGCTTTCAGAGCTACATTTCCCAATCCGAAGGGGTTGTTACGACATGGTGAAACCGGTAATATTCAAACCACCATTCCTCTAAAAAACGCCCTGTTGATTCCACAGAAAGCCACTTTTGAAGTATTGGAAAAGAAATACGTTTATGTGATTGATAAAAACAATGAAGTAAAATCGAGAGCAATTACCATTGCAGCCGAATTGCCACATATTTTTGCTATTAATAGTGGTTTGACTCTAGGAGATAAAATTCTTTTAGAAGGCTTACGCCAAGTGAAAGAAAACGAAAAAATAGAGTATAAAATAGAGAATGCGACTCATGTACTTTCTCATTTGGAATTGTATGCTGAATAATTTAAAAGAATAGAAAAAATGTTTAGCAAATTTATACAGAGACCCGTATTCGCGATTGTAATTTCAATCATGATACTTTTTGTGGGAACTTTGGCTATCAAACAAATGCCAATATCTCAATTCCCTCAAATTGCCCCAACAACAGTAAACATATTTATTGCCTATCCAGGAGCTAGTGCCGATGTATTGGTCAAATCTACCTTGATTACCCTAGAAAACTCAATTAATGGGGTAGAAGGGATGCGTTACATTGCTACAGATGCTACTAGCGCCGGAGAGGCTACTCTACGTATTATTTTTGAACCCGGAACCGATCCGAATCAGGCGGTTGTTCGTGTTAAAACCAGGGTAGACCAAGTGATGCCATTATTGCCTGAATTGGTGCAGCGTGAAGGCGTTGTAATTACGCCTATTCAACCAAGTATGTTGATGTACGTGAATCTTTACTCCAAAGATAAAGGAATGGATGAAAAATTCTTGTATAACTACGCAAGTGTAAAGATGATTCCGGAGATAAACCGTCTAAAAGGGGTGGCACGTTCACAAATATTAGGAAGTAGAACCTATGCGATGCGTGTTTGGTTGAACCCTGAACGTATGCGAGCTTATAATATTTCTGTTGATGAGGTAATGGAAGCTTTGGGCGAACAAAGTATTATCGGTCGTCCGGGACGAATCGGACAAAGCTCGGGTATCGCCGCACAATCTCTAGAATATGTTCTGACCTATAAAGGCCGTTATAGCGAACCTAAAGAATATGAAAATGTAATTATCCGAGCCAATTCAGATGGAGAAAGTATCCATTTGAAAGATATTGGTAAAGTAGAGCTGGGTAGTGAATTCTTTGATATTTACTCCAATTTGGATGGTCATCCTTCAGCTGCTATCGTATTAAAACAAAATTATGGAAGTAATGCTAGTGAAGTGATTGACGAAATCAAAGGTAAACTGGAAGAAATGAAAGCGTCGTTCCCTCCAGGAATGGATTACAAAATTAGCTATGATGTTTCTCAATTCTTAGATGCCTCAATAGACCAAGTTATCGATACTTTGCGAGATGCTTTTATTCTGGTGGCGCTAGTGGTGTTTGTCTTTTTAGGAGACTGGCGTTCCACATTGATTCCAATTTTGGCTGTTCCGGTTTCGCTTATTGGTGCTTTCTTTGTAATACAGTTTTTTGGTCTTTCCATCAACTTGGTAACGCTTTTTGCGCTAGTTCTCGCTATTGGAATTGTTGTCGATGATGCGATCGTCGTCGTTGAGGCAGTGCATGCCAAGTTTGAAGAATTTCCAAATATCACTCCATACCAAGCGGTTAAAAAAGTGTTAGGTGAAATTGCCGGTGCTGTTATTGCTATTACTGCGGTTATGGTTTCGGTTTTCTTACCAATATCGTTCATGTCTGGTCCAGTTGGAACTTTTTACCGTCAGTTCTCTATTACAATGGCAAGTTCCATAGTAATTTCAGCACTGATAGCACTTACCTTAACTCCGGTTTTGTGTGCCATGATGCTGAAAAATCATCACGGGCATCCTAAAAAACAGAATTTATTAACGAAATCTTTAGATCGTTTTAATCAAGCTTTTGATAAGCTTACTGGGAAATACGTGACTTTGTTAAAAGCTATTGTAAACAGAAGGGTACTTACTTTTGGTATCTTGGCGGTTTTCTGTGCCGGTATATTTGTTGAAAATCAAATTCTTCCTTCGGGATTTATACCAATCGAAGATCAAGGAACCATTTATGCAATCATTCAAACGCCCCCGGGTTCTACTTTGGAAACAACGAATCATGTTTCTCAGAAATTACAGAAAATCTGTGAAAAAGTGGACGGTGTAGAGTCAGTTTCGTCTTTAGCGGGCTATGAAATCATGACCGAAGGTCGTGGTTCGAATGCAGGTACATGTTTGATCAACTTAAAACCTTGGGACGAACGCAAGCATACGGTTAAAGAAATTATGGAAGAGTTGGAGGAGAAATCTCATGGACTGGGAGCTATTGTGGAATACTTCGAACCACCTGCAATTCCTGGATTCGGGGCATCTGGAGGTTTTTCAATGCGTTTGTTGGATAAAAATACCACTACCGATTATCAGGATTTCGATAAAGTGAATAAAAAATTCATGGAAGATCTAGGTAAGCGCAAGGAATTAACGGGATTGTTTACTTTCTTCGCCGCAAATTATCCGCAATACGAACTTGAAATTAATAATGAACTCGCAATGCAGAAAGGGGTTTCCATCGGGAAAGCCATGGAAAACTTGAATATTCTAATTGGTAGTACTTACGAACAAGGCTTTATTAAATACGGACGTTTCTTCAAGGTATATGTTCAATCCGATCCAAAATACCGAAGATTGCCAACGGATATTCTGAATCTTTATGTGAAAAATGATAAAGGGGAAATGGTGCCTTATTCTGCTTTTATGACACTTAAAAAAGGGCAGGGGCCAAATGAAATTACTCGCTACAATATGTATAATTCATCTGCTATTCAGGGATTGCCGGCTGAGGGTTATACTACTGCCGATGCGATTAAAGCTATTCGGGAAGTTGCAGAAGTTTCTTTGCCGAAAGGATACGATATAGCATGGGAAGGACTTTCCTATGATGAATCGAATAAAGGGAATGAGTCAATTTATATTTTCGGAATCGTTCTGTTGTTCGTGTATTTTGTTCTCGCAGCACAGTATGAAAGTTTTATTATCCCGTTATCCGTAATTTTTTCACTACCTGTGGGTGTTTTCGGTTCGTTCTTCTTGCTTCAAGCCATGGGACTGGAGAATAATATTTATGCCCAAATTGGACTCATTATGCTCGTCGGTTTGCTCGGTAAAAATGCTGTGCTTATTGTAGAGTTTGCTATACAGAAGCGGAATGAAGGGTTTTCTATTCTAGATGCGGCAATTGAAGGAGCTAAAGTTCGTTTTAGACCAATTTTGATGACATCGTTCGCTTTTATTGCTGGATTGATTCCGTTGATAATTGCTACAGGCGCAGGTGCTATTGGTAATAAAACCATTGGTGCAGCAGCTTTGGGCGGAATGCTTTTCGGAACAATTTTCGGTGTGGTCATTGTTCCAGGATTGTACTATATTTTTGGTTCTTTGGCCGATGGAAGAAAATTAATTAAAGATGAAGACGAAAGCTCTTTGTCGGATGAATTGGTTCATCTTATGGATGGTTTTAATACACATAATCAAACAACGGAAAAGAATGATGAAGTTAAATAAAAATCGCAGTTACAGATTTATTGTTGGAACCATTCTTTTTATAAGTATGGTAGGTTGTAAAACATTTTCAACTGTAGAACGAAAAGAAAATAAATCGGTTCCTGAAATGTTTGCCGGAACAACTAAAGACACAATGAATTCAGGCCGAATTTCTTGGAAAACGTTTTTCAAAGATCCTTATTTGCAAGCTTTAATAGATATAGCATTGAAAAACAATCAAGAGTTGAATATTACGATGCAGGAAATCGAAATCGCTAAAAATGAAATTAGAGCCCGAAAAGGAGAATACCTTCCAACTGTTGGATTAAGAGGCGGTGCTTCGGTAGACAAAGTAGCGCGTTTTACTAATATTGGTGCGATGGAAGCAACAACAGAAATTAAACCTGGTAAAGAAATGCCTGAGCCCTTGAAAGATTTTAATCTCGGAATATACACCAATTGGGAAATCGATATCTGGAAAAAATTACGCAATGGAAAAAAAGCGGCTGTCAACCGTTATCTTTCTTCTGTAGAAGGTAAAAATTTCATGGTGACCAATATGGTGGCTGAAATTGCCAATTCGTATTATGAATTATTGGCTTTGGATAACCAATTGCAAATTATTTATCAGAATATCGAAATTCAAAGCAATGTGTTGGAGATTGTTAAAATTCAAAAAGATGCAGCACGTGTTACTGAATTAGCTGTCCGAAAGTTTGAAGCTGAGGTATTAAAAACAAAAAGTCTGCAGTTTGAAGTGCAACAGAAAATCGTTGAAGCGGAAAACCGAATTAATTTCCTAATTGGCCGCTATCCACAGCACGTAGACAGAAGTTCGATGGTATTTACTGATATTATACCGGAAATGATTTATACTGGTATTCCTTCACAGTTGTTGGGTAACCGACCTGATATCAGACAGGCTGAATTTGAATTAGAAGCAAGCAAATTGGATGTGAAATCTGCTAAAGCGCGTTTTTATCCATCCTTAGGGATTTCAGCTGGAATTGGATATAAAGCTTTTGATCCTAATTATCTTTTCAAACCGGAATCGTTATTGTATTCTCTCGCAGGAGATTTAATGGCGCCTTTGATCAATAGGAATGCTATAAAAGCCAGTTATAATACTGCTAATGCGAAACAAATTCAAGCGGTTTATAAGTACGAACAAACTATTTTGAATGGGTATGTAGAAGTGGCGAATCAGGTTTCTAAAATTGACAATTTGAAGAAAAGCTATGATTTAAGATTCAAACAAGTGGAAGCATTGACGGCCTCGGTTGCAATCTCAAATGAGTTGTTCCGTTCTGCTAGGGCAGATTATATGGAAGTATTGTTAACTCAACGCGATGCATTGGAATCTAAATTTGATTTAGTGGAAACCAAGATGCAACAGTTGAATGCAATGGTTAGCATCTACAAAGCATTAGGTGGCGGTTGGAATTGATATAGTAGTTGGTTATTTACTTAGAAAGTTATTGTGCTTCGGCATAATAGCTTTCTTTTTCCAAAGTGAAAATGGTTTTGGGATGAGGTTTTTGTTGGTATGGTATTGATAAAAATTAGTAAAGGAAGTATATTTACAAACTTCTTGGAAATAGAATCAACTTTGGCATAATAAACGAGATTTAAATGTCATTGATTTGGATTGTCTGTGACTATCGAATGAATCCTTTTTTCAATTAATCAAATACCTTAATAGAATAAGAATATGCTAAAATTGAATCGCATCAAATCGATTTTCCTAATGGGAATACTAATTTTTGGATCAATCCAAAATAGTAATGGACAAATAAAAAATAGCAATACGAATATTTGGACGCATTATGTTGGGAAAAATAATTTAACCAAGAAATTGTCTTTCACTTTTGAAGGCACATTGCGTTTTGCAAATGGATTTGAAGAAAAGCAGCAATGGTTTGTAAGACCATCGGTAGATTATCAATTTAGCAAATGGTTTACCGCAAGTATTGGGTACAGTCATTATAATACATACTCCTATGGTGATCCGGCAATGAATAAAATCAGTATTCCTGAAGATCATGTATGGTTTCAGGGTACGGTTGTTCATAATTCAGGTGATTTTAAATTTACCCATCGTTTGCGTGATGAATTACGCTATGTAGGTGTGACTGTACAAGATCCTGTAACGGAAGAGTTTAGTGTTGATCGTTATGACTATCGTAACCGAATGCGTTATATGTTTTTGGTCAATTATCCAATAACAAAAGTAGATGGAAATACAAAGTTGTTTGCTATTTTAGGTGATGAGGTTTTTGTGAATCTAGGCTCGAATGCGGGGAAAACATTTTTGAATCAAAATAGAATTATTGGGGGATTTGGTTATTCAATCAATAAACAAAATCAGTTGCAATTGTCTTACATTCATCAGAATATATGGAATTACCCAAACACATTTCAGGAAAGTAATCCAACAGTAAGATTGTCCTACATTACTAATTTTGATTGGTATAAAAAACAAGAATAAAAATATCGTAAATTCAACTCTAAGTGAGTATTTTATTAAAAAGTTTAAAAAAGTAATGAAGTTAATAATTAAGTTGTCATTTGTATTTTTATTTGTACAATTTGCACAATCACAAAGTGTTATATCAGGTAATCTTAGAGATGGGAGTGACGGAAATTCATTGTCAGATGTATATGTTTTTATTCCGGAATTGAATAAAGCCGTCGTAACAGATGACTCTGGTAATTATTCGATTCAAGTCAAAGCAAAAGGAGAGTTTACACTCCAATTTTCTCTTTTAGGTTATCAATCTATACTTAAAGTAGTTCAGCTAAATACAGAAAATCTAACTTTGGATGTGCTTTTAAAACGAAATACTATCGAATTAAACCCAGTGGTAATTTCCAATTCTTTTTTGAATGAATTCAATCAAAATACGTATAAAGTGGATGTAGTTACCAAAGATGATATTCAAAAAGTTGGAGGTTTCTCTGTTATGGATGTTTTGAATAAGATTCCAGGAGTTGATGCGATTACAACTGGTACTCAGGTAACTCGCCCCGTAATTAGAGGTTTGTCAAGCAATCGTGTTTTGACTTTACTTAATGGTGTTCGTTTTGAAACCCAGCAATGGGATGACGAACATGGTATCGGCTTAAATGAGAATGGTATCGAAAGAATTGAAGTTATTAAAGGGCCTGAAAGTTTATTGTATGGGCCCGAAGCGATGGGAGGAATTGTTAATTTTATTAAAACCAAACCCGCACCTGTCGGTAGTACAAGAGGATCGGCGTTGACAGTTATGTCTACAAATAATTTAGGATGGAGAGCTTTAGCAAATGTAGATGGAGCAAAAGAGAAATACAATTGGGGTTTTAGTGCTTTAGGAAAATTGTTTTCGGATTATTTTATCGAGAATCAATCTTTTCGAGTACCAAATACCCGTTTATTGGAATACGGCGCTAAAGGATATATTGGTGTCGACCGTAAATGGGGTTCGACGAATTTGGAATATACATTCAACCAAGCTTTTTTTGGCATTTTGGATGGCAAAGACATAGTCTTTACTCCTGATGGCGATATTATCAATACCGATATAGAAAAGGAAAAATACCCATTTGAAATTGAAGCACCTTTTCATACGGTTGTAGATAATCGAGTAGTATCTACCTCTACTTTTTTAACTGGGAAATCAAAATTTGAAGTTTTATTGAGTTATCAAAACAATCATAGAACTGAAAATGAGGAATTATCGGGTGTGAAAAAAGGGTATAAATATGTAGATATGACACTGCAAAGTCTAACTTATAGCGCCAAATGGTTTGGTCCGAAATGGGGAAGATTCTCCTCTGTTTTTGGTATGCAAGGTATGCATCAGAATAATAAAAATGGTGCTAATGCCGCTACAGTTTTAATTCCGGATGCTGCCATCAATGACTTAGGTTTTTTCGCTCTTAGTAAATACGACTATGGTAAGTTGAATTTTACATTGGGTGCACGTTATGATTCGAGAAAATTAAATACGGATGAAACCAACGGGTTGAATTATTCTATTCCTGAACTATCAAAGTCATATGATAATGTTAGTACTTCTATTGGTGTGGCATATAACGTAGTATCAAATCTAACTTTAAGAACGAGTTTTGCTACGGGTTATCGTTCACCTAATTTGAATGAATTAACCTCTAACGGCTATAAATTGGAATCACGTCGATTCGAAGTGGGTAACCCGAATTTTGAAAAGGAACACAATAATCAATTTGATTTTAGTTCGGTCTATGATACGAAATCTATAACATTTGAAACTTCGTTTTTTGTCAACCGTGTGAATAATTTCATCTATATCGCTCCCACAGGGAATATGGTTCCAAACAATACTAATCCTTCTGAAAATGTGCCAGAATACAAATTTCATCAAGCCAATGCTGAGTTGCTAGGAGGTGAAGCTCGACTGGATATTCATCCTGCAAAATTGAAATGGTTCCGTATCGAAACAAAATACGCTGTACTAAACGGTAAGAATACGGATAATGATTCCTACTTACCAATGATGACACCCACGAAATTATCCAATACTGTATATTTCAATTTCAATGATTTTGGGAAATTTACAAAAAGTTATTTTAGTATTAATTTGGCATCTACTTTTGATCAAAATCAAGTTGATGCGAATGAGTTGAAAACAAAAGGGTATAATTTGATAAACCTAGGCTTATTTACAACACATAAAACAACAGATTTTACATTGACTGCTAATAATCTTTTGGATAAACAATATGTGAATCATATGTCTCGATTCAGACAATTTAATATTTCTGAACCTGGATTGAACATCGCTATAAGTGTTAAAAAGAAATTCTAAAGTCTTTATATAGAACAAAAACCCCGATTGTGAAATCGGGGTTTTTATTTTAAATTATATGTATGGGAAGATTTACATCATTCCCGGCATTCCGCCACCCATTGGCATTCCGCCTCCGGCATTCTCTTCTTTGATGTCGATTAAAGCACACTCTGTGGTTAAAATCATTCCAGAAACCGAAGCAGCGTTTTCTAAAGCCACACGTGTTACTTTCTTAGGGTCAATGATTCCAGCTTCCAACATGTCAACATACTCGTCTGTTTTTGCATTATAACCAAAGTTGTCTTTACCTTCAGTAACTTTAGCAACTACTACAGAGCCTTCCAAACCAGCATTTTCTACAATAGTTCTTAAAGGCGCTTCAATAGCACGAGCTACGATTTGAACTCCTGTTGCTTCATCAGCATTTTGTGTGTTAATGTTGGCTAAAGCTGTTTTTGCTCTTAATAAAGCAACACCACCACCAGCAACAATTCCTTCTTCTACCGCTGCGCGAGTCGCATGTAATGCGTCGTCCACACGGTCTTTTTTCTCCTTCATTTCCACTTCAGAAGCAGCGCCAACATATAATACGGCTACACCACCAGCTAATTTTGCTAAACGTTCTTGTAGTTTTTCACGGTCGTATTCTGAAGTTGTTGACTCCATTTGTGCTTTGATTTGGTTCACACGATTTTTAATCATTTCGTTATCACCAGCACCGTTTACAAGTGTAGTATTGTCTTTGTCAATAGAAACTTTTTCAGCAGTTCCAAGCATTTCTAACGTTGCATTTTCCAAGTTGTATCCGCTTTCTTCAGAAATTACAGTACCGCCGGTTAAAATAGCAATATCTTCTAGCATTGCTTTTCTTCTGTCTCCAAAACCTGGAGCTTTCACAGCTGCAATTTTCAATGCACCGCGTAATTTGTTTACCACCAATGTAGATAATGCTTCACCATCAACGTCTTCAGCGATAATTAATAAAGGTTTTGATGATTGTGCAACGGGTTCAAGAATAGGTAGTAATTCTTTTAATGAAGATACTTTTTTGTCGTATAATAGAATGTAAGGTCTTTCTAATTCAACCTCCATTTTTTCTGTATTCGTTACAAAGTAAGGAGATAAATAACCTCTGTCGAATTGCATTCCTTCTACTACATCAACATAGGTATCTGTACCTTTTGCTTCTTCAACTGTTATAACGCCTTCTTTTCCTACTTTACCAAAAGCAGTTGCAATTAAATCTCCGATAACATCATCGTTGTTTGCAGAAATCGAAGCTACTTGTTTGATTTTGTCTGTAGAAGAACCAACTTCTTTTGCTTGTTTTCCTAAATCGGTTACAATTGCTTCCACCGCTTTGTCTATGCCTCGTTTTAAATCCATTGGATTGGCTCCGGCAGCAACGTTTTTTAAACCTTCTTTTACGATAGCTTGTGCTAAAACAGTTGCAGTAGTTGTACCATCACCTGCCAAATCATTGGTTTTAGAAGCTACTTCTTTCACCATTTGTGCTCCCATGTTTTCAAGAGCATCTTTCAATTCCACTTCTTTTGCAACAGAAACACCGTCTTTGGTTACTGTGGGTGCTCCAAAAGATTTAGAGATGATCACGTTACGTCCTTTTGGACCTAAAGTTACTTTTACCGCATTGGCTAATGCGTCTACACCACGTTTTAAACCATCACGTGCTTCAATATCAAATTTTATATCTTTTGCCATTATTCTTGTTTTAATAATTAAAGTTTAAAAAGTTAAGAGTTCCAAATAATCAAGTTTAGATAATCGCAAGAATATCTTCTTCACGCATGATTAAATAATCTTTCCCTTCAAATTTCAGATCAGTTCCGGCATATTTTCCGTATAAAACAGTATCGCCAATTGCCACTGTCATTGGTTGGTCTTTTTTACCATTACCTACAGCAACCACTGTTCCTTTTTGAGGTTTTTCTTTTGCAGTATCCGGGATGATAATTCCAGAAGCTGTTTGCGTTTCAGCCGCAGCAGGTTCTACAATAACACGGTCTGAAAGTGGTCTAATATTTAATGCCATAATTATATGTATTTATGATTTATTATTTTCTATTTTTCGTTTTAGCCTCACTCAGTTGGCTATTGCCTTTAGACAGAAATTATGCCAAGGCTTAAAATCTGACAAATTTTCTAAATAAAAATGCCAGCACTGACAGGCTGGCATTTAAGTTTTCGTTATGTCGAAAATTATTTTTTTGCTTCTTCAGTAGCTGGAGTTTCGGTAGCAGCAGGTGTAGTTGCTTTACCATCTTGAGCTGGAGCGGCAGTCGGAGCAGTTGGAAGAGCAGCCGGAGCAGCCGATTCATCAATAATTTTAGAACCTGTCTCACTGTTAGAACCTGTGAAGCTTAAGCTTGATAATAAAATCAAAACGATTAAAGTTCCAGCTAAATACCAAGTACTTTTATCCAAGAAGTCAGTTGTTTTTTGAACTCCTCCCATTGTTTGAGAACTTCCGAAAGTTGAAGACAAGCCTCCTCCTTTAGGGTTTTGTACCATAACTACTACGATTAGTAAAAAACAAACTATAGTGATTAAAACTAAAAAAATTGAAAATGTACTCATTGTTACTTATTGTTATTTTGTTGTAAATCTTTTATTTCTAAAATTCGGTCTGCAAATAAACTACTTTTTTCTGGATATTTCAAAATTAATATTTCATATGCTTGTATTGCTTTGCTATATTTTTTTTGTTCCAGATAAACTTTTGCTAACGTCTCTGTCATTAAGTAAGATGTGTCCTCGTTTTTTTGGGTAAATACCGGGGGTGTAGCGTCTTCTTTCGGGGGTGAAATTTTAGGGTTGGTTTCGATGAATTTGTCGATCAATTCAAGTTTGGCTTCTAAACTTTTAACTTCAGGTTTAGTGTCTGTATTCTCTTCGTTTCTCTCAATGGGTTTTATCTTTGACAACTGTAACCATTCCTGAAAGGAATGTGTTTCGTTAGTATTGAAAGAAATGGGTTTTTCTACATCCGATTTTATTTCTATGATGTTGTCTTTTTGATCTTCTTGTTCTAAAGTTTCCTTACTAAGTGGTTCGGATACAGATTCTAAATCTTGGGTAGCTTCTTTGATGGAAGATAGGATCGATTTTTCTAGCGTATTTTCCACTATTGGTTCCTGAGGAACAACTGGTACAAATTCGATTTCTGAAATTTCTACCTTTTCAATACTATCACTAGTAGGTATCACCTTTTCGTTGGCTTCAAAGTTTGTTTTCTGAATCGTTTGAAAATGTTCCGAAGTTATGAAGTCAAATAACACAGTTCGGTCTGTTGTGTAAGCTGCGGTTGTTTTTAATGCTTGGTTGTATTTAAAACTGTCTTGGGCATACAAACCTTTCAGTACAATACTTCTTGCGCTTTGGAAATAGGGGAATTCTGCCAAAATTCTGTCCAATTCATTAATATGATTGTAGTTGATGGCTCCGGGATTGTTTAGTACATTGGTAAACTCTGAGATATTCATAAAATTACCATTTGGCTAAAGTGTCATTAAAAATGTCTTGTGTGATTCTTTCAAAAATCTCGTCCAATGCGGTACGGAGCTGTGTTCCTGTTAATTGTTGGTCGCCAGCATAATCGAAAAAGAAAGAGAATCTTTTTTCAAAGTTTTCTTCCGGTTTGTTTTTATTGCTAAAACGCACGTTTACAGAAATAGTCAGTCGGTTTTGTGCCGCAGTTAAATCAGCTGTTGCTGTCATTGGTGAAATTCGATAATCTACAATTTCACCTTCATAGACTAAGTCACCGTCGGTCGTCGTTAAATTTAAATTGGTCTGATTTTGTATTAAATCCTGCAGACGTAATGTGAAATCACGATCGATACCCGGTTCAACTAATTCCGATACATTCTGAAAGTAGTTGACTTGAAATGTTTTGGCATCAATTTTACTGGTTCCCGTAAAGTTGTAAACAGAACAACTGTTCAGCAGGAAGAAAAGCGATGCTACTACTATGTAATATGTTTTTTTCATTTTAGTTTTCCAAAGATATGAAATTGGAATTTTACAAATCGAATTGTTTAATTTTTCTATACAATGTTCTTTCAGAGATTCCTAATTCATCCGCAGCCGCTTTTCGCTTTCCTTTATTGCGTTCCAATGCTTTTTTGATGAGTTCAATTTCTTTTTGGTCCAAACGTAGAGAATCTTCTTCTTCCACGGTATCGGCAAAAATATAATTACCTTCTTCATCTTCATCGATGAATTCTTCTTGAATGGTGGCGCTGTCTGTAGGGATTACAGATATTCTTGGTTCTTCTTCGAAAAGAATTTCACTTTCGTTCTCTTTTGAAGTTCCATATACTTTCTGAATCAGACTCGGATTAATATCTTGTACTTTGGCTCCGTTTTTCATGAGTTCCAAAGTGAGTTTTTTTAGATCATTCAAATCACTTTTCATGTCAAAAAGTACCTTGTAAAGGATATCTCTTTCGGTTGAAAAATCACTTTCGGATTTTTTGTTGATGACAGAAGGTAAATTCGAACCTTCAGAAGGTAAATACGAAACAAGCGTTTGTAATGAAATGTCTCTGTTGGTTTCCAAAACCGAAATTTGTTCTGCAGCATTGCGAAGTTGACGGATATTTCCGTTCCATCGGTACTTTAGTAAATACTGTACTGCAGGTTCCTCTAATTTAATTGGAGGCATTTTGTATTTGTGAGCAAAGTCGGATGCGAATTTACGAAACAGTAAATGGATGTCTTCTTTACGATCGCGTAATGGCGGCAATCCTATTTCTACTGTGCTTAAACGATAATATAAATCCTCGCGGAATTTGCCTTTTTCAATGGCTTCAACCATATTTACATTGGTAGCAGCAACTATTCGAACATTGGTTTTTTGTACTTGGGAAGAACCGACTTTGATGAATTCGCCGTTTTCTAAAACACGCAACAAACGCACTTGAGTCGTTAAAGGCAATTCACCCACTTCATCTAAAAAAATGGTTCCTCCATCTGCTACTTCGAAATACCCTTCTCTAGTTGAAGTTGCGCCGGTAAATGATCCTTTTTCATGACCGAATAATTCACTGTCAATCGTTCCTTCCGGGATTGCACCGCAGTTCACGGCAATGTATTTTCCATGCTTGCGGTGTGAAAGGGAATGGATTATTTTTGGAATACTTTCTTTACCAACGCCACTTTCTCCGGTTACCAATACCGAAATATCCGTAGGAGCGACTTGAATGGCTTTTTCAATCGCACGGTTCAATTTTGGATCATTTCCGATAATCTCGAATCGTTGTTTTATGGCTTGGACGTTTTCCATTTGTTTTTAGTTGTTTAAAGTTTCGTTGCTTAAAGTGTAATCCTTAAACTAATTGGTTTGCATCGCACTATATCCAACTGCTTCTCCAATCAAAGTTGCAGTTGTGCAGTCGGAAATTTTTACCAATACGAAATCTCCTGGCTTGTAATTTTCTTTAGGAAAAACAGTCACTACATTTTCTGAATTTCTTCCTGACCAATGTTTATCGGATTTCTTCGACTCTTTTTCTATTAAGATTTCAACGGTTTGGTTCAAGAAACGTGCGGTACGTTTTGCGCTTAATTCTTGTTGCAAGTCAACCACTTCCTGTAAACGACGCATTTTGTCTGCTTCCGGAACATCGTCTTCCATTTTACGCGCGGCTAATGTACCTGGTCTTTCGGAATAAGCAAACATATAACCGAAGTCATACTCCACATATTCCATTAAACTTAAAGTGTCTTTGTGATCTTCTTCGGTTTCGGTAGGGAAACCGGTAATCATATCTTGTGAAATCGAACAACCCGGAATGATACGTTTGATTTTATCTACCAAAGCCATATATTCTTCACGAGTGTGTTGACGGTTCATTTCTTTTAATATTCTTGTGCTTCCAGATTGAACTGGTAAGTGAATGTAATTACAAATGTTGTCGTATTTAGCAATCACATGCAATACTTCTTCGTGCATATCCTGTGGATTCGAAGTGGAAAAACGGAAACGCATTTTAGGGAACTGTACGGCACACATTTCTAACAATTGTGCAAAGTCAACAGCAGTGGCTTTCTGCATTTCGCTGGCTTTTTCAAAATCTTTTTTCAATCCGCCACCATACCATAAATAACTATCCACGTTTTGTCCTAACAAACAAATTTCTTTGAAACCTCTGTCCCATAAATCTTTGATTTCTTCAATAATAGATTGTGGTTCACGGCTTCTTTCACGTCCGCGAGTAAATGGAACGACGCAAAACGTACACATATTGTCACAACCTCTAGTAATAGATACAAAGGCATTGATTCCGTTGGAATTCAAACGAACCGGTGAAATATCACCATAAGTTTCGTCTTTCGATAAAATCACATTGATTGCATCTCGACCTTCTTCTACTTCTTTTAAAAGATTAGGCAAATCTTTATAGGCGTCTGGCCCGACAACCATATCGACAATTTTTTCTTCTTCCAGAAACTGACTTTTCAAACGTTCGGCCATACATCCTAAAACGCCAACTTTCATTCCTGGATTGATACTGCGTTTTACTGCGTTGTATTTTTCCAAGCGTTTACGAACCGTTTGTTCTGCTTTGTCTCGTATAGAACAGGTATTCACCAATACAAGATCAGCTTCTTCTAATTTTTGAGTCGTATTATAACCTTGTTCGGTTAAAATAGAGGCTACGATTTCGCTATCCGAAAAATTCATAGCACAACCATAACTCTCTATAAAAAGTTTTTTAGTATTTCCTTCTTTTTCTTGTAAAACTAGGCTGGTACCTTGTTTCTTTTCATCAATTTCCTTTTCCATAAATTGCCTTTGCGTAAAAATGTGCGTGCAAAGATAGTACTAAAATTTGATTTTATGACAAGATGTCAGATGCTCGGTGTTAAATATTTTGTTAATCTTGCAAAAAAAATAATTTATGAACGAATTCTACGATTTAGAACAAAAAATTGCAACCAATCCTCGATTGGATTTTGGGAACGTATTTGGACAGTCTTTTGACTTATTCAAGATAGTGTGGGCTAAAGGTGCCTTATTTATGCTTTTTTATGGTATAGGATCTTTTGCACTTATGATGCTATTTCTTATGCCGGCCTCCCTTTTAGGCGCTTCTCTTGAAAATGGTAATTGGTTAGATTCTGGACTTGGTGTACCAGCCATTATTGCCTTTTTTGTTTTTATGATGTTGCTTTTTGTAGTGTTGATGACTTTGGTGACAGGTTTAATGGCAGGTTTTTATCTTGGTTGTAAACAAGCCGATGAAGGTCATGGTTTTTCTACCGAAAATTATTTTGTCTTTTTTAAAGGCAGGGCTATTAAGCGTACAGTGGGTATCGGTCTAGCTACATTTGGTGTCTCTTTGCTTTCTGCAATTTTGTGCTATTTTCCTTTGATTTATACTTCTGTACCTATAAGTTATTTTGTGGTTATTTATGCTTTTAACCCTCATCTTTCTACAGCAGATATTGTAAAATTGGCATTTAAAATTGGTACCAATAAATGGGGGATAACCTTGGCGTTAACTTTAGTGTTGATGTTATTGGCATATATTGGTGGAGTTGTTACGTGTGGTATTGGTTTCATTTTTACGTTTTCTATAATTCTAATTCCTAAATACTTTATATATAAAAGTGTCATCGGTTTCGAAACGGAAAACGTGTTGGATGAAATTGGACAGGATTCTGAATTTGATTCTTTATAATATATTAAGGTATAGAATTAAAATCCCTCAACTGTAATACGGTTGAGGGATTTTTTATTTACTTAATAAGCAGCTTCAATAGCGTGGGGGTGTTTGGCCGATCGCATTCTGCTTACAACTCGCCTTACGCTGTATTCTTCTTTTTTTATGCTGTCTTCAAAAACGAGTCTTCCGGCATTCACAATCTTCGAAATATAGCCATACAGTGCATTGTAGTGCGTCATGTTGGCTTCGGTCAGTTCTTTTCGTTGGTTCATGAAAACATTTTGATTGGCATTCTTTTCGGATAAACTAATTCGGTGTGCTTCAAGTGTTCCGGCAAAAGTGGGTACCATTCCTTCATCTACCAAGGCTTCTAAATTTTCCATCACAAACTGACGAAGACTTTCTATCTTGACTATGGCGCCTCCAATATTGTTGCGAGCCAAATCGTTTTTTAGTGTAATGATACTATCCGTGTTCAAATGCGCACTATCGGTATAACTCTTTAAAAAATTGAGCTCTTTGTTAAGTTCTGCAGCTTCTGCATATAAACTAAAGGTGGTGTCTTTTTGTTTTTCTGTCAAAACCAACCCGCTTTCCAATGTTTTGACTTCTTCTAGTTTGGCCGTGAATTCAGCCAGAAATGAAGCGTTTAGTTTTGGATACCGTGTCATAATAATTTCCTGATCCCTAACAAAGCTCTTGCGTACAAAGTCCCCCAAACTTGTGTACTCTTCTTTTCTGATTCTACTCATAATACTGTTTTGTTTTTATAGTGTGTTTTTTTCCAAATGTAAAGAGGAGATTAGTAAATAACAATAAAATTCTTACAAAAATTTAAGATAATTTAACTGGGTTTTATCCGGAAAAAGATAAGTGTTTAATAGTCAGTATTGTTGCTAGCTATGATTTTAGCATTACGAATCACTCTACAGTTGGTACTATGAACTATGCTACTGGTACTAATGATTATTGAGGTGGTACCGATGATTGTTTAGTTGGTACTGATTATTGTTGAAGTGGTACCGATGATTATTGAGGTGGTACTGAAGACTTTTTAGGTGGTACTAATGATTATTGAGGTGGTACCGATGATTGTTTAGGTGGTACAGAAGACTTTTTAGGTGGTACTAATGATTATTGAGGTGGTACCGATGATTGTTTAGGTGGTACAGAAGACTTTTTATGTGGTACCGAAGAATTTTTATGTGGTACTGATGATTGTTTATGTGGTACCGATGACTTTTTAGGTGGTACGAATGATTATTTATATGGTACAAAGACTTTTTTATTGTTCTAGAATAGTATGAACCAAGTACTGCCTGCTTTTTGAAAAGGGTCTAAGAACTAAGTGCTATGGACGAATTACGAATAGTCACTAATTCGCCGTTCATCGCTAAAAAATACTTTTAAAAAGGGCAAAAACACAATATTTAAAAAAAACCTATACTTTTGCCGAAGAAATAAAACTGCAAATGGCAAAGAATTTAGTGATTGTTGAGTCGCCTGCAAAGGCAAAAACTATTGAAAAGTTTCTTGGGAAAGAGTTCCAGGTTGAATCAAGTTACGGACACATCGCTGATTTACCTTCCAAGGAAATCGGTGTAGATGTTGATAATGACTTCAAACCGAAATACGAAGTTTCCCCGGATAAAAAAGCATTGGTTAAAAAACTCAAAGACTTGTCTAAAAATGCCGAAACGGTTTGGTTAGCATCCGATGAGGACCGCGAGGGAGAGGCTATTTCATGGCACTTGGCGGAAGAGTTGAAATTGGATCCTAAAAAGACCAAACGTATTGTTTTTCACGAAATTACTAAATCAGCTATTCAAAAAGCAATTGAAAACCCACGTGGTATCAATTACGATTTGGTTAATGCACAACAAGCGCGTCGTGTTTTAGATCGTTTAGTTGGGTATGAATTGTCGCCTGTACTTTGGAAGAAAGTCAAAGGTGGATTGTCTGCCGGTCGTGTGCAATCAGTTTCCGTACGTTTAATTGTGGAACGCGAACGTGAAATTCAAAATTTTAAAGCAGAAGCTTCGTATAGCGTTACTGCCGAGTTTACAAACGAAGCAGGAAAAAGTTTCAAAGCGAAATTGCCTAAAAACTTCGCAACGAAAAAAGAAGCGGAACAATTTTTACAACAAAATATAGGTTCTTTATATAAGGTAGCGGATTTAGAAACAAAGCCAACCAAAAAATCACCTGCTGCACCATTTACAACGTCTACATTGCAACAGGAAGCGGCTCGTAAATTGTATTTGCCGGTAGGTATTACGATGCAAATCGCGCAACGCTTGTATGAAGCGGGATTGATTACCTATATGAGAACGGATAGTGTGAATCTTTCACAAGAAGCTATGGCAGCAGCTCAAGCTGAAATCACAAGCTACTACGGTGCAGAATATAGCAAACCAAGAAATTTCAATACCAAATCTAAAGGAGCACAGGAAGCGCACGAAGCTATCCGTCCTACAGATATGTCGCGTCATGCTATTGATATCGACAGAGATCAGGCGCGTTTGTATGATTTGATTTGGAAAAGAACAGTGGCTTCGCAAATGAGTGATGCGCAGTTGGAACGTACGAATGTGAAAATCGAAGCGAATAATCATAAAGAAATATTCAGCGCTACCGGAGAAGTAATCAAATTTGAAGGTTTCCTTAAAGTGTATCTTGAAGGAAATGATGAAGATGAAGAACAAGAAGAAGGTATGTTGCCTGCATTAAAAGTCAATGAGGCGCTAAAAAATAATTACATTACGGCTACCGAGCGTTTCTCTCGCGCAGCTGCAAGATATACGGAAGCTTCTTTGGTGAAAAAACTGGAAGAGCTTGGAATCGGTCGTCCGTCAACTTATGCGCCAACGATTTCAACAATTATCAACAGAAATTATGTTGAAAAAGGAAATTTCGAAGGTCAAGAACGTCAATACAATCAGATTACCTTGAAGAATGCCGAAATCAATGCGCAGGTTTTAAAAGAAAACGTAGGCTCTGATAAAGGGAAATTGGTACCAACCGATATTGGAATCATTGTAAATGACTTCCTGGTTAAGAATTTTGAAACGATCTTGGATTACAATTTTACAGCTAAAGTTGAGCAGGATTTTGACGAAATCGCTGAAGGAAATATTGAATGGGCGAAAATGATGAAGGATTTCTACAATCATTTCCATCCAAATGTTCAAAATGTTGAAAAGAATGCGGAGAGAGAAAGTGGCGAGCGTATTCTAGGTGTCGATCCTAAATCTGGAAAACAAGTATCTGTTCGACTAGGTAAATTTGGTCCAATGGTGCAAATCGGTGAGGCTGATGATGAAAACAAACAATTTGCAAGTTTACGAGCAGAACAAAATATCAGTACAGTTACTTTAGAAGATGCTTTGAATTTGTTTTTATTGCCTAAAAATTTAGGTGTATATAAAGGGGAAGAAGTAGAAGTGAATAATGGGCGTTTCGGACCGTATGTCCGTTTCGGTAAAACTTTTATTTCATTGCCTAAAGGTGAAGAGCCATTAGACGTGACTTTGGAAAGAGCACAGGAATTGATTGATGAAAAGAATCAGGCTGATGCTCCTATCGGACAATACAAAAATATGGATGTCCAAAAAGGGGTGGGTCGTTTTGGTCCGTTTATCAAGTGGAATGGAATTTTTATTAACGTAAGTAAAAAATACAATTTCGATAATTTATCCGCATCTGATATTGCTGAGTTGATTGAAGACAAATTACAAAAAGATATCGATAAGGTAATACATAACTGGGAAGAAGAAGGAATTCGCGTGGAAAAAGCACGTTGGGGACGTTCGGTAATTCTGAAGGGGAAAATCAAAATCGAATTGAATAAAGATGTTGACGCTGCAGCATTAACTTTGGATAAAGTAAAGGAGATGATTGAAGCTAAGGCTCCGGCTAAGAAACCGGCAGCTAAAAAAACAGCAACTAAAAAAACGACTGCTAAAAAGAAATAAGAATGGTGTTTGATTTCTTTCAGCCTTTAAACTCTGAGTTTGTGGAGTTTGTCCAAGGTTTGTCATCACAAGCTTTGGGTTCAAAAGTAGTGTTTCATACCGAAACTGATTTTCCAATTATAGGATCGGCAAAAATTGCTATCATAGGTGTTTTGGATAATAGAGGTTTGGGACATGATAATGATACAGTTGATTTAATGCCTATTCGTAAGGAGTTGTATTCATTATTTCCGGGTAATTGGTCTGCTCAAATTGTTGATTTGGGAGATTTGCTTGCGGGTAATGAAATTGAGGATACGTATTATGTGTTAAAGAATGCGGTCGCGCATTTGATTAAAAATAATGTATTGCCAATTGTTATTGGTGGTTCGCAGGATTTGACGTATGCTATGTATCGTGCATATGATCAGCTAGAGCAAATGGTGAATTTGGTTTCGGTAGACAGTAAATTCGATTTTGCAAAGGAAAATGTGAGCAGATCTGAATCTTATTTAACCAAGTTAATTGTTGATGAGCCCAATAATTTGTTTAATTATAGTAATATAGGTTATCAAACCTATTTTAATTCGCAAGAAGAGATTGATTTGATTGAAAAACTTTACTTTGATGCCTATCGATTGGGTGAAGTTTGTAATAATCCAGCTATTGCTGAACCTGTTTTTCGTGATGCAGATCTGGTTTCGATAGATTTACTTTCGGTAAAGTCTTCAGATTCAGGAAATTTCACTAAATTTGCACCTAATGGTTTTAATGGTAAAGAAATTTGTGCACTATCCAGATATGCGGGCATAAGCGATAAAACAAGTTCTTTTGGAATTTTCAATCATTTTAATACCCAGGGAGAATCCGTTTTAATGGCTCAAATTATCTGGTATTTTATTGAAGGTTTTCATTACAGATCCAATGAATATCCTTTTGGTACCAAGGAAAATTACATCAAATACATAGTGACTCTTGATGAAGAAGTAGTCTTTTATAAGAGTAATAAAACAGAGAGATGGTGGATAGAAATTCCATTCATTGCAGGGCAGAACAATAAATTAAAAAAAGCTACGTTATTCCCCTGCACGCACAATGATTATTTGTCTGCTTGCAATGGTGATGTTCCCGAAAGATGGTGGAAAGCACAAAGGAAAAATTTAATATAAATCCTGTTTGTTAGGATAGAATAAAAAATTTTAAGGTTTTTTTAATAAAAAAATTGTTTTTTAGAAAATAAATAAATAGGTTTACGGCCTTAAAACTATATGAATACATACATAACCCCAATTTATATGAAGAAGTTCATTTTATTAGCAGTACTGGTTTCATTTTTATACAGCTGCGGATCAAAAGACAATGGTCAACTGGTAGGTGTTAAAGGTAAATCTTGGCACCCTGAGAAACCGTTCGGTATGACCTTGATTCCTGGAGGTGCTTTCATTATGGGTAAATCCGATGATGATTTAGCAAACGTACAGGATGCGCCTACAAAAACAGTAACGGTACGTTCATTTTACATGGATGAAACTGAAATTACTAACAGTGAGTACAGACAGTATGTGAACTGGG
This sequence comes from Flavobacterium sp. MAHUQ-57, assembly GCF_051908335.1. Taxonomy (NCBI): domain Bacteria; kingdom Pseudomonadati; phylum Bacteroidota; class Flavobacteriia; order Flavobacteriales; family Flavobacteriaceae; genus Flavobacterium; species Flavobacterium sp. MAHUQ-57. The sequence continues at coordinate 480,194 of NZ_JBPZTE010000007.1, read as the reverse complement.
TAAGAGATTCAATTGTTAGAACAAGATTGGCAATTTCTGCTGATGAATTAGGTCAGAAAAACGACCCGGATTCAAAATCAAAAGGTGGTAGTATTGCTGATTATGCATTCTTGGATGCAGATACTACTAATATGAGTGTTTATGACAAGTATATGTATGACAATTATTACAGCATGGGAACGGCAGATGATCCTTATGCAGGTAGAAAATTGAATAAAAAAATTCCATTAAAGTGGAAAACAGGAGAATATCCTGATGCTTACTATACTGAAGTTATGGATTCTATGTATATCCCTGCTGAAGAAGCTTACAATGGTTTGAGAACTTTAAGAGTAGAGAATTTAAAATTCCGTTACTCTTGGATGGATATTCAAGCTGCTGCTAAAGCTAAAGTAGGAAAGAGAAAAGAATTTATCCGTCAAGAAGAAGTAATGGTTTATCCTGATACTACAGTTTGGATTAAAGACTTTGCTTATTCATACAACGAACCTATGCATAATGATTATTTTTGGCATCAAGCATACGGTGAGTATCCAGTAGTTGGGGTAAGCTGGAAGCAAGCTAAAGCGTTTTGTGCATGGAGAACTTTATATCACAATGCGGCGAGAAAAGACCGTCATCAAGAATTTGTAAATCAATATAGACTTCCAACCGAAGCAGAATGGGAATATGCTGCTCGTGGTGGATTAGAGTCAGGAACTTTCCCATGGGGTGGGCCTTATGCTAAAAACGATAGAGGTTGTTATTTAGCAAACTTTAAACCAGTGCGTGGAGATTATGCAGCAGATCAAGCGTTGTATACAGTTGAAGCTGATGCTTACGAACCAAATGATTATGGTTTGTATAATATGGCTGGTAACGTTGCTGAGTGGACAGATTCTTCATATGATCCTACTGCATATGAGTTTGTTTCAACAATGAATCCAAATGTATCTGATCAAAAAAATATGCGTAAAGTAACTCGTGGTGGTTCTTGGAAAGATGTGGCTTACTACCTACAAGTAAGTACTCGTGATTTCGAATACGCAGATTCAGCAAGAAGTTATATCGGTTTCCGTACAATCCAAGATTATATGGGTACAGACGTAACAGGAAATGCTTCTAAATAAGAAAAAAACCAAACACAAATATTTATATTAACTTAACTAAATTTATTATTATGGCGATTTTAAGCAAAAAAACAATGAACTTCGCTTACGGTATGGGAGCGGCAGTAGTAATTATTGGAGCATTATTCAAAATTACTCACTTCGAAATTGGTCCTCTAACAGGTACATTGATGTTATCAATCGGTCTTGTTACTGAAGCGTTAATCTTCGCATTATCTGCGTTCGAACCAGTAGAAAAAGATTTAGACTGGTCTTTGGTTTATCCAGAATTGGCAGGTGGTGAGCCTACAGCAAAAAAAGGAAAAAAAGAAGATGCAACTGAAGCTCAAGGTTTGTTATCTCAAAAATTAGATGCAATGCTTAAAGAAGCTAAAATTGATGGCGAATTAATGTCTAGCTTAGGAAATAGCATCAAAAATTTCGAAGGAGCTGCAAAAAGTATTTCTCCAACTGTTGATGCTATCGCTTCTCAAAAGAAATATGCTGAAGAAATGACTACTGCTGCTGCGTCTATGGAATCATTAAACAGCTTATATAAATTGCAATTGGATAGCGCTGCTCGTAATGCAGAAGCGAACAAAGAAATTGCTGAAAACGCTGCAAAATTAAAAGAACAAATGCAATCTATGACTTCTAACATTGCTACATTGAACAATGTTTACGGAGGTATGCTTTCTGCAATGAGTAATAGAGGTTAATTAGTTTTAACTAAATCATAATCGTATTTATTAACAAAACTAATTAAAAAGAAATGGCAGGAGGAAAATTAACCCCTAGACAGAAGATGATTAACCTAATGTATTTGGTTTTCATCGCGATGTTGGCAATGAACATGTCAAAAGAAGTTTTATCTGCTTTCGGATTAATGAACGAAAAATTCGAAGGTGCTAATGCGGCTTCTACAGAAAGTAACGCTGGCATGTTAGCTGCTTTGGATGCTAAAGCATCAGAGGCAAAAGGAGAATTTATTGGTGCTGCGGCAACTGCTCACAAAGTAGAAGCGGCTACAAAGAAATTCTATGACTTTGTTGGAACTTTAAAAGCTGAAGTTTTAACTGGAGTTGAAAAAGAAGAAAATGGAAAGTTACCTTATGAAGCAATGGATAAAGCTGATAACCTAGATAACAGCTGGTTCACTGGTGAAGGTTATTCAAAGAGAGGTAACGAAGTAGTTGCAGCAATTGAAGCTTATAAAGCAGATATTAAAGCGGCACTTGGTAACGAGAAAAAATACTCTGCTATCCTTAATGAGGTAAACAAAAAATTTGATTTATCTGATGTGGCTAATAAAGAAGGTTTAAAAGATAAATATTTAAACTATCACTTTAAAGGATTTCCTGCAATCGCTTCTTTGGCGAAGTTGACTGCTTGGCAGAATGATGCAAAAAAAGCAGAATCTGATGTAATTAGTGCGGCTTTAGGTAAAGCAGCAGTGCAAACTGCTTCTTACAGTAACTATCAAGCTATTGTAGTTTTAGAAAAGAATGCTTATTTCCAAGGTGAGAATGTAAAAGGTAAAGTAGTATTGGGTCGTTATGATGAGTCTACAGTTCCTACATCTTTCCAAGGTCCTGGTAAATTAGAAAATGGTCAGGCTGTTATTTCATTAACTGCTGGTAGCGTTGGTGAGCAAACAATCAATGGTCAATTCAGTTTCTTAGAAGATGGGAAAAACATTCCATTGAAATTCGAAGGGAAGTATGTAGTTGTTCCTCGTCCAAATTCAGCAACAATCTCTGCTGATAAAATGAATGTAGTTTACCGTGGTGTACCTAACCCTATGACTATCTCTTTCGCTGGTGTTGGTTCTGATAAAGTTAGAGCTACTGCTCCAGGAATGTCTCCTGCAGGTGGTGCTGGTAAATATGTTATCAAACCGGGACCTGGTGCTTCAGTGATGGTGAATGTTAGTGCTACATTACCTGACGGTAAAGTGGTTTCTGATAAAAAAGAATTTAGAATTAAAGGTTTACCTGCTCCAACTGGAAAAATCCGTGGTGAGGTTGCTGCTAAAGGTTCTAAATCAAACTTAGAAGTGTGTTCAATCTCTGCTGTAATGGAAGATTTCGATTTCCCAGTAACAGTTAACGTAACACAATTCAACGTTAAAGTACCCGGACAACCTACAATCGTTGTGTCTGGTAGCAAAATGGATGGAAGAGCTAAAGCGGCTATCCAAAAAGCACAAAGAGGTGATGTAGTTGTAATTTCTGAGATCAAAGCTAGCTTTTCAGGAATCGACCAAGTTGCTAAGAGAGTATCTTCTTGTACTTATGAAGTACAATAATAAAATGTAAATTTCGTTTAATTTATTTAAACGCCTCAAATAATAAAAATTATGAATTGGAGAAATTTATTATTAGTTGTTTTTCTTGCTGGTAGTGCAACAACTGTTGCGCAATCTAACTTGTTGAACGCAAAGACGCCGGCTGAAATCGGTTTAAAGTCTGCTGCGCAACAGTTAAAAGATAATGACAAACCTTTAGATTATGGTTATATTGATGACCGTGATATCTTAATGTCAAAGAAAGTTTGGGAAATCATTGACCTTGATGAAAGAATCAACTTCCCATTATATTACCCAATTGATACTGTAAGTATTGGTGCTGATCGTCGTTCTTTGTATGATATCTTAGTTAAAGGAATTAAATCTGGAAAAATTACTGAAGTGTATTCAGATAGTTATTTCAGAGAAAAGAAAACTTTAAAAGATATTAATGCTTCTTTGACTAAAATCGATACAACAGATGCTGGTAGAGAGGAAATGAATACTGATATTGATGCTTACCGCACAAGAACAGTAGAAGTGCCTATCTATGAAGGAAAAGGTAAGAAAAGAAAAAAAGTTGGTGTTGAAACTAAAACAATCCCAGCTTCTAAATTTATCTCTCCTGAGTATATCAATAAAACTGATTTAGCTTCGATTGACGTATCTGACTATAAAATTGTTGGATTATGGTATTTCGATAAAAGACAATCGGATTTACGTTACAGAATTTTAGGAATTTGTCCTGTTATTCCAGACGTTTATACAATGGGTAAAACAGAAGAAGAAAAAGATTATATCGAGTTATTCTGGGTATTTTATCCAGGTGCACGTGAAGTATTGCATGAGTGGAAAGCATTCAATGACAAAAACTCTTCAATGCCAATCTCTTATGATCATTTGTTAAACTCACGTCGTTTCAATGCGTTGACTTACAAAGAAGAAAACGTATATAATGATAGAGAGATTTCTGAATACATGAAAGATAACTCTTTGATGCAGTTAATTGAATCAGAAAGAGTTAAAGACAAGATTCGTAATTTTGAGCAAGATATGTGGAATTACTAATTGTTAATTTCTCCAATTACATAAAAAACTCTCACTTATTGTGAGAGTTTTTTATTTTTGTACCATGTTAGATTATATCATTGTTGGTTCGGGTATTGCCGGAATTTCTTTTGCAGAATTGTGTTTGCAACATCAAAAGTCTTTTCTCGTTTTTGATGATTATTCAACTTCCTCTTCAAAAATAGCAGGAGGATTGTATAATCCTGTTATCTTAAAACGATTCAGTCAGGTTTGGATGGCGAAGGAACAATTGGATTTCGGATTGCCATTTTATGCGAGAATAGCTGAACGGATTAACACTGAGTTTGATTATAAAATTCCTATTTATAGAAAGTTTGCTTCTGTTGAAGAGCAGAACAATTGGTTTCAGGCGGCTGATAAACCCTCTTTAGCTCCCTTTTTGTCAACTTCCATTGTGCATAAGCAGTACCAGTCGATTCGTTCTGAATTTGGCTTTGGAGAAGTCTTGTATACCGGTTATGTGGACACTTCGGTATTGTTGGACTTTTACATCAAGTACTTGTCTTCGGAAGGTGTGTTTCGAAATGAATCGTTTGATCATGATGCAATTGATTTTGTAGACAACCATATTCGATATAAAGGTGTTGAAGCAAAGCATGTTGTTTTTGCTGAAGGTTTCGGTATGCAAAATAATCCTTTCTTTTCTAATTTTCCACTCGATGGAACGAAAGGTGAGTTGCTTATTATAAAAGCGCCTGATTTGAATCTTGATGTGGTCTTAAAATCAAGTATTTTTATACTGCCCATAGGTAATGATTTATTTAAAGTTGGTGCCACTTATAATTGGGAAGATAAAACCAATACACCAACGGAGGAAGGTAAGCAAGAGTTAATCGAAAATTTAAAGGAACTTATTGACTGTGACTTTGAGGTTGTAGAGCATTTTGCGGGTGTACGCCCCACAGTGAAAGACCGTAGACCTTTAGTTGGTACTCATAAAGAACATTCGTGTTTGCATTTATTAAATGGACTTGGGACGCGAGGCGTTATGCTCGGGCCTTGGTTGGCGAAAGCTTTATTCGAAAATTGCGAAGAAGGGTTGCCTTTAGATCCTCAAATCGATATTCAGCGTTTTGATAAAAAGAAGAAAGCTTAGATTATTATTTTGTTGACTGTTGGGTTTTATCCTTTGTAATTCGTTTAGTAATAGTGTAAGGGAACTTTTCCAACCGATGCTGTTGGCTTTGCAATAAATGTTATTCCTTTTGCAATAGTTTATAGAGGCTTTGCAAGCTATTCTTTTGGCTTTGCAATAAGTGTTATTCCTTCTGCAATAGTTTGTAGAGGCTTTGCAAGCTATTCCGTTGGCTTTGCAATAAATGTTATTCCTTATGCAATAGATTGTTGAGGCTTTGCAAGCTATTCTGTTGGGTTTGCAATAAGTGTTATTCCTTCTGCAATAGTTTATAGAGGCTTTGCAATACTTGCTATTTACTTTTTCAATAGTTGAGGGTGCAATTTATTTGTTATCCTTCCAATTTTTATCGTAGCTAATAAAGAAATTAATCCAAATATTTCGAGAGATACGCATAATAAAAGGCATTAATAGTACTAAAGTAGCGGTTATACCAATAAACGCGGTTTTTAGGTTGGTTTTCAATAGAAAAAAGAAGATCACAAAAGCAGCTACACCTAGGGCGACACCCAATGCGTAACTAACATACATCGAGCCATAGAAGAAAGAAGGTTCGATTTTGTAGCGGGTGCCACAATGACCACAAACCTCATTCATTTTGATGGTGTATTCTGGATTGTACAGGTTTTTTCCTTTGTACATGCTTTCTTCCTGGCATTTAGGACAACTTCCTGTTAAAATACTATTTAGTTTGGATCCTTTTTTTAACATTTGCAAAAAATTTATCCAAAGGTACTCAAATTCTAAAACTACCTTTGTAATCCAAGTCACAAATTATGCTGAATATTCACAATTTATCGGTTTCCTTTGGCGGAACGTATCTGTTTGAAGAAGTAACTTTTCGTTTAGGATCTGGCGACAGAGTAGGTCTTGTTGGAAAAAATGGAGCTGGAAAATCGACAATGCTAAAAATATTGGCAGGCGATGTGAAACCGGATTCTGGAAGTATTGCTACCGAGAAAGAAGTTAAAATCGGATTTCTTCGTCAGGATATTGATTTTGTTAAAGGGCGAACAGTCTTGGAAGAAGCTTATCAGGCCTTTGAGGAAATCAAAAGAGCAGAATTGAAAATGGATGACATCAACCATCAATTGGCGACAAGAATCGATTATGAAAGTGAAGCCTATTCTGAGTTGATTGAACAATTGAGTGATGTACAGCATCATTATGAGATATTGGGTGGCTACAATTATGTGGGTGACACCGAAAAAATTCTTACCGGACTTGGATTTAAACGTGAAGATTTCAATAACCAAACCGATACTTTTTCGGGTGGATGGCGTATGCGTATCGAATTGGCTAAGCTATTGTTACAGTCTAACGATATCTTGCTTCTGGATGAGCCAACCAATCACTTGGATATTGAGAGTATCATTTGGTTGGAAAGTTTCTTAAAATCGTTTCCTGGCGTCGTGGTGATAGTTTCACACGACAAAATGTTTTTGGATAATGTAACGAATAGAACGATTGAAATCTCTTTGGGTAAAGCTTATGACTTCAATAAACCGTATTCACAGTATTTGGTTTTGCGTGAAGAAATACGTGAAAAGCAATTGGCTACCCAAAAGAATCAACAGAAAAAAATTGAAGAAACCGAAAAGTTAATTGAAAAATTCCGTGCGAAAGCTTCAAAAGCATCGATGGCGCAGTCCTTGATTAAAAAGTTGGACAAAGTAGAACGCATTGAAGTGGATGAGGACGATAATTCGGTGATGAGTATCACGTTTCCGGTTTCGGTTACTCCGGGAAGAGTAGTTGTAGAAGCGGAGCATGTGACCAAAGCCTATGATGAGAAAGTAATTCTGAAAGACATTTCACTTTTAGTGGAACGCGGTAGTAAAATTGCTTTCGTAGGTCAGAACGGACAAGGGAAATCTACTTTTATCAAAGCGATTGTCAATGAATTTCAATACGACGGAAGTATTAAGTTAGGACATAATGTACAGTTGGGTTATTTTGCCCAAAATCAAGCCGAATATTTAGACGGAGAGAAAACATTGCTCGATACTATGTTAGAAGCAGCAACCGATACGAATCGTTCGAAAGTACGTGATATGTTGGGAGCTTTCTTGTTTAGAGGTGATGATGTGGAGAAGAAAGTGAAAGTGTTATCCGGAGGAGAAAGAAATCGTTTGGCTTTGTGTAAACTATTGTTGCAACCGATTAACGTGTTGTTGATGGATGAGCCTACCAATCACTTGGATATTAAATCGAAAAATGTGTTGAAAGCGGCTTTGCAGAAGTTTGAAGGAACATTGCTTTTAGTGTCGCACGATCGTGACTTCTTGCAAGGTATGGCCAATACCGTGTATGAGTTCAAGGATCAGAAAATCAAAGAGTATTTGGGAGATATCAACTTCTTCTTGGAACAACGCAATGTGGATAATTTCCGCGAAGTGGAGAAGAAAGATGTTGTGGTTAAAGAAGAACCAAAACAAGTGAAGAATTTATCGTACGAAGAGCAAAAAGCACAAAAATCATTGCAAAACAGATTGTCTAAAATAGAAAGTCAGATTCAACAGTTGGAAAAAGACATTCAACACGATGATAAAGAGTTGGCATCCAATTATGATAAACATGTTGAAAATGCCAGTTTTTTTGCAGCGTATGAAAAGAAAAAGTTGGAGTTGGAAAAATTGTTGGAAGATTGGGAAGCAGTTCAGTTGGAAATTGATAACTTGTAGTTCTTAAATTTAAGCTATGAAAAGAAGCGATGCGATACGAAATACCCATTTGATTATCTCTTCTTTCGTAGTGTTTCCCATTTCATTGATTTATGGTTTTGCACCGGAAGTTTTCTTTAAGCTTACCGTAAATACAGTCGATGAACAAAACATCTTGAAAGCAATAATGGGAATTTATATTGCTTTTGCTATCCTTTGGGTAATGGGTATTAGTAAGCGAAAGTTTTGGAAAATCGCAACGGTTTCCAATTTTATATTCATGTTCGGATTGGCATTTGGCAGGATTGTAAGTATGCTTTTCGACGGAATTCCATCGGCACTGCTTCTGCTTGGGGTGTTTGGAGAGTTGATTTTAGGTTTTTATGGAGTGTATATTTATCAGTACCATCAAAACAAAGAAATTACTTAAACGGGTGTCTTTGTTGCCATTCAACGCTTGGTTCTAGCCTTTTGAATATTTTGTCAATATGTTTGTTGATGAGTTTGTTGGTGTGGAATATAAATCCGGACATCAGTACCGGTTTCGCTCCGATGGAACTTTTGATTTCCAATGCCGTTCTTCCGAAAATAATTTCTTTACATCTGTTTTCGATACCGAATTTAGTCATGTGGTACAACATGTTTAAGTATAGCATTTTTTCTTTTTGGACGTGTTCATCATAACCTAGAAAATAGGTTTCCAATGTTTCGCCGTTTAAGAGAATAGTGTGAAAACCCACTAATTTACCATCCAGGAAATGTCCGCACAAGCGTAATTGTTCCTGGAGTTGTTTTTTGAATGTTGAGAAATGATTCTTAGCTAAAAAGAAGGTATTGAATGGAGCGTTTTTGGCTACATAATGATAGAGCTCGTATATGCGATCTTCGTGTGCTACAATTTCATCATAGCTCAATTCACGGGTTTCTATGCCTTCGTATTTCTTATGCGAACGTTTGAATTGGTCTCTGTATTTTTTAGAGAAGGCCGCAACGTAATCGGCTTCTGTTTTCCATTCCGGATTCAATTCAAAAACCATATTGGGTTGTACGTTAAAGTCGTACATTTTTCCGAAACCGTATCTTTTCAATTCATCCGAACAATGTTCGTAGAAATCTTTGAACGAAACTATATGGATAGTGATTTTTTTCTTTTTGAAGTAGGAGATAATGTCTTCCGAGCATTGCAATAAAACTTCGCTGATGTGTTTGAACTCCATAGGTTTGTTGAATGCATAGCCATTTTGGCCAGTAATCATGTTGTTGCCTAGGAATAAAACATGGGAGGCGAAATTTTTGAATACAAAGTTACGTATGGCCGTTTTGATGCATTTGTCTCTTTCTCCAAAGGATTCTAATTTGTGTACATTAAGATATTGCGCTAGAGCAACACCGATGAGTTCTTTTTCCTCGAAAATACCGATGTAAAAGCACTGCATGTTAGTTGGTGCCGATTCTTCCAAAACCTTTAGATACGGAGTTTGTAAAAAGGCATTGCTTTCTGCTACTTGATCCCAAGAAGCAGGCAAATCCTTAATGGCGGTATAGATGGTAAAAGATATTGAATTCAAAATCAAAAAAATCGCTCCACAAATGTAGAGCGATGTTATTATAAATAAATGTTAAGAAAAATATTATTTCCAGCCACACACAATTGCACCGATAATGGTTAAAGAAACGATCCAGAAACCTGCGTTGATTAGGATGTATTTCCATGATTTTTGTTCAAAAAGTGCGTTAATTGCTGTAATGGGCAATGCTAAAAATAAGCCAGACATAAAACCATGTAATGCTCCGTGTTTGAAAGTTCGGAATTTATCGCCATAATCAGCTAGAAATGCTGCATATGAAGGTTTGGCAATCGATGGGTCGCCACCAATCATTCCTAATGCGCCCATTTGATGCACGGTAAGTGCAGGCATTATAAACGCTATTAACAAAGAGTAAAAAATGGTTAATCCGAAGATTTTCGCCATATTTCCTTGTTGTGCTTTTTCTTCGGTCATTCCAGTTTCTTTCATCCAGGCAGTTCCGAAAACTTTAGGGTTGTACCATAGGAATCCAACTAGTAAAGTGACTAATGAAGATACTAAAACGGCATAAATGTTGAAAGGCATAGTTTTTAGTTTTTTAAAGTTAGTTACTCAAATATAAGGAAATATTTAAATAAAAAAGGCTTTCATTTACTGAAAGCCTTTGGTTATTTTTTGTTGGAAAAGGTTATGCTTCAACCATTTCTCCCGATTTTCTATAGATGTAATTACCGTAAATATGACGTTTTGCAAAACGGTTAGGCGATTCTGCATTGATCATTTTTATGTAAACATTTTTAGGAACACCAATGTATTCGTATGATACTCCGTTTAAATAGGTAACATGTAAAGTCTGTTTTTCCAAGTAGAAATCCAAGATTGTTGAACCATTGATGGTTTCTTGGTATTCCGGTAGGTTTTTTTCAAGAGTTTCAGGAGCAATACTCACTAAGAAATGGTAAGCACTAATAATGGCTTTACTTTTTTCCTCAGCAGCATGTTTTCCTTCTTCGTCGTTTACAAACTTATCAGGATGAGTTTCTTTCATACTGTTTCTGTAAATCGTTTTCAGCTCTTTTAACGTAACATTTTTGTCAACCTCAAGTAATTTTCTGTACTCAACAACTCTTTTCATAAATTTAAAATAGTAATAAGCCTGATTTAGAGGATTATTTTTTCGCGGTGCAAAAGTATAGAAATCAATTAGATAATTGCGTACTATTTTGTTTTTATATGAAAAATAGTTGTTTTTTATATGGTGTTTACTTTTAACAGTCTACTTTTCTTTACCTTTTTTAGCGTTTTTCATTTTGTCTTTACTCATTTTTTCAGCCAAAGTCATTGCGGTAAATCCGTTTACAATTTTTCCGGATTTTGAAAGAGAATTAAATGGGCGGATGTCTTTCGCATCGCCTCCAACCACTACATCTTCCGAAATTGTTGTTCCACTATTGATAATGATACCTTTGATTTCTTTTGCAGACAAATTTGGATAGTACGAACGAATCATTGCTGCTACTCCTGCAACATTTGGCGATGCCATCGACGTACCTTGTAAATATTGGTATTCGCTGTTGGGTGTAGTGGCATATATTTTTACGCCTGGAGCATAAACATCAACATTTAGTTTTCCATAATTAGAAAAGTTGGCAACGATTTTTTTGCCGTTTTCAAAATTTAAAGCACCTACGGTGATTACATTATCAGCAAATTCCGTTTTCTTGTCATCAGAATCATTAGGGAAATTCGGTTCTATGTCGATATCTTTCGAATCGTTACCAGCAGCATGGATGATCAATACATCTTTGCTTTCGGCATATTTGATGGCGTCGTAAACCCATTGTTTATTAGGTGAGTAGTCTTTTCCAAAACTGGCGTTGATTACTTTAGCACCATTATCTACTGCATATTTAATTGCCAAAGCAACATCTTTATCGTATTCGTCTCCATGAGGTACTGCTCGAACTGACATGATTTCTACGTTATCCGCTACGCCATCACCGCCTAAGTTATTGTTGCGCGATTGTGCTATAATTCCAGCGACGTGAGTTCCGTGTATTGCGCCTTCTTTGGTAGGTCCGTACACAATATTGTTTCCGTAGGTTTTATCGTTAATGTCGTTCGGATTGTCGCCAACCAATTTACGTGCATCGTACTCCAGATTGTAATTGAAGTTTAATTGATTGTAAACTTGTGTTTTGAATTTATTTACGTTTGTCATGAATGCCGGTCCGGCTTTGCCAATTTTTGTAAGGACTTCGATACTTTTCTTTAATTCGGCATCTTCGGTTACTATTGCTTTTACTTCATCGATAGTAAAATCTTCCTTTTTAAGATAGGTACTTATGGCTTTATTGGCATCAAAAATGGCATCCACTTGTTTTTTATTGGCTAAAAGTGTTTCCATTTTTTTGTCGTATACCGTTTTTGCCTCTTTATAAGCTTGTGAGCCATCATCGCCTTTTTTTAGAAGACGTGTTAATTCAAGGTTTTCATTTTCAATGTTTCCTAAAAAATTCCAACCGTGAATATCATCTACGTATCCGTTTTTATCATCATCAATGCCGTTACCTGGAATTTCCTTTTTATTTGTCCAGATGACAGATTTTAGATCTTCGTGGTCAATATCAACACCAGAATCTACCACACCTACAATAATTTTATTCCCTTTTTTTCCATTCAGTAATTCGCTATATACGCGATCTACACTCATTCCGGGAATACTGTCTTTTTCCAAATCCAAATGGCTCCAACGTTTTAATTGGTTTTCAGTTAACTTTTGTTTTTTTGGAACATTTGGATTTGGTCCTTGAGCGAATACTGTTGTTGACAATGCTAAAGCAACATACAGACACATTAAATTTCTGTTCTTCATTTTTTCAAATTAGATTTTGTAATTGATCGATTGATTGAAACTTGATATATCAAATAAATATCTAAAGATAAGTATTTGCTTGTGTTGTATTGTTACTGTTTTAGAGTATTTTAGCAAAAAATTAACGTTTAATTTAGGTTAAGAACAGTTTTTGATAATTTTTTGTAAGACTATATCCATAGTGTTCAATTCGTCTTTAGAAATACCTTCAAGTGCTTCTTTTCTGTTTTCAAGAATGATACTTTGAACTTTCTCGATGATGTCTTTTCCTTCATTTGTTACGGATAGTATCGATTTTCTTCTGTCGTTTGCATCAACTTTACGGTTTAAATAATTTGATTTTACCATAAGTTCGATAATACGTGTTACTGAAGCATTGTCTTTAAAAACATTCTTTGCCAGTTCTTGTTGGGTTATTTTTGGGTTCTCCAATATAGATTTAATAATAAGCCATTGATCGGTGGTGATTTTGTATCCACTTTCACGAATTTTCTTCATGGCAAACATTCTGTAGGTTTTTATCGCCTTATCTATGTTGTAAAATATAATATCGTTAAGTTTTTCCATTGTAATTTTTCCTATTTTTCAAATGTATAAAACCTGAAAATAAGATGCTTAAAAAATAAAATTATTATTTTTTTAAAATTAGCTTGTATTTGTGAATAATGGTTGTATATTTGCACTCGAAACAACGCGGGATAGAGCAGTAGGCAGCTCGTCGGGCTCATAACCCGAAGGTCACAGGTTCGAGTCCTGTTCCCGCTACTAAAACCAAATAAACCGAAAACACCAAAACAGGAGTTTTCGGTTTTTTTATTCGACAATATATGACACACAAAGCAGGTTTTGTAAACATTATCGGAAATCCTAACGTTGGTAAATCGACATTGATGAATGCCTTAGTAGGGGAACGTCTTTCGATTATCACCTCAAAAGCACAAACGACACGTCACCGAATTTTGGGGATTGTGAATGGCGATGATTTTCAGGTTTTGTTTTCAGATACGCCCGGAATTATCAAGCCGGCTTATGAATTACAAAGTTCTATGATGGATTTTGTGAAATCGGCGTTTGAAGATGCGGATGTGTTGATTTATATGGTTGAAATTGGTGAGAAAGAATTGAAAGATGAAGCCTTCTTCAACAAAATCATTCATTCCAAAATTCCTGTTTTATTGTTGTTGAATAAGATTGATAAGTCAAATCAGGAGCAATTGGAAGAACAGGTTGCACTTTGGAAAGAAAAAGTTCCGAATGCGGAAATTTTCCCAATTTCGGCGTTAGAAAATTTTAATGTGCAGACCGTTTTTGATCGTATTTTAGAATTGTTACCAGAATCTCCTGCTTTTTATCCTAAAGATGCTTTGACAGATAAGCCGGAACGTTTCTTTGTGAATGAAACCATTCGTGAGAAAATCTTATTACATTATGAAAAAGAAATTCCGTATGCAGTGGAAATAGAAACGGAAGAGTTTATCGAGGATGAAGATATTATTCGAATCCGTGCCGTTATCATGGTAGAGCGTGAAACTCAAAAAGGAATTATCATCGGTCATAAAGGATCGGCAATTAAAAGAGTAGGAATTGAAGCGCGCCAGGATTTAGAGAAATTCTTCGGAAAACAAATTCATATTGAAATGTATGTGAAAGTGAATAAGGATTGGAGAAACAATGCGTACCAATTAAAACGATTCGGATACAATCAGAAATAAAACGTACTTTTGCAAAAAAAAATAACAGAAATTAAGGATGAACAATATCGTAGCCATTGTAGGAAGACCTAATGTTGGAAAGTCGACATTTTTTAATCGATTGATTCAACGTCGTGAAGCTATCGTAGATTCTGTTTCGGGGGTAACCCGTGACCGTAACTATGGTAAGAGCGAGTGGAATGGAAAAGAATTTTCAGTAATTGATACTGGTGGATATATTAAAGGTTCTGACGATATTTTCGAAGGAGAAATCCGTAAGCAGGTTGAATTGGCAATTGATGAGGCCGATGCAATCATCTTTGTAGTGGATGTAGAAGAAGGTGTTACTCCAATGGATGAAGAAGTGGCGAAGTTGCTTCGTAAAGTGACCAAACCGGTACTTCTTGCAGTGAACAAAGTAGATAACGGAAAGCGTGAACAAGATGCTATCGAATTTTATAATTTAGGATTAGGAGAATATTTTACAATTGCCGGTATGAGCGGAAGCGGTACTGGAGAATTGTTGGATAAATTAGTGGAAGTTTTGCCGGAAATGCCTGATGCAGTTGAAGAGGAAAATCCGTTGCCTCGCTTTTGTGTTGTAGGACGTCCAAATGCCGGAAAATCATCTTTCATTAATGCTTTGATTGGTGAAGATCGTTTTGTGGTAACCGATATTGCTGGTACAACTCGTGATGCTATTGATACGAAATACAATCGTTTCGGTTTTGAATTCAACTTAGTCGATACGGCGGGTATTCGTCGTAAAGCAAAGGTGAAGGAAGATTTAGAATTTTACTCGGTAATGCGTTCTGTTCGTGCTATTGAACATAGTGATGTGTGTATCTTAATGATTGATGCTACCCGCGGATTTGAAGGTCAGGATCAGAGTATTTTCTGGTTGGCTGAAAAAAACCGAAAAGGAATCGTAATCTTAGTGAACAAGTGGGACTTGGTAGAAAAAGATACTATGTCTACTAGAGATTATGAATTGAAAATCCGTAAAGAGATTGAGCCTTTTACAGATGTGCCAATTTTGTTTGTTTCGGCATTAACAAAACAACGTTTGCTTAAAGCATTAGAAACGGCAGTTAAAGTTTATGAAAATCGTAGTCAACGTATTTCAACTTCAAAATTCAATGAGCACATGTTAAATATCATCGAACATATGCCGCCACCAGCTTTGAAAGGAAAATACATCAAGATTAAGTATTGTATGCAGTTACCAACGCCGGTTCCGCAGTTTGTGTTCTTTGCTAATTTACCTCAGTATGTTAAAGATCCGTATAAGCGATTTATAGAAAATAAAATCCGTGAAAATTGGGATTTTGAAGGCGTTCCTATGGACGTTTACTTCAGACAGAAATAATAAAAAAAAGCAGCTGTATAGCTGCTTTTTCATTATAATGAAGACAAACTGATTTGTTTATCTGCAATGGACTTAATGCTTATTTTGTCTACTTCCATTTCTATTCTGGCGCCTCCGTTGTCATTCGCTTTTGCAACCATTAAAGGGTAAAACCACAATTGCATATTATTGTATTCGGGCGTGAAATAGATTTTTTTCTGTTGCCACTCATTGAATTTTTCATTCGCTTTCTGTGTCCAAACCACTTCGCTGAATTCAGTGAAGTTAGGTAACGTATAATCAAGATTGTTGAAGGTTGTGTTTGTTGCCGTTCTTAAGGTGATGGATGATTGTAAAACCTTTTTGTTGGGTTTGCTAATGTTGGATGCTGTTTTTACCCAAAATGTAATTTCATACGTTTTGTCTTTTTCAAAAAAATAATCCACGTTGATGCCACTTCCCAAATTGGAATGTGACCACATCCATTGCTTTGTTTCTTCTTTTTTGTTGGTTTCTTTTGGATCTGAATACGTTTGTGCACATACTAATTCCCCAATTAGTAAAAGCATTGTCGTTAATAGAATTTTTTTCATTGTATTTTAGTTTGTTTGTGTTTCTAATTGTCTGATGCAAAGATGGTTTACGTAAGAAAAATAGTATCGGGGAATTAAGCGCTTTTTATTAGGGTGTTTTTCCCTTTTTTGTTCTACTTGTTTTTGGTGATATGGTTCTAATTGTTTTATTTTTAAAGAAAAAATGAATACACTGAACGGTAAAATTGTATGGATAACAGGTGCGTCCTCAGGAATAGGGGAAGGCTTGGCTTATGGATTGTCTGCTAGAAACTGCAAGTTGATTTTATCAGCCCGGAATAGTGAAGCTTTGGAGAAAGTTAAATCTGTTTGTCATAGCAGTGTTGAAATTTTACCTTTTGATTTGGCCGATTTCGATAACGCTAAACTGCATGTTGAAAAAGCTATTGCTATTTTTGAGAAAATTGACGTGCTTATTTTGAATGGCGGTGTGAGTCAACGTTCTTTAATTGTTGAAACCGACTTTAGTGTAGATAAAAAATTGATCGAAATCGATTATCTAGGAAACGTAGCTTTAGCAAAAGCTATACTTCCTCATTTTTTAGAGAATAAGTATGGTCATTTTGCGGTAGTAACCAGTTTGATGGGGAAATTTGGTTCGCCTTACCGGTCAGGCTATTGCGGGGCGAAGCATGCTTTACACGGTTTTTTTGATGTGATGCGGATGGAACATCAGAAGGATGGAGTGAATGTGACCATGATTTGTCCGGGTTTCATTCAAACCAATGTGGCTAAAAATGCTTTAACGGCTGATGGTTCAAAACAAATTACGGATGATGAGGCAACAAAAAACGGAATGCCTGTTTATGTTTTTGTCAAAAAAATGATCCATGCTATTGAAAAAGGTAAATTCGAAGCGTATATAGGAGGAAAAGAAACACTTGGTGTACTAATGAAGCGATTCTTTCCGACCTTATTGCATTATTTTGTAATTCGAAGTAAGGTGCGATAGATTAAAAAAAATGCAGATTTTTCGGGAATGAATTATCTGCATTTTTGTTTTTATAAAGTTGATTTCTACCAGTCGCCACTAGCACCACCACCACCGAAGCTTCCTCCGCCACCGAAACCACCCCAGTCGCTTCCGCCTGATGATCCGCCCCAGCTGCTTCCTCCACTTCCGCGTCCAAGACTGCTTAAGATGATGATGTCTCCTAAATCCAAGCCGCCACCATGGCCGCCATTACGATTGCCTTTGTTTTTGGATACAATTATCAATACCAAAATAACGATGAAGATGAAAAAGAAGATGCCGGAAATATTTCCGCCTTTGCTTTTGGGCTCTCCTTTGTATTCACCCTTCATTACTTTGAAAATGGCCGTTGTTCCCTGATCTATTCCATTGTAATAATCCCCGTTTTTGAAATTGGGTTTGAATTCTTGTTCAATAATTCTTCGTGAAAGTGCATCGGTTAATAAATGTTCAATGCCATAACCGGTTTGAATGGTCATTTTTCGATCGTCTTTCGCAATTAAGATTACAATACCATTGTCTTTTCCTTTCTGACCAATTTGCCATTTTTGTCCCAAATCGGTTGCATAACGAGCCACATCTTCTCCTTGGGTTGTGGGAACCATCATCACTAATACTTCAGTAGAAGTACTATCAGAATAGATTTTTAGTTTTTGGTAGAGTTGACTTTTTTGTGATTCATCCAGAGTTCGTGTACTATCAATTATCGGTGGGATAAATGAAGGCTTTTCAGGAATTTTAAGTTGTGCCTGTGCTGCAATTCCAATAAACAGAACTGCAAATAAAAGAAGCTTTTTCATTATCCTCTTGAAATTTCGTTGGGTAATTCGTTAGTGTCTCCTTCTTCAAATGGGAAATATTTTTTCAAACGTTCGCCGGCACGGTTAATTCCTGCCACTAAGCCATCTTTGTATTTGCCATCTTTGAAATTGGAAATAATCAGGTCTTTTGTACAGTCCCAAAAATCATTTTCTACAGCTTCGTTTATACCTTTGTCTCCGATGACAGCCAATGATCTACTTTGCATGCAGATATAGATTAAAACGCCATTTCGCAACTCGGTATTGTCCATTTTTAACTGATGAAAAACCTCCTGAGCTCTTTCGAGAGGAGGTTTTTGGCTGTTTTCTTCTATGTGTACACGAATTTCCCCTGAAGTGTTTTTCTCGGCTAGAACAATAGTATTTACTATTTCCTGTTCTTCAGCTTTGGTTAAGAAATCTTCGGTTTTAGACATTGTACTGTTTATTTTTTGTTGTCAAAGTTGAATTCAATATCTGGTGCTTTTTCTGCGCCTTTTTCTGCCTCAAATCTTGCCATTTCACCAAATCCGAATAATTTAGCAAAAAGCACAGAAGGGAAAGTTTTGATTTTTTTGTCGTATATGTTTACTGAGTCATTGTAACGATCTCTTTCAACATTGATTCTGTTCTCGGTACCTTCTAATTGCGATTGGAGTTCTTTGAAGTTTTGAGTCGCTGTTAATTGAGGATATTGTTCAACAGTAACTAATAATTTAGATAAAGAACCTTTTAATCCGTCTTGTACTTGTTGGAATTGTGCTAATTGTTCTGGAGTTACATTGGTTGGATCTATAGTTACTGAGGTTGCTTTAGCTCGCGCCTCAATCACAGCAGTTAATGTTCCTTTTTCAAAATCGGCTGCACCTTGAACGGTTTTAACTAAGTTTCCAATTAAATCATTTCTTCTTTGGTATGCACTTTCTACTTTCGACCAAGCGGTTTTGGCATCTGCTTGAACACCTACTAATCCGTTATAAGATGAAACCGCCCAAAATAGTACTACTACTACGATACCTCCGATAATTAACCATTTTCTCATGATGTATTTAGTTTTTAAGTTTTTAATTTATGATTGTACGAAACAATTGCAAAAAAGTTACAACTCATTTTTAATATTGAGAAGTTGTGTCTTGATGGTTTCTAATTTGCGAATGATTTCAAATTTGTCCAATGTTTTCTTTTGCCCTTCTTTTAAATGTACTTTGGCACCTTCCAAAGTAAAGCCTCTTTCTTTAACTAGATGGTAAATTAATTGTAAGTTTTTAACGTCTTCCGGCGTAAACATACGATTGCCTTTGGCATTTTTTTTTGGTTTTAGTATGTCGAATTCTTTATCCCAAAAACGGATTAACGATTGATTTACGTTAAACGCTTTGGCAATTTCGCCCATACTGTAATATAATTTTTCAGGTAAATCGATGTGCATTAGTCGAAAGATTGATTTTCTTGTGTTGCCATTTTGGCAATGGCCGTATATTCAACGGCAGAAATGTCGCCGTAATAAAAATTGATGGGGTTTACTACTTTTCCACCTTTGTGAACTTCATAATGTAAATGTGGTGCCTGGCTTCGTCCTGTGCTTCCAACAAAACCAATAATATCGCCTCTTTTAACTCTTTTTCCAGGGCGACAATTGTAGCGACTTAAGTGGGCATAAACGGTTTCATATCCAAAACCATGACTTACCACAATATGATTCCCAAAACCAGAAGCGCCAGCATCGGCTCTACGAACCACACCATCGCCAGTTGCATAAACCGGTGTGCCAGTTGGTGAAGTGAAGTCCATTCCTTTGTGCATTTTACGTGCTTTGGTAAAAGGATCGCTTCGGTAGCCAAAACCAGATGCCATGTGTCTTAATTGCTCGTTTTTAACCGGTTGGATGGCTGGTATTGAAGATAAAAATTTTTGCTTGTTTTTAGCCAGTTTCAAGATGTCATCCAATGACTTGGACTGGGTAGCTAATTCTTCGGAAATAGTCTTAACCCTACTATTGGTGAAACTGATTATTTTTTCGTTATCGTAGTTGATTAATTGCTTGAATGTAGCTTTTGCATTGATGCTGTCTTTCACATTTTCATCAAAACCAGCAGAGTTAAAATATACCTTGTAGATATTGTTGTCTCTTTCCTGTATGGCAAGGATAACTTCGTCTAGTTCGTCTAATTTTTCATTTAAAAGAGCATAGTTAATTTTCATGTTTTTCAGCTGACGCGCATGAATTTTGTCTTTTGGAGTTTCAAAATAACTAGAGTTGGATGCAATGAAAAAAGATAAGAATCCGAACAACGCGGAAGCTAATAAAAACAAGGTGATAAAACCTATATTTCTGCCTTTTTTGGGTTTGATTTTTCGGTAGGCTAAATTTTCGGTATCGAAATAATATTTTACTTTCCCCATTCTTTAAAAATGTACTATTTTTGCACACATTATTACAAAGTAACGAAATATTAGTCAAAAAGATAAATTTTTTTGAAAACTGATATTTCCTTTTTTTTAATACAGAAGCAATCAATTTGTTAATTACACTATTCGTTTCTAAACGAGTAATCAGATTAAATATAACCGAATAAAGTTAAATAATGAAATCACAAGACATTCGTAGAAAGTATTTGCAATTCTTTGAAAACCGTGGTCACTTGATTGTGCCTTCGGCGCCAATTGTTTTAAAAGATGATCCGACCCTGATGTTTAATAATTCAGGTATGGCCCAATTCAAAGAATTCTTTTTAGGTAACGGAACTCCTAAAAGTCCGCGTATTGCCGATACTCAAAAATGTCTTCGTGTTTCAGGAAAACATAACGATTTAGAAGATGTAGGTTTTGATACCTATCATCATACAATGTTTGAAATGTTAGGAAACTGGTCATTTGGAGATTACTTCAAAAAGGAAGCGCTGGCTTGGGCTTGGGAATTTTTAACAGAAGAATTAAAAATCGATAAAGATCGTTTGTATGTTTCAGTTTTTGAAGGGAATCCTGCTGAGAATGTTCCGTTCGATCAGGAAGCGTTCGATATTTGGAAACAATATGTTTCTGAAGATAGAATCATACTGGGAAACAAAAAAGATAATTTCTGGGAAATGGGAGATCAAGGACCGTGTGGGCCATGTTCTGAAATTCATGTGGATATCCGTTCTGATGAAGAAAGAGCACAAGTCTCTGGTCGTGATTTAGTGAATGCTGATCATCCACAGGTAGTGGAAATCTGGAATAATGTATTCATGGAATTCAACCGTAAGGCTGATGGCTCATTGGAAAAATTACCGGCACAACACGTAGATACCGGAATGGGATTTGAACGTTTATGTATGGCAATGCAAGATGTGACTTCTAACTACGATACCGATGTGTTTACACCATTGATTGAAAAAGTGGAGCAAATTACCGGATTGAAGTATACCAGTAACGAAGTTAAAAATATTTCAGAAGAGCAAAATAAAATCAATATTGCTATTCGTGTAGTTGTAGATCACGTGCGTGCGGTAGCATTTGCTATTGCTGACGGTCAATTGCCTTCCAATACAGGAGCTGGATATGTAATCCGTCGTATTTTACGTCGTGCAATTCGCTACGGATTTACATTCTTAAATAAAAAAGAACCTTTTATTAATGAGTTGGTTGCGGTTTTAGCAGTACAGATGGGTGAGTTTTTTCCGGAAATCAAAGCACAGCAAAATTTGGTTACCAATGTGATTAAAGAAGAAGAAGCGTCGTTCCTAAGAACGTTAGATCAAGGCTTGCAATTATTGGAGAATGTTATTACAGAAACTCAAGGAAAAGAAGTTTCAGGAGCCAAAGCATTCGAATTGTATGATACTTTCGGTTTTCCTAAAGATTTAACAGCGTTAATTCTGAAAGAAAAAGGAATGACTTACAACGAAGCTGAATTTGACTCTGAATTAGAGAAACAAAAGGCACGTTCTCGCGCTGCTTCTGAAATGACAACAGACGATTGGACGGTTTTAATTGATGGGAATGTTGAAACTTTCGTTGGATATGATCAAGCTGAAAATGATGTGAAGATTACCCGTTTCCGTAAAATTGATTCTAAAAAAGACGGCGTTTTATACCAAATCGTTTTAGATAATACACCTTTCTACCCTGAAGGAGGAGGTCAAGTAGGAGATAAGGGAGTTTTGGTTTCTGCAAATGAAACGATTGAAATTATCGACACGAAAAAAGAAAATAACTTAATCTTGCATTTTGCAAAGCGTTTGCCTGAAAATGTGAATGCTAGTTTTACAGCTAAAGTAAATACGGATTTATTGAATGCAACTTCTAAAAACCACTCGGCTACGCATTTAATGCATTTGGCGTTGAGAACGATTTTAGGAACACACGTAGAACAAAAAGGTTCACTGGTAAATACTAATTATTTACGTTTCGATTTCTCTCATTTTTCTAAAGTTACTGATGAAGAATTACGTCAGGTTGAAGCTTTTGTAAATGAAAGAATTGCTCAACAAATTCCTTTAATTGAAAGAAGAAATATTCCAATTCAACAAGCTTTAGACGAAGGTGCAATGGCGTTGTTTGGTGAAAAATATGGTGATACAGTTCGAGCGATTAAATTTGGCGATAGTATGGAATTATGTGGAGGAATTCATGTGAAAAACACTGCGGATATATGGCAATTCAAAATTGTTTCTGAAGGTGCTGTTGCAGCTGGAATTCGAAGAATAGAAGCTATTACTGGTGATGCTGTAAAAGATTTTTATTCGAATCAAGAAAATTTAATTGCTGAGGTTAAAGAAATTTTGAAAAATCCACAAGATGTAATCAAGTCTGTTGTTTCATTGCAAGAGGATAATGCTAAGTTGAAGAAACAAGTAGAGCAATTGTTAAAAGAAAAAGCGAAAAACCTTAAAGGGGAATTGGCTTCTCAAATACAAAATGTAAACGGAGTTGATTTCTTAGCCGTACAAGTTGACCTAGATGCTAACGGTGCTAAAGATTTGGCGTATGAATTAGGTAATAACAAAAATAATTTATTTGCTGTTTTAGCTACGGTAACCGAAGATAAACCAATGTTAACGTGCTATGTTTCGAAAGAATTAGTAGATTCGAAAGGCTTGAACGCTGGTCAAGTAGTACGTGAATTGGGAAAATACATCCAAGGTGGTGGTGGTGGTCAGCCTTTCTTTGCTACGGCAGGAGGGAAGAACCCGGCAGGTGTGAAAGAAGCATTGGAAAAGGCAGTTGAGTTTGTGAAATAATTAAATTTATTTACAATTTCGATAAAGAATAAAAACCTCTAAGTAATTATAGCTTAGAGGTTTTTTCTTGTTTTTTACTTAGTACAGCAGTTGCTTCAATTTCAATCAACCAATCCCGGTTACCTAAAACAGTAACTCCGACTAGGGTGCTTGCCGGATAGTTTTTGTCACCTAAAAAGGAAGCTCGAACTTTTCTAAAAATGGGTAAGTCAATTTCAGGGTTAAAATTTACAATATAAGTAGTCATTTTAACCACGTCTTTAAAAGTAGCATTGCATTGATGTAATAGCTTTTCTAAGTTTTGAAATGTAGCTATACTTTGTGCTTCTAAATTTGTTCCCTCACCAATTTGCCCTGAAATATGAAGCGTTATTGTTTCATTGGTTTCGATGGAAACTACTTGAGAAAATCCAGCGTTGGGTTCAATATATTCTTTTTTAAACATCTTATTTTCGTTCTCCAATTTGTTGTCTCCACATGGCATAATACAAGCCTTTTTCATTCAATAACTCGTCATGTTTTCCTTGTTCGATTATTTTTCCTTGTTCGAGTACAAAAATCTTATCGGCATGCATGATAGTGGATAAACGATGAGCAATAAGGATCGTGATTCTACTTTGATCGGAAATACTTCGTATCGTCGTGTTGATTTCTTCTTCTGTTATTGAATCCAATGCTGAAGTAGCCTCATCAAAAATCAATAAATTCGGGTGACGTAATATTGCGCGGGCAATTGATAATCGTTGTTTTTCACCTCCTGACACTTTGATTCCGCCTTCGCCAATAGTTGTGTTCAAACCATTTTCAGCACGATTTAAAAGTTTTTGACAACTTGCCTTTTGCAATGCGTCTAATAATTCCTGATCGGTAGCATCGGGTTTTACGAATAACAAATTTTCCCGAATGGTTCCTGAAAATAATTGTGCATCTTGAGTAACAAATCCTAATTGCTTACGGAGCTCAAGAATATCAATGGATTTGGAATCTACACCATTATACAAAACCTGACCTTCTGCAGGAGGATAAAGTCCTACTAATAACTTTACCAAAGTGGTTTTTCCAGCTCCGGAAGGACCGACAAAGGCTATGGTTTCTCCTTGTTTAATATTGAAATTAATGTTTTCAACGGCCGATTGATTGGCTGATTTGTGTTTGAAACTCACATTGGAAAAAACCAATGATTGAATAGTTCCTATTGTTTCTGGTTGATCAGGACGAGGTTCAGAAGTTGCATTCAAAAGTTTTTCAAAGTTTTCCATCGAAACTTTCGTTTCATTTTTAGCGATAATGAAAGTACTTAATTCTTGAAGCGGATTGAATAAGAAAAAGGTGAAGAAGACCATAGTTAATAAGTCACCCACTTGAATTTTTCCATCGAATACAAAGTAGTATAAAGTAAAAACGACACAGGTTCGCATAAAATGAACTGTGGTTCCCTGGATAAAACTCAAACTTCGGATGAAACGAATTTTTTGTAATTCCAATTGTAGAATTTTTAAGGTATTCGAATTCAAACGTCCTTCTTCTTGTTGTGTAAGCCCCAAACTTTTTACGAGTTCTATATTACGTAAACTTTCTGTAGTGGATCCGGCTAAAGAGTTCGTTTGTTGAACTATTCTACGAGAAATTACCTTTATTTTTTTTCCTAGTAATGAACTAACAAAAGCAATAATTGGCGCTGTGAATAGAAAAATAAAAGCAATTCTATATTCGATATTAGAAATGTAAGCAAGTACAAATATGAAACTGATTGCTGTTTGAAAAACTAATAAAATTGATGAGGTAATCAATTTTTCTGAATCCGTTCGAACTTTCTGTAGCATACTGAGTGTTTTGCCGCTTTGTTGGTCTTCGAATTCCATGTAAGGCAAATCCAAAGATTTTTTGATACCATCGGTATACATTTCAGCGCCAGTGCGTTGTATCACAATATTGGTAAAGTAATCTTGAAAGTTTTTGGTAATTCTTGAAATCATTGCTGCTCCTAGTGATAGGCCAAGCCAAAAGCTAACGGCTTTAATGAAACCTATTTCGTTTCCTTTATATTTGGCAATGCCTACACCACAATCCTGCATCAGCTTACCAGTAATAATAGAATCTGAAAGACTAAAACAAGTATTGATGGCGGCCATCAGTAAAGCAAAAAATAATAAAGTTTTGTGTTTTTTGAGGTAACTGTAGAGTAATTTCATAGTGTTTTTGTATCCTCTGTGTTATTTGGACGAACAAAATTAAGGAATTAAAGAGTGAAGAAATCGTTAAAATTGCAAGAAAGTATACTATTGATAATGAGTGGTTTCTCTTTTAGCATCCAATAAATTTTAGTTTTTTGGCAAAGTCACTTGGAAAAGTTAAAATTAATAATAACTTTGTAATTCAAAGTACTTTTAATTTTAAAAATAAAAACAACTATGGAATATCTTAAGAAGAAGGGGGTTGACACAAGCATCGCCGTTACAATACTTAGCATTTTTATTTTAATAGTCTCATTGGTAGGTGTAAGGCAGGAAATTAGAGGTATGGAGATGTTGTGCTTTTTTGCCATGGTAATCGAAGTTACTTATGGCGTAACTTTTACTTTTAAGGTGATAAAGAATAAAGAAAGTTATAATCATATTGTTCCTTTTTTATTTTTAAACTGGTTTATAGGGTGCTTTTCAACGAATATTTTAATCTGTATTTTCGAAAATCTGCCAGTTTGGGTGTATGTTACCACGTTTGTTTTTTGTTTGACTAATTTCTTTATATATAGTGAGTACAGACATAAGATAATAACTCCTGTTACTTATTTTATAAACGGGATTTCCTTTTTGATGATTCTGTATTTTATGACCTATCTTATCCCATTTATGCCAATTTCATTTATTGGTATTCTGGGGTTAGGTTTAGGATTTTACGGATTGGTTCCTTTAATTGTAAGTGTTTGGCATGCACTGAAATTGATTGGAAAATTTAAAACGGAAAAGTATAATTTGATCTTGTTCGGTTCAGGTGTCATTATTGGAATGTTAGGTATTGTTGTGTTTGTTTCTTTATTGTATGTGGAATATGAAAAAATTAAAGGTCAATTGATTACAAAAACTTTTGATACGGATAATGATTTACCTAGTTATATAAAAGTTTCTCAAAATTTGACACCCAATTTTTTTAATGAGATACTGCTCAAAAAAGATATTGTGTATTTGCACTCAGAAGATTTTTTTGAATTCAGAGGTCTTGGTGGGATCAACCAACAGTACAATGAAAGGAAAACGCACAATCCAATTGTAAATGTTGCTTATATGTTCATGGAAGATCTATCGTTGAGTGGTGATGATAGGATTAACATTCTGAAATCCAATTTTGACAAACGTTTAGAAACCGAAGAACAATTGTGGAGTGGTGAAGATTTGGTAACTAAAAATATTAAGGAAGATGTCAAGCTCTTTGCCAATGAAAGATTAGCCTACACTGAAATAACAATGGATGTGGCTTGTACCAAAGATTCTTGGGGTGATAAAGAAGCAATTTATTCTTTCCAACTTCCTGAAGGTTCTGTTGCAACTTCGCTTTCTTTGTGGGT
The DNA here is from genome assembly GCF_051908335.1 of Flavobacterium sp. MAHUQ-57. Taxonomy (NCBI): domain Bacteria; kingdom Pseudomonadati; phylum Bacteroidota; class Flavobacteriia; order Flavobacteriales; family Flavobacteriaceae; genus Flavobacterium; species Flavobacterium sp. MAHUQ-57. Next base: position 453,339 of record NZ_JBPZTE010000007.1, on the reverse strand, counting down.
GAATGGAATAGAACGTAAAGGCGTTTTGACGACTAAAGAAAAAGCCAAAGCGGCTTATAAGCAAATTGTTGGAGTAGAAGCTAGAGATCCTTCATTAATGCAATGGAAAGAGGGAAATCGAGTTGTTGTACGTGTTTTTCCTATTCGTGAAAATCTGCCTAGAACGTTTAAATGTGGATTTACCACACCGTTAAAAGTAGATAATGGAAAGATGTATTATTCGAGTTTGAATATTAAAGGGCCCAATATTTCAAATGCAGCAACTTTATCGAGAATTCAGATAGTAGGGAATAGCGAATTTAAATCCAGCAAAGAATTCAAATTGAAAAACAATTTTTACATCAATGAATCCAAAGGATTAGATAATTGGGAAGTTGTTTTACCTTTAAACGATGCTGCTTTTAAAAGTGCTTTTGTTTGGGAGAATAAAGTGTACAATGTAAAAAAGATAGAAAAAGAAGTGGTTGCATTTGTGCCAAGTGAGATTGTTTTGGATTTGAATGCTACTTGGGAAAAGAATGAGTTGGAAACTATTCTGAATAATTCCAATCATAAGTATTATGTTTTTTTGAATAAGGAAAGAATGGCAATTGATAAAACTAATTTCAATTCTCTTTTTGAACAATTTCAGTCGCAACAGTATTCATTATTGCCTTTTTACAAACTCGAGAAAAATGCTTTGGTTGTAACAAAAAGCGGATCATTTTCGGCCAATTTTGAAGAGTTGGAAGGATCCGAATATCTTAAAAAAGTTAAAGCGAAAACAAAACAAAAGAATATAAAAGTTATCGGGATTTCTAAAGTTATGAATCCGTTTTGGCAAACAATTAAAGAACAAAAATATGTCGATTACTTACAAACGGATCTTAAGAAATGTGGTGATTTACTCTCAAAAAATCAATTTGAAGTTACCCGAAAAAATGAGAATTTGGTAAATCTGGAGATGGCCGATGTTGCTATCGAAGAAAATATGAACACAAATAATTATAAAAGCAATGGATCCAATCATATTTTTAGAATGTATGCTTTTGGAAAAGTTTTAGAGGAACAGGTTAAAATTCAAGAGGATTCTCTTGCTAACAATAAATACGTTGATTTGGCGAAGGAGGCAAATGTTGTAACTCCGATCTCTTCGTTAATCGTACTAGAAACAGATGAAGACTATGAAAACAACGGAATTGAGAAAAATGTAAATACTCTTGGAAATGCATCTGTAAATAACGATGGTGCGGTTCCTGAACCACATGAATGGGCTATGATCGTATTACTTGGATTAAGTTTGTTCTATTATTACAAACAAAAAAAGAACAAAGTTGCTTAATGCGATTCCTTCTGCAACATAAAAAAACACTTGTAATTCTAATCTTGACAACGTTACTGATTATGAATTATGAAGTGTTGTTTTTTGCTCTGGAAAATGATTTTCTCGGGGTTGCTCTTTCTATGGTTTTGTTTTTTGTTGGTGGACGAATTACCAATTTAAAAATGCATTATCCACTTTTGACACTCTTGGTTTTATTTGAATTTGTAAGCTATCAGCTTCATACCAAGTCGTTGCATTTGATTTCTTTGTGTATAATCATTTGTTTGATTTATTTTAGTTTTACGAAGAAATTCTCGTTCATTGCATTTATATGTCTCTTGCTGTTCTCATCGCTATTTAATAAGGTTTTTGAACATTTATCGGCTGAGATTAAACAGTTTTTGTGTCAAGGTGTTTATCTTGTTTTAAAAGGGTTTGTATCCATTGACAAGATTGAAGGCGTGAACTTTTATAGTAATGGTGCTAAGATAACTGTAGATACTGCATGTATGGGGTTATCTATGTTTAAGACCGGATTACTAGCTGCTGCAGTGTTGCTTACAATCGAAGAGAAAAAAAGCAACGGCTATTTTAGTAATACGCAAATTCTTTTCTTCAGTTTGATAGTAGTAATGTTAAACATCATCTCTAATTTTTTTAGAATTATTACCTTGATTTTATTGAATTGTACTCAAGAAAACGTTTTACATCATAGTGTCGGATTGGCTTGTTTTCTGCTGTATCAAATTGTTCCAATGCTTTTTTTAATACGATGGATAAAGCCTCATCAACATGGAAAAAATGAGGTGGTACAATCAATTAATCTGATTCCAGCTTTGGTAGCAAGCGTAATAGTTTTTGTTACGACAATCGAAATGAAAAAAGGACAGCAGTGGAATCTGTTGCATCAAATTGATCCGAAATACTCGGTAGAAAAGGGAGAGTGGGTTAATGAAGAAGTTTTCAAAATTGCCGATGCACATAAGCTCATTTATATTAAAACACCATCACATAAGCCATTAATCTGCTGGATAGGTGATGGATATCAAATATCGGAATCAAAAATTATTGATCGATATCATTCCAAAGTTTGGTTTAACAAGATGGAAAAAAACAATCGTCATTATAAATCGTATTGGTGGTATGAATGTGGCAATGAAAAGTATACTTCATTTATAGAAGTGATGTTGCAAAAACTAATTTATAATAAATCGATACGGTTGATTAATGAAGTGGAAGTAGAATAAAGGAAGATCTAATTTCGTATTTTTGATAAAATTATAAACTGTATGCAATTCCGGACGCAAATACCAATTTCGAATACCGATTTTCCAATCGATTACCAATCGGAGATACTATCCTTGGGATCTTGTTTTGCAGAGAACATAGGTGCGAAGTTTGAGTATTTCAAATTCAAATCAAAAGTAAATCCATTTGGCATTATTTTTAATTCGGTTTCTTTGGAAAAACTCATTCGAAGAAGTGTTCTGAAAACGTATTTTACAGATAAAGATGTTTTTTTTCATAACGAAGCCTGGCATTGTTTCGAAGTGCATTCGGAACTCTCCAATTTTGATAAGGAAGCGTTTCTGAATTATCTTAACCATATAGTAGATGAGACACATCAATACATTACTAAGTCAACGCATTTCATTTTAACATTAGGAACTGCTTGGGTTTACAGAAATATTGAGTCGCACGAGATAGTTGCCAATTGTCATAAAGTAATGCAAAAGCATTTTACAAAAGAATTACTATCTGTCGAGATTATAGAGGAAAGTCTGCATAATATTATGACCTTGATACAAAGTATCAATAAGGATGCAAAATTCATTTTTACGGTTTCTCCCGTTCGTCATAGTAAAGATGGTTTTGTTGAGAACAATGTGAGTAAATCACACTTGATAACAGCGGTTTATAAAGTAGTTTCAGTAACTTCTTCTTCAAATTACTTTCCGAGTTACGAAATCATGATGGATGAACTTCGGGATTATCGTTTTTATGCTGAAGATATGTTGCATCCCAATACAGTAGCCATCGATTATATTTGGAGCCGTTTTTTGGAACACAACATAGCTGGAAAAATTGTCCCCGTAATGCAACAAGTTTCCGAAATTCAAAAAGGATTCAATCATCGTCCTTTCAATCCGGATAGTGCAAGTCATCAGAAATTTTTACAGCATCTGAATCAAAAAATCAATACATTAGCTTTAGATTATCCTTTTATGACGTTTTAATAATTGTTTTTATGATGAATTTGTACAAGAAATTGTTTTATGGTTTGCTGATAATTGTATTGGGCTTTTTTACGTTCCAATTTTTCACATCCGATGACGATGGTAGCACGACCGAATACAATTCGAATTTGATTCAGGAACAAATAAAAAATGTCGGGAAATTAGTGGTAACGGAAGGTCATTATTCACAAGTATTGACATTTAGAGATCAAGATAAATACTTAGGCGGATTGTTGTCTTTTGATAAAAAAGCATTGGTTGTAGTCAATTCTGATGTGACGGTAGCGTATGATTTGCGTCAAATGCAGTATAAGATTAATGAAGCGGATAAAACCATTGTGATTTTGAGTATACCTAAAGAAGAAATTAAAATTAGTCCCAATATTCAGTATTATGATATTGAACAGAGTAAGTTTAATGAATTTACCGGTGACGACTTTAACAATATCAATAAAAAGGTTAGAAAAGATTTGGCGGCTAAAATTGAAAAATCAACTTTAAAAACCAATGCGCAAAACCGATTGATCAGTGAATTGTCCAAAATACTTTTAGTTACTCATTCCGTAGGATGGAAAGTAGAATATAAAGGAGAAGAAGTGACATCGGAAAAACAATTTAAATCGTAATAGAGTAAGTAAAGGCTTTCAACTGAAAGCCTTTTTTGATTACATTTTCCGACGTAATTCTTCCCAACCGCCACCATTGATGATTTCAATGCCATGAGGTTTTAATAATGATGTCGCTTGGCTGCTGCGCATTCCGCTTCTGCAACAAACTATGACTGGTTTGTTGAGGTTTTTAATCGCATTGATTTTATTCGTAATTTGATCTAATGGAATGTTTTTTGAATCTTGAATGTGACCGGAATTAAATTCGTTTACAGTCCGTACATCAATTATTACAGCTCCTTTAGCTATATAGCTCTTAATCGTTTTGGTTTTAGAACCAAAACCTAATAAATCTAAAATGCCCATACTTTTTTTGAGTTTAAAAGTAAGGGCATTCTATAAGTATAATGGTGACTAATGTTACATTAAGCAGAAACCTTATCAAAAATCAAATCCAATCCGCCAGAAATTAAATGCGCAACTTCTGGACGTTTTTGTTTTACGTTTTCAAGATGGTTGACCACTTTGTCAAGTAAGTCGTTATTTTGCTCTTTAAAGGCCAATTCAGCAATCTCTACAGAAAGTAACCAGTCATTGGAATGATTGGATGATACTGCTCCGAAAGCTTCTTTTAACGTAATCTCTGAAGTATTATTTTCACGAATTGCTCTAACGTTTTTGTATAAGTTTTCAAGTTCTTCTCTGGCTGCCGATTTTTTCTGTTTGATCGTTTTTGAAGAAGGAACGTGGCTAATCATGTCAAAACTGTTAACATCGGCTGGGCCTGAAAAAGCAGAGATGACTTCTTTACCAACCGCCATATCATAAATTCCCCAATCCGGACTAAATAAAAGCGTGTCACCTTGTGTAACCGTGCAATTTTTGAATTTAATCAATAAAATTTTTCCTTGAATATTTCGGGTTCCGGTAATTATCTCTCCAGAAACTTTAATGTCGCCTTCAAATTCCAACGTGATATGTTTTCCTTCGTAAATATCATAGGCTTTTAAATCACGAGGACTCATGTCTTCAATGGTTAGATTGATGCCTTTTAATTTGCCAATAGGAGAACCAAATCCTTCGGAATGGTATTCAGTTCCGTGACTAACTAATTCTTTTTCTCTGTAAGATAACGCAGTTTTTCCGGTTGTTTGAACATAAACGGGCTTGTTGTCATGTTCAATAACATTCGTAAATACACCCGAAATTTGTAAACCAGTACTTAATTCAATTGTTCCTAATGCTTTGGAATAGATTAGTTTTTGGATTCCAGATAAGCCTCCGGTACGTAAAGCCATAGTATTAGCATATTCTTCCAAAACTTGACTTAATTGTGCGAAATCTGGTGTTACATAGAGTTGAGGTTGTGGTTTGGTAATGTCAAAACTTTGATCCGCAGCCGAAATATCATATGGAATTTTCTTTACGTTATCGGTCATACACCAAGCGCTTTCTCCAATCGATGATAGTAAACCAGCACCATAAATTTTAGGATCTTCAATAGTACCAATTAAACCATATTCAACAGTCCACCAATGAAGGTTTCTGATCTTAGACATTTCGGACAATTCGCCCATATTGTTTTGCAGAAAATCAACATGTTCTTCTGCTTTTTTAATTTCCGCTTCGGGTGTATCTTCTGCTTCTTTTAGAATAGAAAGTAAACGAATAGCTTCATACATTTCATAATCACGAGCAGATGAAATGGCTTTGCATCCGATTTCTCCAAAGCGTCTTAAGTATTCTGCATATTCTGGATTGGCAATAATGGGTGCGTGTCCAGCGCCTTCGTGAATAATATCGGGTGCTGGTGTGTATTCAATATGTTCTAACTGACGAATATCACTTGCGATAACTAATACATTGTAGGCCTGGAATTCCATAAATGCACTTGGAGGAATAAAACCATCAACTGCTACAGCTGCCCAACCAATTTCTTGAAGAATTCGGTTCATACCATACATGTTGGGAATATTCTCGATGTCGATTCCGGTCTGACGCAATCCATCCAGATACGATTCATGAGCTACTTTTCCTAAATAATCCACGTTTTTGCGCATCACATAGCGCCACACGGCTTGATTTATAGGTGTGTAATCATTGTAATCCTGCGGTTTGATAAATTGCTTCAAATGTTTTGGAAGTCGGTCTATCAATGGGTTGCTTTCGTATGCTGTATTCATTGTTTTAATAGTTGCGGTAGGTTACAAAGTTAATAAATCTTAGGAGCTTATTCCTGCTGTCCGCTATATCTTTTTTTGAGAACAATTTCGCAGGCTTCAATTTTTCTCTAAAAAAGGATGCCGCTTCCATCAGGGCTAGTGAAATACTTGTTGGGAAGTTTTTGTGCGCTTGAAGACTTACCTAGGGATTTTGCTTGTTTTGGAGAAGTAGTGAATATCGATAAAATAGTGAAAAAAGCTGATTTTTCACTGTGTTTTTTAGGTTTTTTTAACAGAATTTTTTTTACGTTTTTTTTCTCAAAAATTGACAATTGAAAGTTGTTGATTTTTAAGGAGTAAGACTTTTTTTTTGAATCTAAAACCAATGCCTATTTTTATAAATTTAAGGTATAAAATCAAGATTCTAGTAGGGTTTGGATTTTTTGAGGATAGAATTAAAAGTAACTTAGCTCAGTCGAATATTTGCAAATAAACAGACAAGTAAACAAATTTTTTAAAAAAATTAAATTTTAAAATCATGAAAAAAAATGAATTAAAAAAGCCGTTTTTCGCGAGCTTTTTAGAAAACCAAATGTCAAAAGAAGAAGCTAATGCAGTTCAAGGTGGAGCAATCACTTCAATCTTAAAAGATACTGTTCAAACTATGAAATATCCATCAGACGGTGAAGAAGGACCTGGGGGAAGTACTAAGCCATCTGCAGATGTTTATGAAACTATGAAATATCCTTCTGACAGTGATGAGTCAGGAACTGAAATCTAATAAATAATTAGAAGAATGAGAGTGGCAACTTTGTTGTCGCTCTTATTTTTATCGCGTATGATTTTATGTATTAGTCATTCTGATGATTTTTATACGATTGATATTGTCGTAAAAAAATTGAAAGAATTAGGAAAAGAAGTTGTAAGACTTAATTCGGATAAGTTTTCTGAATATTTGTCCTTTGAATATAAGATTCATTCAGGGGAGTCAGTAATTGAAGTTACTTACGACGGTAAAAAATTTACGTCCAAAGACGTGGAAGCAGTTTGGTATCGAAAATTATGGGGAATACCAACTCCTGAAGAATTGGATGGGTCATTTCATGGGATTTATCGTCAGGAATACACTACCATGCGAAACTTGTTCTTTGAGTCCATTAGCCATGTGCCGTGGATGAATTGTATGGATATTGATCACAAAATAGGAGAAAATAAATTCAAACAATTGAACGAGGCCGAAAAAGCTGGCCTTGTAATACCTGAGAGTTTGTTTACGAATAATCAGGAAAAAGTGAAATCATTTTTTTATTCGGTCTGTAATAAACAAATGATAGCAAAACTTCACGGTGCTTTGTCGAGAAGCATGTCAGGAAATACACCAATGTTTCCAACTACTTTAATCGAGGAAGATGATTTGGAAAGTTTGGATACATTACACTATTGTCCAATGATTTTTCAAGAGGCAATTGATAAATCTTACGAATTGCGCATCGCTTATGTTGATGGAACCTTTTTTGCCGGGAAAATCAATGCGACGCAATCGGAAAATGGCAAAACAGATTGGAGAATTGCGAATGACCTTCAATCAACTTGGGAAGAATACAATCTGCCTGAAAAAATTTGTGTTTCTCTTTCGACTATGATGGAAAGTATGGGATTGCTTTTTGGAGTAATCGATATGATTCGAGACACAAAAGGAGATTATGTGTTTCTTGAAGTGAACCCGCAAGGGGAATGGGGGATGATTCAAAGAGATTTAGGCTACCCAATTGGGGAAACAATAGCTGAAAAGCTGGTGGCCAGAATCTGTTAATAAAGTTGAAATTCAGTTTATCAAATAAATAAATTATGGAAAAAGTATTAATAATTACTCACACTGGGGATAATCAAAGTGTAGAGGTAGTTGCACAAAAAATTAGAGAAAATAATGGTGTTCCCATTCGTTTTAATGTGGACGAGTATCCTTTGAAATATGGTTTGAGTACTTGTTATGAAGGAGGTGAATGGAAAATGTATTTGGATTATGAAGGAACACGAACTTCTATTCATGATTGTACAGCAATGTGGTACAGAAGAAGTCACAATTTAGGAAGCGGATTGAATGGTTTAGTAGAAGGCGAGTTTCTAAGCAGTATTCACGGTGAAGTACGTACAACTTTGAACGGTATGTTAGAAGGTATGAACTGTTTTCAGTTAGGAAAATACAGTATGTACAGAAGATTGGATAGCAAGGAAGAACAAATGAAAATTGCTTCCGGATTAGGCTTGAAAGTGCCTGAAACTTGCATTACTAATAGTCCAGATGAAGCAAAACGTTTTGTGAGAAGTCATACCAGTGTTATTGCCAAAATGCAAAGCTCTTTCGCTATTTATAAAGATGGTGTGGAAAATGTTGTTTTTACCAATGAAATAAAAGAAGATAATTTGGAGAGTATTGAATCGTTACAATACTGCCCAATGCAATTTCAGCAAAAATTAGAGAAAAAATTAGAATTGAGAATAACAATTGTTGGTGAAGAAGTTTACGCTTTTGCTATCGATTCTCAAAAATTGGATAATGCCAAATTGGATTGGAGAAGAGAAGGAGTTAAGCTTTTAAAGGACTGGGTTCCTTATGACTTACCTATTGACATCAAAGAGAAGTTATTGCAAATGATGGATGTTTATGGGATTAATTATGGTGCTGCCGATATTATCGTAACACCGGAAGACGAATATTTCTTCCTTGAAATTAATTCTGCTGGAGAATTCTATTGGTTGGATATGCTAATCGATGGTGAAATATCAACTCAAATTGCCAAGGTGCTTTTAGGTAAGGCCAACAGAAGATATAAGCCACTATTGCTAGAAGCAAAAGAATTGGTTTAAGGAGAAATAAAAAAGACTGCATTTGCAGTCTTTTTTATTTATTTAGATTGTGGAGGAAATTGCGTTAAGATTCGGGTGACAAATTCATTCGCTCTTTCGTCTTTTTTGTTGGTGTCATGAGTCAAATAACCTGTTCCCATTCCCTGCCATATCAATTCTTTGTTTTTTGCATCAATCAAATCGATATACAGTGTGCCTTCAGTAGAAGTTGAAACATAGGTTCTGCCTCCCCATAAATAAGGGTTCCATCCGTAACCCCATCCATAACCCCATCCTGTAGAAAAATTATTTACATCTACTTTTTCTCTTTCTTTAGTGAAAATATTCACCAATAAATCAGGAGTTTCGCTTTTTGTAAAACCTTTTGCCACCATTTGAGCGTCAATTGCCCTAAGAATCCTTTTTTTGTCCAAATCGGAAATCTCTGCTTTGTCAATTCCGCTCTTGTGAAACGCATAGGTTTTATACTGACCAAAATTAACGTTTTTGTCATAATCGGCATTAACTCTTACTGAACAGCAAGAAGATAGAATGAAAAACCCGATGAGCGACAGTAATTTGAATAGTTTCATTTTTTAATAATTTTAGTTTAAATAATTTGCACAAAATCTATACCGAAATTTATTAAAAAACTGAAATTCAATATTATAATAAATTTTCGTCTACTATATTAGGGATGGTTATTTTTAATAAAGGTTGCGTCTCCATTGCTCTTTTTATTGCAAAAATGGCGCCTTCATTACGAGCCCAGCTTCTTCTTGAGATACCATTGTTCACATCCCAAAACAGCATCGATTTCAAACGTCGGTCAGCATCAGCAGTACCGTCTAATAACATTCCGAAACCACCATTGATTACCTCTCCCCAGCCAACACCACCGCCATTATGGATAGAAACCCAAGTAGCACCACGGAAACTGTCTCCAATTACGTTGTGGATCGCCATATCGGCAGTAAAACGAGAGCCGTCATAAATATTTGAAGTCTCTCTGTAAGGCGAATCGGTTCCTGATACATCATGATGGTCGCGACCTAAAACTACTGGTCCAATTTCATTGTTTGCTATTGCATTGTTGAATGCTTCAGCTATTTTCATTCTTCCTTCTGCGTCAGCATATAAAATACGAGCCTGTGAACCAACTACCAATTTATTTTCCTGTGCACCCTTAATCCATTGGATGTTATCCGCCATTTGTTGTTGGATTTCCTCTGGTGAGTTTTTCATCATTTCTTCCAATACAGCACTAGCGATAGCATCGGTTTTAGCTAAATCTTCCGGTTTTCCCGAAGTACATACCCAACGGAATGGTCCGAAGCCATAATCGAAGCACATTGGTCCCATAATATCTTGTACATACGAAGGGTATTTGAATTCTCTTCCTAATGTTGGATTCTCTGCCATAACATCTGCTCCAGCTCTTGATGCCTCTAGTAAGAAGGCATTTCCATAATCGAAGAAATAAGTGCCTTTGGCGGTATGTTTGTTAATTGCAGCAGCATGACGTCGTAATGTTCTTTGGACTTCTTCTTTGAATTGCTCTGGATTGTTGGCCATCAATTCATTGGAGGCTTCAAAAGTAATATCAACTGGATAATAACCACCAGCCCATGGATTGTGTAAGGAAGTTTGATCCGATCCTAAATCAATGTGCAGGTTTTCTTGGTCGAATTTTTCCCAAACATCAACCACATTTCCTAAGTAGGCAATTGAAACTACTTCTTTGTTATCCAAAGCTTTTCTTACTCTACTAACCAAAAGATCAAGATCTTCAACGATCTCGTGAATCCAACCTTGCTCATGACGGATTTTGGTGATTTTGGGGTTTACTTCTGCACAAACGGTAACACAGCCTGCAATGGTTCCTGCTTTGGGCTGAGCACCGCTCATTCCGCCTAAACCTGAAGTTACAAACAATCCACCGGATGGACTTTTTTTGATTTTACGGAAACCGTTCAATACCGTGATAGTTGTACCATGTACAATTCCTTGCGGTCCGATGTACATATAACTTCCGGCAGTCATTTGTCCGTATTGGGTTACGCCTAAAGCATTGAATTTTTCCCAATCGTCCTGTTTGGAATAGTTAGGAATCATCATTCCGTTAGTGACCACCACACGTGGTGCGTCTTTGTGAGAAGGGAATAATCCCATTGGATGACCGGAATACATGACTAAGGTTTGCTCGTCAGTCATTTCAGCTAAGTATTTCATTGTTATGCGGTATTGTGCCCAGTTGCTGAAAACAGCTCCGTTTCCACCATAGGTAATCAATTCATGAGGATGTTGCGCTACAGCATAATCCAGATTGTTTTGAATCATTAACATAATGGCTTTTGCCTGTTCGCTTTTGCCTGGATAATCTGAGATTGGGCGTGCTTTCATTTCGTAATCCGGACGAAGTCGGTACATGTAAATACGACCGTATTTTTCCAATTCTTCTTTGAATTCAGGAATTAATTCTGCGTGGTGGTTTGCTTCAAAATAACGTAAAGCATTTTGAAGAGCTAATTTTACTTCTTCACGGTTAAGTATTTCTTTGCGTTTAGGTGCGTGATTTATAGCTGTTTCGTAGGGTTTTAGCTGTGGTAAAACAGAAGGGATTCCTTCGAGTATTTGTTCTTGAAAAGTCATGTTGTAATTTTTACTATTCTTTAGATTTATTATTTCGTCATTTCATAGTGGATTGACCGCTAGGGGTAACGAATATCTGACCTGTGATAGGACTTGTTGATTTTGACTCTGTATTTTTGTAAATGGTGGTCCATTTTATGATGTTGTTTCTTTTGCGTGAGGGATGGGAGCGAAGTACCGCGTACTGCGTACAGCCCGACCCGCAGGGTCACGCCCTATTTTTTAATTATGGTTCCAGTTCTTTTATCATAACCATATGGGCAATGTCGACATCCGCTTTTACAACAATACCCTCTTTTTAAATGGTATTTTTCGGTAAAGCATTTATATCCCTCCGGTGTATAATAAAAATCTTCACCTTCTTGTAAATTATTTGGATTCAAGGCATTGTTCATGTGCGCAAATTTATCAATTTTGTAGCATATGATTTTGATTGTTTTTAAATATTTGACTCCAAAAGGGTTTCGAGGGATTACTTTTTTTCCATTTGTGGTTATGGCAGATAAAAAGGATAAGGAAAATCCTGTATTTGTGAACCATGAAAGGATACACATTCGCCAGCAATTAGAGTTGTTAATCCTACCCTTTTTTTTATGGTATGGTATTGAATTTGTTTTTCGATGGATTCAGTACAAAGACCGTTATGAGGGATATTGTAATATTTCTTTTGAACGTGAAGCTTATGCAAACGAAAAAGACCTTGATTATTTAAAATCAAGGCCTTTTTGGGGGTTTAGTAGGTTTGTTTTTAGTAGACTACTTTCTTAGTTACCACTGTTCCGTCTTCCAATGCTACTTTTACTAAAATAACATTTGTTGTTGGTTTCAATTGACTGATAGTGATTTGTTTTTGTTTAATATTGTTTAATTCCAGTAATTTTTTTCCGATTACATCATAAACAGTAACAGAAGTGATATCAATGTTAGAAGATTCTACATTTAGATTCGACATTGCAAATATTTTAATGTCATTGATAAATGTATCATCACCGTTTGATATTTTTCCATCAATGTATTTTATCACAAAACGATTGTCAGTTCTACCTTGATTGGCGGTAAAGGTATATGGACTTTCTTTTAGATTGTGTGTTACATTCAGGTATTTGTCCTCTAATAAAACAACTTGTGATTTTTTAGTAAACAAGCCGTCTAAAGCACCAATTCCAATTTTGTATTCTCCCGATTGCGCAATATTAATTCCCAAAGTTACTTTGTCATTGCTGTCAAAAGGCAATGCTCTACCTTGAATTAGTTGCATTTCGTTGTCCACTATTGAGTAAAAGTTGAAGTTCAACTTTTCGCTACCTACTGCGTCATAGATGCGATCTTTTTCATTAGTAGCACCTTCGACATAGGCTAATAATGTACGACGATTTGTGTTGTCGGCAGTTTTAATAAGATCCAGCCAAATTCTATTATTTTCTGGTTCTATTTGAGTGTCATTGTTACTAGAATTTCTATAGAATTGTGCATTACTGTAAGTCGCACTTCTCATACTATTGTTAAACGTCAGGTTTTCTGTTGTAGCAGCTGATGAATGATTCATCAATACATAAAAACCTTGTCCAGATCCAATATATCCATTAAATGCACCGGGACCTGATGAAGCGCCTGAGGCATTGTAAGTAATGTAGTCAGAAGTTGTGTAATTATAGTTATAGTTTGCATAGAATGGATCCACAGAAGAAACCGGTAAAGTTCCGTGTGTCCATACATTGATGAATCCTGAAATGTTTGTGTTCGCATTCAAGAAATCAATAGCTCTAATCGAAGAAGGGTATGGATTACCGACTAAATTCCAGTTGTCATCATTTGCGGTAACCAATGTTGAAGTTGGACCGGTATAACTTAGTCCATTATAATTACTTCTCGATATTGGAATAGTGATAATACCATTGTTGGGAACACCTGTGAAAGTAGCCGTGAAGTTTGTTATAGCTGTTGTTGAATAGGCATTCGGTCCACGTACTATGTATCCTTTTCCGATAACCATGTTTTCAGTTGTAGCTGCCCAGTTACCAAAATTGCTCGCGTATCCAGTTGTAGTGGTTGGTAACCATTTGTAGATATATCCACCTGTTGTTCCTGGTGATACAGAAGTTACTGGGAAATTAGCTACAGGAGACGACCAATAGACATAATCTTGTCTTCTGATATTTGCATTCCTTATAGATTGGATATTTCCAGAATTGGCCACATTGTTAATTTGGATCAAATTGGCTCCATTATTCAAGATTAAATTTCCTGTTCCTTGAACTGTAACTGCATTAGTTACCGTGATGTTGTTATTGGTAGCAACTGTTAATTGTGAACCTGTTTGAATTGTTAATGAACATGCTTGAGCAGCTGCTCCTCCATTAATTACCGGCTTATTGGTTACATTCGCAATGGTTACAGGTTGCGTATTGTTTGGTACGCCTGATGGAGTCCAGTTGCCTGCAGTATTCCAATCTGTATTTACAGATCCGTTCCAAACTTTATTACCAGATACGGTTACTGTAGTTTGATCTGTAACTTTGACAGTAGATCCGTTACACATTGAATACGTTACCTCTGCAGTGTACGTTGTAGTTGTTGAAGGACATACATTGATTACATCTGTTGTTCCCACTACAGGGCCGGTAGTACCTGCTCCCTGATACCATTTAATTGAAGTGATGGCTGTTCCACTTGGAACAAATCGCCATGCTTCATTTGTAGTTGTCCAGTTTGTGTCTAAACCATTTCGGTTTGGTGCTGCGGTTCCAGTAGTTCCTGCAGCATTTTGAACACCAACAATGGCGTTTCCTGCATTCCATGAGCCACATACATTTTTTTCTTTGATGTAGACTTCAATGATGTTTGTGTTTTCGTAGAGTACCATCATACCTGTATACAACATCGAATTACAACTAGAAGAGAACATTGGAATGTCTTTCCAAGAAGCTACTAATGCTCTACATCCTGTTGATAATGTTACTAATTCCCAACCTACTGTTCCTCCTTTGCTTGGGTCGATATCTTGATATACACCGAAGATAGTATTTCTGAAAAGAGAAGTGTTCGGTAAGTTTGAAGCAAATTCCCATGCTGATGTGCCTCCTGCAGTATTGTTAGTAGTGTCAAAAGTTAATACGCCGTTTGAGCCAATTAAACATTGATTGTAATTGGTTCCGTAAAAGCAAAAGTTGAATGGCAAGTTAATTGTTGGTGACCAAACATCATCGGTGTTAACACTCACAGAATTGGCCAAACAACCAAATTGATAAGGTGGATTATACGGGATTGCTTGAGCGGTGTAGCTTGAGGTTTGTCCTAATTGTAAATACGTTGCTTCTAAATCGACACAGCCGGTAGTAGAGCAAGTAATTGCAGCTGGATCAGAACCATTTAAACCTAAACCACCTGATACCACAGATGGACATCCTAAAGTGGTTGTTCCAGTACCGGCTCCTGAGGCACATGGTGTTTTAAAAGAGATTGGACCAATCCAGTACCCTTGAGTAGCTCCGCAATTCGCTCTAACATAGACATAGTATGTGGTTTCTGCTGTCAATCCTGTTAAGCCAATTGTGGTAACTCCGGCTGCAGCTGTATTGGTAGAACTTGGAGCTCCGTTAGTTGTTGATACACTAATTTGATATCCACTAATTGGTGCTGGAGACGCAGCAGTCCAAGAGATTGTTGCTGTTGTTCCGGTAATTGCACTAGCTGTTATGTTGGAAGGATTTCCAGGACATGTAGCTATTGGCGTAACAACAGTCATTTTAAAATCTAGAGCTTCACTATAAGAAAGTCCAGTTGCACATGGGTCAACAGTATTGTTATTCCAGTAAGCTCTAATTCTCATGCGATAGTTTCCTGCTGCTTGTAAAGCTGGAATGTTAAACGTTCCCGCATGACCTGTTGCGATTGCACCTGAGGTATAAACGCTTTCGGAAGCATCTGCAAAATCACCATCGTTATTCCAATCTACCCAAATTCTGAAACCGTGAGAACCACCTACATAAGTTTCGGAAAAATCAATCGACCCTCCTGCAGTACCAGATACTGTTCTTGTGTTGAAGTAGTCACCATATCCACCAGTATTCATTGCTGTACTTGTGTAACTAATATTGTTAATTCCTCCTGTTGTTGTAAATCCAGAAATATAATCAGAGCCCGAAGTTGTAGTAGGGGTACAGTATGATAAACCGGTCAATGCACTGCCAGTTAATGGGCCAGCAGTCGGTGATTCCAGGTATAATGGACCACCAGTACATCCAGTGGTGTTGTACGCAAAAATAAAGAAATAATATGTCGTGTTGGAAGATAACCCTGAAACACTAAAAGAAGTGTTTGAATCGTTATCAGCAACAGTTCCTCCAGGAACAGCTCCTCCTATGGTATAAGAAGTGCCATTTGCTGGATTGGGTACAGTATTGGTTGTGTTGTATACAACAAGATAATTTGTTGGTGCAGAACTAGAGGCTGTAAAGCTTCCGTTGATGCTGCCACCCGAAGGTGTTAATGTTAATGCTGTAGGTTGAGTAGCGGGTGTTGTACATACTACCGGAGCTGTTGCACATATACCGAATGTTCCTTGATTGTCATTACCGTATTCCCAAACTCGTATATATATTGTTGAGCCAGGAGTTAGGCCAGTTCTCGTTATAGACGACATCATTCCATTAGTACTGCTATCGTCGTCACATTGTAACAAAGTTAATGAACCACATGAGCCTGTATACCATGCCATTCCTGAGTCTGTCATTCCGCCTTCTACAAGATCTACTGTCACTTGACCACCAGCAGGAACAGTAACACTAAACCATACGTCTCCACCAGAATAACTAGCGCAACCCGGCGCTGGAATGCCAGTTGAGTTTGTTGCACTAACTGTAGTATAAGAAGAATAAGAACACGTTGTGTTTACCGTTAAAGCAATTGCTGTTGAACATTCATCATTTGATGGTCCTGGTAATGCATAAGTGATTATAACTCTTCCATTTGCACCTGCTCCTCCTGATCTGTTTCCGCCTCCACGTTCACCGCCTCCGCCACCACCTCCGGGTGCGCCACCAGCTGTTCCATCGGCGTTAGTTTGACCAGCGCCACCTGTACCTGTAGTATTTCCGCCATCACCTCCATTACCTCCTGAAGCTCCGCCAGCGCCACCATTAGATCCACTCGTGTTAGTTGAACCTCCACTCGCCGTTCCTCCAGCACCACCAGTAGCCGAATTTAATAATCCAGCACCTCCTCCGTTGGCAGTTAAACTGGTAGTAGATGCTGCATGAGTTAATGTAGATTGGTTTCCTGAGTTTCCGTTGGCAACTGTTGTTGCAGTTGCTCCAGCTCCTACTGTATAAGAGATGGTTTGACCTGCAGCTACTGTAAATGTTTTTGTAGAGTATCCACCTCCACCTCCACCGGACCCTCCGGCGCCGTTACTGTTTGATCCTCCTCCTGAACCGCCAGATCCCCAAATCTGTACGGTTACTGAGGTAACTCCCGCAGGAACTACCCAAGATTCTGTGCCATTAGGCGTGTTGTCGGTAAAAGTTTGTGAGTGCCCTGTGGTGATTGCAAAAAATGCAAAGAGTAGCCACAAAAAAAGTGCTTTGCATAATGGATATGCAACAAACTTGTAGTTTTGCTTCATTTAATTTCGTTTTTAGGTTGTTTTTGTTGGAAATTCTATATAGAATTGTTAAAAACAAACATAAAAAAAATATTTACACACGCAATGGTTTTCCCGTATATTATGTTAAGAAAAACTTTTTTTTTAAAAAAAATGTTAAACTTTCCTTTATTTGTGGGGTGTTTCTAAAATGGTTTTTTTATCAAAAGTTATTAACATTCAGGTGTTTAAATTGAAAATAAGATTAACAGAAGTAGAGTTTTGGGTGTGTAAATAAAAAAAATCACAAAAAAACCTTCAAATACTTGAAGGTTTTTTTGATTAAAGTAAGTAATTCGATTTTAGTAAATTACTTTTTTCGTAATTACGTTTCCGTTTTCCAAGGTAACTTTAACTAAAAGTATATTTGTGGTCGGTTTTAATTGAGAGATGGTGATTTGCTTTTGTTGAATAGCATCAATCTCTAATAATTTTTTACCTACTACATCGTAAACGGTTACATTGTTAATAATGTGTTTGTACGAATCTATATTCAAAGTGTTTGTTGCAAATATTTTGATGTCATTTGCATATACATTATCATCGTCAGATAAAGTCTGATTGACAAATTTTAAAACAAATCGAGAATTGTCTCTTCCTTGATTTGCACTGAAAGTATATGGACTTGTTTTTAAATTATGAGTTACATTCAGTAATTTATCTTCTAGGAGAATGTCTTGAGCTTCATTATTGAATAAGCCATCCAAAGCTCCAATTGCTATTTTATATTCACCTGTTTGCGGAGCGTTGATTCCAATCTCAATTTTGTCATTATTATCAAATGGTAATGCTTTTCCTTGTATAAGTTGCATTTCATTGTTTAAAAGTGAGTAGATGTTGAAATTGAGTTTTTCACTTCCGATAGCGTCATACAAACGATCTTTCTCATTAGTAGCGCCTTCAATATATCCAACTAAAGTACGTCTGTTGCTATTGTCAGCTGTTTTGATAATGTCTAACCAAATTCTGTTGTGTTCTGGTTCAGGAGAATTGGCATTATTGTCAGCAGTTCTGTAAAATTGCGAATTGCTATAGGTTGCGCTTCTCATACTATTGTTGAAAGTAACAGTTTCGGTTGTGGCAGCTGAAGTATGATTCATCAATACAAAGAAACCTTGTCCAGATCCAATAAATCCATTAAATACTCCTGGCCCTGAAGAGGCGCCTGATGCATTGTAAGTGATGTAATCAGCAACAGTATAGTTGTATGTGTAATTAGCATAGAAAGGATCTACAGATGATACAGGTAATGTTCCATGTGTCCATAAATTAACAAATCCGGCAATATTTGTATTTGCATTTAAGAAATCAATCGCTCTGATTGATGATGGATATGGATTTCCAACCAAGTTCCAGTTATCATCATTAGCGGTTACCAAAGTTGTTGTTGGGCCTGGATAGCTGGCGCCATTGTATGTGCTTCTTGATATAGGTGTTGTTATTGTACCGTTATTTGGAACACCTGTAAAAGTTGCAGTATAATTAGCGGCAGCGGAAGTTGAGTAGGCATTAGGTCCTCTAACTATGTATCCTTTGCCGGTTACCATGTTTTCAGCTGTACCTGACCAATTTCCAAAATTACTTGTGTAGCTTGTACTGGTTGTGGGTAGCCATTTGTAAATATAACTACTACTAGTACCTGGAGAGATAGAACCTACAGGGAAATTCGCTACTGGAGCCGACCAATATACATAATCCTGTTGTCTTACATTAGCGCTTCTTTGTGCGTTTACGCTACCTACATTAGCAACATTGCTCGTTTGTACTAAGCTGGCATTGTTTCTAATGTTGAAAACTCCAGAAGCGTTAACAGTGACTTCATCAGTAACTGTTAAGTTATTCGATGACTGTAATTCTAAGTTACCAGTAGATTTGATGGTAAGGTTTTTTGCAAATGCATTGTAACCTGTACCTGTAATCTGTGTTGTATTTGGAATTACAACACAATTTGATGAAGTTGGTACTCCACTTGGTGCCCAGTTGCTCGCATCATTCCATAATTGTGAACTAGCTCCTGTCCAAGTTTTTGTATTATTCGTTACATTGATGTTTTTAACTGCAGTACAACCATTCGATAGAGTAGCGGTTGCAGTAAATGACCATGATGCACTGTTTAATTGGGTTGCGTTTGGTTTCACATAAATTGTTGACACACTTTGAGCAACATAAGGGATTGTGCATGATACGTCTGTATAGGCATCAACACCTCCGCTCCATGTAAAAGCTGTATTCAAAGGTTTTATACCTGTAAGTTTGATATTGTCAATTGCCCATCCATCATCAAATTGCGCAGTGTAAACAAAACGGAACTGTAAACTTGTATTTGCAGGAAGTGCATAAGCATTAAGGTTTACCGTTTGTGTCACGAAATTAGAAGGTGTTCCTAGATCTGAATTGTAAACTGCAGCAGTGGGAGTTACCGATGTAAATGCGCCACCATTGATTGAAACCTGTACTTCACCACTATCTGCTGAAAAATAAGAATAATATTGATCAAATGTTAGTGTTAAACTTGTGTATGTAGACGGATTGATAGTTGGTGATGTAATAATGGACACCATGTTTGAGCCGTTGTAATCGGACGAAGATAAAGCAAATTTATTACCAATTGTTGCAATCGATCCCGAATTTATTGCCGGTTTCCAAACAGAAGTCCCAGATGGTTGGTACGGACTTGTTTTTACCGACCATGGAGAATCTGCTCCAGTACTAGTGTTTGTTGGTATTGTTGCTGTAAAAGGTGCCATGCCACTTTCAAAATCCTGAACTAAAATATCTTCTTCGGTAGTATCCCCGGATGCTGTTATAGTAATAGGATTATTGTCTCCACATAATACAGGTGCTGAAGGTGTGATTGTGATGTTGGTAGTTGTTAATATGGTTGCTTTAACTGGAGTTCTGTAAAGTGATTCACAAGTTCCGTTATAGGCAGTTACATAGTAAGTTGTTGTTGCAGCTATTGAAGGTGTTGTCCAACTTCCTGTTGCTGTTGTAGCTAATAAACTTCCTCCTGTTTCTGCACTGTACCATCTGAATCCAGTTGCACCTGCAGATGTTGCAGCAAGAGTTACAGTATTAGGACTACCGCATGCCGAACCATTGGTAACATTAGTGATTTTTTGCAAACAATCCGCTACAATGTTAATAGTGTAATCCTCTGCTTCTCCCGACGGGTGAGATACGCAAGGGTCTATCGGAGTAACAGATCTTGTTCTAATTCTCATTCTGTAATTGCCTGGTGCTTGACCAGATGGAACTAGGAAGCCATACGTTGTTGGGCCGCTCAATGTTGTTGCTCCTGTAGTATATACTTCTTCAGCAGGATCAGCAAAAGTACCATCGTTATTCCAGTCTACGAAAGTTCTAATATGTTGACCACCCACTAAGTTAATGTTGATATTGATACCTCCTCCGGGTATTTGACTCGCAATTGTTATTCCTGAAAAATTGCCATATCCACCAACTGAATAACCAGTTGGAGTGTTGGATCCATTTACTAAGGTGCCTTCTGAGCTAACTCCTGCTATGTAAGCTGTGCCTGAAGTTGATGCAGGTGTACAGTAAGCAACACAAGGAGCACTAGTTGTTGTAAAGCTCCAGTTTACAGCTGTTCCGGTCGTTACACCGCATCCGTTTCTTGGAACTATTTTCCAGTAGTAGGTTGTGTTGGCTGCCAATACTGGACTAATAGTCCAAGTTGTTGCAGCTTGATTCGAACTTACTAATGCAGGTGTTGTTGTGGTTCCGAAATAAACATCATAACCAGTGGCACCTGTGGCAGCACCCCAGCTTAATTGTGTTATAGCACCTGAACCAGAATAACAAACAGCAGTTGCACCATCTGTTGGTGAAGTAGCTGTTGCTAAAGTGTTAATGGTTGGGTTAATTGTGATTGAGGTTGTAGAAGTACAAGTGCCAAGGGAATATACCACAGTTGCTGTTCCGGCACTAATACCAGTAACGATACCTCCTGCAGTAATTGAAGCACTTCCGGTTCCGTTCGTGATTGACCAAGTTCCTCCAGCTGTAGCATTCGTAAATGCCGGAGTAGTTGCTCCAGCACAAACACTGGCGCTTCCTCCACCAATTGCTGCCGGGGCAGGATTTACTGTGAATGAACTGGCGCTTGTTGCTGTTCCTCCAGCTGTTGTAACTTGCACTGTACCTGTTGTTCCAGATCCGATAACGGCAACTATTTGTGTTGCTGTATTGGAGGTAATTGATGAAACAGGTGTGCTGCCTATAGTAACGGCAGTTGCGTTTGATAAATTTGTACCGTTTATGGTTATATTTCCCCCTGCGCAGGCTGGTGATCCTACTAAACTTGTAATAGATGGTCTAGGAGTCCATGTGTACGTAAGTCCGTTAGTTGGTAGTTCGCCAGTGCCATCTCCAGTATTACATGTAGCAGCATTTGTACCTCCAGCAGTTGAAGCAGGCCAGTTATTGGTTGTTGTTCTGTTGTTAAAGTCAGCATTTGTGGCTCCTCTCAATCCCACTTGTGCGCTTAGATCTATTGCATATGCAGAAGAGCAGGCTCCGTAAACTACTTGTATAACATTTGTGGTTTCATGAAGTATTATTTGGAAATTAAAATCGCCATTCCTTGCGGATCCCAAAGAAAATCTTCTTGCATTTGTCCATTGTACGGTAAATGTTCTATTGGGCGCTGTTCCAGTAGTTACTGTTCTAACTCTTGTTCCGTTATGAAACAAGTCTCGGCCCAAAGCGCTTATTGCTCCTGCGTAACCTGTGTTTGAAGAAATGGGATTATAGTTATTGGTTGCGGGTAACGTGGCCCCGAAAGTAATATAGCCATTGGTGTTAACATTACAAGTAGTGTAATCGGTTCCGTTGAAATTAAAAGTAAAACCAATTGTTCCTGGATTGTTTTCATCGTCCCAGTTGTTGCCGCTATTGTTTGATAAGCCTCCAGGTGTGGTAAATGTTCCTGTTGTCTGACTGAAGCCGTAATTGGAGACTTGTCCAATTGTTATGCTGTTGTATAATAATGCAATAGCGAATAACATGAAGGTTTTAAAAGATAATTTACTATTCGAGTTAAATACTTGGAATTGTTTTTCTTTTTTGGCTACTTCTGAACTAGTGTTGGGGTAATTCCTTTTCATAAGCATTCTTAATTTTTTAATAAATCATTGATGTATGGTTAGATCTGCATCACTTCATGAGTTTACTGCTCATTTGCTAATCTGATTAGTTGTTAAGATGCTGTTCTAGAAGGGGTTTAAGGAAAAGTAGTTTTTTGTCATAAGCTTTTTTTAAGGTTATTTTTTATTTTTTTAACAATTTTTACGGAAAAACCGTAAAGGACAATTAATAGGTTTTTTTAGTTTTGTCTCATAATCATTAAGAGTTTAAGCGCCGAATGATTTAGAGAGGTTAAAACGAAATTTGTCTGACAAATCTCTATTTGTTATTTATTGTAATTGGCAAAATATTGAACAAAAGCGTAATGCCAATTATTTTAAATAATTAGTAATGATTTGCATTCATTGTATTAATTTTTTGTGATGAATAATTGTTGTTCTTCCGAATAATAATTTTTCAGCTTTAAATATGTGTATAGTAGGTTCATAAAAATCAAATGTTGATTTTTATGAAATCTGCTATTTTGTAAAGTTATATTTTTGTTGTAATAAAACAAACAATTTCAGTACAACTTCTGTTAAAAAAGATGTACTTAATCGTAATAGTGGGGTATTTCATCGAAAAAAAAAAATTTTTAGTAAGAAAAAAGCTGTAAAAAATAATTTATAGTTTGTTTTTTTGCTCATTTAATGCTGTTTTTTTGAGTTTAATTGATTTAAAATCAGAGTTTTTAGAGTCAATTTTTATGTTTTTACTTTTTTCTTATGAAATTTTTAAAACTTTGAATGTAGTATAGTAAGCATAATTTTTTAGTCAATGTTTTGGTTGAAAAAAAGAGAGCCTTGCACTGGTGCAAGGCTCTCTTTTTTTATGTGTGAATATTTAGTTCGGATTCACATCGTCATTGTTTTTGATTTCAGAATCAGTGTCTGCTTTTATCTGTTGTAATTTTTTGGATTCAGAAGCAGTAGGTTTGATGGCTTTTGGTGCTTCTGGAAAACGAAGTGATTGATAGATGGTTTTCTCACCGTTTGCTTCTGTTTCATCAGCTCTATTTCCAACAATGTGCCATGAAAAAGAAACGTTTGATTTTCCTCCGGCTAATTCTTTAACGGTAAAACCTTCTTTCGATTTGTTGGTTACATAAACACCGTTACAATCTCCTTCGAGTTGAATGAATACTTTTAGAGGATGCTTTTTATCAACATAGATATTTCTGGTAAATATTGGGTCAATTTTAATTGTAGCTTCACCATCAACGAGTTCTCCGGTGCCATAGTCTTCAAAAAGAACTTCAGGTGCTTCTGGAGCAAACATTATTTTTTTGGTGTCGTTGACTTTATCGCTAGCTACAATAGTTGAAACTGTTCCTGGGCCAATAATTTTAAAATTTGAGTTTCCGGTTATTGCTGCACCTAATCTTACACCAACATAGGCATAAGCACTTGCATTCCCTCCGTAAAAATAGCCACCGTACTTTAGGCTTCGTGTATTGGTGCCGTCAACATTGACATTGTTTCCATATCCGGCTAGGTAGGCTATCGGGTCATTTGCATCAGAATCTGTAGCAACTCCAGTATCGTTAGTTCTGAATTCGGCTGCTCTTCTGTTAGTGTCAGTTGTGCCTTCGGTTATACCGTAAAAAGCTATATTTGTAGCGTTACTGGCTACCCCTATGTTAGTGTTGCCTGTAGGGGCTACAAAGGAAGCATTTCCTGATGCGGCTCTAATTGCAATATTAGGAGATCCTAATGTTGGAACAGAAGGTGTTGAGCTTGTTATTGAAGTGGCGTAGTTAGCAGCTGTGTTTTCAAATCTACCAGTTGAAATAAGTGAAGTACTATTCGAACCGGTTCCCGTTGCGTATAATGCTGTGTCTGTGGTTGCGATTGGTGTGATTCCAACTCTAACTGTGGATAAAGAAGATTGACCTATTCCGATGTTTCCATTTGTTGTTATTCTCATGCGAGGTTGACCCACTGTAGAAATATGCAACGCAGTATTATCGGTTGTGCCAATGTAGTCAGTCCCGGGAGCCACAAAGCTTCCTGGTGATGTCGACGAATTTCCAGTTAAAGACCAGTCTAAACCTCCGGAAGATCCTGCGAAAGCATACCATCTTGTGCCGTTCCAAAAATAGAGCCCTGGAGAAACATTGTTAGGTGCTGTTCCGGCTGTTGCGGTGTTGTAAACTACTGTTCCTGCTGGTATAACTCCTGTTTGAGGGTTGATTACTGGGGATTGAGAATTGGAAGCTGTTAAGGCAACTCTAGGAAAAACAAATCCTCTATCGGAGGCATCAATATCTAGTAATCCTTTGGGTAATGATTGACCTATTCCAACATTGCCATTAGCGTCTATTCTTAATTTTTCAGTTGCATTTGTAGAAAAGGCTAAATTGTTTGCTGTAGGGCTCCATAAGCCAGTGTCGGAATCGGTACTAAACGAATAAAAAGGTAGGGCTGCGGTTCCTAACGACAAGGCATGAACTTGATTTGTTGCTGGTATTCTAAAATGAGCAGTTCCATTGGTTGTAAAATCAATTTGATCTGCTCCGGAACTAAAGATACCTGTGTTGGTGTCATTTTGCCAAGAATAGGTGGGAGTTGAGGCTGTACCTAATGAGTAGGATTGTAATTGGCCGCTATTGGCGTTTGAAATGTTCCAGCGATCGGTAGCCTGTGTTTTGATTCGTAAGTCCACTGCATCGGTAGTTCCGATGTAATTAGTTCCAGCAGTAGTTCCAGTATTTCCTGTGATTCTCCAATCGTCATTTGCTCCTGTAAGAATCCTCACCCAGTTGGTTCCGTTCCAATAATAAAATCCGGGTGTAACATCATTAATAGTAGCAGTGTTGTATACGATTTCTGATGTTGTTGGGGTTACAACAGTGGCTGTAGTTGTGTTTACCAATGCTATTCTCGGTACAAGTATTCCATCATCAGTACTGGTTATGTCTAATGCGGCATTTGGTGTAATGGTTCCTACTCCTACCTGACTAAACATGGTTGAGCAGGAAATTAAAAATGAAAAGAATAAGAATTTAGTCATAATTGTTGTTGATTTTATTTGACAAAAAAATGTAACTAATTAATATACCGTTAAAAATACAAAAAAAAACGTTGAAAAGTAAAAAGTTAGGAAATTATTTATAAAAAATAAATAAATGCTATTTTTTATTTGTAGGAATTTCAATTTAATGCTAAATTTGGTTTTAAATCGTTAAAAATTAGCGGTCTAAATTGGTTCTTCTGTAAGAATTATCTACATTTGAACTCAAGTATTAACTACTGTTTCTAAAAACGTATGCTATGAGAAAAATCTACTTAATGATGTCGGTTCTTTGTGGTTTTTTGGTAAATGCACAAATGTATCTAAGTCCAAATACTTACATGTATGTTAACGATCAGCATGTCTTTGTAAAAGGAGATGTTGAACTAAATGCTGCAAGTAGCTTCGTTTATTTGAGGAATGGTTCTCAGTTATTACAAGGAACAACTACAGCAGGTACAAATAGAGGTTTAGGAAAATTATCGGTTTTTCAAGAAGGTACCGTAAATAATTATCAATACAACTATTGGTGTTCTCCAGTTGGGAATGTGAATTCAAGTACATTGGTTAATAATCCTTTTGGGGTTCAGCAGTTAGGTGTGCCAACGACTGCAACGTCAACTAATGCTGCTACAGTTCTGCCGGCAGGAAGTTATGATGGTGTTTCGAGCGCTGGAAATTTGTCTATTTCACAAAGATGGATTAATGCTTTTAGAGCGTCTAATGCTTATTCTCAATGGGTTTACATAGGGTCTTCATATGGGATTAACCCTGGTGAAGGTTTTTCAATGAAGGGAACAAGTGGTAGTGATACTACAGTGCCACATACTGGGGCTGGTCAAAATAATCCAGGAAGTAAACAACGATACGATTTTAGAGGAAAACCAAATGATGGTACAATTACAAATGCGGTTCTTGCAGGTAATTTTACTTTAATCGGAAATCCCTATCCAAGTGCAATCGATTTGAATGCTTTTTTAAATGATCCGGCAAATTCAGCAGTGATTGATGGTAGAGCTTTGTTTTGGGAGCAAGTTCCAGTAAATAGTCACATGCTAAACCAATACCAAGGAGGGTATGGAATCTATACTGCCGGTACAGGATATACACCTGCAGATTTTTGGAGTTATAATGGGAATGGAACTTATAATACAGATACTGGTGCTAATGGAGCAGTTTATCAAAGACGATTTACGCCTGTAGGTCAAGGTTTCATGGTAAAAGGAACTGCGGCAGGAGTGGTATCAATGAAAAATGCGTACCGTGTTTTTGTCAAAGAAGCACCAGCGAATTTTTCTGAATTTGCCCGTCAAGGCAATAATGCAATAAATTCGGATCCAGTTTACAATACCGAAATGGAATATTTTCCTAACATACCGAATGTAGCTGGAAAAGATTATACAATTGAAAGAAAAGGATATGCACCTCAATTAAGAATAAATGCGATGTTTAATAGAGGTGGAGTAACGCCTACAACATTGGCATTTGATGATAAAGCAACGGATGGGTTTGATTATGGATTTGACGGTGCTTCTGCATCAATGTCCAATCCGGCACGTTTTTTCTACATCGCTGAAAACGATACAAAAGAGTTTACAGTTGGAGCATATAAATTTGCAGTCAATAAAAAAATCCCTGTTGGATTGGTTTGTAATGCAGAAACTAATTTTATGATTAAAGTGATGGATAATTTGTGGGGATTCGATCCAAAACAAGCGGTTTATATGCACGACAAAGAAACAGATGTGTATCATGACATACGTGAAGATTTCTTCTCAATAACACTGCCGGCAGGTTCATATAAAACAAGATTTGAAATTACGTTCCAAGATGGAAATAGTTTGGAAACAGATGATGAATTTTTTAATACTCTAACTGTATTCCAAAATAATTCTTCGGGAATGTTGACACTAAGAAATCCGAATGCAGTAACTATCAAAAAAGTGATTTTGTATGACGTGTCCGGAAAATTAATTTTTAGCAAAGAAAACTTAGGTAGTAATGCCAGTTACGAATTTACAACAACTGGATTAAGTGATGGTGTGTATATTGTCAAAGTGACTAATCTCGAAGGTAAGGAAGTTGCGAAAAAAGTGGCCATTTCAAAAAAATAACAGTCTAAAGCTGTAAAATGATAAGCTCCGTTTTGCGGGGCTTTTTTTATTGCACTACTTTTGCTGCAATGGGAATCATCAAAAATCAAATTGTTTATGAAAATGTAAATGGAATCTCTTTGACCATAAAGAGAGAAGATTTGATTCATCCCTTTGTTTCTGGGAATAAATTTAGAAAGCTATTTTATAATCTTCTTGAATTCAAACAAAAAGGATACGATTCTTTAGTGACTTTCGGTGGAGCATTCTCAAATCATATTGCAGCAACAGCTTATGCATGTAAAGAAGAAGGTATTAATTGCGTTGGGGTTATAAGAGGTGAAGAACTTCCTTCAAAAATAAATGAAAACCCTACTCTTAAATTTGCTCAAAAAAACGGAATGAAATTTGAGTTCATTACTAGAAGTTTGTACCAAGAAAAAGAGTCTGAAAATTTTAGGAACTACCTGCAATCAAAATACGGAAATTGTTACATTTTGCCGGAGGGTGGAACCAATTTATTGGCTGTGAAAGGTTGTGAGGAAATTATACAAGATATAGATTCTGAATATGATTTTATATGTTGCCCTGTCGGTACCGGTGGGACTATCTCTGGATTAATCAATTCGGCGTTGTCGCATCAAAAGGTTCTTGGATTTCCTGCGTTAAAAGGTGATTTTTTACAAAGTGAAATTCGTAAGTTTGCACAGAATAACAATTGGGAATTGATATTGGATTATCATTTCGGTGGGTATGGAAAGATTACGGAAGAGTTAATCGATTTTTTAAATCAATTCTACAAGGAAACTAAAATACCTCTAGATCCAGTTTATACTGGAAAAATGACTTTTGGTGTGATGGATTTGATTGAAAAAAAACATTTCCCTCTCAATTCAAAAGTACTAATGATTCATACTGGTGGCTTACAAGGAATAGAAGGTATGAATAGTTATTTGGAAAAAAAGAAAATGAAAAAGATACATTTCGATGAATAAGATTTTATACATAATTATTACTCTAGCTTTAGTAGCATGTGGCTCTTCAAAGTCGAAAGTCCAAACAGCGAAAAAGAAACCAATTGTTCATAAAACAGCACAAGTTAACCCCGCTAAAAAAGTCATCAAGCCTGAAGAAAAAATTGTAATTGATGAGACACAAAAAAAATCGGAAGAGTTAGTTGCAACATCTAAAGTTAAGGTTACTACTGAAATAGTTAATGCGTACATCAATCAATTTAAAGATGCGGCCAAAGATAATATGGTAAAACATGGTATTCCGGCTAGTATTACTCTAGCTCAGGGAATTTTAGAGTCGGGAGCGGGTACTGGTATGTTGTGTCAGATAGCCAATAATCATTTCGGAATTAAATGTCATAAGGAATGGACGGGTGAATATGTTCGCTATGACGATGATGAAGCTCAGGAATGTTTCCGTAAATACGATAATCCTCGTGATTCCTACCGTGATCATTGTTTGTTTTTAACCAGTCGTCCATGGTATGCACCTTTATTCAAATTACAGAAAAATGATTACAAGGGATGGTCATATGGATTAAAAAAGTCGGGTTATGCTACAGATCCTAAATATCCGAACAAATTGATCAGTTTGATTGAACGCTATCAGTTGCAAAAGTATGATGCCGAAGTGTTGGGGATTGAATTCAATGCAGAAGTTAAAGAAGTAGAAAAAATTGCGGAAAAGGCTGTGGAAAGAGCAGTGCCAACAGCATCAGGAGAAAATACACATACAGTTTCTCAAGGAGAAACACTGTACTCCATTTCTAGAAAATATAATGTATCTGTAGATACTTTGAAGGCTAAAAATAATTTAGCTGATAATGCCATTTCTATTGGTCAAATTCTTATAATTCGTTAATTTATGATTTATCAACGTAGCAGTCAGCTTTTTGCTGAAGCAGAAAAAGTAATACCCGGCGGAGTGAATTCACCGGTTAGGGCGTTTAAATATGTAGGAGGAACTCCAATTTTTGTAAAAAGTGCAAAAGGCGCTTATTTGTTCGACGAAGATGGCAACCGCCTTGTTGATTATATTAATTCTTGGGGACCAATGATTTTGGGTCATGCTCACGAACCAGTGGTAAATGCAGTTATTGAAAAAGCAAAATTGGGAACTTCTTTTGGTATGCCTACTGAAATAGAAACTGAAATCGCTCAATTGGCTGTAGCAATGGTGCCTAATATTGATAAGATCCGATTTGTAAACTCAGGTACAGAAGCATGCATGAGCGCAGTAAGATTGGCACGTGGTTTTACCGAAAGAGATAAAATTATCAAATTCGCAGGTTGTTACCATGGGCATTCGGATTCTTTCTTAATTCAAGCAGGAAGTGGTGCTATAACTTTTGGTTCTCCCAATAGTCCGGGAGTAACACAAGGTACAGCAAAAGATACTTTATTGGCAAATTATAACGATTTGCAGAATGTAAAGGAATTGCTTGAAGCGAATAAAAATGAAATTGCAGCTATAATTATCGAACCGGTTGCAGGAAATATGGGATGTGTGCCTCCAAAAAATGGGTTTTTAGAGGATTTGAGAAGGCTTTGTGATGAACATGGGACTTTGTTGATTTTCGATGAAGTAATGACTGGATTTCGCCTTGCAAAAGGTGGAGCGCAAGAATTGTTCAATGTAAAAGCAGATATTGTTTGTTTTGGTAAAGTGATAGGTGGTGGCTTGCCAGTAGGTGCCTTTGCGGCTCGCAATGAAATCATGAATTATTTAGCGCCTCTTGGACCAGTTTATCAAGCTGGTACTTTGTCTGGTAATCCTCTCGCTATGGCCGCTGGATTGGCAATGCTTCAGGAATTGAATAACGATAAGACTATTTTTTCAAGATTGGAGGAAAAAACGGCATACCTTGAAAAAGGAATTCGCAAGGTGCTTACTCAAAATAACATCGATTATACAATCAATAGAGTAGGCTCAATGATTTCAGTACATTTTGATAAGAATGAGGTATATGACTTTGCTACTGCTAAAAATGGCGATAATCAACGCTTCAAAGATTTCTTCCATGGTTTAGTGAAAGAAGGGGTTTATATTGCACCATCGGCTTATGAGACCTGGTTTATTACCGATGCGTTGACTTATGAAGATTTAGATTTTACAATCAATGCTATAGATAAGGTTTCGAAAAGTATATAAATAAAAAAACTCCGCTAAAAGCGGAGTTTTTTATTTTATTATTTAGTTGACAATCATGTTGTAAACACCCATTTGTCTCATTTTTGTAATCTGTTCCTCAGTAAATGAACCAATTAATTTTCCACTTACCATATCTGAAACTGCTTTTCTTTCACTTTCAGTAATTCCTTCTCTACTGAAACTAGTGTGCTTTTCAACTAGTAGATTGAACAGCCCTCTGAAAAGCTCATCATTTCCGCTTAAATCTACTACTTGTGTAATAGCTTGTAAATCTTTTTTGGCTTTAGCTCTTATTTCACCTTCAAGTTTAGAATTGTCAGTTTGAGCATTTGAACTAAGGGAAAAAGCGAAAAGGAATAAAAAGATAGATAATATTTTTTTCATTTTTAGTTGTTTTTTAACATGTTAGCTGGCCAAATCTAAATAAAAAAAGTGAAACATCAAAAATTATTCAGATTTAACCTCTTTTTTTGATTTGTGTCCTTTCATAGTTCTGTGCATTTTAGCGTGTCGTTTTTCCTGATTGGCTTCCCATTTCTCAAATTGTTTTTCGTTCAGTATTTTTTTCATCTTGGCTTTATGCGCAATTTGTTCGTCTAACATTTGATTTTTTATTGCAAACTTTTCATCGGCAGTTAATTCTTTAGGTGTTTCTTTTTGCTTTTTGAATTCTGCTTTTTTGGTTTCTCTTTTGGCTGCTTGTTCTGCAATAAGAGTTGCCATTTCTTTTTGTTGATTCGATGTTAAATCCAACTCCAACGTCATTCTCTTTAACTGTAATTGATTGCGTTGCTCTGCTGTTAAGGCTGATTTCTCCATTTTTGGTTCTTCGTTCTCCTGTGAAAATCCATTCAACGAAACGATTATAATCATTGCAAAGGTGGTTACAAACTTTTTCATGTCTTTTAAATTTTATGTTTGTCTTTAAGACTTGGAAAAGTTAGGAAGGTTTAATTGCTTGTGTTTTTTTTTAGGATTGCATTGTTTATAGAATTACTTTTGTAAGGTGAAAAATGCACTCTTACTAATTGGTTTATTGATGCTTTTGAAGCCTGTTTTCCCGTTTGTGGATTACGTGGTAAATTATGATTATATAACCAAAGTATTATGTGAGAATAAAGCAAAGCCGGAGTTGAAATGTAATGGTAAATGTCATTTAATGAAGGAATTGGCTAAAGCTTCTGAAGAAGAAAAACCAATTTCGAGCGACAAAAAAACTTATCATTTCGAAATGGAAATTTTATTCCTTCAACAACTTCCTGAATTTGAATACAACTATGTTGCACTCTTTGTAGAAAACCATATCAATTCTTCGTATTCCGATTTGTATTCTTATGTCAATACTACTGCTATATTTCATCCTCCAACGGTTTAATTTTTTGAGTATACTTTTTTAATCCTACATGATATGTAGGCTGGTTTTCCGTGGTTACTACTCACGGAATAAATACACATTTATTAGACTTTAACAATGAAAAAAATAGTTTTTGCCTTATTTGTAATAGGGCAAATGTCCTATGGACAAAACACTGAAAAGAACGACTCTTTACATATAAAATCACTGGAAGATGTTGTGATTACTGCAAATAGAGGTTCGTCTTCCAAAAAAGAGGTGCCGGTTGCTATTTCAAAAATTTCACAAAAGACAATTTTAGAAACCAAAGCTTCTGCGGTGTATGAAATCATCAATAAAACACCGGGGGTTTTAATGGTTAATCTTGGAAATGAACAACATGCGATGGCTATCCGGCAACCAATGAATACCAATGCCTATTACTTGTATCTTGAGGATGGTTTGCCTATCCGTCCGATGGGGGTTTTTAATCACAATGCATTATTGGAAATCAATCAGTTTAATCTGCAGAGTATCGAGGTGGTGAAAGGTCCGGTGTCGTCTCTTTATGGTTCTGAAGCAGTAGGTGGCGTGGTTAATTTGCTCTCTCTAAAACCGAATGTAAAACCGGAAGTAAAGATTGGCTTGCAAGGCGATCAGTTCGGTTACAGAAGGTTGCAGGCTGCTGGCGGCGCAACTGTAGGTAAAATTGGTTTTCATATTGCCGGATTATCAAGTCAGCAAAAAGATTCATGGATGACTTTCTCCGACTACAATAAAGAGAATATCAACGGTCGCGTCGATTACGCTATTAATGATAAAACACGGTGGTTTGGAACTGCTTTTTACGGTGAATATTATTCGGATATGAGTGGCACTGTCAATGAAACTGATTTTAATCAAAGAAGTTATAAGAGTACAACCGATTTTACCTATAGAAAGTCAAAAGCATTTCGTGGAAAAATGGTTCTTGAACACGATTGGTCAGCAAAAAACCGCTCATCATTAACGGTTTTTACACGAAACAATTCATTAGGACAAAACCCATCGTACGGAATCCGTTGGACGCAAGGTCAAACAACAGCAAAAGGGGAAATTAACTCGAATAATTTTAAAAGTTACGGAGCGGTTTTACAAAATAATCAATCCATATATTTTCTGGATGCTTCATTTGTTTGGGGCGGGTATTTGGATTATTCTCCAGTAGATTATAACGCGTATCAAATCGATTTGAAAGCCAATTTAAATCCAGACGGCCAAACGGTAAATACCTACGAAATTGTCGCCGAACGTCCCGATGTTAAATTGGCAGATTATGAAGCAAAAATCTTCAATTCAGCTGGTTTCTTCCAAGTAACAATGAAGCCGGTTAAAAAAGTGATCATTACTACTGGTCTTCGTTATGATGACATGAGTCTTAAGTATACGAATCGCATCGATAATACTATGGGAACTAAAAAGTACGATCAGTTCACTTTTAAATCGGGGATAAACTACAATCCAATAATTTGGGCTGGTTTCTATGGGAATTATTCACAAGGATTTTCACCTCCAGGTGTAACTTCAATTTTCAGAACGAAACCGGGAACGGGTGGTAATACAGGTACGGATGCTGAATTTTACTATAATCTGAAACCGGCTGAATTCAATAACTACGAGATAGGTGGATGGTTACAACTGATGAAAAAGAAAATAAGTATCGAATATTCTCTGTACTACATGGAAGGTAAAAATGAATTGCTGAACATCCGCCAGCCGGATAATTCTACCGATTATCAATCGGCTGGAAGAACTCGACACAAAGGAATTGAATTCGCTTTGAATTATTCGCCCAATCCACAATGGAAAATCAGAGCAGGAGGAACAACGGCACAACATACGTTTATTGATTTTAAAGTGTCCGATAAATCTTCTGATCCAGTGCAAAATTTGAATGGATTCGAGATGCCTTCGGCTCCAAAATGGAGCGGAAATTCGGAAGTAAGTTATTACCCGAACTGGTTGCCTGGCTTCCGAACTGCTATTGAGTGGCAAATGGTTTCGAGTTGGTTTCAAAATCAAGTTAATACAGTTAAATACGACGGCTATAATGTCTTCAATGCTCGTTTGGGTTACAAATGGAAAGAGTTGGAGTGGTATGTAAATGCTATTAATGTGACTGATAAATTGTATGCCTACAATGTGGCTAGGGGAAATGCAGCGAATGCGCAGCCAAGCTATACCGCAGCTGCACCGCGCACATTTGTTTTCGGAATGCAGTACCATCTTTCACTTTAATTTCGTGTTGTTATGGAGAAAAATTCAATAAAGAAAAGCTTCGGAAAAAAGCTGAAGAAAAGACTTAAACAAAAAGTCTATAAATGGCATAAAGTATTGGCTTTTATTACGATGGTGCCAATGTTGTTCTGGTGTTTATCTGGAATCATGCATCCGTTGATGGCGCATTTTTTCAAACCGACTATCGCTAATGAAGTGTTGGTGAAATCCAAAATTGATTCGGCAAAAATAGATGTCGGATTACAGGAAGCCTTGCTTCAAAACAAATTGGAAGAAATCAAGAATTTTAGGTTGGTTTCGTTTGATGACAACCAATATTATCAGATCAAAACGAAATCGGATAGCATTGTATATCTGAATACTTCGGATGGGAAAATGTTGGAAAATGGGGATGACAAATATGCTCTTTGGCTATCACGTTATTTCTTGGATGATGCCAAAAGTGGTATTGAGAAACAGGAAGTGATTACTCAATTCAATTCGGAATACAAATATGTCAACCGTTACCTTCCGGTGCATAAAATTTGTTTTGACAGAGACGATGAAATGCAGGTTTATGTAGAAACGACTACGGATAAATTGGCGACGTTCAACCCCAAGTCAAGACAATGGTTTATCTGGTTCTTCGATACGTTTCATAACTGGTCGTTTATTGATGCGATAAGTAATAACGGAGTTCGGATTGTTTTGATGTTACTGTTGCTGACAGTCATTGGTTTGTCTGCCATTTCAGGTATGGTGATTTATGGTTTGTTCTGGAAACAGTTCAAAAAGGTGAGGGTGGAAAACCAGCATTCCAAATGGCGGAAATACCACCGTCAAACAGGCTTGGCTTTGGCTTTGTTTACGGTGTTGTTTGCGTTTAGCGGAGGCTATCATGCCACTAAAAAATGGAACCCGATTGCTTTTGAAAAGATGATTTATGAACCGGTCTTTAAGGCGGCCGATTTAGACTCAAAGGAAATCAAACAATTAGTGTCGCTGCCGAATTTTGACAACGTAAGCCTGATTCGTTTTAATGAAGTACTTTATTATCGTTGTGAGTTGGTCAATGAGGAGGAAAAAACAGTGAAATATTTCAATGCAGTTACTGGAAAAGAAGAACCTTCGATCGATGTTGACTATGCTGCTTTTCTGGCGGATTATTTTAATACAAAAATCGCCAAAACAAAAGGAAGTTGCTGTAGTATGGCCGAATTTTCCGGTGTGGCTTTGAAAAAACAAAAGGTAAAGGAAATCGAACGCATAACCGATTTTAAAAACAAAGAATACGGATTTGTAAACAAACGCTTACCGGTCATAAAAGTGGCATATGATACTCCCGAAAATAAAACATTGTTTATCGAAACGGCTACATCTCGTTTAGCAGCTTATGTAACCAATAGCGATAGAGTGGAAGGTTACTCGTTCGCCATTTTTCATAAGTTCCTGTTCATGGAGTGGGCGGGTAAAGATATTCGCGACTTAACAATGGTATTAGCGGCTTTAGGTGTTGTCGTTGTTGGTGTTTTAGGATTGCTGTTGCTTTTCAAAAGAAAATAAAACAATCATGCTGTAAACAAAAAAGGAACTCAATTGAGTTCCTTTTTATAGTTCTATTAAATTCGCTTCAAAATAATCAGCGTTATAAGTTTCTTTGAAAAGTGCCTTCCTTGCTTGGTCTCCTGATTTAATAATCTTAGCTTTTGATTTAAAACATATCAATGCATGTAAATTTAGAGTTGTTAAATCGATTTTTGAGCCATAGAATTCAATTGTTGAAATTAGCTGTTTTGTAGCATCTTTTCTTTCTTTACTTCTATTCCTTGGTTTAACATCCTTAGATTCAATAAAAAAAAGATTATCTGCTTCAAATAAAGCCCAATCACATTTTTTAGAATTCTCGTTTTTCATCACACAGAATTCATTTTCAAGTAATATTATTTTTTTTGAGTTTTTATTTTCTATACAAAGATTCCAATAATCATCTTGTTCAACAAAATTTGTTTCATTGTCTTTAACATCTTCTAAATAATATACTTCTTCATTTAGAATTTTGTGGCAGTTGTCGTCAAAAGAATTTAAAAATTGCTCAGATGTCATATTGTATCCAATAATTTGTCAAATTCATCTGAAAAAGCGTCTGTGACACTATCAATCATGTTTTCTTTTATTAAGCCTAATTTATCATCCATAATTTTCTTTGCTTTTCCATTTTTTAACTCATAAGCAATGAAGTTTTTAGGATTCAACCAAGATTCTTTTTTTATTATTTTGCTTACTTCTTTTGGTTTTGCTATACCTTTTTCATGGGCTAATAATAAATTGTTTAATGAAGCAAGAACAAAAGGACTATGAGTAGTTATAATTAAATTCTTCCTATCAAATAGACAGTTTCCAACTAAATATTTAATTAATTCGTGTTGAGCTTTCGGGTATAAATTCAATTCAGGTTCTTCAACTACAAAATTAAAATTGTATTTGTCTTTTTGTGACTTAGCGTATTCAACCAAAAGTAAAATTGGAATGATGGACTGTAATCCAGATGCAGACTCTAATAAGTCAACTTTTTCTACTTCGTTATGATAGATATATGATGTTTTTCCTTCTCGCTTGTATTTGATTTTTTTGTCAATAATAGTTAGCGGAAGTTCTTTGATTGTGTGTAAAGCCTTTTCGTAATCTTGTCCACTTTCTAATAGATGTTTCGGAATTTGAACATTGTTGTTGATTAATCCTAGTGTGTTTTCAGCTATTAAATGTAAAAAAATCCTTTCTGTAGGAATGTACAATGAGTCAAATAAAAATACCCGAGGAAAAAGTGTTATCACGGTTTCGTAGAGTTCGATTAAATTGTCCACATTTTTTTCCTTATTTAAGAAATTTAATATTGTGTTTATATCGCTTTCTTCAATTGCAGGACGTTGTTTTGTTTTCCGTTGATTGACTATCTTTTGCAGTAAGTCGATCTTTTCTTGACTGTTAGAAAATAAATCAAAAAATATTTTTGGGTTATGACTTAGTGAATAATCTATATTCCAACATAGAGCATTTATAATTACTGGAAAAAGGATGTCTTTGTTTTTATCTCTGTCTTCTTTTGAAATAGTTTTTAAATGTGAAAGAATTTCTAAAGGAGTTCCCTTTTCAAATTGCCCATTTGTATATTCAAACTTAAAAGGGAAATTTATTGAAGAGCTTAAGTTGTCGTAGCTTATAAAAGTATCTTTTCTTAAGTAACTGAAAATATTATATTTTTTTAATTCGCCTTCAAAAGTTATTTTATGGTCTCTCCTGAAATTCTCATCCTCTAAAATGGAAAGTAACTTTGCTAATGTACTTTTACCCGAAGCTTGTGCTCCTATAAAAGTAACCATTTCCCTTACTTCGATAGCTATATCCTTTAGAGGTCCAAAATTTTTAACAATAAGTCTAGCTTTTTCCATTCTTCAAATGTAGGAAAATAAATATTATATAGGAAGCAGTGGTTTTAATTCAAAACCACTGTTTTATTCTCACCATCAATCACTACTTTAGTCAAACCATGTTTTGCTAATCCTTTCATGGCAGCATCCCATTTCTTACCGCTCAAAGCCGATTTTTCTTTCAACGTGCCTATAGGCTGATTGTTTTCTGATTTTAACAATTCGATGATCAATTTCTCTTCTTCCGTTAATTCCGGACCTTTTTTCTCCGGACGCATTTGCGGGAAGAACAATACTTCCTGAATCGATGCATTGTTGGTCAAGAACATGATCAAACGGTCCATACCAATTCCTAATCCGGATGTTGGTGGCATACCATATTCCAACGCTCTCAAGAAGTCTTCGTCGATAATACCGTTCGCTTCGTCATCACCTTTGGCAGCTAATGCCATCTGTGCTTCGAAACGCTCTCTTTGGTCAATTGGATCATTCAATTCAGAATACGCATTTGCAATCTCTTTACCACATACCATTAACTCGAAACGCTCAGTCAATTCAGGGTTGTCACGGTGTGATTTACACAATGGCGACATCTCTTTCGGATAATCGGTAATGAATGTCGGTTGGATGAAGTTACCTTCACATTTCTCACCAAAAATTTCATCAATCAATTTTCCTTTACCCATGGTTTCGTTCACATCGATACCCATGCCTTTAGCAGCTTCAAATAATTCAGCCTCGGTTTTTCCTGTAATGTCAAAACCGGTAAATTGTTTGATGGCATCGGTCATGGTAACACGTGCATATGGTGCTTTGAAATTCACTTTGTGCTCACCAAAAGTCGCTTCGGTAGTACCGTTAACTTGTTGTGCACAATATTCCAATAGGTTTTCAGTGAATTCCATCATCCAGTTGTAGTCTTTGTAAGCTACATAAATTTCCATTGCAGTAAATTCCGGATTGTGGGTTCTGTCCATTCCTTCGTTACGGAAGTTTTTCGAAAACTCATATACTCCGTCAAAACCACCCACGATTAATCTTTTCAGATACAATTCGTTGGCAATTCTCATGTATAAAGGAATGTCTAAACTGTTATGATGTGTGATGAACGGACGCGCCGCTGCACCACCTGGAATCGATTGCAATACAGGAGTTTCCACTTCCATATAACCGGCTTGGTTGAAGAACGTACGCATCGCAGTGAATAACTTGGTTCTCTTCATAAAAACGTCTTTCACCTGTGGGTTAACCACTAAATCCACGTAACGCATACGGTAACGCAATTCCGGATCCACAAAAGCATCAAATACTTTTCCTTCTTCGTCGGTTTTAGGCATCGGTAACGGGCGTAATGTTTTGCTCAAGAAAGCAAAATTAGTCACACGGATACATTGTGCGCCTACTTGCGTAGTGAACAATTCTCCTTCCACACCAATAAAGTCACCCAAGTCGGTCAATTTCTTGAATACTTGGTTGTATAAGGTTTTGTCTTCATCCGGACAAATCACGTCGCGGTTAAGATAAAGTTGAATTCTTCCTTCGCTGTCCTGCAATTCGGCAAAACAAGCTTTTCCCTGATCACGGTTACTCATCAAACGCCCAGCCACGATAACCTTCTTACCTTCCTCAAAGCTTTCCTTGATTTGCTTCGAAGTGTGGTTTACAGGATATAAATTAGCCGGATACGGATTGATGTTCAATTCACGTAACGCATTCAGTTTCTCTCTTCTAATGATTTCTTGTTCCGAAAGTTGCATAACATTATTTTTAAGCGTGCAAAGATAGGTATTAGTTATAAAGTTTCAAAGTCGAAAGTGATTAGTCCTTAGTCCGTAGATCTAAGTGGTCTAACAATCCAACAATCTAAGAAATCTAAGAAGTCTAAGAAGTCTAATCATGGCGTGACCACAAGGGTCGCGTGTTCCGCTCACTCGAGCGAAGCGAACAGGCGAAGCAATCTTTTATTCCGCTGCGCTACATAAAAGGATGCCGCTGCACCCGCTCACGCAAACAAAATTATCGTTTTTTGTGAAATTTAAAACTACAAAAAGACTTTTTGCTCCTGTCAAGAGAATTTTTGTTACTGACAAAAGATTTTTTGCTCCTGTCAAAAGACTTTTTATTCCTGTCAGAAGACTTTTTATTCCTGTCAAAAGATTTCTTCTTCCTGTCATGTGACTTTTCGTTCCTGTCAACTGACTTTTCGTTCCTGACAAAAGAATTTTTCTTCCTGTCAATAGAATTCTTACTCCTGACAAAATGAATCCAACAATCGAACAATCGAATAATCGAACCATCCAATGAAAACTTCTTCCTGCCAAGTGACTTTTAACTTCCGTTCTTGTGATTTTATTTTTGGAATTTTGTTTTTGGAATTTGGAATTTGGAATTTGGAATTTCGCTTTCGACTATCTTATTTGTATCTTTGGCAAAACTAAATTTGAAATGAAAAGATTATTTATAGTATTTGCTTTTGCCTTCAGTTTGGCGAGTTGTACATTTACAGAAGAAATAACCATCAACCCCGACGGAACTGGAAAGTATAATTTAGGTATGGATGGATCAGCATTGATGGCTATGATGCCTAAAGATTCTGCTGCAACTACTAAAAACATGGATTCAACATTTACGTTCAAAGAATTGTTCGATGCAAAAAAAGACAGCATTGCAAAGATGTCTCCAGAAAAACAAGCTAAAATTAAAAACCTGGAAAATTTCATTGTAAAAATGAAAATGAATTATGACACCAAAGAATTTTTGTTTTCATTGAATTCCAGTTTTAAATCGGTAGCCGATTTGCAAAACGTTTTGAACGATTTATCAGAAGTGCAAAACATGGCAAAAGGGAGCCAAGGTAATAGTCCGGTAGGAGCAATGGATACGTTTAGTGGAAATGGTGCCAATATCAAATACGCTTACGACGGAAAAAAATTCAGTCGAAAAGCAATGATTGATAAATCGCTTATGAAAAAAATCAACAAAGATTCTTTGGAGGCTTATAAAGCTATTTTTGAATCTTCTAAATATGTAATCAAATATCATTTTCCTAAACCGGTTAAAAAAGTGTCCAATAAAACGGCCTTGTTTTCTGAAGATAAAAAAACAATCACCATCGAGTATGCTTTTAATGAGTATATGAACGAACCGGAGAAATTAAACTTCGAAGTGGAATTTGTAAAATAACAACCATGAATAAAAAAGTCCAGCTTCAAGATCTCGGTAATAAAGACTATAAAGATACTTGGGATTATCAGGAAAAGGTTTTTGCCGATATTGTTGCTCAAAAAATAGAAAAAAGAAACAACCCGGATATTGAAACACCCAATCACTTTCTTTTTGTAGAACATCCGCATGTGTATACTCTGGGAAAAAGTGGAGACATGAGTAATTTGCTGTTGTCCGAAAAACAACTCGAAGAAAAAGGAGCTACATTTTATAAGATTAACAGAGGTGGTGATATTACGTATCATGGACCGGGTCAAATTGTGGGGTATCCTATTTTGGATTTGGAAAACTTCTTTACCGATATCCATAAATACTTACGTTTATTGGAAGAAGCTATCATATTAACTTTAGCGGATTATGGTCTGCAATCGGAACGAAGTGAAGGAGAGACCGGAGTGTGGCTTGGAGTGGGAACGCCATTTGCAAGAAAAATATGCGCGATGGGAGTGAGAGCTTCCCGTTGGGTAACCATGCATGGTTTTGCTTTGAATGTAAATGCTAACTTAGGTTACTTTGATAATATCATTCCTTGTGGTATAAAAGGGAAAGCGGTTACATCGCTCCATGTGGAATTGGGTAGAGAAGTGGATGAAGAAGAAGTAAAGAAAAAAATAGTACAGCATTTTGCTCATTTGTTTGAAGCAGAAATGGTATAAATCAAAAGAGACTCAAAGAGTCTCTTTTTTTATAATTCTAATTTCAGTTGTTCCGGTAATAAACGGAAAGACATTCTATGGTATTTTGTCGGACCGTATTTGGCAATTGCGGCTCTGTGGTCTTTGGTTGGATAGCCTTTGTTTTTGTTCCATCCGTACATTGGGAATTCTTCATGAATGCGATTCATATATTCGTCTCGGTACGTTTTGGCTAAAACCGATGCGGCTGCAATGCTTAGGTATTTACTGTCGCCTTTTACGATGGTGTTGTAAGGAATTCCGTTAACGGGTTTAAAACGGTTACCGTCCACAATAATATGTAATGGGGTGGGTGTTAGTTTTAAAATGCATTCTTGCATCGCTTTAATGGAGGCATTTAGGATATTGATCTCGTCAATAATTTTGGGCTCTAAATGGGTTACTGCAAAAGAAATCGCTTTTTCTTCAATTAAAGGCTTAAGATTTTCTCTGATTTTCTCCGATAATTGTTTGGAATCATTCAGTTTTGGTACTGAAAATCCCTCGGGGAGTAGAATTGCAGCTGCGGTTACTGGTCCGGCCAAACAACCACGTCCGGCTTCGTCTGTGCCACATTCTAATGCATTATTTGTAAAACTTTGGAGTAACATGAACTTAATTTTAGCAAAAATATACTTTTTAACGCAACCTTTTGAAAATATTGGTATCATAATACTAAAATCATTGTACAAATGATTGCGGTTCGGCAAATTTTTTAACTTAAATAAATAGTAATATTCCGAAGTATTATTTGGTAGTTTAAGAAATAATTAAGAAGTTTGCGGAATAACTAACTCAAATAAAAATAATATGAGATCAAAGTTCAAATGGATTTTTACGCTGTTATTGGCGTTTACAATGCAGTTTTCTTTTGCTCAAGAGAAAACTATTACGGGAGTGGTATCTGATGCTTCAGGTCCGATTCCGGGTGCTAACGTTGTTGTTCAGGGAACAAATCGTGGAGTACAAACCAATTTTGATGGAAGTTATTCTATCAAAGCGAAAGAGGGTGAAAAATTAGTTTACTCTTTTATGGGTATGAATGACGTTGTGAAGACAGTAGGTGCTTCTAGTGTTATTAATACAACATTGCAAGATGATACAACTCAATTGAAAGAGGTTGTAATTACAACTGCTGTGGGTATTAAGAGAAAGAAAGCGGCTATTACGTCTACTTACTCAACTGTTAACAATGATGAGTTGAAAGCAGCAAATAACCCAGACGCAGTTAGAGCTTTAGTTGGTAAAGTATCGGGTGTAACTATCAATGCTACAGCTAATGGTGTAGGTGGTGGTAACTCTATCCGTGTACGTTCAATGTTGTCTTTAACAGGTAATACTGAGGCTTTAGTGGTAATTGATAACGTTATTTCAACTGCTGATGTTTTAGCTTCATTGCCAGCTGATGCAATCCAAAACGTTACTGTATTAAAAGGAGCTCAAGGAGCTGCATTATACGGTTCGCAAGGTAAGCAAGGGGTTGTGGTTGTTACAACTAAAAAAGGTGCTCAAAATGATAAGTTTACTGTTGGTATCAACACTTCTGTTGATTTTGAAGAAATCAACTTCGTTCCTGAAAGACAGCAAAGATATGGTCAAGGATGGTACGGAGCTTGGGATCCACAAGAAAATGGTGGATGGGGTGAATTATTTGATGGTTCAATCAGACAAGTAGGTTTGCCTGATGCAAATGGAGATATAATTGAAGCTCCTTACAAGTCTCTTGGAAATGATGAGATTAAAAAATTCTATCAACAAGGTCAAATCTATCAAAACAACATCAACGTAAGTGCTGGTGGTGCTGATGGTTTCGTAAACTTGAACTTAGGTAACTTAAGAAGAGATTTCATCTTAGAAGGTGATAATTTAAATCGTAATACTGTTGTATTAAATGCTGGTAAAAAAGCTGGTAAATTAACATTAGGTGGTACATTTACTTTGACTAACCAAAAAGTAAACCAAGCTGACGTTAATGCTGCTACAAGCCGTGCGGATTATACTTTATTGACTAACTTATTACAGACAGCTTCAAACGTTCCTATCGAATTGTTTAAAAACAGAGGTATCTATGGTTGGAATGGTTACTACCAAAATCCATGGTTAGCTAAAAAAGTTAATAGATTAGAGAATGTTGATAACTTCGTAAATACAGGTATCAATGCTTCATATGAAATTAACAAAAACTGGTCAGTTTCTTATGCTGGTTCATACCAAATGAGAAATAACGTTCAAGAGACGCATGCAGATGATTTCGCTTCTCCTGATACTGCTGATGGTGGATTTGCGAGTGGTTCAAACTACTTCCAATCAACTTTGAACTCTAATTACTACTATGGTGACTTATTATTGAACTTCAACTATGACTTAACTGACAAAATTGGATTCAAAGGTAATTTAGGTCACAACATGCAGTATAACATGAATGAAAGAAGATCTCAGGGTGGTTTCAACTTAGCTATTCCTGGTTTCTACCATATCACAAGTGTACTTGATCCAGAAAACCCTTCAAGATTGG
This sequence comes from Flavobacterium sp. MAHUQ-57, assembly GCF_051908335.1. NCBI lineage: Bacteria > Pseudomonadati > Bacteroidota > Flavobacteriia > Flavobacteriales > Flavobacteriaceae > Flavobacterium > Flavobacterium sp. MAHUQ-57. The sequence goes on along the minus strand of NZ_JBPZTE010000007.1, from coordinate 409,043 downwards.
TTAACAGAAAAATCATTACTAAAACTGTTGCAGGTTTTGCTAACTTTGATTTTAACTATGAGGATTATTTATTCTTAAATGCTACTGCACGTTATGAAGGTAATAGTGTTGCTGCAAGAGGAAATCAATTTTACTTCTATCCATCTGTTGGAGCTTCATTTGTTCCTACAAAAGCATTTGATGGTTTAAAAGATAGTAAAATTAGTAACATTAAATTGTTTGCTAACTACACTAAAATCGGTTCGTTAGATCCAGTAGCTGCTTATGATGTATTATCATTAGCTGCGGTATCTACTAACTTCCCTTATCCTGCTACAGGAACTTCTTATAACAACTTAACTGCTATTGTAGATCCAGCTATCAAACCTGAGATTTATACAACTTTAGAAGCTGGTGTTAATTTAGGTTTCTTAAAAGATAGAATTACTTTAGATGTATCTGCTTACAAAACAAATACTACTGATTTGATTACTGATACTAGTGTTAGTTCAACAACAGGTTTAACTACTAAGAAAACTAACAATGGTGAATTAGAGGCTAAAGGTATTGAGGTTGATTTAGGATTTATGCCTTTCAACAGCGAGAAATTCAAATGGAACACAAGATTATCTTACACTGCGAATGATACTAAAGTAATTGATTCTGGTGATTCTGATAAAATTGTATTATTTGACGGTGGTAACTCTCCAGTAGATTTCGATATCTCTGCAGTTCAAGGTCAATCTTTCCCTTACATCACTGGTACTGATTGGATTAGAGATGATCAAGGAAGAGTAATCTTAAATTCAGAAGGTCGTCCAACTGTTGATGCTACTTTCAAAAACTTAGGTAGAGCTACTCCTAAATATATCTTAGGTTTAACTAATAGTTTTGATTACAAAGGAATTGGTTTATCATTCACTATGGATTACAGAACAGGTCACTACTTTATTTCTCAAACGAAATATAACTTAACTTGGAATGGTCACTTGGTTGATACAGCAGAATTCGACAGAAACGTTGGTTTCTTAATGCCGAACTCTTCAATTCCAGATCCATCTAGTCCTGGTAATTATATTGATAATACGGCAGTGTTAACTGGAGGTTTCTCTACTTCAACAGGTGTTGCTAACCGTACTCAAGATTACTTCGGTAAAGCTGCAGGTTTAGGTTCATTCAACATTACAGATGCAACTGCTTTCAAAATTAGAGAGATTGCATTAAGCTATACTTTACCTAACAAAATGATTGAAAAAACTGGTTTAACTTCTTTCAAAGTAAGTGTTAATGCTAGAAATCCTTTCATTTGGTTAGCTGATGACAACAAAGGATACGCAGATCCTGAGGCTACTAGCCAGGTTAATGCTAATACTTCTGTAGCTGCTAGAACAGCAAATGGTACTTTAACTAATACTTCAAGAAATGGTTTAGGATTTATTGGTGACGGTCAATATCCTTCAACTAGAACTGTTGGTTTCTCAATTAACGCGTCATTTTAATTTTTAAAATTAAATTTATGAAAAAAATACTTTTAACGGCTTTAACTGCATTTACGCTTTTCTCTTGTGAGGATTACTTGAGCGTAAATGAAGATCAGTCTAATAGACCAGACTTTAACTTAATTGCTCCTAACCAAATGTTAGCGGGTGCCTTGGTAGGATACGGAAATCACCAAAATGTTACTTTAAATGATTTTGGTAATAGAATGTCTTATTTCTGGGGATTAAATACTGGTTTTACAAGTACTGACCCTGCTTATGATTACAACTTTGATAGTAGTAGTTATAATGGATTGTTTAACAACTCTTATTTAGTTGCTGATAACTTTCAAGATATTATAGATAAACAATCTACATATCCTAACTTTGAATACCATGTAGGTATTGCTAAGATATTCAAGGTAATGTGTATGGATTATGTTACTGCTTTGTATGGTGACGTTCCTTACTCTCAAGCATTGAATGATAATATTTCTTATCCAGCTTACGATGATGATAAGGCTATTATTCCTGCTTTATTTGCAGAATTGGATGAAGCTCGTGCTTTATTGAATACTACAAATCCTAATGTACACGTTTTAGGTGATGAGGATGTTGTTTTCCATGGAGATATGGATCAATGGAATAGATTTTTAAATACTGTAGAGTTGAAATTAGCTTTGCGTTTGTCTAATACAACAGATGCTGCTTTAGTTACTTTGAGAAATACAAGATTTGCAGGTTTAAATGCTAATCCTAATTTCATCAATGCTGATGTAGCTTACAATCCTGGATTTAACATTGCAGTAGGTCAAAGAAACCCTGTGTTTGCACAATGGGGATTAGATGCTGCTTTAGGTGCTTGGACATCTCCAAATAGAGCTATGGCTGCTGGTGATTTTGCTGCTCGTTTAGTAAACGGAACTATGAATGATGCTAACATTACTACAGGTATTGTTGATCCTCGTAGAGGTAGAATGTTTACACTTAGCCCAGTTGTTGGTAATGTTCAAGGTAATTTCCCAACATCTGAAATCTCAAGATTTGGTTCTTTCTACTTTGGTAGAACTGGAGCTAATGCTGACGATGCTAACAATAATGCTGCTATTAGAGATGCATATATCATGCAAGTTGCTGAGGCAAGATTCCTAGAGGCTGAAGCTATTCAACGTGGTTTCTTAACTTCTGGAACTGCTCAAGCTAAATTCTATGAAGGTATCAATGCTTCTTTCGCTTTCTACAGCAGAAGTTGGGGATCTTTAGCGCTTGCTGCTTTAAATCCTGCTACTTACATTGCTAATACTGAAGCTAATAATGGTTTAGGATGGACTGGTTCTACTAACAAAATCAGTGCAATCATGACCCAAAAATACTTGGCTTTAGGTAACTGGCACGGTATTGAATTATATTTAGATCATTTAAGAACTGGATTCCCTGTATTACCTTTACCTGTTTCAGTTATTGGTAGAACTCACAGACCTTACAGATTAGTTTACCCTTCAAGAGAGTATTCTACAAACAGTTCTAATGTTCCTTCTGTAAGTTTAGATGAGTGTTTTTCTAACAATCCTAAAACACCTTACTTCTTACAAAACTAATTTTGTAATATATAGTTTGAAAACTCCCGCTAATGCGGGAGTTTTTTTATGCTTTTATTTTAAGTTCATTTGTGTATTTTTGCATTGATGAAGAAACTTCTTATACTTTTACTACTTTTCACTTCATTTTGTGTATTCGCACAAGATGGAGAACTACCGATTCAAAAGGATACTCTTAGAAAATCACTCAGAGGGAAAGTGAGTAACTTGCCCAAAGCCTCGCACAATATGTATAAAATCTATACTATTGAAAAAGATAGTGTTTATGTAGATACATCCCTTACTGTGGGTTCAGATTATAAATTCAATTATCTGAGGAAAGATAATTTTGGATTGTTGCCGTTTAATAATGATGGGCAAACATATAATACCCTTCATTTTGGATTGGATCGTTTTGATGTAAAACCAAAATTTGGATATAAAGCAAAGTATTTTAATTATTACGATTCTGAGGACATAAAGTATTATTCTGTTGCAACTCCATTAACTGAGCTTTATTTTAAAACTACACTCGAGCAAGGACAAAGTGTCGATGCCTTCATTACATTGAATACTTCTAGGAATCTTAATATGTCCATCGGTTATAAAGGTTTGCGTTCCCTAGGGAAATATGTCAACTCTTTAGCTAGTAATGGTAATTTTGTGTTTACAACCAGTTATCATACGAGGAACAATAGATACAATGCCAATATACATTTTGCTGGGCAGGATTTTCTGAATAATGAAAATGGAGGTTTGTTAAATAAAGCTGATTTCGAATCCGAAGACCCCGAATTTCAACAACGCTCTAGATTAGAAGTTAATTTTGAAGACGCCTCATCCGTTTTGAAAGCCAAACGCTATTTTGTTGATCATACTTTTAGAGTGAATAGAAAAGATACTACGAATACTATATTGTTTGATCATCAATTCAGCTATGAAACTAAGTTCGCAGAATTTAAAAAAACTACCACCACAGAAAAATTTGGCGACGCATATGTAGCTAATAACTATAGTGATTTTGTAAAGTCAAATGATATGTACAATAGAGTTGGAGCAACTTTTTCCAATTCTTTGGTAGGTAAATTCAATGTGTTTGTTGAAAATTACCAATACAATTATTTCTACGATCGATATACTCTTTCCGGGAATCAGGTTGTAATCCCTAATGCGATCCATAACCAACTGAATGCAATTGGAGGGAAATATTTTTACGAGAAAAATAAGATTAAAGGATACGGATTGTTTTCTAAGGCAATTTCAGAGCAAACTTTTTCGAAGTTGGAATTGTTTGCACGTTATCGTTTTAATGAAAAAAATTCATTTACTGCGCTATACCAAAACCTTAGTAAAGTGCCAAATTTGAATTTTACGTTATTACAAAGTGATTTTATTCATTACAATTGGTACAATAGCTTCAACAATGAGAAAATAAATAATTTCAAGTTCAATGCTACTACGCTATGGGGAATTGCTGAGGCCCAATTAACGACACTGAATGACTATCTGTATTTTAGTAATGATGATTTTACAGGAGAAAAAATATTGGTAACACCTAAGCAATACGGTAAAACAATTGGTTATTTGTCTGTGAAAGCTCAGAAAGAATTTAAATTTGGAAAGTTCGGTTTAGATAATACGGTTTTATTTCAGCAAGTGACTCAGGAAGATCCGATTTTGAATGTTCCTAAATTTGTTACTCGAAATACATTCTATTTCTCAGACCATGTGTTTAAAAAAGCGATGTTATTGCAAACAGGAATTACTTTTCAATATTTTACTGCCTATCATGCTAATTCCTACAATCCGTTATTGTCTGAATTTTATGTTCAAAACACTGAAAAAATTGGCACCTTTCCGTTAATGGATTTCTTTGTAAATGCGCGCGTACGTCAAACACGTATCTTCTTAAAAGCCGAGCATTTTAATTCAAGTTTTACGGGGAATAAATTTTATTCAGCTCCTAATTACCCTTATAAGGATTTCGTGATTCGTTTCGGATTGGTTTGGAACTTTTTCCAATAAGTTTTTTGAATAGTTATGGCGTGACCACAAGGGTCGGGCTGTTCTCTGTATCTTTAGTTGCGGATTTGCTTAGGCAAATCCGCAACTAAAGGATGCCGTTTCCATCCCTCACGCATTTTCAGGTTAATTTCAAAAATCGATTTCAATTTTCTACCTTTGTACCAACAAAAAACAATAAAAAATGCAATACGCAAAAAACATATTGGAAACTATTGGGAACACGCCATTAGTAAAATTAAATAAAGTAACCGCCGAAGTAGATGCGCTTGTGTTGGCAAAAGTGGAAACCTTCAATCCGGGAAATTCAGTTAAAGACCGTATGGCTGTAAAAATGATCGAAGATGCTGAAGCGGATGGTCGTTTGAAACCAGGAGGTACAATTATCGAAGGAACATCTGGAAATACAGGAATGGGATTGGCATTAGGTGCTATCGTAAAAGGCTATAAATTGATTTGTGTAATTTCAGATAAACAATCAAAGGAAAAATGTGATATACTACGTGCAGTTGGCGCTAAAGTTGTTGTGTGTCCTACCGATGTCGAGCCAACAGATCCTCGTTCGTACTATTCGGTTTCTAAGCGACTAGCGGAAGAAACGCCTAATTCTTGGTATGTGAATCAATACGATAACCCTAGTAACGCAATTGCGCATTATGAACAAACCGGACCAGAAATCTGGGAACAAACGGAAGGGAAAATAACGCACTTTGTTGTGGGAGTTGGAACAGGCGGTACTATTTCAGGTGTGGCTAAATATTTGAAAGAGAAAAATCCAAATATCAAAATATGGGGAATTGATACCTATGGTTCTGTTTTTAAAAAATACCACGAAACGGGAATTTTTGATGAAAACGAAATTTATACTTATATTACAGAAGGTATTGGAGAAGATATTTTACCTAAAAATGTTGACTTCTCATTAATTGATGGATTTACAAAGGTAACGGATAAAGATGCGGCAGTTTATACACGTAAAATCGCTTTGGAAGAAGGAATTTTTGTAGGTAACTCTGCTGGAGCTGCAGTAAAAGGATTGCTACAACTTAAAGAACATTTTACGAAAGACGATGTCGTAGTAGTTTTGTTTCACGATTCTGGAAGTCGTTATGTGGGTAAAATGTTTAATGATGATTGGATGCGTGAAAGAGGATTCTTGGAAGAAGATATTACTAAGGCGGAAGATTTAATCAAAGAACATATCGACAAACCATTAATTACTGTAAGAACAGAGGAATTGGTTTCACATGCTATCGAACGCATGCGTAAATATAAAATTTCTCAAATTCCGGTTATCGATGTGAACGGTTTTGTTGGTTCTGTTGATGAATCGGATTTATTCCAAAGTTTTATTGCAGATAAAAATACGGCCGATAAACCTATTCGTGAGGTGATGGGAGCGCCATTTCCAATAGTTAAGTTAGGTGCTCCGGTTGAAGAAGTGTCTAAGTTGATTAATAAAGACAATCAAGCAGTTTTGGTTGAATTGGGAAATAACAAATTCCATATCATTACCAAACATGATATTATTAATTCGATAAAGTAATGGTAGATACATAATCAGGAAAACCTTCAAGCAGTAAAATGTTTGGAGGTTTTTCTTTTTTGTGTTACATTTGAATTGATTATAAGCCTTTTAGTTTTTTATACGCCACATTATGAAAGAAGATTTTTTGCACTACGTATGGCAACACAAGAAGTTTGCCCTCTCCGGATTGAAAACTGCACAAGGAGATTTCCTTCAGATTTTAAACACTGGTTATTCACTTCAACAAGCTGGTCCCGATTTTTTCAACGCTCAAATTGTGATTGGAAATCAAAAATGGGCTGGAAATGTCGAAATTCATCTAAGTTCCTCCAACTGGTATTCACATCGGCATGAAAGTGATCTAAATTATGATAATGTGATTCTTCATGTTGTCTGGAATCATGATGCTGAAGTTTTTAGAAAAGACAATTCGGAAATTCCGGTTTTAGAGTTACGAAATTATGTTTCTTTGGAGCTGATGAATCAATACCAGCAATTAAGATCCAAAAAATCATGGATTAATTGTGAGAATAGTATTCGTACAATTCCGCAGTTTGTGATGTTGAATTGGGAAGAACGATTGTTTTTTGAACGTTTAGAACGTAAAATGCAGCCCATTACTGCTTTACTTCGAGGAAATCAAAACAATTGGGAAGCTACACTTTTTTGTTTGTTGGCTAAAAATTTCGGATTGAACGTAAATGGAGAGGCATTTATAGCAATTGCTAAAGCAATCCCTTTTTCGGTAATTCGCAAAGAAGCATTTGATGTTCAGTATTTAGAAGCGTTGTTTTTTGGACTTGTTGGTATATTACCTCAAAATTCACAAGATAATTATGTGAAAGAACTGAAGGATTTGTTTGATTATTTGACCATAAAATACCAGTTGGAAACAATAAATTTTCAACCGGTAACTTTCTTTAGGTTGCGACCCGATAATTTTCCCACTATTCGATTGGCACAATTGGCAATGCTATACCATCAACAACGAAATCTATTTGCAAAAGTGATTCAAGCGAAATCTCCAAATGATTTTTATGCCATTTTTGATGTTTCAGTTTCCGATTATTGGCTTGTGCATTATAATTTTGAAAAGAGATCCAAGCAAAAGGGAAAGGTGCTTTCAAAAGCATTTATTGATCTTTTAGTGATTAATGCAATTGTGCCTTTGCAGTTTGCTTATGGGAAAAGTATAGGAAAAGATGTTTTAGAAGATCCAATCAGTATCTTAGAACGAATAGAGCCGGAGGAAAATTCCATTATTTTAAAGTTTAGAGAATTTGGTCTTGAACCACGCAACGCTCTTGAATCGCAAGCATTGTTGCAGCTAAAGAATGAATATTGTGATACCAACAGGTGTTTGCAATGTGCTGTAGGTATTGAACTTTTAAAAAATTAAAAATTTGTGTAGTTTTACACATCACTAAACAAAAAAATTATGTCATTTGTTCTAAAATTAAAATACTACTTCGAAGAACAAGGTTTTCATATCGCTTCACGTTTAGCTGAAAAGTTAGGAATGAGAACGAATAGTGTTCGCCTTTTCTTTATTTATATATCTTTTGTAACTGCGGGTTTGTGGTTTGGAGTATATCTGACAATTGGATTTATTATTAAGCTGAAGGATTTAATCCGAGCCAAAAGAAGTTCTGTATTCGATTTGTAATCATGCCTTTTACCTATTATTTTAAATTTAACAGAGAGCAACGCATCGGTTTGTTTTTTCTGGTAGGATTGATTATTGTATTGTATTCGGTCCTGTATTTTGTTGATTTTTCACCGGAATCCAATATTTCAAAAGAAGAACAACAATGGGTTTCATTGCAATCAGAAACGGATTCCCTTAAGGCGCTTCCAAAGGACGACGGCTATAAAATTTATCCTTTTAATCCTAATTTTATAACTGACTTTAAAGGTTATAAATTGGGTATGAATGTTAACGAAATAGATCGATTACTGACTTTTCGTAAAGCAGGTAAATTCGTGAATTCTCCCGAAGAATTTCAGGCAGTGACTAAAGTGTCGGATTCGCTATTGGCTGTAATTGCTCCCTATTTTAAATTCCCTGAATGGGTTAAAAACAAGCGTAGTTATGTAGAAGGGTATTCGAAAACGAATTATAGTTCTTTTGAGAGAAAGGAAAGGAATAGTGTAGTCTTGGATATTAATCAAGCAACAAAAGAAGATTTGATGAAGATTTATGGGATTGGAGATGCTATATCGGATAGAATTCTGAAGCAAAAAGAAGTATTTGGAGGTTTTGTAGATATGAATCAAATGGACGATGTCTGGGGATTGTCTCCAGAGGTAATTGCCGAACTTCATAAGAATTTTAAAATTACGACAGTTCCTTCAGTTCCTAAAATTGACATCAATAATGAATCGGTTAAAAACCTTGCGAAATTCCCTTATTTCAGATATGCATTGGCGCGTGAAATAGTGACGTTCAGAAGTATGAACAATGGTATTCATTCTGTTGAGGATTTGATAAAAATTAAAGGCTTTCCAGTTGAAAAAGTCAAAATTATTGCGCTATATTTGGACTTCAAATAAAATAACACGACAATTTTAAAAATAACCAGTTTTTATCTATCATGAATTCAATATACTTTACAGAAGAACATCAATTATTTAGAGAGAGTTTACGCGATTTTTTACATAAAGAAGTAGTGCCACACATTGAGAAATGGGAAAAAACTGGTACTATAGAACGTTTCATTTGGAAGAAATTCGGTGAAATGGGCTTTTTTGGATTGCGCTATTCTGAAAAGTACGGAGGTTTAAACTTGGATTTGTTTTATACTGTTGTTTTTTTAGAAGAACTTCAAAAAATAAAATCCTCAGGTTTTGCTGCGGCAATGTGGGCACATGCTTATTTGGCAATGACGCATCTGAATGCAGAAGGTAGTGAGCAAATCAAACAAGATTATTTAGTGCCAAGTATCAATGGAGATAAAATAGGTGCATTGTGTATTACAGAACCTTTCGGAGGGAGTGATGTAGCAGGAATGCGAACCACAGCTGTGAAAAAAGGGGATAAATATGTAATCAACGGATCGAAAACATTTATTACAAATGGTGTTTATGCTGATTATTACGTAGTTGCAGCGAAAACAAGCCCAGAGCTTGGAAATAAAGGAATCAGTATGTTTTTGGTAGATACCAGTCTTTCTGGAATAACAGCAACCAAACTAGATAAATTAGGATGGAGAGCATCAGATACTGCTGAAATCTCATTTGATAATGTTGAAATTCCTGAAGAATATTTGATGGGAGAAGAAGGAAAAGGTTTTCCATACATTATGCAACATTTTGCTTTTGAGCGATTGATTATGGCAATTAATGCACATGCAAGAGCAGAATATGCTATTGACTATACAATCGATTATATGAATCAACGTGAAGCATTTGGAACAAAGATTAATAAGTTTCAAGCTTTACGACATACAATGGTTGAGCACGCTACCGATGTAGAACATTGTAAAGTATTTAATTATGCCGCTGTTGCTAGATTGGATAAAGGGGAATATGTGGTTAAAGAAGCTACTATGGCTAAATTGAAATCTACAAAAGTGGCTGATGAAACAATTTATAGTTGTCTTCAAATGCTTGGAGGTTATGGTTATATGGAAGAGTATCCGCTGGCTCGTCTTTTAAGAGATAGTCGTTTAGGTCCAATCGGAGGGGGTACTTCAGAGATTCTTAAAGAAATTTTGTCCAAAATGATTATTGACAATCAAACGTATAAACCTGCCGTTGAATAATTGCTTCATGACTGAAAATCGAAAAAAGTTTACAAAAGCCAGGAATTTCCCTGGCTTTTTTTATTCTTCAATAACCATACTTTCAGGATTAGCACCCAGTTCTATTAACAGAGTGGTAATGTTTTTTACAAAATCGGATGGGCCGCAAACGTAAAAATGTTGATTGAAATTGGTGATGTAATCTATAAGAAAATTGCGATCAATTCTTCTTTCTTTGAAGCCGACAATATTTTCTCGGGTATAGACTTTTAAATACTCATTCCTGAACATTTTTTTTAATTCTTCATCTGCAATGACATCTTTTGATGTCTTATTGGTGTAAATTAGTTTGTTGCCGAAAAGTTTATTTTGTTTGTAAAGAGCTCTAAATATGGCTAGGAAAGGGGTGATGCCTGTGCCTGCGGCTATAAAAGTCCCTTTGCCTTGGTATTGTAATGTGCCGAATGGTTCTTGGATGATTAACTCATGTCCAATGTTGGTTTTTTCTAATGTTTTGGTAACACCTTCATGATCTCTGTAAATTTTGACCATAAACTGGAGGTATTTGTCTTCTGCCAAGCTTGTAAAGGTAAATGGTCTGAATTCTTTTTCCCAATTGTCCAATTTGATGGCTACATCTGTGGCTTGTCCGGGAATATAGTTGTAGTTTTCTGGCTTTTCCACAATGAAACTCTTTACGTCGTGAGTAATGTAGAAGGTCTGTAAAACTTTTACGATATGATTGCTCATGGGGTTAGGAATTGATATTCATAAAGTTAAAGAATTTTATTGTGATTTACGGTATTGTTGTGCGTGCTTTGAAATATTTCGAAATATATATTTTGTAATCCAAAATAAAGTTATAAGTTTGCACCCGTAAATGAGAGGAGGTGTCTAGATTATGTTAATTATACCAATTAAAGACGGAGAAAATATCGACAGAGCGCTTAAGCGTTACAAACGTAAATTCGATAAAACTGGAGTTGTAAGACAGTTGAGAAGTCGTCAGGCTTTCACTAAACCTTCTGTTACAAGAAGAGCACAAATCCAAAAAGCTCAGTATATCCAAGGATTAAGAGATAGCTTAGAAAGTTAGTAGTTAATTTTCTGGTAATATAAATCGTTAGTTGTAGAAGTTTTGTACTTTTATGCTAACGATTTTTTTATGCATAATAATCTCCAAAAATTCCAGGATTACTTACTTAAAGAAAAGAACTATTCTGTTCATACCTCATTGGCTTATGGGAAGGATTTAGAATTTTTCCAGCAATTTCTTAAAGCAAATTTTGATGGAACACAGTTGGAAGAAGTTTCTTATTCACTTGTAAGAAGCTGGATAGTGTCAATGGTTGATGAAGGGATTTCTAACTCGTCAATTAATCGTAAGATGGCATCTCTTAAGTCATTTTACAAATTTTTGTTGAAGACCAAGCAGATAGAGAATAGTCCTTTGTCTAAGCATAAGGCTTTGAAAACACCAAAAAAAATACAGATTCCATTTTCGGAAGATGAATTGGATAAAGTTTTGACTCATGTGGTGTATAAAGAGGGTTTTGAAGGGATTCGAGATAAATTGATTATTGATATGTTTTATTCGACTGGGATTCGTCGTTCCGAATTGATTGGATTGCAGATGAAAAATATTGATTTAGCAGCAAATCAAATTAAGGTTTTAGGAAAACGACAAAAAGAACGTATTATTCCCTTGCTTCCGTTGATGATAACTCAGCTTAATTTGTATTTAAGTGAAAGAAAAGTTGTAAAAACGATACATGATGAGGATTATTTATTTTTATTATCGAATGGAAATAAATTGAATGAAACGTTTGTGTATCGATTAATAAATCATTACTTTAGTAATGTATCTGAGAAAGTAAAAAGGAGTCCTCATATGTTGCGACATACGTTTGCTACCCACATGCTTAATCATGGTGCCGATTTGAATTCGATTAAAGAATTGTTAGGGCATTCAAGTCTTGCGTCAACCCAAGTTTACACCCATTCAAGTTTAGCTGAACTTAAAAATGTTTACCAAAATGCGCATCCGCGAAACCTGAAATGATTCTTTATAATGTTTAACCAAAATTTTAATATTATGAAGGTAAATGTTCATGCAGTTAATTTCAACATTGATAAAAAATTAATCGATTTTATTGATGAGCGAGTGAATAAATTAGAAAAATTTTATGACAGAATTGTTTCGGCTGACGCTTTTTTGAAGGTTGAACAGACTAGTGAGAAAGAAAATAAAATTGTAGAGTTGAAAGTAATTGTACCAGGTGACGAGTTTATCGTGAAGAAGACCTGTAAAACTTTTGAAGAGGGGGTGGATTTGTCAATTGAAGCGCAAGAAAGATTGCTTGTTAAGCGAAAAGAAAAGTTGAGAGCACATGCCTAAATAAATTTTTCAGAAAAAAGTTTTGATTAATAAAAATAATACATACATTTGCAGTCCGTTAGAAATAGCGGACTTTTTTAATGAGTCGCCGGTGTAGCTCAGCTGGCTAGAGCAGCTGATTTGTAATCAGCAGGTCGTGGGTTCGAGTCCCTCCATCGGCTCAATTTTCTCACTTTTAATCGGTTACGATTAAAATGAGTTTTTGAAATATTGTTTTAAGGTTAGGGGAGATACTCAAGCGGCCAACGAGGACGGACTGTAAATCCGTTGGGAAACCTTCGCAGGTTCGAATCCTGCTCTCCCCACAAAGTTTTTGAGTGAAAATTTTATCAAGCTTGCTTGAATAAAATTTTGAAAAAAAAACTTTGAGTGCCGATTTATCGGTACAGGATCACAAAGTTTGCTTTGTAGTCCTTTAAAAAAGGAAGAGGGAATTCAGATTTCTGGATTCTAACTTCTGAACTCACAAAAGCCGGTGTAGCTCAGGGGTAGAGTGCTTCCTTGGTAAGGAAGAGGTCACGGGTTCAAATCCCGTCATTGGCTCAAATTAGTTTAAATTTTTGAACACTAATATATAACTAAGATTAAAAATTAAGTAAAATGGCAAAAGAAAGTTTTAATCGTTCGAAACCGCACTTAAATATCGGTACTATCGGACACGTAGATCACGGAAAAACTACTTTGACTGCTGCAATCACTAAAGTATTATCTGATGCAGGTTACTGTCAAGCAAAATCGTTTGATCAAATCGATAACGCTCCTGAGGAGAAAGAAAGAGGTATTACAATTAATACATCTCACGTAGAGTATGAAACAGCTAACCGTCACTACGCTCACGTTGACTGTCCAGGTCACGCGGATTACGTTAAGAACATGGTTACTGGTGCTGCTCAAATGGACGGTGCTATCTTAGTAGTTGCTGCTACAGATGGTCCAATGCCACAAACTCGTGAGCACATCCTTTTAGGACGTCAGGTAGGTATTCCTCGTATCGTTGTATTCATGAACAAAGTGGATATGGTTGACGATGCTGAGTTATTAGAATTAGTAGAGATGGAAATCAGAGATTTGTTATCTTTCTATGAATATGATGGAGATAATGGTCCTGTTGTTCAAGGTTCTGCTTTAGGAGGATTAAACAACGATCCAAACTGGGTACCAAAAATCATCGAATTAATGGAAGCTGTTGACAACTGGATTGAAGAGCCAGTTCGTGATAACGAAAAACCATTCTTGATGCCAGTTGAGGACGTATTTACAATTACAGGTCGTGGTACAGTTGCTACAGGTCGTATCGAAACAGGTGTTGCTAACACTGGAGATCCAGTTGAAATCATCGGTATGGGTGCTGACAAGTTAACTTCTACTATTACTGGGGTTGAAATGTTCCGTAAAATCTTAGATAGAGGTGAAGCTGGAGATAACGTAGGTTTATTATTGAGAGGTATTGATAAAGCTGATATCCGTCGTGGTATGGTTATTTGTAAACCAGGATCTGTTAAGCCACACGCTAAATTCAAAGCTGAGGTTTATATCTTGAAAAAAGAAGAAGGTGGTCGTCACACTCCATTCCATAACAACTACCGTCCGCAGTTCTACGTTCGTACAACTGACGTAACAGGTACAATTTCTTTACCTGCAGGTGTAGAGATGGTAATGCCAGGTGATAACTTAACTATTGATGTAACTTTATTGAACCCAATTGCATTAAACGTAGGTTTACGTTTCGCTATCCGTGAAGGTGGTAGAACAGTTGGTGCTGGTCAGGTTACTGAAATTGTAGAATAATTACAATTCACTAAATAAGAATTAGCGTCGTTGCACGACGGCGCTAATTTTATAACATACGGGCGTAGTTCAAGGGTAGAATAGCGGTCTCCAAAACCGTTGATGGGGGTTCGAATCCCTCCGCCCGTGCAAAAATAAAATAGGATGAATAAAGTTACTAATTACATATCAGAAGCTTTCGAAGAGTTAAAGTCAAATGTAACTTGGCCAACATGGGAAGAAGTGCAAAAACTTACAGTGGTAGTTGCAGTTTTTTCTGTGATTTTTGCTTTAGCTACATGGGGTGTGGATACAGTTTTCGCAAAAGCAATTGCTGGTTTTTTTAACTGGATAAAAGGATAATTTTTGTTATGGCAGAAGCTGGTGTTAAGAAATGGTATGTTGTAAGAGCTGTAAGCGGACAGGAAAACAAGGTTAAAGCTTATATTGAGCAGGAAATTAATCGTGTTGGAATGGCTGACTACATTTCTCAGGTATTGGTTCCAACTGAAAAGGTGGTTACTGTACGTGATGGAAAGAAAATCAGCAAGGATAAGGTTTATTTTCCTGGTTATGTAATGATAGAAGCTAATTTAACAGGTGAAATTCCTCACATCATCAAATCGATTACTGGTGTAATTGGTTTTCTAGGTGAAGTTAAGGGAGGGGATCCTGTGCCTTTGCGTTTGTCTGAAGTGAATCGTATGTTAGGTAAGGTAGATGAGTTGGCGACAACTGTTGATCATGGAGCTATACCTTATACATTAGGGGAAACTGTAAAAGTTACTGACGGTCCTTTCAATGGTTTCAATGGAACGGTTGAAAAAATCAATGAAGAAAAGCGTAAACTTGAAGTGATGGTGAAAATTTTTGGAAGAAAAACACCATTGGAGTTAAGTTTTATGCAAGTAGAAAAAGTATAAATTTTTGTTACATATAACTCACATCAATCGCTTCCAATTGATAGATGTGCTAAATTTTTAAACAATGGCTAAAGAAGTTAGTAAAGTAGTTAAACTACAAGTAAAGGGAGGTGCTGCGAACCCATCGCCACCGGTTGGACCTGCTTTGGGAGCTGCTGGGGTTAACATCATGGAGTTCTGTAAGCAGTTCAATGCTAGAACACAAGATAAACCTGGCAAAGTATTACCAGTACAAATTACTGTGTATAAAGACAAATCGTTTGATTTTGTTGTTAAAACTCCACCTGCTGCAATTCAATTATTAGAAGCTGCAAAATTAAAATCAGGTTCAGGAGAGCCTAATCGTAAAAAAGTTGCAAGTGTATCTTGGGACCAGATTAAGACTATCGCTGAAGATAAAATGCCTGATTTAAATGCGTTCACAATTGAAAAAGCAATGAGCATGATTGCTGGAACAGCTAGATCTATGGGTATAACTGTAACTGGAGAATCTCCTTTAAATTAAGAAGAAATGGCAAAATTGACGAAAAAGCAAAAAGTTGCTGCTTCAAAGATTGAAAAGAATAAATTGTATTCTTTAAAAGATGCTTCTGCATTAATCAAAGAAGTTGCTGCTGCAAAATTTGATGAATCAGTTGATATCGCTGTTAAATTAGGAGTAGATCCTCGTAAAGCGAATCAAATGGTTAGAGGTGTGGTTTCATTACCTCACGGAACTGGTAAAGACATGAGAGTATTAGCATTAGTAACGCCGGATAAAGAGGCTGAAGCTAAAGCTGCTGGTGCTGATCACGTTGGATTAGATGACTATTTACAAAAAATCAAAGACGGTTGGACAGATGTTGACGTTATCGTTACTATGCCTGCAGTTATGGGTAAATTAGGTCCATTAGGTCGTATTTTAGGACCACGTGGTTTAATGCCAAACCCTAAAACTGGTACTGTTACTATGGAAATTGGTAAAGCAGTAGAAGAGGTGAAATCTGGAAAAATCGACTTTAAAGTTGATAAAACTGGTATCGTTCACGCTGGAATTGGAAGAATATCTTTCGATGCTCAAAAAATCCAAGAGAACGCGCACGAAATTATTCAAACATTAATTAAATTAAAACCAACTGCTGCAAAAGGTACTTATATTAAGTCTATTCACTTATCAAGTACAATGAGTCCGGCTATCGCTTTAGATCCTAAAGCAGTATAATTGGTAGTTAAAAATTTTTGATATGACAAGAGAAGAAAAATCAATCGCTATTGGAGATTTAACTGCACAATTAGCTGGAGCAAATATCGTATACCTTGCGGATATTTCTGGTTTAAATGCAGATACTACTTCAAATTTAAGAAGAGCTTGCTTCAAAGCAGGAATCAAATTGGAAGTTGTTAAAAATACCTTGCTTGCTAAAGCAATGGAAGCTTCTGATAAAGAATTTGGTGAATTACCATCTACTTTAAAAGGGAACACTTCAATCATGATTGCTGATATAGCAAATGCTCCTGCAAAAATTATTAAAGAATTTCGTAAAAAAGGTGAAAAACCAGTTTTAAAAGGTGCTTTCATCAATGACGAAATCTACATTGGAGATAATCTATTAGAATCGTTAGCTTCACTTAAATCGAAAGAGGAAGTTATCGGAGAAATCATTGGATTACTTCAATCGCCTGCTAAACGTGTACTTTCTGCATTATTAAACAATGCTGAAACTAAAGGTGAAGCAGCAGAATAAATTGCGCACAAATAAATTATATAATTACAAATCATTTTAAAAGATAGAAAAAATGGCAGATTTGAAACAATTCGCAGAACAATTAGTT
This sequence comes from Flavobacterium sp. MAHUQ-57, assembly GCF_051908335.1. NCBI lineage: Bacteria > Pseudomonadati > Bacteroidota > Flavobacteriia > Flavobacteriales > Flavobacteriaceae > Flavobacterium > Flavobacterium sp. MAHUQ-57. The sequence goes on along the minus strand of NZ_JBPZTE010000007.1, from coordinate 391,816 downwards.
AACTTAACAGTTAAAGAAGTTAACGATTTAGCTACAATCTTAAAAGACGAGTATGGAATCGAGCCAGCTGCTGCTGCTGTAGTAGTTGCTGCAGGTGGAGGTGAAGCTGCTGCTGAAGAGCAAACAGAATTCACTGTAGTATTGAAAGATGCTGGTGCTTCTAAATTAGGAGTTGTTAAAGCGGTTAAAGAATTAACTGGTTTAGGTCTTAAAGAAGCTAAAGATTTAGTTGATGCTGCTCCAACAAACGTTAAAGAGGCAGTTTCTAAAGATGAGGCTGAAGGTCTTAAGAAAGCTTTAGAAGAGGCTGGAGCTGTTGTTGAGGTTAAATAATTTCACATAGTTTAGAATACAGGTTTAGGCCTTTGAGTACTTTACTCAAGGCCTAAACCATTTTTCGTTTAATAAAATTATCGTATTTTTTTTCTACCATAATTTTGGAATCGAAAGTTTTTAAATCAACACGAAGACAAAAATAAAGCTTTACTTCATTTTATTTTTTAGAGATGTGTTGGTTATAAAAAGAAGTATAATTGTCTTATTAATTAATTGTGTTTAACACAAAAATTACTTTTTTTTAATCAAAATTTTGTCCATGATGATATTAAATCAGACTGAAAGATTGAATTTTGCCTCGACAAAAAATATTCCTAGCTACCCGGATTTTCTGGATGTTCAGGTTAAGTCGTTTAAGGATTTCTTCCAATTGGAAACTAAATCTGACGAAAGAGGTAATGAAGGTTTATACAACACCTTCATGGAAAATTTCCCAATCACTGACACTCGTAATCAATTCGTTTTAGAATTTCTTGATTACTTTGTTGACCCACCTCGTTACACAATCGAAGAATGTATTGATAGAGGGCTAACGTATAGTGTGCCATTAAAAGCACGTTTGAAACTATACTGTACAGACCCAGAGCACGAAGATTTCGAAACAATTGTGCAAGATGTTTACTTAGGTACAATCCCATACATGACGCCTAGCGGTACTTTCGTAATCAACGGAGCTGAGCGTGTTGTAGTATCTCAGTTACACCGTTCACCAGGTGTGTTCTTTGGACAGTCATTCCACGCAAATGGAACTAAATTGTATTCTGCCCGTGTTATCCCTTTCAAAGGATCATGGATTGAATTCGCTACCGATATCAACAGTGTAATGTACGCTTATATCGATAGAAAGAAAAAATTACCTGTAACAACACTTTTCCGTGCAATTGGTTTTGAGCGTGATAAAGATATCTTAGAAATTTTCGACCTTGCTGAAGAAATCAAAGTTTCTAAATCAGGTTTAAAGAAATATGTTGGAAGAAAATTAGCAGCACGTGTTTTAAATACGTGGCATGAGGATTTCGTTGACGAGGATACTGGAGAAGTAGTATCTATCGAACGTAACGAAATTATCTTAGATCGTGATACGATCTTAGATAAAGATAACGTAGAAGAAATTGTTGAATCAAACGTAAAATCTATCTTATTACATAAAGAAGATTTGAATGCGGCTGATTATTCAATTATCCACAATACATTACAAAAAGACCCTACTAACTCTGAAAAAGAAGCAGTAGAACACATTTACCGTCAGCTACGTAATGCTGAACCGCCTGATGAAGAAACAGCTCGTGGAATTATCGACAAGTTATTCTTCTCAGACCAACGTTACAACCTTGGTGATGTAGGTCGTTATAGAATGAACAAAAAATTAGGTCTTGATATTCCTATGGATAAGCAGGTGCTTACTAAAGAGGATATCATTACTATCGTAAAATATTTGATCGAGTTAATTAACTCTAAAGCTGAAATCGATGATATTGACCACTTATCTAACCGTCGTGTTAGAACAGTTGGTGAACAATTGTCAGCTCAGTTTGGTGTTGGTTTAGCTCGTATGGCGCGTACTATTCGTGAGCGTATGAACGTTCGTGATAATGAGGTGTTTACACCAATTGATTTGATCAACGCGAAGACTTTGTCTTCTGTAATCAACTCTTTCTTTGGTACGAACCAGTTATCTCAATTCATGGATCAAACGAATCCATTAGCGGAGATTACGCACAAACGTCGTTTATCAGCACTTGGACCTGGAGGTTTATCTAGAGAGAGAGCAGGTTTCGAGGTTCGTGACGTTCACTATACGCACTATGGTCGTTTATGTCCGATTGAAACTCCTGAGGGACCAAACATTGGTTTGATTTCATCTCTTGGTGTATATGCTAAAGTTAACGGAATGGGATTCATCGAAACTCCTTACCGTAAAGTAACTAACGGTCAAGTAGATTTAGTTTCTGAACCTATTTACTTAAGCGCTGAAGAAGAAGAAGGAAAAATGATTGCTCAGGCAAACATTGAAATGGATGCTGATGGTAAAATTACTGCTGATAAAGTAATTGCTCGTGAAGAAGGTGACTTCCCGGTTGTTGATCCACATGTGGTTCACTATACTGACGTTGCACCGAATCAGATTGCGTCTATCTCGGCGTCATTGATTCCATTCTTAGAGCATGATGATGCGAACCGTGCGTTGATGGGATCAAACATGATGCGTCAGGCCGTACCATTGTTACGTCCTGAATCTCCAATTGTTGGTACCGGATTAGAACGTCAGGTTGCTTCAGATTCACGTGTATTGATCAATGCTGAAGGAAACGGAACCGTTGAATACGTGGATGCTAACATGATTACTATCAAGTATGAAAGAACAGATGCTGAAAGAGCGGTAAGCTTTGACACGGATGAGAAATCATACAACTTGATTAAATTCAGAAAAACCAACCAAAGTACATCTATCAACTTGAAACCTATCGTAAGAAAAGGTGATAAAGTAACTAAAGGACAAGTACTTTGTGAAGGTTATGCTACGCAAAATGGTGAATTAGCTCTTGGAAGAAACCTTCAAGTAGCGTTCATGCCTTGGAAAGGATACAACTTCGAGGATGCAATCGTAATTTCTGAAAAAGTAGTTCGTGACGATATCTTTACATCAATCCATATTGATGACTATTCGTTGGAAGTTCGTGATACTAAATTAGGTAACGAAGAATTAACGAATGATATTCCTAACGTTTCTGAAGAGGCTACTAAAGACTTGGATGAAAACGGTATGATTAGAATTGGAGCCGAGGTTAAACCTGGCGATATTCTAATCGGTAAAATTACACCTAAAGGAGAATCAGATCCAACTCCTGAAGAGAAGTTATTAAGAGCGATCTTCGGTGATAAAGCAGGTGATGTGAAAGATGCTTCATTGAAGGCTTCTCCTTCTTTACACGGTGTGGTTTTAGATAAAAAATTATTCTCAAGAGCTGTAAAAGACAAACGTAAGCGTTCGCAAGACAAAGACGAATTGGCTGCTCTTGAAATGGAATTCGAAACTAAATTTGTTGAATTAAAAGACAGATTAATCGATAAGTTATTCGTAATCGTTGACGGAAAAACTTCGCAAGGTGTAATGAACGATTTAGGGGAAGAAGTATTACCAAAAGGTAAGAAATACTCTAAAAAGATGTTACAGGCTGTAGAAGACTTCGCTCACTTGACTAAAGGTCAATGGGTAGCTGATGACGAAACTAATGCTATGGTTAATGATTTAATTCACAACTATAAAATTAAATTAAACGACCTTCAAGGGGCGTTACGTCGTGAGAAATTCACTATCACAGTGGGTGACGAGTTACCATCAGGTATCTTGAAATTGGCTAAAGTTTACATCGCTAAGAAACGTAAACTTAAAGTGGGTGATAAAATGGCGGGACGTCACGGTAACAAAGGTATCGTTGCTCGTATCGTTCGTCAAGAGGATATGCCATTCCTTGAGGATGGAACACCGGTAGATATCGTATTGAATCCACTAGGGGTACCTTCTCGTATGAACATCGGTCAGATTTATGAAACAGTACTTGGATGGGCAGGTAAAAAATTAGGTAGAAAGTATGCAACGCCAATTTTTGACGGTGCTTCTCTTGACCAAATTAATGCCTTAACTGACGAAGCTGGAGTTCCAAGATTCGGTCATACTTATCTTTATGATGGTGGTACTGGAGAGCGTTTCCACCAACCGGCTACTGTGGGTGTAATCTACATGTTGAAATTAGGACACATGGTGGATGATAAAATGCACGCACGTTCAATTGGTCCTTACTCGTTGATTACTCAACAACCATTAGGAGGTAAGGCACAATTCGGAGGTCAGCGTTTCGGAGAGATGGAGGTTTGGGCACTTGAAGCATACGGTGCTTCTAGTACACTACGTGAAATCTTAACCGTGAAGTCTGACGACGTAATTGGTAGAGCTAAAACTTACGAAGCAATCGTTAAGGGTGAAACAATGCCAGAACCAGGATTACCTGAATCATTCAATGTATTAATGCATGAATTGAAAGGTCTTGGTTTAGACATCAGATTAGAAGAATAAATAAATTTTCAGTAATCGGTTCCGATTTTTTCGGAACTGATTACTTATTAATTCGAGTTTTTAGGATTTAGCCCCGTAAACCGTTCCGATTTTTTATAAACATTTAGTTTATAATTAGCACTTCAAAAATGTTTTGAAGTTTAGAGAAGTAATCCGAGGTAGTGGAATAATGTTATGAGAACACCACTATAAATCAATTTTTAATTGCAAATAAATCAATAGTAGAAACTATGATGAATAGAAATAAAGATAAAAATACCATTAAGAGATTTGATAAAATTTCGATTGGTTTGGCATCTCCGGAATCTATCTTGGCTGAGTCAAGAGGTGAGGTTTTAAAACCGGAAACTATCAACTATAGAACGCACAAACCTGAACGTGATGGTCTTTTCTGTGAAAGAATTTTCGGTCCGGTAAAAGATTTCGAATGTGCTTGTGGTAAATACAAAAGAATCCGTTATAAAGGAATCGTTTGTGACCGTTGTGGGGTTGAAGTTACCGAGAAGAAAGTACGTCGTGATAGAGTAGGACACATCAATTTAGTTGTGCCTATCGCTCATATCTGGTACTTCCGTTCGTTACCAAACAAAATTGGTTACATCTTAGGTTTGCCGTCTAAGAAATTAGATATGATCATTTACTACGAGCGTTATGTAGTTATCCAAGCGGGTATTGCTAAAAACGCTGAAGGTGAATCATTACAAAAATTAGATTTCCTTACTGAAGAAGAATACTTGAACATTCAGGACTCTCTTCCAATGGAAAACCAATATTTAGATGACCATGATCCAAATAAATTCATCGCTAAAATGGGTGCTGAATGTATCATGGATTTATTAGCTCGTGTTGACTTGGATGCTTTGTCTTACCAATTACGCCACGCTGCTAACAATGAAACATCGAAACAAAGAAAAACTGAAGCATTAAAACGTCTTCAAGTTGTAGAATCTTTCCGTGAAGCGAATAACAACAGAGAGAATCTACCGGAGTGGATGATCTTGAAAGTGATCCCGGTTATTCCACCTGAATTACGTCCGCTAGTGCCTCTAGATGGTGGTCGTTTCGCAACTTCCGATTTGAATGATTTATACCGTCGTGTAATCATCCGTAACAATCGTTTAAAGCGATTAATGGAAATCAAAGCACCTGAAGTAATCTTACGTAACGAAAAACGTATGTTACAGGAAGCTGTGGATTCATTATTCGATAACACTAGAAAAGCTTCTGCTGTTAAAACAGAATCAAACAGACCATTAAAATCATTATCAGATTCATTAAAAGGTAAGCAAGGACGTTTCCGTCAAAACTTATTAGGTAAACGTGTAGATTACTCGGCTCGTTCGGTAATTGTCGTTGGACCAGAATTGAAAATGTATGAGTGTGGTTTACCAAAAGATATGGCTGCTGAATTGTACAAACCTTTCGTGATCCGTAAATTGATCGAAAGAGGTATTGTAAAAACAGTGAAGTCTGCTAAGAAAATCATCGATAAAAAAGAGCCTGTAGTTTGGGATATCCTTGAAAATGTAATCAAAGGTCACCCAGTATTACTAAACCGTGCTCCAACTCTTCACAGATTGGGTATCCAGGCTTTCCAACCTAAATTGATCGAAGGTAAAGCTATCCAGTTGCACCCGTTGACATGTACGGCTTTCAACGCCGATTTCGACGGTGACCAGATGGCGGTTCACTTACCATTAGGACCTGAAGCTATTTTAGAGGCGCAATTATTAATGTTGGCTTCTCACAATATCTTAAACCCTGCAAATGGTGCGCCTATCACGGTTCCTTCTCAGGACATGGTACTTGGTCTATACTATATGACCAAAGAGCGTTTAACAACTCCTGAACTTAAAATTTTAGGTGAAGGTTTAACTTTCTACTCTGCTGAAGAAGTACACATTGCTTTGAATGAAGGTAGATTGGAATTGAATGCTCGTGTGAAAATTAGAGCAAAAGACTTCAACGAAAATGGAGAATTAGTTTATAAAATTATCCAAACTACTGCAGGTAGAGTATTATTCAACGAAGTAGTACCTGAAGCAGCTGGTTATATCAATGAGGTATTAACTAAAAAATCACTTCGTGATATCATCGGAAAAATCCTTGCAGTAACTGATGTTCCTACAACGGCAGCTTTCCTTGACAACATGAAGGATATGGGATATAAGTTCGCATTCAAAGGAGGATTATCATTCTCTTTAGGGGATATTAAAATTCCAGATCAAAAACAATCATTAATTGCTGAGGCTAGAGAGCAAGTAGAGGTAATCTCTATGAACTATAACATGGGTCTTATCACTAATAATGAGCGTTACAATCAGGTTATTGATATCTGGACTTCTGCCAATGCGCAATTAACAGAATTAGCAATGAAAAATATCCGTGAGGACCAACAAGGTTTCAACTCGGTATATATGATGCTTGACTCTGGAGCGCGTGGATCGAAAGAACAGATTCGTCAGTTAACTGGTATGCGTGGTTTGATGGCGAAGCCGAAAAAATCAACTGCTGGTGGTGGTGAAATTATCGAAAACCCGATCTTATCCAACTTTAAGGAAGGTCTATCGATCTTAGAATACTTCATCTCTACGCACGGTGCTCGTAAAGGTCTTGCGGATACGGCGTTAAAAACGGCGGATGCGGGTTACTTAACTCGTCGTTTACATGACGTTGCTCAAGATGTTATCGTAAACCAAGTGGATTGTGGTACTTTAAGAGGTGTGGAAGTAACGGCTTTAAAGAAAAACGAAGAAATCGTTGAATCTTTAGGAGAAAGAATCTTAGGACGTGTTGCATTACAAGATGTAATCAATCCTTTAACTTCTGACGTAATTGTTGCTGCTGGTGAACACATCACTGAAGCAATTGTGAAAGAAATCGAGGAATCTCCACTTGAAAAAGTAGAAGTACGTTCTCCTTTAACTTGTGAGGCTGAAAAAGGTATTTGTGCTAGATGTTACGGACGTAACTTGGCTACAGGTAAGATGACTCAAAAAGGTGAAGCGGTTGGTGTTATTGCAGCACAATCAATTGGTGAGCCGGGTACTCAGTTAACACTTCGTACGTTCCACGTTGGAGGGGTTGCTGGAGGTCTTTCTGAAGAGTCTAGTATCATCGCTAAATTCCCAGGTCGTTTAGAAATCGAAGATTTGAAAACGGTTAAAGGTGAAGATAACGAAGGTAATGTAGTAGATATCGTAATTTCTCGTTCAACTGAATTGAAATTGGTTGATGAGAAAACAGGAATCTTATTAAGTACACACAATATCCCTTACGGTTCAAGTATCTTCGTTACTGATGCACAATCAGTAGCTAAAGGTGATGTAATCTGTAAATGGGACCCTTATAATGGTGTAATTATCTCAGAATTTACTGGAAAAATCGGTTACGAAGATTTAGAACAAGGACAATCGTTCATGGTTGAAATCGATGAGCAAACTGGTTTCCAAGAAAAAGTAATCTCTGAAGGTAGAAATAAAAAGTTAATCCCAACTTTACATATCTATGGTAAAGACGGTGAATTAATCAGAACATACAACTTACCGGTAGGTGCTCACCTTATGGTAGAAGATGGTGAGAAAATTAAAGCAGGTAAAATTTTAGTAAAAATCCCTCGTCGTTCTTCGAAAGCAGGCGATATCACCGGAGGTTTACCAAGAATTACCGAGTTGCTAGAGGCTCGTAATCCTTCTAACCCAGCTGTAGTTTCTGAAATCGACGGTGTTGTGTCTTTCGGTAAAATCAAAAGAGGTAACCGTGAAATCGTTATCGAATCTAAATTTGGTGAAATCAAGAAATACTTGGTGAAATTATCAAACCAAATCTTAGTACAAGAAAATGACTTCGTTAGAGCGGGTATGCCACTTTCTGATGGTGCTATCACTCCGGAAGATATCTTAAGAATTCAAGGTCCAGCTGCTGTTCAACAGTACTTGGTAAACGAAATTCAAGAGGTATACCGTTTACAAGGGGTAAAAATTAACGATAAACACTTCGAGGTGGTTATCCGTCAAATGATGCGTAAAGTTCAGGTTCAAGATCCTGGAGATACGTTATTCCTTGAAGAACAATTAATTCATACGAAAGATTTCATTTCTGAAAATGATAAATTATACGGAATGAAAGTCGTGGAAGATGCAGGTGACTCTGTGAACCTTAAACCAGGTCAGATTGTTACTGCACGCGAATTACGTGATGAAAACTCATTGCTAAAACGTGAAGATAAAAACTTAGTTTCTGCTCGTGATGTAATCACAGCTACTGCGACTCCAATACTTCAAGGTATTACAAGAGCATCGTTACAAACTAAATCATTCATCTCTGCGGCATCGTTCCAGGAAACTACTAAAGTATTGAACGAAGCTGCTGTTGCAGGTAAGGTAGATACATTAGAAGGTCTTAAAGAAAATGTAATTGTAGGTCACAGAATCCCAGCCGGTACAGGTATGAGAGACTACGATAACACAATTGTAGGTTCTAAAGAAGAGTATGATGAGTTAATGATTACTAAAGAAGAATATAATTATTAATAATTAATTTTTCTGACTATATTTATAAAGCCTAACAGTATCTTTACTGTTAGGTTTTTTTTAATGTTTAAATGTAGAAATAATGAACAATCCAATCAATCCGGAAGGACAAATCAATATCGAGTTAGATGAAGCTACAGCAGAAGGAATTTACTCGAATTTAGCGATTATCAACCACTCAAATACTGAGTTTGTCATAGATTACATCAATATCATGCCGGGTGTGCCAAAGGCAAAAGTAAAATCAAGAATTATCTTAACACCACAACACGCAAAACGCCTAGTAAAAGCCTTGGCTGAAAACATCAGCCGTTTTGAAAATGCACATGGCGAAATCAAAGAAGTGGAACAAGCTCCTATTCCGTTGAATTTCGGTCCTACCGGACAAGCATAGTAAATATGGTCAAAATAAAATATATTGTTCTAACTTGTTTTGTCATTGTAATTTTGACTGGATTTTTTCTTTTTAAAAGAATCCCTTTTGGTCCCGGAATTTATGATTTTACGAAGGAGGTTACAGGAGATTATGTTTTATATAGAACGTCGTCAAATAGTGTTTTTATAGCGCCTGAAGATGGATGGAACGATGAAATTCCCACGATTCCTGAGAAAGTAATAAGATTGAATGATTATAATGATTTTATTATTGCAGAGAGGCAGGAATTAAAACCAAGAAAATTGGATAGTAATGATAGTTACATGATTCCTGACGAATCAAAAATAAGTTATTGTATACTTGATACTGACAAGAAATATGTTCTTAAGAACTTAAACAAGAATCAATTTAAAAGGAAGTTGGATTCTCTTGGAATTCCAAATCAAATTGAATTAATTGATATTTATGAATATTAAAAAAGCGACCAATCGGTCGCTTTTTATTTGTTGTACTATTTTTATTGTTGACTGAATAGTAAAAGTTGTTAAGCTTCCAGTAACTCTTGTTAGGCCTCGTGTAAGCATTGTAAGGCCTTATGTATTTATTGTTAAGCCTTGTGTAAGCATTGTTAGGCTTTATGTATTTATTGTTAAGCCTTGTGTAAAGTTGGTTAAACTTTGTACACTGATTGTTAGAACTCTGGTAAAGATTGTTAATCCATGTGTACTTATTGTTAGGCCTTGTGCGCTTTACATTAAAGCTTGTTCACTTTACGTTGTGTCTTGTGTAAAGAGCGTTATGCTTTGTGTATTGGGCGTTATGCCTCGTGTAAAGAGTGTTGTACTTCATGTATCAGGTGTTGGTTCTTGTGTAAATGGTGTTGGGCTTTGTGTAAAGAGCGTTACGTCTTGTGTAAAAAGTGTTAGGCGTTGTGTGTTTGGTGTTGAAGCAGGTGTATTTAGTGTTAAGATGTAGGTACCGATAGTTAAATGCTAATTTCTAAAAAGAAAAAAGACAATGCATTGTAATAACAAAACATTGTCTCTTATTTAAAATGATATAGTAATGATTTATCAAATCGATTGTTTTACTGAAGGCTCTTGGGTAGTAAGTGAACTACTAACAACAAACAATAAACCATCAACAACAAACCTTTACTCAAACTCCGATGTAAAGAACAACTTCACACTCGGATATTTGCTCTGTGTCATCTGAATTGAGAAGTCTGAATCGGCTAAGAAAACCAATTGCCCGTACTTATCTTTCGCTAAAAACTTTTGTTTGATACGTTTGAATTCAGCAAACTCTTCATTTTTAGGATCCTCAGGTTTTACCCAACAGGCTTTAAATGCAGGGAAGTTCTCATACGTACATTTAGCACCATATTCATGTTCTAAACGGTACTGAATTACTTCATACTGTAAAGCTCCAACAGTTCCGATTACTTTTCGGTTGTTCATTTCCAATGTAAATAGCTGTGCTACTCCTTCATCCATCAACTGATCAACTCCTTTTTCCAATTGCTTGGCTTTTAACGGATCGGCATTATTGATATAACGGAAATGCTCCGGAGAGAAACTTGGAATTCCTTTGAAACTCATTTGTTCGCCTTCGGTTAATGTATCTCCAATCTTGAAGTTCCCAGTATCATGTAATCCTACAATATCTCCAGGGTAAGAGATGTCTACAATTTCTTTCTTTTCCGCAAAAAAGGCATTCGGACTCGAGAATTTTAAATTCTTTCCTTGTCTAACATGCAAATACGGTTTGTTTCTTTCAAAGGTTCCCGATACAATTTTTACGAAAGCCAAACGGTCTCTGTGTTTCGGATCCATATTCGCATGTATCTTAAACACAAATCCAGAAAATTTGTTTTCATCTGGTTTCACTTCGCGTGTGTCCGAATCTTTTGGACGAGGTGTTGGTGCAATGTCAACAAAACAATCCAATAATTCGCGAACGCCAAAATTGTTCAATGCTGAACCAAAGAATACGGGTTGTAATTGTCCAGCCAAATAGGCCTCTCTGTCAAATGGAGGGTATACTTCATTGATCAATTCTAACTCTTCACGTAATTTAGTAGCAGGTTTTTCACCAATGATTTTCTCTAATTCTGGACTGTTAACATCTTCAAACGCAATGGTTTCTTCAATGTTTTTTCGGCTGTCTCCCTCAAACAAGTTGATGTTCTTCTCCCAAATGTTGTAAATGCCTTGGAAATCATAACCCATTCCAATAGGAAAACTTAACGGAGTCACATGAAGACCTAATTTCTTTTCCACTTCATCCATCAAATCAAACGCGTCTTTACCTTCACGGTCTAATTTGTTGATGAAAACAATGATAGGAATATGACGCATACGACATACTTCCACCAATTTCTCCGTCTGTTCCTCAACCCCTTTGGCAACGTCTACTACAACAATTACACTGTCAACAGCTGTCAATGTTCTGAATGTATCTTCAGCAAAATCTTTGTGACCAGGAGTATCAAGAATGTTGATTTTCTTGTCCTTATAATTGAATGCTAATACGGAAGTCGCTACCGAGATACCTCTCTGGCGCTCAATTTCCATGAAATCGGAAGTGGCGCCTTTTTTAATTTTGTTGCTCTTTACCGCTCCGGCTTCCTGAATGGCACCTCCAAATAAAAGCAACTTTTCAGTCAAAGTGGTTTTACCTGCATCGGGGTGCGATATAATACCGAAAGTTCTTCGGCGTTGTATTTCTTTTATAAAACTCATAATATCATTCTAAAATCGATTGCAAAAGTACTATTTTTCGTTAATAATTTTTTGTTAATACACGTTATTATAGTTGGATAATATAACCGAATTGCTATTTTTGTTCGTTATTAAAAAAACCAACCCCAAAATAGCCTCATTAAATTAAGGAATATGAAGTTTAATACATTAATTTTAAGTTTATTCTTAGGTGTCAATACGCTCTCTTTTGCACAAGAAATAAAAAAAGAAGTATTGTTTACCATCGATGATAAACCTTATTATACTGACGAATTTTCAAGAGTTTACAACAAGAATATTGATCTGGTAAAAGATGAGTCGCAAAAAGATTTGGATCAATATTTGGAACTTTTTGTGGGGTATAAGTTGAAAATTAACAAAGCCAATAAATTAGGATTACAAAATGATCCGAAATATATCAACGAATTGAAATCGTACCGAAATCAATTGGCTAAAAATTATACTTCAGATTCTAAAGTTACCAAAGCATTACTTGATGAAGCCTATGCAAGAATGCAGAAAGAAATAAGAGCATCTCATATTTTGGTTATGGTTGATGAAAATGCTCTGCCAGCAGATTCATTGAAAGCCTATAATCAAATACTTGATATCAGAAAAAGAGCGTTATCTGGAGAAAAGTTTGAAGATTTAGCTATTAAATATTCCCAGGATCCTTCTGCTAAGGAAAACCAAGGAGATTTAGGGTATTTTTCTGCTTTCCGAATGGTATACCCTTTTGAGAGTGCTGCGTTTAAAACGCCTAAAGGCGAAATTTCAATGCCGGTGAGAACGAAATTTGGGTATCACCTAGTGAAAGTTTCGGATATTCGCGATAATAGGGGTGAAATTACCGTGGCGCATATCATGATTATGAAACCAAAACCAACAGGCAACGAAACTGTCGATGCTGAAAAAGCAAAAACAACAATTAACGATATTTATACGAAATTAAAGCAAGGTGAAAAATTTGAAAGCCTTGCAGCACAGTTTTCTGAAGATAAAAATTCTGGTCCTAGAGGTGGTGTTTTACCAAAATTTGGTTCTGGTCAGTTAAGTTCTGAAGAATTCGAAAATGTAGCTTTCGGTCTAAAAAACAATGGTGATTTTTCAGAGCCAATTGAAACGCAATTCGGATGGCATATTGTCAAATTAATTGAAAAGCATCCAATACAAAAGCTGGAAGAAATGCAGCGTGATTTGGAAAGCAAAATTCGTAGAGACGAACGTTCTCGTTTAATTGTCAATTCATTGAATGCAAAGTTGCGCAAAAAATATTCAGTTAAAAGAGACGATAAGCTATATAAGCAAGTGAAAGCTACAGTAAACGATGCGTATTACGAAGGGAAGTGGACTTTGCCTGCAAATAATAAGGATTTTGACAAAGAATTGGTAAAAATTCAAGACAAGCCTGTAAAAGCAAGTGTGTTTTTGTCTGAATTGGAAACGCAACAAAAGGCCAATCTTACGATCAAACCAATCGGAAATTTAGTGGATCATTGTTATCAAAAATTCATCGATGACCAATTGAATGTTTACTATAACGATAATCTTGAAAAAGAATTCCCTGAGTTTGATCATATCGTGGAAGAATATAGAGATGGTTTGCTGCTTTTCGATCTAATGGAAAAAGAAATCTGGAATAAAGCAAAACAAGATACTATTGGATTGAAAGATTTCTTCGTTAAAAATGGTGCTAAATATCAGTGGAAAAACAGGGTTGACGTTATTGTTGCTTCTTCAACAAAGGCTGATATCGCTAAAAAAGCACAAAAAATGTTACAGTCTGATGCAACAGTTGATGCGATAAAAGAAAAATTAAACACCAAAGAGGTTGTCAATATCATGACAAAACAGGAAACTGCCGAGGAAGGAAACGAGTATTTTCCTAAAAATGTACAATTCAAAACAGGAGTCTCTGATGTCTATAAAGACGGCGACTTTTACTTCGTAAATAAAGTAGTGAAAGTGATTCCCGGCGGACCAAAAACATTGGAAGAAACAAAAGGTAGGGTAATCAACGATTACCAACAGTTTTTAGAAGACAATTGGGTTTCCGAATTGCGAAAAGAATTTAAAATTACAATAAATCAAGAAGTTTTTCAAAGGTTAAAAATAGCCATGAAAAAATAATTAATGCCAATAAATAAAATAAGATGAAATTTTTAAACTTTAAATGTAATGTAATCGTCGCAACGTTGTTGATGGCTTTTGGGGTTTCTGCTCAAAAAACAAAGGTTGATGGAGTAGTAGGAGTTGTAGGAGATTATGTCATTTTGGATTCTGATATTGACAAAACCTACTTGGAATTAAAACAACAAGGTGTTGAAGTGGGAAACATAACGCGATGCGAAATGTTAGGGAAACTACTGGAAGATAAATTGTATGCACATCAGGCAATTCAAGATAGTATCGTTGTTACCGATGCGGAAGTCAATGAAAAATTGGATGAAAAGTATGGCTATATGGTTGAACAATTAGGATCCGAAGAAAAAGTAGTACAGTATTTCAAAAAATCAAGCGTTGAAGATTTGAAGGTAGAACTTTTTGATATCATCAAAATGGGGAAGCTTACTTCAGAAATGCAACGAAAAATTATCAATGAAATAACAATTACTCCTGAGGAAGTACGTGACTTTTATAAAAAAATTCCAAAAGAGGAATTGCCTGTTTTTGGAGCTGAAATGGAAGTCGCTCAAATTGTAGTAAAGCCAGTAATTTCAAAAGAGGCCGAGCAACAAGTAATTGATCAATTGAAAGGCTTTAAAAAAGATATTCTTGAAAATGGAGCTAGTTTTTTCAGTAAAGCTGTTTTATACACAGAAGATGAAGGATCAAGATCAACAGGCGGTTTGTATAAAATGAACCGAAAAACACAGTTTGTTAAAGAATTCAAAGATGTTGCATTTAGCTTGCAAGAAGGTGAAATTTCTGAGCCATTTAAAACTGAATTTGGATACCACATTATTTTTCTAGAAAAAGTTAGAGGACAGGAAATCGATGTAAGACATATTTTGATTAAGCCAAAAGTTTCAAATGAAGCAATGAAAGCGGCTAAAGAAAAAATTGATCTAATCAGAACAAGAATTTTAAACAAGGAAATTACTTTTGCCGAAGCAGCACGTAAACTATCTGATGAAAAAGAAACACGTAACGACGGTGGTGTTTTGACGAATCCTAGAACTCAAGATTCTCGTTTTGAATTGACAAAAATGGATCCGTCTTTGTATGGTATTGTTGCTAATTTAAAAGACGGAGAAGTTTCTTTGCCTATCGTTGATGAAGAACGCTCTGGTGGTAAATTTTACAAAATCATGACGGTAGCTAATCGTTTTGATGAGCATACTGCAGACTACTCGAAAGATTATGGTCGTCTTAAAGAATTGGCATTAAAAGAAAAACAAATCAAAGCCATTGCAAAATGGACAGAAGAGAAGATCAAGGAAACCTACATCAAAATCAATGGGGAATACCGCGATTGTGCTTTTACCAATAATTGGCTGAAAAAATAAATATTTTAGTATTTCAGAGAAAAGAGTTAGTTTTATGAATTCATAAACTAACTCTTTTTAATTTAAATATATTCCAAGATGTCTGACGTTGCTGCGATTCAAAACCTAGTTCAAAAACAAAAAGAGCTCAAAGAAGAAATTTCAAAAATTATTGTTGGCCAAGAAGAAGTTGTAAACCAAATTATACTTAGTATTTTCTCTGGAGGACATGCGTTATTAGTTGGTGTTCCCGGATTAGCGAAAACATTAATGGTTAATACGATTTCTCAAGCATTGGGATTGGATTTTAAACGCATTCAGTTTACACCCGATTTGATGCCTTCCGATATTTTAGGAAGCGAAATATTAGATGAAAACAGAACATTCAAATTCATCAAAGGTCCTATATTTTCCAATATTATTTTAGCGGATGAGATCAACCGTACGCCGCCAAAAACGCAAGCTGCATTACTTGAAGCTATGCAGGAAAAAGCGGTGACAATTGCCGGACATCATTATAAACTAGATTTGCCATTCTTTGTGTTGGCAACACAAAACCCTATCGAGCAGGAAGGAACCTATCCTTTGCCTGAGGCGCAATTGGATCGTTTTATGTTTGCTATAAAATTAGATTATCCTTCTTTCGCTGAGGAAGTTCAAGTAGTGAAAAGCACAACAGCCGATTTTTCTGCAACGATTAATCCGTTGTTCAAAGCGCAGGAAATTATTGATTTTCAGCATTTGATTCGTCGTATACCCGTTGCTGATAATGTAATTGAATATGCGGTGGCCTTGGTGTCTAAAACACGCCCTGATAATCCTTTAGCTACAGATTTTATTAAAAATTACTTGGATTGGGGTGCCGGACCACGTGCTTCGCAAAATTTAATATTAGCAGCTAAAACGCATGCAGCATTGAATGGAAAGTTTTCTCCGGATATAGAAGATGTGCAAGCTGTTGCCATAGGTATTCTTCGACACCGAATCATCAAAAATTATAAGGCAGACGCGGAAGGTATTTCGGAAGAAGCAATTATTAAAAAATTGTTTTAGAGTCAAACGAAATGTTTGGTTTAAACATTGATTTGTCCAAAAGAAATCCGGGACTGGATTTAGCCAGAACTGTGGCTATCACTTTGGTGGTTTTTGCGCATACTTTATGGATTAGTAATCATTATCCGCCGCTAGTGAGTTGGCTAATGCAGCTGAGTGGTACAATCGGTGTGGAGATTTTTTTTATTATCAGTGGTTTTCTGATTGGTAAAATCGTGATGCGGTTAATTCATGAGGATGATTTCTCAATACAATCGATCTTTTTGTTCCTGAAAAGAAGATGGTATCGTACCCTTCCCAACTATTATTTTGTGCTCTTCTTGAATCTGGTGCTTTGGTATGTGATTTACCAAAAAATTCCGGAAAAGCTGCTATTGTACTTTGTATACCTTCAGAATTTTACCAAAACCTCTCCCGATTTTTACCGTGTAGCGTGGAGTCTTTCTGTCGAACAGTTTTGCTATATCATTGGCCCATTTACACTATTTTTCTTAATTCGCCTTTTTCCAAATAAGAAGCGGTCACTCCTTTTCTTATGGATGAGTCTGTTTATTATAACTGTATTTTTCTTCGTGAGAATGTATTATCATTTCCATAATGATACGACGTCTATTTATGATTGGAATGAAAATTTACGTAAGGTTTCCATTTATCGTTTGGATGCTATTTACTACGGTTTTGTACTCTTTTATTTTTATAGCAAAAGAGAAATAACGAAAAAGTGGGATAGTATTTTGTTTGTAATCGGATTTATTGGCGTCTTTGTACTCCATATTTTTCTCTTTGCCATTGGAGTTAAAGTTGAAAATACTCCCTTCTTTTTTGATGTCTTGTATTTGCCTCTTAATTCAGTCGCTATCTGTTTGACGATTCCGTATTTGACGCGTCTCAAGATGAAACCAAGTTTTGGATTGAAATGGGTAACGTTAATCAGTTTGTTGGCGTATAGTATTTATTTACTGCACTATACAGTAATTCTGCATGCCATGAAAACTATTTATCCTTCCGATAATCTCAAAGGAACCGCTTTGTGGATATATACTTTGGTCTATTGGGGAATTGTAGTTTCTTTTTCCTATATTTTATACCGATTTTTCGAAAAACCTATGACGAATCTTAGGGAGAAAAATTAATATTCTGTCAATAATATTTCGGTTAATTTGAATTTTCGCAAAAAATCAATCACCAGACTATGCTTTTCGTAAATTATTACAACTGAATAACTTATTTGATTGAAAAATTTTCAACCGAAAATCCAATTTTGTAAATTTGTGCAACAAAAAATAAAACTTCTAAAATGAACATTTATAACGACTACATTAAAGAAATTGAAGAGCGTAAAGTTCAAGGGCTTCACCCAAAACCAATTGATGGAGCTGAACTAGTAAGCGAAATTATCACTCAAATTAAAGATACAAATAACCCAAATAGAGAAGATTCTCTTAAGTTTTTTATCTACAATACATTGCCAGGGACTACTCCGGCGGCAGGTGTGAAAGCTGCATTCTTAAAAGAAATTATTTTAGGCGAAGCAACTGTAGCTGAAATTACTCCAGCTTTTGCTTTCGAATTGTTATCGCATATGAAAGGTGGACCATCAATCATTGCATTGTTGGACTTGGCTTTAGGAAACGATGAAGCTATCGCTAAACAAGCGGCTGAGGTGTTAAAAACGCAAGTATACTTGTACGATGCCGATATGGATCGTTTGAAAGTAGCTTATGAAGCGGGTAACACTGTGGCAAAAGAAATCTTAGAAAGCTATGCTAAAGCGGAGTTTTTTACCAAACTGCCTGAAGTAACCGAAGAAATCAAAGTAGTAACTTTCATCGCTGGTGAAGGTGATATTTCAACTGACTTATTATCTCCGGGTAACCAAGCACACTCGCGTTCAGACCGTGAATTACACGGGAAGTGTATGATTACGCCTGAAGCTCAAGAAGAAATCAAAGCGTTACAAGCGCAACATCCTGACAAATCAGTAATGTTGATTGCTGAAAAAGGAACGATGGGTGTAGGTTCTTCTCGTATGTCAGGGGTTAATAACGTAGCGCTTTGGACAGGTAAACAAGCAAGTCCTTATGTGCCTTTCGTGAACATTGCTCCAATTGTGGGTGGAACAAATGGTATTTCGCCAATTTTCTTAACTACAGTTGACGTAACGGGTGGTATCGGAATCGACCTTAAAAACTGGGTAAAGAAAACGGATGCTAACGGTGAAGTAGTTCGCGATGAAAACGGTGAGCCGGTTTTAGAGCAAAAATACTCTGTTGCAACAGGTACTGTTTTAACAATCAATACAAAATCAAAAAAATTATACAATGGTGATCAAGAGTTAATCGATATCTCAAGATCATTCACGCCACAAAAAATGGAATTTATCAAAGCAGGTGGTTCTTACGCTATCGTTTTTGGTAAAAAATTACAAACATTTGCTGCTAAAACATTAGGAATCGATGCACCTCTTGTATACGCGCCATCAAAAGAGATTCACAACGAAGGACAAGGATTGACTGCAGTTGAGAAAATCTTCAACCGTAACGCTGTAGGTACAATTTCTAAAAAAGTATTACACGCTGGTTCTGACGTTCGTGTAACGGTAAACATCGTAGGTTCTCAAGATACTACAGGTTTAATGACGGCGCAGGAGTTAGAATCGATGGCAGCAACGACGATTTCTCCAATTGTGGACGGTGCGTACCAATCAGGATGTCACACGGCTTCGGTTTGGGATAAAAAAGCACAAACTAACATTCCGAAATTAATGAAATTCATGAACGATTTCGGATTGATTACAGCTCGTGACCCTAAAGGAGTGTATCACTCAATGACAGACGTTATCCACAAAGTATTGAACGATATTACGGTTGATGATAGAGCAATCATTATTGGTGGTGACTCACATACACGTATGTCTAAAGGTGTGGCTTTCGGTGCCGACTCAGGTACGGTGGCGTTAGCGTTAGCAACGGGTGAAGCTTCAATGCCAATTCCAGAATCGGTTAAAGTAACCTTCAAAGGGGAAATGAAATCATACATGGATTTCCGTGATGTAGTTCATGCTACGCAAGCACAAATGTTACACCAATTTGGTGGCGAAAATGTATTCCAAGGTAGAATCATCGAAGTTCACATTGGTACATTAACTGCGGATCAAGCGTTTACATTTACGGATTGGACGGCTGAAATGAAAGCAAAAGCGTCGATCTGTATTTCAGAAGATGAAACTTTAATCGAATCATTGGAAATTGCAAAAGGCAGAATCCAAATCATGATCGATAAAGGTATGGATAACGCAACTCAAGTATTACAAGGATTAATCGACAAAGCAAACCAACGTATTGCGGAAATCAGATCAGGCGAAGAGCCTGCGTTACGTCCGGATGCGAATGCAAAATACTATGCTGAGGTTGTAGTGGATCTAGATGTTATTGCTGAACCAATGATTGCCGATCCAGATGTAAACAATGCAGATGTTTCTAAACGTTATACACACGATACAATTCGTCCATTGTCTTTCTACGGAGGAACTAAAACCGTTGATTTAGGTTTCATCGGATCGTGTATGGTACACAAAGGCGATATGAAAATCTTGGCACAAATGCTTAAGAATATCGAGGCTCAAAATGGTAAAGTGGAATTCAAAGCACCTCTTGTGGTGGCTCCTCCAACGTATAACATCGTAGACGAGTTAAAAGCAGAAGGCGACTGGGAAGTATTACAAAAATACTCTGGTTTCGAATTCGATGACAACGCACCTAAAGCTGCAGCTCGTACTGAGTACGAAAACATGTTGTACTTAGAGCGTCCAGGTTGTAACTTGTGTATGGGTAACCAGGAAAAAGCAGCTAAAGGAGATACGGTTATGGCAACATCAACACGTTTGTTTCAAGGACGTGTAGTAGAAGACTCTGCTGAGAAAAAAGGAGAATCATTATTGTCTTCTACACCAGTTGTAGTATTATCAACAATCTTGGGTAGAACTCCTAATATCGAAGAATACACTGCAGCAGTGGAAGGAATCAACTTGACGAAGTTTGCGCCTTCACACAAATTATTAGTGAAATAATTTTAGTACATAAATAGCAAAACCCGAGTGAAAGCTCGGGTTTTTTGTAATATATAATAGAATAATGAACATGGTTTCCTTTTGTTTATTATTGATGTTTATAAAAATAGTTTACCATAAATTTTTATATTTAGGAATGCCAAAACAATACTAGATGGGATTATTTGATATATTTAAGAAAAAGAAGACCGATTTAACATTTCCCGAAAATGAGTTGGAAAAATGTTTATTGCAGGCAAGTTCAGATACAAGAGCTCAAAAGGCTTTTTATCAAAAGTTATTATGGAATCAATTATTTGTTTTGACGGCAGATAACCCCGGTCAAGTTCAAGAATCTAGTGGATCAGATGAAAATATAAAAGTACAGTTTGTGACTTTTGATGACGGGAAAATACCCGTATTTACTTCGACTAATAGGATTTTTGATAAAGGTATTATTAAAGATGAGGTGAGTTATTTAAGTTTGCAAGGTCAAGTTTTATTTGAGATTACAAAGGGAGTTACTTTTGTGTTAAACCCCTATTCTGAATACTGGAAAGAATTAATTCCAGAAGAAATTGAGAGTATCATGAATGGAACTATCTATGACGAGATAGATAAATTTGAACTTGAAAATAAAAAATACCAAGAGATAAATGAAATTTTTGAGAGAGCTAAAAAAAGACAAGAAGGACTAATCATACTTGATGGTTACAAAATAAAAAAATTGGAAGAATCTCATAAGCTGAGACTCGAAGAGTCAATAAATGATTTTCAAAAATGCATTGCAATTTTCCCTGAACATTGGCAAAGCATGTTTTTAATGGCGAAATCATTACAGCGTTTAGAAAGACATTCTGAGGCTTTTGAACAATTGGAAGCGGCTTTCAAAATCGAATTGGAAAATCATGCGATTCCATTGGAAGCTTCATTGGAAGCCATGCATCTTAAAGATACTGATGCAGCTTTATATTATTCGGGAGAAGCTTTAAAGAGAAGTTCAAATGATTATGCAGTAATGGGAAATCATGCAATGAATTTGCTACTTGCCTATAAGGATAACGAAGCGAAAGATATGATTGAAAAAGCCATTAAAATTCACCCCAATGATTCAGTAAATAAAAATATTAAATCAATTGTTGAAGATGTTATTTTAGGTAAACGTAAGAGACCAACTTTCGAAGATGCAATATAATTAAACCAATACTAACCCCGCTACACAAAGTCTCCTGACTTTGAGTCCTTCTCTGATACATTTGTCTCGTTCGTGAAACATTCATTTGATAAATAGGTTGTTCGGTTCCTCAAAGTCGAGAAATCGAAAATTTGATTTAGACAGACTTTGAGTAGCAAGTTGAGTACACCGCAGCAGTAGAAGGAATTAACTTGACGAAGTTTTCGCCTTCTCACAAGTTATAGGTAAAATAATAGTTCTGTACATAAATAAGAAAACCCGAGTGAAAGCTCGGGTTTTTTGTTGGATTACTATTTGTAAGGTTTAGCTATATTTACACTGATTTGATAGTGCTTGTAAAAGGGCTTTTTTTTAGATTAAGAGAATTTATACAGACGGATATAAACAATGAGAATTGCTGTTTTTTCAGACATACACGGTAAAATATTATTACCGTTTAAGTTAGTTGATTTGTTCCAGAAAGAAACTGGAAAAAAGATTGATTTAATTTTACAATGTGGCGATATTGGCGCTTATCCAGATATTGATAATTTGGACAAAGCTACAATTAAGCATGCGCAATATGATAGAGATGAGTTGGGGTTTTATGACGATTTTACAAAAGAAAATCAAAGCATCAAGTTGTTTTTAGATACCCTAAATGTTGATATGATTTGTGTACGAGGAAATCATGAAGATCATGTTTTTTTAGATACTTTGGAAAAGGAAAATTGTCAAAGTAATATATTTCCAATAGATGCTTATGGAAGAGTTTTTGTCTGTAAATCGGGTTTAAGACAAGAATTACAACTAGGGAATGAAGTGTTAACTTTTGTAGGGATTGGAAGAATTGGAGATAGAAAAGGAAGAAGCGAGAAGCGATTTATTCAAGATTATGAAAGAAAAGAAGTGAATAAATTACTCAAAACGAAAGAAACTTTCGATGTTTTAATTACGCACGATAAAGCAGGTGGTGGTCAAACTGATTATGGGATGACTGAAATTAGAGAAGTGTTGAACAATGTAATTTTTCATTATCATTTTTATGGACATACTGGAGAACCATTTACTCAGGAAATAGATTGTAATGGAATAACACAATCCATAAAAATAAAAGAATTGGAATTTAATCAAAGTGGGATTTTGGAAAATGGTGTTATGATAATTTTGACAAAGGAAGATGGAGTTTTGAGTGTTGAGGTGGTTGATCAGAAATTGACAAATAAATTGACAAAATACACATGGAAAACGCAATAAATATTTACGGATAAATCAGTCTTTGCCTAGAAAGCTATATTAAAAATGATATGGAAAGACTTTTTATGATAAAAAGTTTTTTTATATCAATTGAGAAAATTTACTTATGATGTTACTTTTCAAACTCCCATTTCTACCGAGTATTAAGAGCAGCTTTTTTATACATTTGCAAGCGTGAGTTTTTCATAGTTTCATAACGAGTCAAGTATTGTAGACTCAACTTTATTAAATTATTACATATGATAAAAAAAATTGTATTAGTACTGATTCTTGTCAATCAATTTTGTTTTTCTCAAGAAGAGCAAAATAATAAGCCTAAAATAAACGCAGTTGGAATGGGAATGGTGAGTGCTTTCCCAAATGCAGCAGAAATTACGATTAGTTTGGAACATTTAAAACCAACGTTGCGAGAAGCAGTGAATGAAAATCAAAAAACGGCTGATGAGGTTTTAAAGATAATTTCAAATTATGTAGTAGACAAACAAGACATTAAAACAAGTTTAATTTCTACAAATAAATCAACGAGATGGAATGAAAAACTTAATAAAGAAGTGTTTGTAGGTTTTGAGTCTTCTCAAAAAATTGTATTTACGCTTAAAGATTTGAATAAAATGCAAGATTTTACAGAAGATCTATTAAAAACCAAGTTCAATAAAATTCAGCGAATTTCTTATTTCAATACAGACTCTCAAGATTTGATTAAAAAGTCACAAGAGTTAGCCATTCAAGATGCTATAGAAACAACCAATAGAATTGCTAATGTGGCTAATGTGAAATTAGGTAAAATTTTATATATAGTATCAAATAATAGTCCAAATGATGACGCCTCAAATAGGATAAATTCATATCAATTCGAGACATTTGGAAAAGGGATGGGAGGTAGAGGTGTGTCTTCCAGCGGAGAATTAATTAAATATCCAGTTTCGGTTACTATTTACACTGAAATTTTAGAGTAATAGGATTTTGTAAAGGTAATAGATTGATTGAGTTTCTTTTGCTTCACAAAGACTGACTACGTCGAATTTTCGATTTACGGGCTTTGCGTAACATGAGGAACTGAATCTTCAATCCTTTTAATTCTCTCTCTCAACTTTTATCAGTTATAGAAAGCATGTGATAAAAAAAGTGTGATAAAATAAATTATCACAAAAAAAATATCACAAGTTTGTGATAAAAAAAACGTGATAAAATAAATTATCACAAAAAAAATATCACAAAAAAAATATCACAAAATTTTTTTGGTAAGAAAAATAAAAGGTCGTCCCCAGCTCTGCGAAGTCTTAAGATGGGTTTGTTCCGCAATCCCGATAGCTATCGAGACCTGACTTGGCATTTCTAATGCAACAATCATTTTGTTTGACGAATTAAAATGGATTATAAATCTATTCAACATAACACCAAAGCCCGAGCTAATAACTCGGGCTTTTTTTTATTACTGTTTTATTTTTTTGTAACTTGTAGGGTTATAAACAACTAGCAAAAAATAAAAACTTAGAATTATGGCTTTTGATATTGAAATGATTGAAAAAGTGTACGCTACTATGGCTTCTCGTGTGGATAAAGCACGTGAGCTGGTGGGGCGTCCACTCACGCTTTCTGAAAAGATTTTATATTCCCACCTTTGGGAAGGAATGCCTTCTCAAGCTTTCACAAGAGGTAAAGACTACGTCGATTTTGCTCCGGATCGTGTGGCATGTCAAGATGCTACGGCACAAATGGCATTGCTGCAGTTCATGCATGCGGGTAAGAAGACCGTGGCTGTGCCTACTACAGTGCATTGCGACCACTTAATTCAAGCGAAAAACGGTGCAGCCGAGGATTTGGCGTTTGCCAACAAACAATCCAAAGAAGTGTTCGATTTCTTGTCGTCGGTGTCCAATAAATACGGCATTGGTTTCTGGAAACCGGGTTCCGGAATTATCCACCAAATTGTATTGGAAAATTATGCTTTCCCTGGCGGAATGATGATTGGTACCGATTCGCACACGGTAAACGCTGGTGGATTGGGTATGCTGGCCATTGGTGTGGGTGGTGCCGATGCGGTAGATGTCATGTCAGGTATGTCGTGGGAGTTGAAATTTCCGAAACTGATTGGTGTGAAACTAACCGGTAAATTAAACGGTTGGACAGCGCCTAAAGACGTAATCTTAAAAGTAGCGGATATTCTGACTGTAAAAGGAGGAACAGGAGCAATCGTAGAATATTTCGGTGAAGGTGCCGAGTCGATGTCGTGTACCGGAAAAGGAACCATTTGTAATATGGGTGCCGAAATTGGTGCGACCACATCAACTTTCGGTTACGACGATTCCATGAGAAGATATTTAGCAGCAACCGGTCGTCAGGATGTGGTTAATGCAGCCGATAAAGTGGCTTCGTACTTAACTGCCGATGCTGAGGTATATGCCAATCCGGCACAGTATTTCGATCAATTAATTGAAATCAACTTATCCGAATTGGAACCGCACATCAACGGACCATTCACACCCGACCGCGGAACTCCGGTTTCTAAAATGAAAGCGGAAGCAGAAGCGAACGGTTGGCCCATCAAAGTGGAATGGGGATTAATCGGTTCGTGTACCAATTCTTCGTACGAAGATATGTCGAGAGCAGCTTCTATCGTGGAGCAAGCCGTAGCACATGGTATCACGCCAAAAGCAGAATTCGGTATCAATCCGGGTTCGGAGCAAATCCGTTATACCATCGAAAGAGACGGTATTATTGCGACCTTCGAAAAAATGGGAACCAAAGTGTTTACCAATGCCTGCGGACCGTGTATCGGGCAGTGGGATAGAGCAGGAGCCGACAAGCAAGAAAAAAATACGATTATTCACTCTTTCAACCGTAATTTCTCGAAAAGAGCCGACGGAAATCCCAATACTCACGCCTTTGTAACCTCACCGGAAATGGTGGCTGCCATTGCAATTTCGGGACGTTTGGATTTCAATCCGTTGACAGATACATTGTTGAGCGATAGTGGTCAGGAAGTAAAATTGAATCCACCAAAAGGCGATGAATTGCCAACCAAAGGTTTCGAAGTGGAAGATCCGGGTTTCCAACCGCCGGCTGCTGATGGTTCATCGGTAGAAGTATTGGTGTCGCCCACTTCAGATCGTTTACAGTTACTAGCGCCATTTGATGCTTGGGATGGTAAAAATATTACCGGAGCGAAGTTGTTGATTAAAGCCTTTGGTAAATGTACCACCGATCATATTTCGATGGCGGGACCGTGGTTGCGTTACCGTGGACATTTGGATAATATTTCTAATAATATGTTGATTGGTGCCGAAAATGCCTTCAATAACAAAGCGAATTCGGTAAAAAATCAATTGACAGGTGCTTATGATGAGGTGCCGAAAGTGCAAAGAGCGTATAAAGCGGCTGGTGTGCCTTCAATTGTAGTGGGTGATCATAACTATGGGGAAGGTTCATCTCGCGAGCATGCGGCCATGGAACCTCGTTTCTTAGGCGTGAAAGCGGTATTGGTGAAATCATTTGCCCGCATTCATGAAACCAACCTGAAAAAACAAGGAATGCTGGCGTTGACGTTTGCTAACGAAGCGGATTATGATAAAATCAAAGAAGACGATACGATTAATTTCTTAGATTTAACCGATTTTGCACCGGGAAAACCATTAACCTTGGAATTCGTTCACGCTGATGGTTCAAAAGATGTGATTCTAGCAAATCATACGTATAACGAAAGCCAGATTGGCTGGTTTGTGGCTGGTTCTGCACTGAACTTGATTGCGGCTGGTAAAGCATAAAACAAAAATTGAATTATAAAAAAAACTCCTGCTTATGGCGGGAGTTTTTTATTGTAAAGGAAATCGTTCCAAGATTTTCCATTCTTTTCCGATTTCTTGTTCTATGAGACAAATTTCATGGAAGGTTATGCTTTTAGGGAATTCCAAATTTTGGAGTTCTTCGAAAATTTCGTCAGTACAAGTTGCATTTCTAGGATGCATCAATGTGATGTGTGCTTCATGATTTCTAGGTTGCTCAATACTTCCAGCGAGAATTAGTTGTCTTAATTTTTGGAAGGATTCATCTGCGTGGAACGCGGGTAATAGAGCGCCTTTTCCTTCTTGAAATCGGATTATATCGTCGAAGTGAATCGTTATTTCTGCTAAGCTTTCCTTTTGAAGATTGTGGAGGATAGTTTCAATATCGGTTATTTCATCTTCGCGACATAACGTGACGTGAGCGGCAATAAGTTGGTGTTGTATCGGATTGAATTGCGACCGAACTAACTCAATTGTTCCTGAAAAAGCTTCAGGAACAAATAAAGTGAGTTGCTGTCTTTTATCAGTCATTATTTTTTGTATTGTTTAGGGTCAAAATCTACAGAAAATAAATCTTCAGTAAATGTTCCATTTTCCATTTTCTTTTGGCGTGCAAAATACAGTTTCTTTTCTTTTTGATGCACAAAAGGACAAAATTCGGCCAATTCGGAGTTAATCGGTTGACCTAAATTAACCGGCTCGCTCCATTTGCCTTTTTGGTTAAAACTAATGTAAAGGTCAATTTCTCCATTACCTTTTGGATTGGTTGAAAAATAAATAATATAATCTTCGTTAGGTGAAATATACGGATTCGATTCTCTTTCGTCCGTATTAATGGGGCTGCCTAAATTTACCGGTTTTTGGTATTCGCCTTTGACCAAACGGGAAACCCAAATATCAGAATTGCCTTTTTGGGTCTCATTGTCTTTCATAAAGTAGATGTTACCGCTTTTGGTCATCGATGCAAATGATTCGGAGGCGTCGGTATTGATGGTATTGCCTAAATGATAAGGCGCGCTCCAGCCGTTTTTTAGTTTTTTAACTGCCCAAATATCGAAACCTTTTCGGTCAGGATGGTTTTCTACACTTCTGGTAGATTGAAAAAGCACCGTTTTGCCATCCGGGCTAAAAACGGGATCGATGTCTTTCCAGCTTCCGTTCGGACTTGAGAAAGAGGCTACGGCCGGCTTCATCCATTTGCCATTTCTTTTATGAGACTCCATAATGATTAGCGTATCTCTTTTTCCTTTCGATTTTACCCAAAGGGCAGTTTGAGAATCTGGAGAAATGGTTAGACCAAATACACCTCCGTCTGAGATAATATAGGGTTCGAATTTTTGAGGTTCATTTTGTGCATTAGCATACATCGAGAAGAGAATACCAAACACAGTTAAAAGGTTTTTCATGGTTTGAAAGTTGTTTTTTATTGATGTTTTCAAATGTAGAGAGAATGATTTGGCGAACAGATTCAATTAACAGTTTGTTATAAGTATTTTGTGAAAAAATTGTGTTTTAGTTTGCTTCCACTTCTTGAATTCTGAAAGTAACCATTTTTTGAATCAGTTCTAGAGGTATTTCTTGGTCTAAAGGAAACTGGATAGAACCTTTTCCTGTTTTGTATTGTGACAGTTCTTTTTGAAACGCTTCGTTTCCGGATGGTAAGGCGTAAAAACCTATATGCTTTTTGAAGGCGGCATAATAAACCAAAACTTTTTTCGTCTTAAATGCCGGCATGTTGTAGCTGATGACTTCGGTAGCGTGAGGAGCAACTTCTTGGATAGTTTTCCGAATAGCATTGAGAATTTCACTGACTTCTGCAGGAAAGTCATTGATGTATTCTTGAACGGTTTGGTACTTTTTGTTTTCCATTGGTATTAAAAAAATAAATCCGCTCGAATTTTTCTGGCGGATTTACATTATCATTTTAATAGACTTCAGCTGTTTTAACGGTGCAGTTTTGGGCTACCCATTTAGCATCAAAATCTTTTATTTCTTTACGTTTTCCTTTATAGATGTAATATTCTTTGACTTCATTAGTTCCACCTACAGAAGGCATGTTATTCACGATTTTTTCATCTGGACAATCCTGGATAAGTCCATTGCTCGTTTTGGCCGAATTGCAACTCGCTAAAAGTGTAACTAAGAATAAGAAAATCAGTTTTTTCATAAATTTATTTAATTAGTTTTGGAGATTGTGCTTTGATGGTGCCTTCAAAAGAATTGACCATTATTAGTTTATTCAAGGCTGTGCTGAAATCCAAGTCGGACATTCCTTTGGTGTTGGATAGTAGTACTTTTGGTTGTTTTGCCATTTTACCAAACTGTAATAATTTACTCTTTTTCCAGTCTTTGGACCAACTAGTGACATACATATTGCCTAAATTATCGACTGCCAAACCATCAAAATTACTATAATTAGTGGCAAATTGTGAAATTACTTCACCATCATTAGTGTTAACGCTAAAAATGCTGCTGTTGTCAGTAGTATTGCAAACCAAAAGAACTTTAGCTGTTTTGTCATAGTACAATCCGTTTGGTGCTTTGATGGTATTTTGTTTTAAAAGTTTACTGAATTTTTTCTCTTTGGTTTCTATCTTGTAAATGTTGTTGTCGCCTTTGTCGGATACATATAAAATCCCTTTTTCATCGGCTGTAATGTCGTTCAATTGTTTTGCTTCGTCTATTGTGATCGAGAAAACTTGTTTTTTGGAGGTTAGGTCAAATCCTAATATTTGATCATCGGCAACAACATACAATGTGTTTTTATAAATGGTAACGCCTAGGCATTGAGCGTCGATATGAGCAAATACCGTTTGAGTTCCTTTGGCGTTTTGTTTGATGATATTCTTGCTTCTTACATTCGAAATATAGAATGAATTGGTGGGAAGGTGGAAAGTTGCGCTTTCAGGAAGTTCCAGTTTTTGTGCGTTTCCGTCAATTGAAATCATAAAAAAGGCGGAAAGAAAAAGGTAAAGGTGTTTCATTTTGATCGTTAATTAGTTTACTGCAATTAAATTACTAATTTTTCAATTAACAACATAGCGATGAACAAGTTATCAACTTTTTATTAAGAAATTACTTTGTTTGCCTATAGTTTTTCGACTTTCTTAAAATCTTAAAGAAATGCTAAAATAAAGTGAAGGTTTTTTCGTTTGGTTCTTTAACGCTATCTTGCGAAACCAAAAAAAAAAATTTATGGTGAGGTATTATTTATTGTTGCTGCTTTTATTCACGATGTCAGGATTTTCTCAAGAGAAAATTAAACATATCGTGGCTGGCGGAGAATCAGTGTATAGTATTGCCAAAAAATACGACGTGAAATTGGCGGATATCTACCAATTGAATCCAAAAGCAAAAGGGAGTGTTTTAGCCTTGAAATCGGTTTTGTGGATTCCTGCTAAAAATGCCACTACAGTTGAAACTGCCGTAGCTAAAACCGAAACGACTTCTAAAATAATTACTCACGAAGTACTGCCAAAAGAAACATTGTATGGAATTTCCAAAAAATACAAAGTGAGTATTGAAGCTATTAAAGAAAATAATAGTGCTATTGGAAATGAAGGGTTAGCGATAGGAATGAAACTGAAAATTCCAGTATCTGATGCAATTTTTGAAAGTCAGAATACTATCATCACTTCGCCAAAAGTTGAAGTTGTAGCCGAATCAAAACCATCAGTAGAGAAAATTGAAGAAACGAAGCCTAAGGTTGAAATACCAGTTGTTGCGGACGAGAATATAGCACACACTGTGCTTACCAAAGAAACCAAATATGGTATTTCAAAACGTTACGGAATTTCTATTGCCGATTTAGAACTGCGAAATCCTCATGTTAAAAACGGATTGCACGTTGGTGATGTTTTAATCATTAAAGGAGAGTTGAAGAAAGAAGTTGTCGAAGAAAATACAACTTCTCCTGTTGTGGTTATGGAGAATAATCAGGATGTGGCAACTACTGAAAATGTTCCTGTAGTTGTTTTGCCATTATCTGCGGATGCTAGTATGAAAGCTGATTTTTTAATTGCAAAAGCTTCAGAAAATATCGGAACACGTTACAGAAGTGGTGGTACTACATCTGCTGGATTCGACTGTTCAGGTTTGATGTTTGCAACATTCAAGAATATTGAAATGACTTTACCGCGTTCTTCTCGTGATATGGCGCAAAATGCAGGTGTACGTATCGATCGTGAACAGGCTCAAAAAGGAGACTTAATCTTCTTTGCTACCATGGGAAGCGGACGTGTTAGTCATGTTGGAATGGTAACGGAAGTGGTTGAGGATGATATTAAATTCATTCATTCATCGACTAGTTCGGGTGTTATTATCTCTTCAATAAAAGAACCCTACTATGCAAAAAGATTTGTACAAGTCAATCGTGTTTTACAATAATTAATACTAGATAAGATAAAAAAACCGTCCTGATTAAGGACGGTTTTTTTGTTTATTTATTAAACGGTTTCGTCTTCAATAGTAGCTGAAGGAGCATTTTCTTGTACCGATTTGATACCGTTGTCTCTCCCTGCTTCCGCTTCATACATCTGACTTGAACCAATAATCTGACCGTTGCCTGCTTTTAAATTAAAATGAAATTTTCCATTAGCCGCTGTTTTTTTATCAAAGTTGGATTCGTCCAGAGCGTTTTTTCTAACGGACTCAATGCCATTTTCACAGCCTGCTTTAGCAGAATAGCCTTCACTCGTAAGAATGACTTGACCATTTCCGGCTTTTAAATTAAACTGAAACTCACCGTTTGTTCTCTTAGAGATTACAAATTTTCCCATAAATGAATTGTTTTAAGTTTTTGATTTATTTTAAGAAAGATACTGTTTTTTAAAATACTATGAAAAAAAAATCCGCTTCAAAAATGAGAGCGGATTTTTTACTTGGGTGATATTCAATATCTATTAATAGTACGTATAACGTCTTACTTGTGCAATATATTTTGCCAAACGAATTACTTGGTGGCTGTATCCGTATTCATTATCATACCATACATACATTACTACATTCTTACCGTCAGCAGATACAATTGTTGCATTGCTATCGAAAATTGATGGTGCAGAAGTTCCAACGATATCAGAAGAAACTAACTCGTTGTTCAATGAATATTTGATCTGTTCTACCAATTTACCTTCTAAAGCGTATTTTTTCATGATGTTGTTCAAATCTTCTACAGAAGTCGTTTTATTCACTTCAAGATTTAATACTACCAATGAACCATTTGGAACAGGAACACGAATTGCATTTGAAGTTAATTTACCTGTTAAGCTAGGTAAAGCTTTAGCTACAGCACTTCCAGCTCCAGTTTCAGTAATAACCATGTTCAATGCAGCAGAACGACCACGACGGTATTTTTTGTGCATGTTGTCTACTAAATTCTGGTCATTTGTATACGCGTGAATTGTTTCGATGTGTCCTTTGTTTACGCCTAAAGTTTCTTCAATTGCAGCTAAAACCGGAGTGATAGCATTCGTTGTACAAGAAGCGGCAGAGTAAATTTTAACTTCTTCCGGATTGTAGTCCTCGTGGTTTACACCGTACACAATATTCGGAACTCCTTTACCTGGTGCAGTTAATAATACTTTTTCAACTCCTTTAGAAGTCAAGTGTCTGCTTAAGGCTTCTTCAGTTGTAAAAGCACCTGTGTTGTCAATTACCAATGCGTCGTTGATGCCGTATTGTGTATAATCGATTTCTTCAGGACCGTTTGCAGTAATGATGTGAACCGTTGTTCCGTTAATAATTAGAGCGTTGTTTTCAACATCCGCTTGAACTGAACCTTCAAAATCACCATGTACTGAGTCATAACGTAATAAAGAAGCTCTTTTTTCTAATAAAACAGCATCATTTTTATCTCTGGTTACAATTGCGCGAAGACGTAATTGTTGTCCTTTTCCAATTTTAGACATCATTTCTCGCGCTAATAAACGTCCGATACGACCAAAACCGTATAAAACGACATCTTTAGGTTTGATTTCGTGTGTGTTTTTGGCGTCTTTTAATTTGTCAATTACGAATGCAGTTGCATCATTGTATTTGTTGTCTTCAAGGTGGTATTCGTACGTTAATTTACCAATATCCAAACGTGAAGGAGGTAAGTCTAAATTGTTGATGGCTCTAAGGATTTCTACAGAATCAAATACATTGATCGGTTTTTGAACGAATTCACCAGCGTATTCATGTAAATTCATGATATCACTTACGCTTCTGTCGATCAATTGGTTTCTGAAAAGAACCATTTCGATCGATTTGTCATACCATAAATCGCTGACGATTTTTATAAACTCTACCGCTGCCTTTCTTCTGTCTGCTTGGAAAGCCAATTCTTTTTCGTAAACTGCTGTGTTGCTCATTTTTATGAAAATGTTTTTTGTTTTTTAATGCGGCAAAAGTAGCTATTTCAAACGTTTTCGTAAAATTTTTTAACGGATATTTTAGAAATAAAAAAACCTCGGCGTGAACCGAGGTTTAAAGAAATTAAGTACATAACCAATTTTATAATAACATGCGTACTTGTTCTCCGTTTTGAGTCAATATTTCAATTCTAAATTTATCTGCGCCTGATTTTGAATTCAATGTTTTTGAAGCTTGTTCCATCGAAGTGATTTTTACTCCGTCAATGCTTAAAATGATACTTCCAATTAATTCATTACGGTATTCCATGAATTTTTCATTGGTTACATCTTTGATTTTAACACCATTGTTCAAGCGGAAACGTTTTTTGTCGGCAGCATCAATGTCTTCAAGTTCAAAACCGTTGTATTCATAATTTACCAGTTCTTTTTTGGTTAATTTGATTGGTAAACTCATTTTGTCATCACCTCTTAAAATACCTACTTGTACTTGGTCATTCGGGCGTTTAGTGTTGATGTATGATGTTAAATCAGCAAAACCTTTAATTTTTTGGTTGTCCAATTGAACAATTACATCGCCTTTTTTCAATCCGCCTTTTTCAGCACCAGAGTTTTTGTATACTTTATTGATGTAAAACCCTTGCGTTTCTTTTACACCGAATTCTTTAGAAGCTGCATCGTTCAATTCGCCACCTTCAACGCCTAAAACACCTCTTTGCACATTGCCAAATTGCATCAAGTCTTCGACAATTTTACGGGTTATATTCGATGGAACGGCAAACGAATAGCCGGTATAGCTTCCGGTTGGTGAAGAAATCATAGTATTGATTCCAATAAGCTCTCCGCGTGTGTTAACTAATGCACCACCACTGTTTCCAGGATTTACAGCTGCATCGGTTTGAATAAACGACTGAATCCCGTTGTTGGATAAGTCTCTGGCTTTGGCTGAAACGATTCCTGCAGTTACCGTTGAAGTTAAATTGTAAGGATTTCCAACTGCTAGTACCCATTCGCCAACTTTAATATTGTCAGAATTTCCAAAAGTGGTATAAGGCAATTTTTCAGTAGCTTCTACTTTAATCAAAGCGATGTCCATTTTGCTGTCGGTTCCTACCAATTTGGCTTTGTAAGTTTTGTTGTTGTTTAAAGTAACTTCTAATTCTGTGGCGTCTTTTACCACGTGATTGTTGGTTACGATATAACCGTCTTCACTAATAATTACTCCAGAACCGGTTCCGATCTGCTTTTGTGGTGTTGTTCCGCCACCTTGATAACCATAAAAGAATTCCATCAATGGATTGTTGGGAACATTGTATACGGTTACGTTTTTAACGTGGACCACGGTATGAATGGCATTATCTGCCGCAGCTGTGAAATCAACTGCTTCGCCTCCAAGGCCTACATTTCTGGCATAGCTTTCT
This sequence comes from Flavobacterium sp. MAHUQ-57, assembly GCF_051908335.1. Lineage (NCBI taxonomy): Bacteria > Pseudomonadati > Bacteroidota > Flavobacteriia > Flavobacteriales > Flavobacteriaceae > Flavobacterium > Flavobacterium sp. MAHUQ-57. The sequence goes on along the minus strand of NZ_JBPZTE010000007.1, from coordinate 357,180 downwards.
GAAGCAATAGCCAATCCTGATTTTGGAGCATCATTGTCAATAAATAATTTGTAAGCTCCTAAAGTAGTGGCTCCACTCAATAATGAAACCAGAAATAAACTTCCAAATCTTTTCATAATCTGTAATTGTTTGTTTAAAATTTTATAACGTAAAAATATAATTTTCTTATTTTATGTCAATAGGTTTAACGCTCGTTTAACACTCTTTAACGTATCATTAATATTTGTATTTTTGTATTTTTGAAGCTCAGCATTTTTGCTACTATTCATATTTGGTTTCCTGTTCTTTGCGCTACGTAGTAGCTTGATTCGATCAGGTCTCTTTCACTAGTTAATCGTTACAATGAACTATACATTTTATAAATACCAAGGAACAGGAAATGATTTCGTTATTTTGGATAATCGCCAAGAAACATTCCCAAAAAATGATACCCAATTGATCAAGTTCTTATGTGATAGACGTTTCGGTATTGGTGCAGATGGATTAATGCTTTTGGAAAACGACGAATCGTCCGATTTTAAAATGGTATACTATAATTCTGATGGTAACCAAAGTTCGATGTGTGGAAACGGTGGACGTTGTCTTGTTGCATTTGCTAAAAAAATAGGGGTTATTGAAAGTTCGACTACTTTTATTGCTGTGGACGGTTTGCATCATGCTACCATTGACGAGCATGATATTGTTTCATTACAAATGAAAGATGTTGATGAGGTGCAGCAACATGAGAATCATATTTTTTTAAATACGGGTTCGCCTCATCATGTACAATTGGTGGAAGATTTGCATATTTTCGATGTTAGAAACGAGGGTTCTAAAATTCGGTACGGTGAGTTGTATGGGCAAGCTGGTAGTAACGTGAACTTTGTAACGCAGACCGATGAAAATAAATTTGCGCTGAGAACCTACGAAAGAGGGGTTGAAGATGAGACACTTTCCTGTGGGACAGGAGCTACAGCAGTTGCTATAGCAATGAAGTCAATCGGTAAAACTGATAGTTCGGTAATTCAGCTTCGTGTGGAAGGTGGTGAATTGGAGGTTTCTTTTCATGAAAAAAACGGTTTCTTTACTCAGGTGTTTCTGAAAGGACCGGCTAAATTCGTGTTTTCAGGTACAATTTCGGTAGAATAGTTTATTTTTTACCGTTTAACAATCTAATACGTTCGTTTATTTCAATGATTACATTAAAAGGTGAAACTATTTATTTGAGAGCACTCGAACCGGAAGATTTGGAGTTTGTTTACAGGTTGGAGAATGATGAGACTATTTGGGAAGTGAGTAATACACAAACGCCCTACTCCCGGTTTTTGATTCGTCAGTATCTGGAAAATGCACATCAAGATATCTATGAGGCAAAACAATTGCGATTGGCTATTTGTAAAAATGAAAACGACGAAGCAATTGGTTTGATCGATCTCTTTGATTATGATCCGCAAAACAAAAGAGCAGGAGTGGGGATTATTGTGGCTAATCCTGAGGAACGCCATCAAGGTGTCGGTAATGAGTCGCTAAAGCTGTTGATTGCCTACGCATTTTCAAAATTGAATTTACATCAGTTATATGCAAATATTGCTTCTCATAATGAAGCCAGTTTGAAGCTTTTTGCTAATTTTGGATTCCAAAGAATAGGAATAAAAAAAGACTGGATTTACCATAACGGTAAATTTCATGATGAAGAACTATTCCAATTAATCAATACCAATTTTTAAATTTTACCATTTTGAATAAAAAGAAGATTTTAATCGTACTTACAGTCGTAGCAATCGCTGTTGCGGGTTATTTATATATGAACTTTTTCGCCTCTAATACTAAATTTGACAAAGAGGAGCAGTATGTTTTTGTACCTACAGGTTCAACTTATGAGGATGTTTTGAAAATTATTGATCCTTATGTTAAAGATGTGAATGGTTTTAAAATGGTGGCAAAACTAAGATCGTACGATCAAAATGTGTTTCCTGGTCGATTTTTATTTAAAAGAGGAACCGGAAGTTTAGGCTTGGTTTCAGCTTTACGTCATAATCAACCTTTGGATTTGGCTTTTAACAATCAGGAGAGTCTTGAAAAATTAGTATCAAGAGTGTCGTCACAAATCGAAGCGGACAGTTTGAGTTTGATGAGAGCAATTAAAGATCCGACTTTTATGGCTAATAACGGATTTAACGAAGAGACGGTTTTAGGGATGTTTATTCCAAATACATACCAATTCAAATGGAATACTTCAGCGGAAAAATTCAGAGATAAAATGCTGAATGAATACAATGATTTCTGGACAGATGAAAGAAAAGCTAAAGCGAAGGCATTAGGAATGACTCCGGTAGAAGTGATTACCTTGGCAGCGGTGGTTCATAAGGAAACCGTAAAAGCAGATGAACGCCCTAGAGTGGCGGGAGTTTATTTGAATCGTTTGAAGACAGAGATGCCATTACAGGCTGATCCTACAATTATATTTGCTATGCGACGTAAAGCAAATGATTTGGATTTAGTAATCAAACGTGTAAAGGGAGATATGCTTAGAGTAGATTCGCCTTATAATACATATATACATACGGGATTGCCTCCTGGGCCAATAGCTATGCCTGATATTTCGGCGGTTGATGCAGTTTTAAACCCTGAAAAGCACAATTATATTTATTTCTGTGCAAGTGTGCAGCGTTTTGGTTATCATGATTTTACGGCCTCTTATGAAGAGCATATGAAGAATGCTAGAAAGTATGCTGAATGGGTTAGTAAATTAGGAATTCAGTAGTTGTTGAAATTTTTACGATACATACTGTTTATATTAATCTCGATTCCGGTATTTCCACAATCCGGAATCGATTCTTTTTTAGCACCATCCGATTCGCTTAATATCGGTAGGAAGAAAGCGGTGCTGTATGCTGAAATTGGACTGGCAACAGGAGCTTTAGTAGGTTTAAGTCAGTTGTGGTATAAGGATTATCCGCAAAGTAAGTTTCATTTTATTAATGACAATTCGGAATGGTTGCAAATGGATAAAGTGGGACATTTTTATTCTGCTTATCATTTGAATCGTTTTGGTTGTGAAACTATGAACTGGGCTGGTTTGCCTAAAAACAAGCAGTTGGTTTATGGTTCTGTTCTGAGTCTGGGTTTTTTGACTACCGTTGAGGTTTTTGATGGGTTTTCGCAAAAATGGGGTGCATCATCAGGAGATATCATTGCGAATATTTCAGGAACCGGATTGTATGTTTCGCAAGAGTTACTATGGAAGGAACAAAGAATAATGCCAAAATTCTCGTTTCATACCACAAAATATGCTGAAGTCAGACCCGATGCTTTGGGAGAATCGTTTAACGAGCAACTCTTGAAAGATTACAATGGCCAAACCTATTGGTTATCGGTAAATTTGCATTCCTTTTTTAAAGGCTCAAAGTTGCCGAAATGGTTCAATATTGCTGTAGGATATGGAGGAAACGGAATGATTACCGGTGATGAATTCGTAAATTCGGGTTCAGATTTGCCTTACATAAAAAGAAATCGGGAATTTTACCTTAGTTTTGATGCGGATTTATCAAAAATCGAAACAAAATCACACTTTTTAAAAACTTTTTTCTCAGTTATTAACACAATCAAAATCCCCGCACCAACTGTAAAACTTGGCGCTAACGGAGTTGTTAACTTTGACTGTTTATATTTTTAGACGAAATTAACACGTTATTAAGTATTTAGGTGTTAACTTTGTCGCTGTAAATTTTCTGGCAATGATAGAAATTTCTGAAAAAACTTCAGTGTTCTTAGTTAGAAGAAAATTAATTATATGACAAAAAAACAAATATTCTATTTTGGATTATTTGCCTCAATCATCACATTAAGTTCTGGTTTTAGACCATTCCAATCTGAATTATTTCCTTGGTTTCATGTATTTGAAAAGGAAATTACCTACACAGTACCTACAGAAGTAGAAGTTGATCAAACATTTTTTGATATTCCTTTCACAGGAAAAACCTTTGTTGGTTTTCAACAAAGTTTAGCTGCCCGTGAATCCCAAGGGAAATATCATAAAGTAAATAGTTTTGGTTATCTTGGGAAATATCAATTTGGTTCTCAGACGCTTGAATCGTTGGGAATCGATGATGAAAAAACTTTTCTAAAAAGCAGAAAGCTTCAGGAAAAGGCCTTTATTGCGTATTTAGCACGAAATAAGTGGGAATTACGCAAGGAGATTGCAAAATATTCGGGACGAGTAATTGAAGGTATACCTATTACTGAGTCGGGCATTTTAGCAGCAGCGCACTTGGGTGGTCCAGGTTCTGTGAAACGATTTTTACGTTCAGGAGGACGTAAGAAATTTGTTGACGGTTTTGGAACTTCCGTTGCGGAATATTTAAAAGAATTCGCTGGTTATGATACCAGTTTTATTGAGGCGAATAAAAAAGCAAAAGCAAATAACTACGTATATTAGTAGTTTTTGTGAATGATGAAAATGCAAGGTCGGTTATGTAAATCGACCTTTTGTTTTTTCCAGTCTTTTACAGCCAAAGTTTTGATGTATTCTGTTGGAAGTGTTATGTCACAAGCAATACAAAGATTGGTATTGGGTTGTAGTGTAGTCAAAAGATCTTCCAATAATTTGTTATTTCTATAAGGGGTTTCAATAAATAACTGGGATTGATTTTTGTCGAAAGATAGTTTTTCGAAATTTTTCAATGCTGATTTTTTTTCTCCTTTATCTATTGGTAAATAACCATTGAAAGCAAAACTTTGACCATTCATTCCTGAAGCCATTACAGCTAATAGGATTGAACTTGGGCCAACCAATGGAACAACCTGAATTCCTTTTTCATGCGCTAATTTGACGATCACTGCTCCTGGATCAGCAACGCCAGGGCAACCTGCTTCACTCATTAAGCCAATGTTTTGTCCGCCTAAAAGAGGTTTGATGAATTCTTGATATTCATGTGTTTCTGTATGTTTGTTGAGTACAGAAATCTTTAAATCGGGTTGTTTTTTTTCAGGATGAACGCTTTTGATAAAACGACGCGCAGTCTTTTCGTTTTCAACAATATAGTGGTCAATAAAGTCAATACTTCTTTTGATGGTCTGTGGTAAAACATCTTCAGGGTTCATTTCGCCCAAAGTGGTTGGGATTAAATATAATTTGCCTAAAAATGTAATGGGTTTCATTGGTTAATCGCTTTTAATTTTAAACAAAGATAAAATAAACGAATCTAAATAATAGATATTACGATTCAGAATTCTCTTTTATGATAACAAACCTCAATTTTAATAGAAATTACATTTTTTATTTTTTAGTTTTGACCCTTCCAAAATCAATTTATATGAAGTTTTTATTCCTTTTTTGTTTTTCATTTTTTTCAATCACAGGTTTTTCTCAAAATATAAACTTAAGTGATGCTGAATATCAAAGACTGCATGATAAAGCTCGATTATTGATTAATTCGAATAAGGATAGTTCCTTTATCTATGCAAGCAAAATTGAAAAATCGGATAACAATTTGCATAAATCATTTGCCTATGGAATTAAGTCTTATCTATTTCAATTAAAAGGAGATAGTGTTACTTCAAAACAGTTATATAAGAAATCATTGATTTACTTGGATAAAGTTCCTAATAGCATTGAAAAAACAAAGCATCATTCCTATCTTTTGTCTTATGGGGGCTTAGCAGAATGGAAAAGAGGACATCTTAGTAAGGCTTTAGAATATTATCAGCAGGGTCAAAAATTGTCTAGAAAAGTGGATGATTTTATGCAAGTTGTTAAGTTTAATAATAATATAGCTATTGTTAATAAGGAAATTGGAAATCTTAAATTATCTATACAGGCTTCTAAGGAATCAGATAGAATAACAGATAAAATAGAATATTTGTATGATGTAGATAAATTTTATCAAGCCAAGAGTCAAATTAATTTGAATTTAGGGAATTGTTATAAAGACCTTTTTTTATTCAATCAAAATAGAAAGATTTATTTAGATTCGGCGATCTATTACTATAATAAAACCGTCATTTTTTCTGAGTATATTAAAGGAACTAAATTAAATGCTGAAATAAATATTGCGCTTGCTTATTTGTTAAAGAGAGATATAAATAAAGCTGAAAAAAATTACAAAAAATTATTAGTTGAAACAAAAGATTTAGGGTATGAAAACTGCTTGGTCAATTATGGATTAGGAAGGGTATATTACCAACAAAAGAAGTATGATGAAGCTTTATTGTGTTTTAAAAAAGTAGATTCTATTTATCAAAACACTAAAATGAACATAGTGGAATTTGTTCATTCCAATTATTTTCAGGCCAAAATTTATGCGGCAAATAAAGACTACGATAGTGCTTTGAAGTATTCGAAATTGTATTTGAGTAATTTCAAGGAGCATAGGTCAGAATTAAATGAAGAAACCCTTAAAGTAAACGCTCTGATAAGTACTGATAATTTAGAAAAAGAGATGGTGACTTTGAAAGAAGATCTTAGAAATGAAAGAATATTGAGATATATGTTGGTTTTTCTCACTATTGTAATTGTACTGTTTTTCTTTATAAAAAATTATATCAATAAAAATAAGGCCAATAAAAAAGTAAAATTATTGATTGAGGAGTTTAGAAAAAGAGAGATTGAAGATGTCGAAAAAGAGAATCATACACTAATTGATAATAATTCGGGTAGAAATGATTTGTCGAACAATTCTAGTATTCTAATACTAGATGAAACAAAAGAAAAAGAGATTGTTGAAAAATTAAAAATACTAGAAGAAAAATTAGAATACCTTAAAGAAGGTTATACACTTCAGTATGTGGCTAAAAAAATTAAAACAAACACCACTTATTTGTCTTATGTAATTAATAAAAATTTTGAAAAAACTTTTAGTGAGTATACAAACGAACTTAAAATAAATTATGTAATTAGTCAGATGATTGCAAATCCAATCTATCGTAAATATTCTACTCAAGCGATAGCTGAAAGTGTTGGTTTTAAGAACGCTTCCTCATTTACGAAATCTTTTAGCAAAAGAACAGGTGTTACGCCTGTTCAGTTTGCTAAAAATATAGATTCTTAGGCAATTTATGGAGTATTAATTTTTCCATCACCATCACCACTCCCTGAGCCACCATTATTTGGACCAGTCAAATAAATGTAATTTAAAGTGTTTGTTCTAGGATCATACACCCAGTCTTCACCTCCACCACCTGCGATAGACAGTAGTTGCTTTTTTACTAATTGATTTGCTTTAAAATCTTCTAAATTTAATTTATTGTTTTTCATAAAACTTTATTTGGTATTGATTTTAGGCAAATGTAAACTTTAATAAAATTGATTTGTTGTTTTTTTGATTTTTAAATGGAGTAAGAGAAAGTGTTTTTGTAATTAGTTTAAAATCAATGCGTTATATTTTTAAATCATTTCGATAATTTATAAAATGTCGTAGCTATAATTAATAAATTGTCCTAGTATGTGTTTTTTTTCTGTCTGAATTCTCCAAATCTTTGCCAAAATAACTCGAGAATTTTTCTAACCGAGAAAAAATGAAAAGATGCAAAGTTTAATTAAAAAGCTATTATTGATAAATAACTATTCTGATATTTTTCAGAATTTGAAGAATCTTTTTTATCACATCCAAATTATCCGAGTGTATATGCTATAACCGATTCGTTGCATCTCTTGTCAATTGAGAGCGCCGCAATTAGAATTTCAAAAGAGCAATTTGTTGAATTGCCGAATAATTTTTTAGCAGTCTATAAACATGATTTAGTTTTTGTGACTAAGAAAGATGATATAGTTGTTATTGAAAATGAATCCGGGAAAAAGCAAATAATAAGCAATAATGATTTTCTCTCAGGTTGGAATGAAGTCGTTCTTATAATAGAACCGAACAATGTTGTGGTTATTAAAAAAGAGCATAAATCTTTTAAAAGCAAAACATCTTTCTTGCCGGTAATTGCTTTGATTTCTGTTTCTTTTTTCTATAATGATTATCTTGTAATTGCTGCATTTTTACTAATTACATCAATGCTTGGATTGATTACAAGTGTATTTATTGTTCAAGAGAATGTAGGAATTAAAAACGATGTTGCATCAAAACTTTGCTCAATAAATGCAAATTTATCATGTGCTTCTGTTATTAAATCAAATGCGAATTGGATTAGTAGATGGGTTGACTTCTCGGATTTGCCCTTATTGTTTTTTAGCATAAGTACTATTTCAATACTAATTTCTCCCAATGATTCTTCAATGTTGGTAGGTATAATGAGCGTGTTGTCAATTCCGATAGTCCTATATTCTATTTGGTTGCAAAAAATAGTGCTAAAAAAATGGTGCGTTTTGTGCTTGATTGTTGGATTGATTGTAATCTTTCAAAGTGTGCTTTTTTGGTTCAGATTGCAATCATTTACAATACTACAAAGCTTAAATTATTTTGTTTTATTGTTTGTTTCCATTGTGATTACCACAATGTGGTTTATACTTAAGCCAATGTTGATATCCAAAATTAAAGCTGATAATGAAGTCAAAAGTCTAAAAAGATTCAAAAGAGAATACAAGCTTTTTCAATTTTTATCTGAAGAAATTACTTCTTTAGAAGGTTTTAATGAATTAAAAGGAATACACTTTGGAAATAGTTGTGCTGCTGCACAGCTTACGATTATAATCAGTCCAAGTTGTGGGCATTGTCATGATGTGTTTAAGGATGGTTTTGAATTGGTTAAAAAATTTCCAGAAAAATTTCATTTGAATATATTGTTCAACATCAATCCTGAAAATGATAATAATCCATATAAAACGGTTGTAGAAACCTTACTCGAAATCCAAAACTCTTTGCCTGAAAAAGCCGAAGAGGCTATTGTTGACTGGCATATTCATAAGATTGGGCTGAGTGAATGGATAAAAAAATGGAAAGTTGAACATAATGGTATGCAAGTAAACAATCAATTGTTTCAGCAGTATAAATGGTGTTCTAAAAATGAATTTAATTATACTCCTGTAAAAATTGTAAATGGCAAATTATTTCCAAAGGGATATGATATCAATGAACTTAAATTCTTTTTAAATGATTTCGCATCAGAAGTCAATGAATCACAAATTTTAGTTCAAGCTTAAAATAATAATACAATATTCTTGGCCGAGAATAGACAGAAATCTCAACTGTCTTTAAAAGATTGAGGTAATTTAAATTTTAAAACTATACAATCATGTTAAAAAACATTTTAAACTTAGAAGGAACAAAAAAATTAACAGCTAACGAGCAAAAGTCTTTAAATGGAGGTGTTGGAAACCCATCTAATTGTTATCATGCAGCTGTTAATGAAGCAGGTGTTGTGGTTTGTCAACCTGGGTATTCATTTAGAGTAGTTTTTGGAAAGGCATATTGCTGTCTTAATTAAATAAATACAACCGCTTGATTTATCAAGCGGTTTTTAACTGTTTTTGACGCAGAATAAGCAAGTCTTAAAAATCTATATTATATACAAATGAATGGCAAAGACTGTGGTCTCACATGTTTGAAAATTGTATCAAATACTTCGGTAGGACAAACAATAGTCAGTTGTTAAGTGATTTCAAAATCGAAATTTAAGTTTCATCTATTTTATTCTCTTTGTGCAATTAATTTTATTTATAAGGGAATAGCAATAGAACTTATAAGAAGTTGGATTTTCTTGTATTTGTCAATATGAATTGATGTTTTTCTGATTTCAGTTTTCTTTATCAAATTAATGAATATGCTCATATCTTTTTTTGATATGCGAATTACAGATGATTATCATGCACTGCATTGCTGATCATCGTAGAATTGAAAGAATTTTATATCAGTTTAAAGTATTTTTCGTTTAAGTTTCTCTGCGATACTGCTACAAGCTTGATCTAACATGTTGTAGACTTTGTCAAATCCATCTTGCAGGCCATAGTAAGGATCTGGGACATCTACTTTTTCGCCAGGAAAAATTTCTTCCAGAATGAGTTTTACTTTGGCTTTTTCGGCTTCATTTTGTGTTTGAGCAATCACGTCTTTGTAATTTTGATTGTCCATGACATAAATATAATCAAATTCCTGAAAATCGGTTTTAGAAAAATGACGGCCTCGTAAGTGTGAAATATCTAAATTGTTTTTCTTTGCTGTAGCAATCGATCTTTTGTCGGGAGCATGACCCACGTGCCAATCTCCAGTTCCGGCTGAATCAATTATGAAATCATCGGAAAGTTTAGCGCGTAAAATACCTTCGGCCAATGGAGAACGGCAAATATTCCCCAAACAAACCATTAATATTTTTGTGGTCATTACAGTGAAAGTTTTTTGTTGATGTCGTCAACAAATTTTTTGAATTGCTTATCAGTTGAAACCAAATTATCTACAGTTTTACAAGCGTGAAGTACGGTTGCGTGATCTCTGTCTCCAATTTGAGATCCGATATTAGCCAAAGAAGCCTTAGTGTATTTTTTTGCAAAAAACATAGCCAATTGACGTGCCTGTACAACGTGACGTTTTCTCGTTTGTGATTGTAAAGTCAATACATCCAATTGGAAATAATCGGAAACTACTTTTTGTATATAATCAATTGAAATTTCACGCTTCACATTTTTTACAAACTTCTCAACGATTTGTTTTGCTAAATCGATGGTTACTTCTTTTTTGTTGAAAGAAGATTGAGCAATTAATGAAATGATAGCGCCTTCCAATTCGCGTACATTGGTTTTAATGTTGCGAGCCACATATTCAATGATGTCTTCAGGCATTTCAACACCGTCACGGAATAAAATATTCTTTAAGATAGAAACTCTGGTTTCGTAATCAGGCTGGTGCAATTCAGCAGATAATCCCCATTTGAAACGAGATAATAAGCGTTGCTCGATATCTTGCATGTCAACTGGTGCTTTATCTGAAGTTAAAATCACCTGTTTTCCGTTTTGGTGTAAATGGTTGAAGATGTGAAAAAATACGTCTTGCGTACCCGATTTTCCAGATAGGAATTGTACATCGTCAATAATTAAAACATCAATTAACTGATAGAAATGAATAAAGTCATTTCTTGTATTTTTCTTAACCGAGTCAATATATTGTTGTGTGAATATTTCAGCAGATATATATAGAACAGTTTTTTCTGGATATTTGTCTTTGATTTCAACACCGATAGCATGTGCTAAGTGTGTTTTTCCTAATCCAACGCCTCCAAAAATCAATAACGGATTGAACGAAGTTCCACCTGGTTTATTGGCAACGGCCATACCGGCACTTCTGGCCAAACGGTTAGAGTCTCCTTCCAAAAAATTGTCAAAACTGTAATTCGCATTAAGTTGTGATTCAATTTTGATATTTCGGATTCCAGGAATGATAAACGGATTTTTTAACTCTGGATTTTTTTGCTGTACCGGAACATCAATTTCTTGCGTTTTTACCGGTTGACGTGTGGCACTCGGTAACTGTTCCGTAAATGGAAGTTTGTTCCCGTAGGTGTTTTCCATTTTGATTTTATACAGTAACTTCGCATTTTTTCCAAGTTCCTTTTGTAAGGCTACTTTTAATAACTTAACATAATGCTCCTCTAGCCATTCGTAAAAGAATTTACTTGGCACCTGAATATAAAGTGCATTGTCGGTAAGCTCTACAGACTTGATTGGTTCAAACCAAGTTTTGTATGCTTGCTCCTGTATGTTGTCCTTTATGAAAGAAAGACAATTTTCCCAGACCGATTCCGCAGTTTTATTCATTATATGCATTCTTATATTGTTAGTTTTAAAGGTTTTACTTGGACAAATTACAGGCCAAGAATTTGAGTAGATTGGGATAGCAAATATGGATTATAATTATTGTAAAAAAAAATTTTTTTCATATTGATTTTATGAAAAAATTGTTGTAAGAAATTTTATTGGGGTTACCAAATGGTTAAATATTTATTATAAGAAATTAATGAAAATTCACGAAATAAAAGTAAGGGTTCGGTATGCAGAAACCGATCAAATGGGGATGGTATATCATGGAAATTATGCGCAATATTTTGAGTTAGGTCGCGTGGAATGGCTTAGAAATCTGGGGGTTTCCTACAAATTGATGGAAGCGGCAGGTATAATGCTTCCGGTAGTGTCGCTGTCTATGAATTATAAAAAACCGGCACGCTATGATGACGAACTTACGGTGCGCACCATCTTCAAAAGTCAGACTTCAGTCAAGATAGAATTTGACTATGAAGTGTATAATGAAAAGTCAGAGTTATTAACAACGGGGAATTCGATTTTGGTATTTGTAGATATGAAAACCGGTCGTCCAATTTCTCCTCCGGAACATCTGAAAAAGTTATTGGCAACAATTTAAATATTCCTGTTTGATCTATTTAATTTTTTAGATGATTTTTCAGAAAATGAATAATGTTATAGTCGTAATCTGAATCAAATTTTCTTGCAAAGAGTTTGTTATTCGGTTGGGTTAGTAACAACTCATTGTCGTTGATAGAAAATGTGGGTGGTTTGATTGGAACATCTCTTCCCCAATCTACAAAAGTTAATGAATCCTGAATTTTAAGATCAATGCTGTTTTTTAAATGCATGATAACAGATTGGAAAAAAATTTCATCTGAGAGTAATGTATACTTATGGTATGCTAAGAATTCCGGATTTTGTTCGCAAAAAGTCAAAATGCTTCGTATTGTTTCTGTTTTTAAGCACCACCATTGACTTCCACCATAAGGTTTGATGTGTTCTGGTTTTTTTCTTCTTTGAAATAGTTTGAATATGAATTTTATTTTACCGTTCAATATAAGTTTGATTACAGATTTTAGATTTGAAATGCTGTAAAACTTTTTCTCATAAATGCTCGGGCATGTCACAAAATGGCCTCTTTTAGAACTTAAGTTGAATTTGTAATGATTAACTCTGTTGAGTCCTTTTTGATACCACTCGTTAGTGGGTATGGAATGGATATCTATAAAGTCGTAATCCTTATTTTCTTCCAGAAAATTATTTATGTGTTTGTTGCTTTTTATTGGAAAGTCTTGGCCGCTTATTAAGATGCAGTGTCCTTTTGCATTTTGTTTGATAATTTCTTTCAATACATATAAGGTAGCTTCAACCGTACTGTGGTCGCACCATATAACATCAAAAGGCTTTTGTATAAATATGATATTTTCAAGTTTTGGAAGTAAATCTGTAAAAGGAGTTATATCCGTTTTTTTATCAATATGAATGTAGAATGTTGATAATACATCATTAAGCTGTGTAATTAATTCCAGAAGCTGTTCAGGGTTTTTATGGGCTAGGATGAGGTAGTTCTTGTGCAACATATTTTTATTTAGATTATGGTTAAGAATCGATTTCCTCAATATCCACTTCAAATAAATTAGTAAAAATGTCGAACACAGTTTCGGCATTTTTTTTTCGGGTTGCAATTTCAATCTGACAATTTTCATTCATGTTTTGTGAAACGATATTCAGGTTTTTTTCTTTGATTACTCGCATCACTTTATTCATGTTTTTATAGTCGAATGTAATCTTGAAATGAACATCAATCGTTTTTTCAATTATTGATGAAGCTTCCAATGCCATTTTAGCACTTTCACGATAGGCAGAAATCAATCCACCAACACCTAATTTCACTCCGCCAAAATAACGCACCACTACGATTAATATATTAGTTACGTCAAAGGATTGAATTTGGCCATAAATAGGCATGCCGGCACTATTGTTGGGTTCGCCGTCATCATTGACGCGGTATTGTATTTTTGTGGTTCCCAGCTGATACGCATAGCACCAGTGTCTCGCTGAAAAATGTTCTTTTTTGAGTTGGTCAATATGGATTTTGACTTCTTCTTCGGTGGTAATAGGGAAAGCAAAGCCGAAAAACTTACTGTTTTTTTCTTTGTATAAGGTTTCTGGTGATGCTTCGGCTATGGTTTTGTAAGTATCCAATGAAGTGATTTTTCGGCTTCAAAAATACTTATTTTTTACTATTTATACTGGAATTTCTTTTCTGTTGAATAAATCAATGACATCTTCTTCTCCTACTTGTAAATTCCAAACATGCATACCTAATGAAGCGGCAATGTCAGTGTTCTCTTTTTTGTCATCAATGAATAGAGTACGTTTCATTGATAATTCATGTTTTTTTACAATGTAATTGAATGCCTCAGGTTCGGGTTTGCGCCATCCAATTTCAAAAGAGAAATAAATTCGTTCGAAACATTGGTAAAACTCACGGGCAAAAGTATGTCCCACTTTGTGTTCGAATTTGGCTACATGAATTTCGTCAGTATTACTCAAAAGAAATAAACGGTATTTATGAGATAGTTTTTGAAGAAATTCCAATCTTTCCAATGGAAAATCAAGTAAGACCGAATTCCACGCTGTTCTGATGTCATCAATCGAAGCGTTTGGAATCATCTTCTTCATTTCAATCATGAATTGCACTTCAGTGATTTTTCCTTTTTCAAATTGGATATTGAGGTTGTCTAATTCTTTGTTCCAAGCGGGAAGCCCTAATTTTTTTAAAGCTTCAAGTGAAGCGTTTTTATCCAAATTAATCAATACATCGCCAAAATCAAAAATAATAGTGTTAATCATAGTTTAGCATAAATTACAAGTTCGTCACTTCCTATTTTTTGTTCCGCTATTATTTTTCCAGTGATTTTAGGGGCTTTAATTCCACTTGAAAAATGCGTGTGTCCTTTAAAAACTCTTGCTTCATCCCACAATTGGGCATCGATAAAAGTTTGTAAAGTTTGGCTTCCTCCTTCGATGATGACCGATTGAATTTCTTTCTCGTACAAGTAATCACAAAGCTGTTTTGGAAGGTTTTGTGAGAAATCAATTTCATTTTCGGTGATCAAAAATGTTAAAGCCGAATTATCAAATATAGCACTTTCTTTTGAAATTCGGTTTTTTTTATCCAGAACTATACGAATTGGATGGTTTCCTTTCCAATCTCTTGCCGTCAAACTTGGGTTGTCATCGATAACGGTTTGTGTTCCTATGAGTATTCCTTGTTCTTCGGTTCGCCATTTATGTACCAGTTGTCTTGAATAGGGATTGGTTATCCAAACGGGTTTTTGTTCGTCTCTGGTTTGTGGAGCAATAAAGCTATCTGCTGTTTCGGCCCATTTTAAAATGAGATACGGGCGCTTTTTAGTATGGAAAGTAAAGAACCGTTTGTTTAGCTCGTTGCAGGCTTCTTCTAAAACACCTACAGTAACATTGATGCCAGCTTCTTTCAGTTTTCGAATCCCGTTCCCCGATACTTTTGAAAACGGATCAATCGTGCCAATCACTACGTTAGGGATTTTATGATGAATAATCAAATCAGAACAGGGTGGTGTTTTGCCAAAATGGCTACACGGTTCTAAACTGACATAGATTGTTGCTTCCTGCAATAAAGATTTGTCTTTTACAGATTGAATGGCATTCACTTCAGCATGAGGTTGTCCCGCTTTTTGGTGCCAACCTTCACCTATAATTTTTCCATTATGAACAATAACACTTCCTACCAGGGGATTAGGGTAGGTGGTTCCTAAACCTTTTTTGGCTAATTCAATGCAGCGTTGTATGTATTTTTCCTGTATCTTCACGTCACAAAAATAAGCTTTTAATTTTATGTTGATTCGAGAAATACAACGCGAAGATAATGTACAAGTCGCTCAGGTAATTCGTACTGTGCTTGAGGAATTCAATGTGCCAAAAGTCGGTACAGCCTATGCAGATCCGCAATTGGATGCTATGTACGAAGCCTATCAAGTACCTAATTCGGCTTACTTTGTGGTTGAGAAAGAAAACAGAATAATAGGAGTGGCCGGTATTGCTCCTTTAGCGAATGGATCGCCCGATGTTTGTGAACTGCAAAAAATGTATTTGCTTCCTGAAACTCGAGGTTTGGGAATTGGCGCGCAAATGATGGAAGTTTGTCTTGCAAAAGCGAAGAGTTTCGGATTTAAAAAATGTTATCTTGAAACCATGCCGTATATGGAAGCGGCTCAAAAATTATACAAAAAGTCAGGATTTGAGTATCTGGATGAACCTATGGGGTGTACAGGTCATACTTCTTGCCCGGTTTGGATGATCAAGGATTTGGCAATAGACAATCAATAACCATCAGATGCTACTAAAAGAATATAAAAACCAATTTGCGCAAGAACTTAGTGCTATATATGATGTTCAGGAAATAGATAGCTTCTTCTACATTCTCTTGGAAGCATTCCATCAGATGAAGCGTGTTGATTTGGCGTTGCAACCGGAAATAGAACTCGATCCAATGCAGCTTTTACAGTGGGAAACGGTTTTAGCACAACTGATAGAACAACGACCGATACAATATATATTAGGAGAAACCGAATTTTTCGGATTGCCTTTTTATGTCAATGAAAATACACTGATTCCCCGTCCGGAAACCGAAGAATTAGTCGATTGGATTATTAGTCAGTCGAAAGTTGAAAATCAACCCGAGGCAAAGCCGAACGGAGCGGAGCTAAAGAGTACAATTAAAATACTGGATATAGGAACAGGAAGCGGATGTATTGCGGTTTCTTTGGCTAAAAATTTACCCAATGCCGAAGTTTTTGCTCTAGATGTTTCTGAAAAAGCATTGGTTGTGGCCAAAAAGAATGCAGTTCGGAATGAAGTAAATGTTACTTTTCTCCATCAAAGTATTTTGGAAATAGAAGACTTAATGCAGCAATTCGATATCATTGTCTCGAATCCTCCGTATGTTCGCCATCTGGAAAAAGAGGAAATCAAGAAGAATGTTTTGGAGTATGAACCGCATTTGGCACTGTTCGTAGAAGATCATGATGCTTTACTGTTCTATCGAAAAATAACACAATTGGCGAAGAAAAACCTAACCCCAAACGGAAAGCTGTACTTCGAAATCAATCAGTATCTGGGAAAAGAGATGATCGCTTTATTAGAGGAATATCAATTTCAAAACATCGAGCTTAAAAAAGATATATACGGCAATGACCGCATGATTTACGGCAGTCATTCGTAATCTGTAATTACTTCGTAAGATGAACTACTAATTAAGTTATGAGAACTCCCAACTTAATTAGGTGAACTACTTACTAAGTAACGTGAACTCCAAACTTAATTAGGTGAACTACTAATTAAGTTATGAGAACTCCCAACTTAATTAGGTGAACTACTTACTAAGTAACGTGAACTCCAAACTTAATTAGGAGAACTACTAATTAAGTAATGAGAACTCCTAACTCGATTAGGTGAGCTAGTTATTAAGTAAGTAGAACTCCAAACTTAATTAGGTGAACTAATTTATAAGTTATGAGCTTGTGTTGTTAGCCAATATACAGACTATAGTAAATTACCGGAATTCGTCTTTGTTTGAATAATACTAAGTACTAAGGATAAGGTGCTAATTAGTAGTTCTTCTTCACTAATTACTAAGTTACTAATGACTATGGGCTAAACTAAAAAATTACTCGTAGCGCAGTGCTTCAATAGGATCTAATTTTGCTGCTTTCATCGCAGGATAGGAACCAGAAACAATAGCAACAATAAAACAGACAATGAAAGCGGAAGTTATAGCCAACCAAGGAATAGCAAATTGGAAGTTGATTGCTACTGCAATTCCATATCCGATTAAAATTCCTAAAATAACTCCTATCAGTCCACCCAATTGACCGATAACTAGTGTTTCCATAAAAAACTGCATGGCTATGGTACTGCGTTTGGCGCCTAATGCTTTTCGCGTTCCAATTTCACGAGTTCTTTCTGTTACGGATACTAACATGATGTTCATTAATGCAATAGAAGAACCAAAAATGGTAATCACACCGATAACCCAAGCAGATATTCCTAAATATTGTGTAATTCCTAATATTTTGTTGATGAGATCATCACTTCTTGATATGCCAAAGTTGTCTTCTTCAATTGGATTGAGTTTGCGGACTTTGCGCATGGTAATAGTGGCATTGTCAACGGCTTCATCCAAAAGTTCTTTTTTATCAATCATAACACTGGTCGAATAATTGATATTCGGAGCTGTAAATAAGGTTCGAGCTACTTGTATCGGAATTAAGACTCTTAAATCTTGGCTGTTACCAAAAGTTGATCCTTTTTCTTTTAAGATACCAATAACTTTAAATTTGGCGCCTCGAATTGATATGGTTTTGTCGATGGGATTGACACCGGCTAATAATTTTTTTTCAAAGTCTGAACCTAATACACATACATAATTATTGTTTTCAACATCGAAAGGATTGATATTTCTTCCTTTTACAACTTCCAATCCGGAATTGGGTATAAAATTATCATCAATGCCTAAAACGGAAACTTCGGGATCGGTCTTGTCGTTTTCGAATTTTACTTCAGCATTACTGGTAGCAGTAAACGATACTGATGTATGTGTAAATGGGAAATCATAGTTTTCTTTGAAAGCTTTTACTTCTGGATAGGAAATGATAGGATTGATTTTCTTTAGTTCGCCTCTGCCTTCGGTACGAGTAAGGTTATCGTATTGATTGATGGTAAACGTATTGGAACCCATAGATGCAAAATCCTTAGACAATGTGTTTTCTAAAGCGGAAACAACGGTCAAAATGCCAACTAATGCGGTAATTCCAATGGCAATGATCAATACCGTTAAAATAGTACGCAGTAATTGGGTTTTTATTGATCCCAATGCAATTTTTACGTTTTCTCTAAATAGTCCTACCATGAGCTATAAGTCACTAATTTGTATTTTTTGTTACAATTGGTTTCAAAATTTTAGTATTCATTTAAAATGTAAGATATTTGTAAGGTCAATTGTGATATCAATTCATGATTCATAACTAATAACTCATATTTCTAATGGCTCAAAAACCAAGTACTCCCAAAGGAACCCGTGATTTTTCTCCTGCCGAAGTGGCAAAACGTAATTATATTTTTAATACAATCCGTACTCATTTTGAAAGATTTGGATTTCAGCCAATTGAAACACCTACGTTTGAAAATTCAGAAACCTTGATGGGAAAATATGGGGAAGAAGGCGACCGTTTGATTTTTAAAATCTTGAATTCAGGAAATTTCTTCTATGATAGAAATACAATTGAATTGCCATCATCGATTGAGGAATTACAAAAAAATTCTGCCGAAACCATTACGTTGGAGCAAAGAATTGAGTTGAATAAATTTACGGCACGTATTTCCGAAAAGGCATTGCGTTACGATTTGACTGTTCCTTTTGCGCGTTATGTAGTACAACACAGAAATGACATTGAATTTCCGTTCAAACGCTACCAAATTCAGCCGGTTTGGAGAGCAGATAAACCCCAAAAAGGACGTTACCGTGAGTTTTACCAATGTGATGCCGATGTAGTTGGTTCAACTTCATTGTGGCAGGAAGTAGAATTGGTTCAATTATACGATGCTGTTTTTACCGATTTAGGTTTAAAAGGAGCAACCATTAAAATCAATAATCGTAAGATATTATCTGGAATTGCTGAAGTTATCGGAGCTTCTGATAAGTTGATCGATTTCACTGTGGCATTGGATAAACTGGACAAAATAGGCGAGGACGGGGTAAAGAAGGAAATGTTGGAGAAAGGTATTGCTGCGGAAGCGATTGAAAAAGTACAGCCTTTATTTAGTTTTGACGGAACAATCGAAGAAAAGATTCAAAAATTATCGTTACTGTTGGATGCTTCGGAAGAAGGGAAAAAAGGAGTGGCTGAATTGCAGTTTATTTGTGAAAATGTTACGGAAATAGGGCTTTTGTCTGCCAATTTAGATCTGGATGTCACTTTAGCTCGTGGATTAAACTACTATACCGGAGCCATTTTTGAAGTGTCTGCTCCTGAAGGTGTTGCAATGGGTTCAATAGGCGGCGGTGGTCGTTATGATGACTTGACAGGTATTTTCGGACTGAAAAATATGAGTGGAGTGGGAATTTCATTTGGTTTGGACCGAATTTATTTAGTGATCGAAGAATTGGGATTGTTTCCAGATACGGTAACATCAACATCTAAAGCGATTTTCTTGAACTTTGGAGATGCTGAAGCGAAATTTGCAATGCGAGCTATTTCAAAACTGCGTCAGAAAGGAATTAAAGTGGAATTGTATCCTGATGCGGCCAAAATCGGAAAGCAATTTCAACATGCAGAAAAAAGAGGAATTCCTTACACTGTAATAGTAGGTGCAGAGGAAGTAATGAAGAATGTATATAATCTAAAAAACTTAAGCACTGGAGCGCAACAAACAGTTGATTTCGATGAGCTGTTTTCGATATTGAAATAATAATAAAATCCCTCAAATGAGGGATTTTTTATTGGTTTCTCGGATGGAAAGTTTGCATAACCTGATTGAGATGTGTTCGGTCAACATGCATATAAATTTCCGTTGTAGTTATCGATTCATGGCCCAGCATGAGTTGGATTGATCTTAAATCCGCGCCATTTTCCAACAAATGGGTGGCAAACGAATGTCGGAAAGTATGTGGACTGATTGTTTTGTTGAGATTGATTTTTTTGGCCAAATCTTTGATAATGGTGAAAATCATCGCCCTAGTGAGTTGTTTCCCTCTTCGGTTTAAAAATAAAGTATCTCCAAATTCTTTCTGCACAGGAACTAACGGACGGATTTCATTTTTGTAAATCGTGATGTATTTTTGAGTCAATTGACTAATAGGAACAAAACGTTGTTTATTCCCTTTTCCGGTAATTTTGATAAAACCTTCATCAAAAAATAAGTCGGATATCTTTAAGTTTACTAATTCTGAAACACGCAAGCCACAACCATAAAGAGTTTCTAACATGGCGCGGTTTCGTTCTCCTTCGTTGGAAGATAAATCAATAGCGCTAATTAGATTGTCAATGTCGTTGATATTAAGTGTATCCGGTAACTTTCTGCCTAAACGTGGCGCTTCGATTAATTCCAGTGGGTTGTTTTCACGGTAATCTTCAAAAATCAAGTAATTGAAAAAACTCTTTAATCCTGAAATTAATCGAGCTTGACTTCGAGGATTGATACTTTTTGAAGCATCGTAGATGAATTCTTGTAGGATTTGTTCGTTGATTTGAATAGGCGAAACATTGATGTTATTAGTTGCCAGGTAGTGACAAAGTTTCTCAATGTCCAAAGCGTAGTTCGTTATCGAGTTCTGTGAAAGTCCTCTTTCAATCTTCAAGTACGATTGATAATTTTTAATATAGCTTTGCCAATTCATGTAGACAATTTAGGAAAAAATAAGCACAAAAAAATCCCGCTTTTTTTGAAGCGGGACTTTTGCTGTTTTTTATTAGAATTTGTATCCTACTGATAAAGAGAAAACATTGTTCTTAATGTCTGCACCGTCAGCATCAACAATGTTAGATAAACCTAAGTTGTATCTTAAACCAGCTGAAACATTTTCAGTAAAGTTGTAACCTAAACCAAGGTTAACACCGAAATCAGTAGATTTTAATTGATCTTTAATATCGATATCATCTCCAGAATCTGGTTTGATTTTACCTGACATTAAGAAACCAACTTGTGGTCCAGCTTCAATGCTGAATTGCTCAGTAGCATAGAATTTTGCCATAACAGGGATGTTAATGTAATCAACATTTACTTTAGCTCCATCAGCTTTACCACCTTGAGCAGAATATAATAATTCCGGTTGTAATGCGAATTTGTCAGACAATTTGATTTCAGCGAAACCACCAATGTGGAATCCTACTTTAGAATCAATTCCGTCAGCATCATCTCCTGACCAATCAGCTAAGTTTAAACCACCTTTAACACCAAATTTTGTTTCTTGTGCATTTGCAAAACCAAAAGCGAAAACTGCAGCAACAGTTAATACTAATTTTTTCATGATTTTATTTTTGAATTTGACTGCAAAATTATATAAATTTTGATTTCTTGGAAGCATTACCCTTTGTTTTTTTTATGTAATTTCTCACAGCCTGATTGTCAATGATTTATTTTTTATAATTTAAGGTTTACAGAAAGCGAAAACACGCTATTTTGGATTTTACTGCCGTCATCCGTATCGGCAATATTAGCTAAACCGGCATTGTATCGCAAATTAGTACCTATTTTATCCGATAATTGATATCCCAATCCGAAGTTTAATCCAAAATCGATTCCTTTAAAGAATTCTTTAACATCATCTGTTGAACTTCCGGTTTGTCCTGTTTCAATAATTGTGATATCTGTTTTAAGTTTAGCGCTGGTTAAGAACCCAATCTGAGGTCCGAATTCTATAGTGAATTTGTCAGAAGTATAGTATTTTCCCATTATAGGAATGTTGATGTAGCCTAAATTGAATTTTGCTTTGTAATTAACGTTATAGCCTTCTGCTATTGTAGTTCCTTTATTACTGGCTCCTTGAATGGAGTACAGAATTTCAGGTTGAATGGCAAATTTGTCTGTCATTTTGAATTCAGTGTAAAATCCGGCTTGTAAGCCTACTCTTGAATTTGATCCGTCGTTATCTCCTGTAAAATTGGCTAAGTTTATGCCTCCTTTTAATCCGAAAGTTGTTTTTTGGGAGTAGGTTGAATTGAATGACACTAAGCAGATGATTGTGATAAAAAATGATTTCATTTAGATTGTTTTTTAAATAAAAAACCTCCTGATTGAGGAGGTTTTAGTAATTCGATTGTCAATTAGAATTTGTATCCTACTGATAAAGAAAATACGTTGTTTTTTGCATCTGTACCATCTGCATCGATTACTTGAGATAGACCTAAGTTGTATCTTAAGTTGGCTGAAATATTTTCAGTAAAGTCGTATCCTAATCCAAGGTTTACACCAAAATCTGTTGATTTTAATTGGTCTTTCACATCTTGGTCTTCACCTGAATCCGGCTTTATTTTGGCAGACATTAAGAAACCTACTTGAGGACCAGCCTCGATACTAAATTTCTCAGCAGCATAAAATTTAGCCATTACCGGAATATTGATGTAATCAACATTCAATGTAGCCGCATCTGCTTTTCCACCTTGAGATGAGTACAATAATTCAGGTTGTACGGCAAACTTCTCGGATAATTTAAATTCAGCGAAACCACCAACATGGAAAGCTATTCTTGAATCGATACCGTCAGTGCTATCACCTGACCAGTCAGCTAAATTTAAACCTGCTTTGATTCCAAATTTTGTTTCTTGCGCATTTGCGAAACCAAAAGCAAATACAGCAGCTACACTAAGTAATAATTTTTTCATAGTATGTTTAGTTTTAAAATTTTCGTAAAAATAATTAAATACAATTGCTTTCCTTTTTCTATTAATGGTTTTTCGTTGATCTGTTAAAAATATCGACGAACTCATTAAAAGGTAAAAAAAAACCTCCCATAAAGGGAGGTTTTTTATAGTTGGATTAACTATTAGAATTTATATCCTACTGATAATGAGAAAACATTGTTTTTAACATCTACGTTATCTGCATCAACAACTTGAGATAAACCTAAGTTATATCTTAAACCAGCTGAAATGTTTTCAGTGAAGTTGTAACCTAGACCAAGGTTTAAACCGAAATCAGTCGATTTTAATTCGTCTTTAACATCAATACTGTCTCCAGAATCTGGTTTAACTTTACCTGACATTAAGAAACCAACTTGTGGTCCTGCTTCAATGCTGAATTGTTCTGTAGCATAGAATTTAGCCATTAAAGGAATGTTAAGGTAATCGAAGTTGTAAGTACCTCCATCAAGTTTACCACCTTGAGCAGAGTATACTAACTCTGGTTGGAAAGCGAATTTATCAGATAATTTGATTTCAGCGAAACCACCAACGTGAAAAGATATTTTAGAATCAATTCCGTCTGCGTCATCACCACCAAGGTCAGCCATGTTCAAACCAGCTTTAACCCCGAATTTTGTTTCTTGTGCATTTGCAAAACTGAATGCAAATACTGCAGCAGCAGTTAATAATAATTTTTTCATAGTCTATTTTGTATTAAAATTTGTACGGTGAAAATACTAAAATTTGCTACGTTGTTAAGTTGCAGATTTTAAAGTTATTAACAATTTTGATTAATATTGTTAATCATCGGATTTATTGGTCTTTGGTCGATAAAATAACTAAAATTGGTGATAAAAATTTAAAGAAAAATACACTATAATAATGAGTGTTTTGAAGTAAAAAAAAGAGTTATTAACCTTGTTTTTCAAGGCTTGACTGGTGTTGTATTTGCAAATAACACTAATTTGGCATTATTTTCGTTATAAATTAAGAAACTATAGTATATGAAGAAGCTAATTTTAAGTGGACTTTTTGTTGTTTTATTTTCAACTTTAGGTCATGCACAGTTGTTAAAAGTTGGAGTTAAGGCAGGACTTAATTATGCCAATTTTTCAGGATCAGATTTGCAAACCGATGCAATAACGAGCTACCATGCAGGATTGATGGCTCAGATTAAATTAGGAGAGAAGTTATCCCTCCAACCTGAAGTTATGTATTCCACGCAAGGTGCCTCGTATGATAATTTATCGGAAGAGGTAAAGGCAAAATTGGGGTATATTTCGATTCCGGTTTTGGCAAGAGTACACATGGGAAAAACTGTAAGTCTTGATTTAGGACCTCAATTTTCGTACTTATTGTCTAAAGATGTTGATTTCGATACAGATATCAATGAATTGGATTTTGCTGCTGTTGGTGGTTTGACCTTTAATCTGACTGAAAAGTTTTTTATTCAGGGAAGATATGTTTTAGGTTTGACAGAAATTTCTAAAAATGCCGATGTTAAAAACTCAGTTGGACAGTTGTCTGTTGGTTTTTCTTTCTAATTACTGAATATTACTGTAAAAAGCCATTTCGTTTTCGGAATGGTTTTTTTATTTTTACCAAAAATCAACCGCATGAAAATCCTAATCCTGAATGGATCTAATTTGAATATGCGGGGGAAGGTGAACCTGAAATTTACGGAAATCAGAATTTTGAACACTAATTCCATGGTTTACAGTCAAAATTCCCCAAAATACCGATGTTAAAAACTCAGTGGGACAGTTGTTATCGTTTTTTTTGTTTTAATTTTCTTACTTTTGCAAAAAAGTAAACATGTTAAAATAATGAGAAAATTAATTTTTGCCTTTTCGGCTATTTTATTCTTTAATTCGTGTGAAACTGATCAAACGTCTTATAATCAAAAAAGTAATGAATTAGATTCTTTATTTGATGTAAAGTCAAATTCCAAAAAAGAATTAGCTAAAGCATTTGCAATATTATTGAATGAAAACGAAAGTTTTAGAAATCTGATTAGATTAAAAGCGCTGGAACAATTCGATAATGATACTGAAATTTTATTATTACAGATTCTAGATTTGCCATTAGATAATGGTTTAACTGTCGAAGAAAATTTGCAGTCTATAGTTTCAAATGATGAGGTTGTCAGTGAAATTAAAAATTCATTTCCTGATTTAACAATTTTGGTTCCAACTTTGCCAAATAACTCATTCTCTGCTTCAAAATGGGATGTGACAAACCAAGTGCCTAAAGTTGCGGTTAGATTGTCGAATACTAATAATGTTCCTGTTTTTGGTGTTGATGAACAGTTTGTTTTAGAATCAAAGTATGTTCCTGATTTTCCAGTAATTGTTTTAAAAGGGAATGAAAGAGTTGTTTTTATAAAGAATTTTTCTAAATACAAATCTCTTAAAACCAGAGAGGTGAAAGTTAGTAGTGGGGTAAGTTTTAAATTTCTTGATGACTGTTTTGATAGAAAAAAAAATATAGTGGCTAGAACTGTAAATGGTCAATTTTTGGATTCAAAATTAAAGTCTGCATACACAATTTATAACAATATTGATGGTTGGCAAAGGGATTATATTTATTATGATATTACTCCTTCTTCTCCAAATGGAAATTTTAAATACGATTTCCAAGAGTCTATTAAAAGTTTTACTTTATATGGACCAACTGTTCCGATGTATAATAAAATTGCAGATCAAACTGGAGATCCAAGATATGTTGAAAGCTATTTTATAAGTAGTTCTCATTGGTCTGGGGGAAATTTTGAATTTAAAATTCGCACAATTGTGAACGCAAAAAATGGAGTTGGTCTAGAGATTATAAAATTTATGAATGTTATGCCAAATGATATTTTTGATCTGAAATATTCTAGTGTTTATCTTTTTGGGAAACCAACAAAGTATTTTAAGTTGGAATCTGTAGGTTTTAAGACATTAGATGTTAATATACCAATATTTAATTGGGAACTTGATGAGTACGCAACTAGTATAAAAATACAAGTAGAGGAGGTTGATTTAACGGAAACAACAGTAATTACAGATTCTAGAAATGTTAAGTTTGCTACTAATTTTAATATTGATGTTGCATTAGGTCAAAAAGTTAAAACTGGTCTTAAATTTGGAGCGTCTTTAGAGGAATCAATTTTGCATTCAACTCAAATAACAAAAACTGAAGGAAATGATATTTTAGGAGATGTGATTGTAAATTTTGCTGATAAAGTTATAACTGGTCAAAATGGTAATGATTATATTACTAGGGATTATAATTCTGGAAATTATGTTATAACAATTGAGCCAACAAGAGTTCAATAAAAAAAATAAAAATAAAAAAACCATTCCTTCAAGAATGGTTTTTTTATTTTTACCAAAAATCAACCGCATGAAAATCCTAATCCTTAACGGACCCAATTTGAATTTACTTGGGAAACGAGAACCTGAAATTTATGGTAATCTGAATTTTGAAAGTTATTTTGGTGATTTGCAATCAAAGTATTCCAATCTGCAATTGGAATACTATCAAAGTAATATTGAAGGAGAATTGATTAATAAACTTCAAGAAGTAGGTTTTAGTTATGACGGTATTGTTTTAAATGCGGGTGCTTATACTCATACTTCAATAGGGATAGGAGATTGTATCAAAGCAATTACTACTCCTGTAATTGAAGTTCATATTTCAAATACTTTTTCAAGAGAAACATTTCGTCATCAATCCTTTATTTCACCCAATGCAAAAGGGGTAATAATCGGCTTTGGTTTGCTTAGTTATGATTTGGCAATTCAATCTTTGGTTTAATTTTTGAAAAAAATATCGTAGCTCAGTCTGAATAATGTGCCTACGACAACAAACAAGAAAAACATTCGGATAAAAGCATTCCCTTTTTTGATTGCTAATTTGGCGCCCAGCCATCCACCTAATCCATTGCAGAAGGCCATCGGGATGGCAATAAGCCAGATAATTTTTCCTTTGGAGATGAATAATGTTAAAGAACCTAAATTGGAAGCGAGGTTCACTAATTTAGCATTGGCAGAAGCGTGTAAGAAATCAAAACCTAAAATAGAAATAAAGGCGAGCATAAGGAAACTTCCAGTGCCCGGTCCAATAAAACCATCGTAAAACCCGATTAAGATGCTTATCAAGATGCCTGAAACAACCGATTTTTGATAACTAATGTTCTTGGGCTTATGATTTCCAAAGTCTTTCTTTAAGAATGTATAAATAGCCACTCCTATTAAAACTGTAAATAATAAAGGTTTCATAAAGTCATTGTTTACAATAGTTAAGACGTAACTCCCTCCAAATGCAGCTATGCAGGAAAAGAAAGCCATGGTTAGCAGTAATTTCCAATTCATATCTACTTCTTTTAAATAGTGTATTGAGGCAATTCCTGTTCCGGTAAATCCAGGGATTTTGAGCGATCCCATTAGATTGGCAACCGGTTGATGCGGTAATAGGATTAAGGCTACAGGGGTTTGAATTAGACCGCCTCCACCTGCAATCGCGTCGATAAAGCCAGCTATAAATGAAGCAGAACAAAGTAAAACAATGATATAGGTTTCCATAGAAGTTTCGTTAAAAAAAAATTCCAAATCCCAGTAGTTTACTAATTGGAATTTGGAATTGATAATCAATGTATTTTTTACGGTTATGCTCTGACAATGTTAGCGCCTAAGGCACGTAAACGCTCGTCGATACGTTCATAACCACGGTCGATTTGTTCAATGTTTTGAATAGTGCTAGTTCCTTTTGCGGTCAAAGCAGCAATTAATAAAGAAATACCAGCTCTGATATCAGGTGAACTCATGGTTGTTGCTTTTAACTGAGATTGGAAATTATGTCCCATAACCACAGCTCTATGAGGGTCACATAACATAATCTTAGCTCCCATGTCAATTAATTTATCGACGAAAAATAAACGGCTTTCAAACATTTTTTGATGAATCAATACATCACCTTTTGCTTGAGTGGCTACTACTAAGACAATACTTAATAAATCCGGAGTGAATCCTGGCCATGGTGCATCGGCAACGGTAAGGATAGATCCGTCAATATCGGTTTTGATTTCATAGCCGTCTTTGTGAGCCGGAATATAAATATCATCTCCTTTCTTTTCTAAAGTAATCCCTAATTTTCTGAATACATTAGGAATTACACCCAGATTTTCCCACGATACATTTTTGATTGTGATTTCGCTTCGAGTCATTGCAGCTAAACCAATCCATGATCCGATTTCAATCATGTCGGGTAAAATTCTATGCTCACAACCGCCTAGTTTTTCAACCCCTTCGATAGTTAATAGGTTAGAGCCAACACCAGTAATTTTGGCTCCCATTGAATTTAGCATTTTGCATAATTGCTGAAGATACGGTTCGCAAGCAGCATTGTAAATCGTGGTGGTTCCTTCAGCAAGAACTGCAGCCATTACGATATTTGCTGTTCCTGTAACTGATGCTTCATCGAGTAACATGTAGCTACCTTGTAAACGACCATCAATTTCGACTCCGTAAAAATGATCTTCTCTTTCGTATCTGAATTTTGCACCTAGGTTGATAAAGCCTTCAAAATGAGTGTCCAAACGACGACGACCAATTTTGTCTCCACCTGGTTTTGGAATATAACCACAGCCGAAACGAGCTAAAAGTGGTCCTACAATCATGATGGAGCCTCTTAAGCTACCACCTTCTTTTTTGAAAGCTTCTGTTTTTAAATAATCGATATTTACTTCGTCTGCCTGAAAAGTATAATCTCCAGGGCCATTTTTTTGGATTTTAACCCCAAGATTTCCTAAAAGGACGATTAGTTTGTTTACATCAATGATGTCGGGAATATTTGTAATTCTGACTTTTTCTGAAGTCAATAAAACTGGGCATAATACTTGTAATGCCTCATTTTTTGCTCCTTGCGGTTGTACATTCCCTTTTAAGGGTTTTCCTCCTTCGATTTTAAAAGTACCCATATACTATTTTTTTAAAAGTTTTAGGCTTTACGTTGTAATTGCCTTTGCTTTTTGACTTATTTCTGATTGTTATTTTTATTGAATGGTTTTTTACCATTGTTTTTAGGAATGAATTTTGGTTTTCCTCCTGTGTTATTCTGTATTTTGTTCGACATGCGTTTGTTGGTACGCATTAAGTCATGTGTATTGGAAAGTTCTTCCGTGGTGCTCATTAGATTTAGCTTTCCATCTGAAAGTTCATAAAGGTGCTCAAATATAACAGCGTCTGTAACGGTGTCTTTATTCCAGCTTAAGTATGATTTTTTCATATGGTTTGCGATCACACGAACTAACGCTTGTTTCATTTCCCCATCCTCCCATTGATTGGCCTTTTCGATCATGTAAGTAATGTTGTTTCCGTAGAAACGATACTTCGGGAAATTTTGTGGATATTGTAAAGGGTCAGGCTTTAGCTGTAAGACTTCTTTTGATGGAATGGGATACGGAGAGTCTACGTCTAATTCAAAATTAGCCATGATAAATATCTGATCCCATAGCTTATGCTGAAAATCTGGAACATCACGCAAATGAGGATTCATGCTACCCATTACAGATATGATGTATTTAGCCAGTTTGTTTCGCTCTTCACGATCTTCAAGGGCAACAGCTTGATCTATTAGCTTTTGTAAATGACGGCCATATTCAGGAATGATAAGTGGTTTTCTTTCAGAATTGTATTCTAAAAATTCCACAACATCACTGGCGTTTTCTTTTGTATATTTTGTAACCATCTATAATGAGATTATACCTTCAATTGTCGAAACTTCCTGGTATTTTTTAATAATTTCGTCTGCATTTGGCATTACGACATCTACCGAAATACTGGTAAATTTGCCATTTTTTGATTGACGTGTATCTATAATAGCGCCCATCCTGTCAAAAGCTTTTTCCACAGTATCGATTTTTTCTTTATCTGTTGGAACTATAAATTTATATAAATATTTTGAAGGCCAAACTTTGTTAACACTATTTAATTCTTCTTTTAAACGAATATAAAATTCGGTAGTCTTTTTATCCATCTTCCGCATTAAAATAAACGCAAATATACGTTTTTTGAAATTAGAAAGGAAGAGAAGTAAAATTGAAATGCTAATATTTTAATTCAATTTTCAAAAACCAAATAGTTTATTTAAGTTTGCACCTTGAAATTCGGGTTTTGAAAAAAGAAGTAATTGTTATCACCGGAGGACCGGGAACTGGTAAATCAACCATTATCGATGCGTTAGTCGAAAAGGGATACTCATGTTATCCTGAAATTTCACGCGAAGTAACTTTAGAGGCCAAAAGACAAGGTGTTGATCAGCTTTTCTTGACAGAACCTCTTTTGTTTAGTCAAATGTTGCTCGATGGAAGAATAAAGCAATTCCAAAATGCTTTGCAAGAAGAAAGTAATCTTGTTTTTATCGATAGAGGCATTCCGGATATTTTGGCTTACATGCATTTTATTGGTGATGATTATCCTGATCATTTCGATCATACCTGTCATGAAAGTCGTTACACTAAAGTATTTGTCCTACCACCGTGGGAAGAAATTTACGAAAGTGATGAGGCGCGCTATGAAAATTTTGAGCAAGCTAAAATTATCTACGATCATTTAAAAGAAACCTATGCTAAATATGGATATGCTCTAATC
Organism: Flavobacterium sp. MAHUQ-57; assembly: GCF_051908335.1. Classification (NCBI taxonomy): domain Bacteria; kingdom Pseudomonadati; phylum Bacteroidota; class Flavobacteriia; order Flavobacteriales; family Flavobacteriaceae; genus Flavobacterium; species Flavobacterium sp. MAHUQ-57. The sequence continues at coordinate 326,452 of NZ_JBPZTE010000007.1, read as the reverse complement.
GAAGTTCCTATTGGAACGGTTGATGATAGAGTACTTTATATTTTAGATCACTTAAAATAATGTTATAGTCATGGTTTGTGAGTTAAAAATGAAATTACTTAACTTGCTTCCGTAAACTATAAACTCTCAGAATGCAACAAGCATTACAAATTCTTGACAAATATTGGGGTTATGATGGATTCAGACCAGTTCAAGAAGATATTATTCAGTCTGTTTTAGATAAAAATGACACTTTCGGGTTGATGCCAACCGGAGGTGGTAAATCACTGTGTTTTCAGGTGCCTGGAATGGTTTTCAATGGAATATGTTTGGTTATTTCTCCTTTGGTTGCTTTGATGAAAGATCAAGTCGCCCAATTGCAAAACCGGAATATTAAGGCGATTGCATTAACTGGAAGTATAAAATCGGACGAGTTAATTCAGTTGTTGGATAATTGTCAATTTGGTAATTATAAGTTTTTGTATCTTTCTCCTGAACGTTTGGAACAGGAATGGGTTTTGGAGCGGATAAAAGGGCTTCCGATTTCTCTCATTGCCATTGATGAGGCGCACTGTGTTTCGCAATGGGGGCATGATTTCAGGCCTTCCTACTTAAAAATTAAAAATCTCAAAACACATTTCCCTAAAATACCTTTTATAGCCTTAACGGCTTCAGCTACTCCGCAGGTTCAAAAAGATATTATCGATTTATTGGCTTTAGAAAACCCTCAAACGTTTAAGCAATCTTTTGCACGAGAGAATTTAGGCTACCATGTTATAAAGGCGGAAGATAAGCTTTATAAAATGCAACAAATCCTTAGAAAAAATCCGCAATCTTCCATTGTATATGTCCGAAACAGAAAAGGTTGTCATGAATATGCTGAAAAACTGAATCAAATGGGTTTTAAAGCTACTTTTTACCATGGTGGGCTTCCTCAAAAAGAGAAAGAAGCGAATATGGGGAAATGGATGAAAAATGAAGCGCAGGTAATGGTGGCAACCAGTGCATTTGGAATGGGTATAGATAAGCCAGATGTAAAGACGGTACTCCATGTTAATTTGCCAGAGAATCTAGAGAGTTATTATCAAGAAGCTGGTAGGGCAGGGCGTAATGGGGAAAAGGCGTTTGGTGTTTTAATGTTTTCTCCTCAAGATACCGTTCGTGCCGAAAGTCAATTTATTTCGGTTTTGCCAGATGTTTCTTTTTTAAAGCAAGTTTATGTGAAGTTATGTAATTACTTTCAAATTGCTTATGGGGAAGGGATTAATGATGAATTTTCGTTTAGTCTGAATCAGTTTTGTGTCAAGTATCAAATGCCGGTCATTAAAGTTTTTAATGCATTACAATTTTTGGATCGTCAAGGGATTATTTCTTTATCCAATGAATATTCAGAAAAAGCACAAGTACAATTTCTAACAGAATCAAAAGAAGTTATTCGGTATATTAGTCTGAACCCAGAGGATGAACCTGTTTTAGGTACAATTTTACGAGCATATCCCGGAGTTTTTGATCTTCAAGTAAATATTAACACTTCTTTTGTCGCGAAAAAGGCGAATGTAACCGAAGCTAAAGTAGTAACTTTGCTCGAGAAGTTGGCTCAGTTACAAATCATTGATTATTTCGCAAATCAAAACGAATCCAAAATTGTTTTTTTGGAAGTTAGAGAAGACGAAAGAACCATAAATCGTGTAGCCAAATACCTTGAAAAACAGAACGAAGTAAAGAAATCACAATTGGCATCGGTTATTGATTACGTGCTTGATGAAAAATCATGTAAGAGTGTTTTTTTATTGAATTATTTTGGAGAAACAATAGCGAATGAATGCGGTGTTTGTTCGTATTGTGTTTCAAAGAATAAAGTCAAAGTCAATAAAGAAGATGTTTCGAATACTATTCGGAATATTTTGAGCGAAAAGCCAATGACTTCAAGAGAGATCGTAACTATGGTTCAAATAGAAGAAAAAGAAGTTTTAGCAGTATTGCAACAAATGTTGGAATACCAGATTGTTTCGATGAATTTAAAAAATCAGTTTACATTAAATAAATAATGGAAAAATTAAGAATTGTTTTTATGGGAACCCCAGAATTTGCTGTTGGGATTCTTGATGCTATTGTGAAAGAAGGAAAACATGAGGTGGTAGGAGTTATTACTGCAGCAGATAAACCGGCTGGTAGAGGGCAGAAAATTAAATATTCGGCGGTTAAAGAATACGCGTTAGAAAAAGGGTTACGTTTATTACAGCCCACCAATTTGAAAAACGAGGACTTTTTGGCAGAATTAGCCTCTTTAAATGCGAACCTGCAGGTGGTTGTAGCTTTTAGAATGTTGCCGAAAGCGGTATGGGCCATGCCTAAATTCGGAACTTTTAATTTGCATGCGTCATTGTTGCCAGAGTATCGAGGTGCTGCTCCAATTAATTGGGCAATTATTAATGGAGAAGTTAAAACTGGAGTGACAACTTTCTTTATTGATGATAAAATTGACACCGGGGCAATGATTTTAAATAAGGAAACTGCGATTGATCCAGCTGAAACAGCAGGTGAATTGCATGATCGATTAATAAATATTGGCTGTGAAGCAGTTTTAGAGACATTGGATAGGATTTCTGAAGGAGGTGTTGTTACGACCATTCAGCAGGATTCGCCAGATATAAAAACAGCGTATAAGTTGGATAGAGAAAATTGCAAAATTGATTTTTCAAAGTCTATAGATGCAGTTTATAATTTGATTAGAGGATTGTCTCCTTACCCAGCAGCTTATTGTAATTTTAACGATGGAAATGAGGATTGGAATGTTAAAATATATGATGTAAAGAAAGAGATTGAAGCGCATGAATATGAGGCTGGGAGAGTGATAACAACAAAGAAGGAAATGAAAATTGCTGTAAACGGAGGTTTTCTAGATGTGGTATCTATACAGTTTCCGGGTAAAAAGAGAATGAAAATTCATGAATTGCTAAACGGAATGACTTTTTCTGACAGCGCTAAGGCCTACTAATTCTTGAAAAAAATGAGAAAAATTTACGTTTTATCGATGAATAGCGAGGTTTTATCAACAAAAAATCGAAGTTATTAACAAAATTAGCAAAAATAACGCTAAGGTGTTGTGTAGTAAGGAAATCCTATTAAATTTGTAAGACTAACAATTAGTATTAACCAATCATTAATAACAATTATTATGAACAAATCAGATTTAATCGATGCTATGGCTGCACATGCAGGTATTACAAAAGCTGCTGCTAAACTAGCTTTAGAATCATTCTTAGACAATGTTGAAGGTACTTTGAAAAAAGGTGGTAGAGTATCTTTAGTAGGATTTGGATCTTGGTCAGTTTCTAAAAGAGCTGCAAGAGAAGGAAGAAACCCTCAAACAGGTAAGACTATCAAGATTGCTGCTAAAAATGTAGTAAAATTCAAAGCAGGTGCTGAATTAGAAGGAGCAGTAAATAAATAATACTTTCTGGATAAATTATAAAAGCCACGCATTGCGTGGCTTTTTTTATACTATTTAACGATTTTATTTGGAGCATCCGTAAAAATTTTGTTAAATTTAAGTCTAAAAATTAGTGTTATGATAGCTGTAAAACCAAAAAAAGGAAACTTGCTTGTAGCAGAACCTTCTATCACGGGAGACTTATCTTTTAACAGATCGGTGGTTTTGCTTGCAGACCACAATGAAGATGGTTCGGTTGGGTTTATACTTAACAAACCTTTGGGGTATACCTTACATGAATTGATTCCTGAAATTAGCGCTACATTTAAAATTTATAATGGAGGACCCATTGAGCAGGACAATCTCTATTTTATTCACAACGTTCCACAGTTGATTCCTGGTAGTATTGAAATTGCAGAAGGGATTTATTGGGGTGGTGATTTTGAGCTGACCAAGAACTTAATCAACGACGGAAAAGTGGGACGCAATAATATTCGATTCTTTTTAGGGTATTCGGGTTGGGATGCTGAGCAATTACAAAGTGAATTGGAATCCAATTCTTGGATTATTTCGGAAAACGAACTTCGCAATAAAATTATTGCAAAATCTCCAACCGATTTTTGGAAAGAAAAAATTAAAGAACAAGGTGGGGAATACCTAATTTGGGCAAACGCACCTGAAAATCCTATTTATAATTAGCCTAATCGTATTTTGGTGTTTAGTTTTTGAAGCAAACTTTCGGATAAAGTGGTGTTGAACTCTTTTTTGCGGTATTTTGTGATGGGCTGAATTCCTTTAATAACGTTGGTGATGAATAATTCGTCGGCCTTTTGTAGGTCGAAAGGAGATATGGCTTCTTCTTTCACTTCAATTCCTTCAACTGTTTTAGCAATGGCTAGAATTTGTCTGCGCATAATTCCGTTCAAACAGCCTTCGGAGATTGGTGGGGTACTTAAAACACTGTCCTTAAGCATGAAAATGTTTCCATTGAGTGCTTCTGTTGCATTTCGGTCATCGTTAAGTAAGATGCAATTATCCAATCCGTTTTCATCTGCAAAAATACTTCCAGTGATGTGGAGCGCCTTATTGGTGGTTTTTAAAGTGGAAAGGAGTTGTTTGGAGATGTAAAAATCCTTGTAGATGTCTACTTCATACGTTTTTTTTTCAAAAGTATATGTAGGATTTTCTAAATTGGAAACAGAAATAATATAATCTATTTCATTGGTTTTAGGAAGGTATAAGCCTCCGTCTTTTCTGAACACGGTGATTCGGGCTCTTGCTGAATTTTCCAAATGTTCATTTCTGGCCATGGAAAGTAGGCTTTCTTCAAATAATTCCAAAGTGAAATTCATAGGGATTTCCATTCTTAAAATACGCATAGAAGCCATTAATCTGAAGTAATGATCTTCTGAAAAAAGAATTTTATTGTCTAAAATTTTTACTGTTTCAAAAACGGCATCACCGAATAAAAAACCTCTGTTGGTTTGTAAAGAATGTGTTTGCATAAAAAAATCCCGACTCGTTTTTAGAACAAGGCGGGACAAATTTAAGTTTTAAAAATTGGAATTCCTAGATAGAACCGATTACATGTTTGAGGTCGGATACCTGATTTTCCCAAAGCATTTTTGCTTCTTCTAGATCGTCTCTTTCGGCGAAATCTACTACCATTAATGAAACATCCTTAGTGATATCGTCTTCTAATATTCGCAATTCAAAGTAATATTCAGTGTCTTTGTTGTCGTCATCAACCCATTTGAACTTTATCTTTTCTCCAGTTTTCTTTGAATATAAACGAGCTTTCTCTTGCGAATCATCCCATATAAAGGTGAAAAACTCCCCGCGAGAATTCACATTATCTGCAAACCATTCTTGAAGTCCTGATGGAGTTGAAATATATTGATATAAAAGTTGCGGCGAAGAGTGAATAGGAAATTCTAATTCATAACGTATTTTGCTATCCATGTATTGTTATTTTTTGGGAAATATATAGAATTAAGTTTTGAAAAAAAAATAAAAATGGAAATAAATATTTTTCTTAAAATAAATTTGGAACAAACGAATTTAGTGCTATATTTGCACCCGCATTGAGAGATGCACTACAAATGAATAATGGCGAGGTAGCTCAGTCGGTTAGAGCGCAGGATTCATAACCCTGAGGTCACGGGTTCAACTCCCGTCCTCGCTACTAGGTTGAAAAATCAGAAAAGACAGATTTTATGCGGTTTTAAAGCAATTTAAAACCGCTTTTTTTATGTCTAAACTTTCACTACTTTTACTAAAAGAACACGGAAACGAACACGATTTGAGTTTTAAAAAACAATATTCTGAACCTAAGATTTATACGGCAAATGATGATTTGTCAGTGAGATGGTATGTGTACTATTCTTTCAGAAATCCCATCGATGGAAAATTGACAAGACAAAAAAATGTTTATTTGGGCGTTAATCGATTTAAAACCTTAAAAGAAAGGACCAAAGCAATTGAAGGCCTTCGTAAGAAACTTTTACAACTTTTGGAAAATGGATTCAATCCCTACGAAGCTCAGGCAAGTATTGAAAAGCCCAAAAACTATACTGTTACAAGTGCAATTGAAAAATACAATGAATATTTATCGGGTGAGCATGAATACGTACATAGAAGAAAAATAGTATCTAAAGGCCATAGAGACGAAGCGATTCGTTTTTGTAGACTGTTTTCTGAGACTTTAGAAAAAACAGACGATATCAAGCAGATGAGGATTGAAAAGGTATCTCAAAACCATGTGGCCAATTTTTATTCCTGGGCAGAAACACATTATAGTCCATCTACATTCAATAAATGTATGAGTGGTTTGAAATCTTTTTTTGATTTCTTGATCAATGTAGAAGAGATTGAAATGAAAAATCCTTTTGAAACCTACGTATCAAAATCAGTTCAAAAGTCAGATAACGAGACATTGACTAAAAATGAATTTGATAGTATTCTAAAGGCGGTGGATAACTTCAATCCAATTTTACCTTGGGGTAAGAAAAATACACGAAATAGAAGTATGTATCAACCATATCTGAAAGATGGTTTTCGATTGTTTCTATTGACTGGAGGAAGAAGAGAGGAAGTGGTTGATCTAAAGTGGTCTGATATTTTAATTACTGAAAATGATGTACGATTTTTCAAAATTCAAAATTTGAAGGTTGTTCGATCAAATAACGCAAAAGGAAAAAGCAGTGCTTCACAATTCAAGCATATCCCTATTAATACAGATTTAATGGATTTATTGAATACAATGGGCTACAATGACAAAAAACATACATCGGATTATATTTTGTTTCCAGATAGAGATGTTAGCTCAGATACTATTAAAACTAATTTGTCGCGCTCGTTTACTCATTATCGAAAAGGAGCAGGCGTAAATAAAGAGGTTAGCTTGAAAAATCTGAGAAAAACTTATATAAGTTGGGTAAATCATGTAATGGGTAAAGATACAGGCAAATTAACATCACACTCAACAGTGCAAGTTTTGGAAAACCATTATATTGACCCAACAATATTGACAACTATCGAAGAAGCTGTTTTGAAAGTTAAAGTTTTTGGGTAGTTTTTTAAATTTTAATGTATTGATTTTTAATCACTTGAGAAATTTATTAAAAATATTTCACTTAATTTTATTAACTGTCAGTTATATTTAGTATATTTGCAGTATAAGTTCTTTGAAAAGTGTTTCTAAAGTAATAATTGAATAGAGATTTTTTTGTTTAACTACTAAGTTAAACACCCGTAAGGGTTTTGGCAGGAATCATCCTCTACCGCCTTATCACGTCAACGTTTATCCCCTAAAAGGATATCGCCGCCTTATCCGGTAAAGCTTATCCCCTAAAAGGGTATCGACCGCTTTAAGCCATAAGTGATGAATGATTAAAGGGAGAAAAGAGAAAATGATTTTAAGTCAGATTTATTTTGCTTTTTTGTAAAATCTTTTTTTGAAAAAATAAGCAGGAATTTTGAAGCGGTGTATAGAGAACATTGTTTACGTATTCAGTTATTGGCTATTGACAAAATTTAAGCAGGGATCAATATTGTCCCAATAACTTTTAAAAAAATTTTGCTTATGTCTAGATTAAAAAGACTTAGAAACATCAATGGTTTAATTGAAATTTTAAAAACCATTGCAATGAACCAGTGTTCTCTTTCGGAAACTGATGTAAATTTATTAAACGAAGCAATAGTTAAGTTGGATGGATTAAAAACGAAGAAGGGCTTGACAGATAAGCATTATCAGATTGAAATTACTGATATTGTCAAGTTAATTAATGAATTTTTAACCAGATAATTAAAAGCCATGAAATCAAGTTTGCATTTTGTCGATTCCGTCACCTCTTTAAATTTTTCCAGAATACAAAATTATGGACTTAGGTACTACAATAAGAAATATTAGAAAACAGAGAGGGCAAACTCAAAATGAGTTTGCTACTTCTTGTGATATTACTCAAACTTATCTTTCTCAAATTGAGAATAATTATAAAGAGCCTAATTTATCGACTTTAAAAAAAATTAGTGAGAAATTAGATGTTCCTTTACCAATATTGTTTTTCTTATCTTTAAATGGCGATGATGTAAAGCCGGAAAAAAGAAAGGCTTTCGAACTTATTAATCCTTCTGTTAAATCATTAGTTAATGAGTTCTTCAAAGTCAAATGAGTTATTACATTTTCCGTCAATTATAGGTTTTTCAGATTCAGATTTAAAAAAAATCATAGAGTCCATAGATGGATTGTATAACGAATGGGAGATTATTAAGCAAGATAAAAATACTGGATTACCAGCAACTTATAAAGATGGAACCATAAAAAAGAGATTTATTCGGCCTTCTAAGCCAAAACTTGAGGAACTACAAATAAGAATAAAATCAAGAGTTCTTGAAAAAATAGAGCTACCTAAAAATATTCATGGGGGGAGGAAGAAAAAAAGTAATATAACTAATGCAAAAGAGCATCAAGGTAAAAAGTATGTGCTTACAACAGATTTGAAAGAATTTTTTCCATCTGTCAAACCTGCGTTAATACATCAAGCTTTTTTAGATTTAAATTTTAATAAGCAATTTGCATATTATATTATGAGGTTTGTTACTTGGAAAGGGGAATTGCCTCAAGGAACTCCTACTAGTACACATATTGCTAATATTGTCTTTCTTAAAACCGATTATTTGTTAATAAAGCTTTGTGAAGAAAATGATATTACCTATACAAGATTTGTTGATGATTTGACATTTTCGTCGCAAAAAGATTTTCAACATTTAGTGGCTGAAATATTAAAGATTGTTACAGATAGTGGGTTTAAGCTTAGCTATAGAAAAACTTTTTATAAAGGAAAACAAACAATTACAGGTATCCAGGTGTTTAATAATAAAATTGATGCCTCAGAAAAAGTAATTGAGAAAGTTGAAGCTGAAAAATTACTTTCTGATGATAGCCCTAAACATTTGACTATGTATAGAAAACGAATATTGGAAACAAATCGTAAATCGAAATAGGTTAGAAAAATAGTAGTAATCAAAAAGCCTGCATATTGCAGGCTTTTTAATTTAGACAGCTTAAACCACCATGTATAATTACATTTCTAGTTGATTGGGCTAATGATTGCACTTCAATTATAATGAATGTTGCCGGCCCAGCATCAAAATCTAAAGTGTCCTGGAATAGTAAATCATTCCATCCTTTCACAAGATCAAATTGAGCAATTAATGCCGGACTACCATAATGAGTGAGAGTTCCTGAGTTAATTGTAACATATTTAAAAAATATCCGAATATTGTTATCTGTACAAAATAGCTTCCCGCTTATGATTTTCAACTTTTCATAAGTAGCTATGATTGTGTTTGAAAATACCGATTTTGAGGGTGTGTTTGGGGTTGGGTCAACTACATTAAGATGGTTTGTGATTTCATTCTCTATACCAATGTATCTTGAATTAATAGGGTCATTTACATTAGTTATTATCTTTTTACTGATTTGAGTAAGGCAATAATTTTGATTGGATTGCAATAAAGTACCTGTATTAGGATCAACTATAAGTTGTTTGTATAATTTATTGCTTCGTTGTCCTGATTGCAAATAGCCAACAGTTTCATAATTTAAAGGAACAAAAGGTGTTGTTGAACTATAATTGGAAGAAATCGACATTACATCCAAGAAGCTTTGAATATAATTGTTGAATGCTTTAGGGTTTTCAAATTTTACTTCCAGTTTCAATGAATTGATAGCTCTTTCTACTCGTTTAATGATTGGAATTGTAATTTGCTTCATTCCAGTAGTCGGATCCAATTTAACTGTAGCTTCTCCAATTCCCAATTCATTCAAAATGTCGCTTGATAGTACAGGACCGTTCTTGGTTTTGTAGTAATTGAGTTGATTAAGATTGATATTACTTTCAAATGAAAACTGTTTATTAAGGCTTCCATAGGACTCATTGGAAGTTAATTTTAATGTTGTGATTCCTGAAATATCTCCAAATGGTAATTGTAAATCAACTCGGTTGTTCCAACCAAATGGCATATCAAAATAGAAAGTGCGGATTACTTCTGTAGGGGAAATGATAGTGTTTTCTAAATTTTGTAATCCTGACTTAAATTCATAGTAATCACCAAAATAAAAGTACAGTTTAAAAGTGGCTAATTCAAGATACAAGTTCCCAATTACACCTTGCGGAGGAAAGTCATTCCGTGTGTAATAATATTCGATTTGTTCAAACCATCGGTATTCCTCAGTGTGTTTGTGCCAATATCCAATCTTCTTTTCAAGATTTGTAACGTAAAGAGTTTGTTCTTTACCAACTTCGGGAATTTGCCCTATATGATCAACAAAGATTATTTGTTGACCACTTAGGCTAAAAAAAAAATCTTTTTTTAATGCTTCTAAAACAGAATTGCGATTGTTTGCAAAAATGGGTGGAACACACAAAGAAACATCAATATCTTTATAATTAATAACGATTCCTTTTTCAGTTTCGTTGGCCAAGAAGCTTTTGATGATGATGCAATTTGAATTGTCCAAACTGGTTTGAACTATTTGAGTTGGAGAAAGTGAAGTAATTATCTCATTCGAAGCCGTTTTTCTAATAACTACGTTGCCGTTCTCTTCTTTTATAAAATGGATTTTTGGCATAATGATTTACAATTTTACTTTTCTTGTTTTGGTTGATTTCTTTACAAGTTTGCCCCCTTTTTTAGCAACATATCCTTTCTTTTGCGTTCCATCTTTTTTGCGACGACCGGTAACACCCACATTCATCGCGCAAAGTGTTGTTAAACCCTTACTTGCAGGTGCTTTTAAACTAGTTTTCTCTTTTTGTATTGTTGCTTGTTTTAACATAAAACGCCAAAAAGCTAACTCTTTCTTAGCTTGAATTTTCCAACCTTTTTCCTTCTCTAAAGATTGCCACAACTTTATTGATGATTGAGAAGTTTTAATTAACTCATTTCTTGAAATTGTAAGAGGTTTTCCGTCTGGGGTTTTAAAAGTTTCTTTTTTTAATTGACTCATTTATTTGTATTTGATTTGTTGGTTTTCATGGTTAATTGACTGAAAAAGAAAATTTGGACGATTTAGATTCTTGCGGCTGTTCAGGATTGTAATTCTTTCCGGATGCAATATTGTAGCGTATGGTTTCGATAGGAACTTTGGTATATCTGTTTTTATCGAAATAGGCGTAGTTTTCGGAGAACTTTGCCTCTTTAATCATTTTAATGATAATATCACCATCAAAAACAACTTCAGCTCCACCTTTGGTTCTTCCAGTAGTGGTTTGTTGGAAAATGATCACAAAAACTTTTCCATTGAATCTCTTTCTCAAATCTTCATCAAGACGGATGTTACCCACCATTCGTTGAAGTTTTTGCCAACTATCAATGAAAATGATTTCGTAAGGAGAAATCAGTTTGTACAATTCTTCCTGGCTTTCTAATTCACCAATGCTATCGATGTTTTGTTGTGCTGAATTGGATAGGTATTTTTTGACTTTATCCTTAGCCAAATCACTTGATGGATGCTCTTCACCTGAAATAAAAAGGCATTTGTTACCGGGTTCAGCAAATGAGTTCATGAACTTGTACAACGTCGTTGTTTTTCCTGCTCCTTGTTGGCCATCCATTGTTATGACTACGCTATGTATTGGTTTTCTTTCTACTGCTTGTAAAAATTTACCTTCTTCACCGGAAACTTTGAAATATTCCGATTTATGATTGTTGGAAGCTCCTATTTTTTGAACTTTTGGATTTGTAGAAATTGGTTGAAGAGCTTCTTTTGTTTTTTTGGTTGCTGGGGATTTCAATCCAGGATCAAAAAGGGAAAGTTGTTTTTGTTTTCTTTTTGCAATGATGGTTTTTGGTAATGCTTTGATAGTATTTTTTTTGTGTACTGAATTTTTCTTTTGTGAATCAGTTTTTTTTATCGAAAGAGTTTCTGATGCTTCAAAATCCTTTTCAGTGATATTTGTAAGCATAAAATCGACCGCTTTTTGTGCCAAAGCTGCAGCTTTAAAAATTCCTTTATTATCTTCTTTTAATTCGGCAATGATTCCCTGTCTCCAACCTTTAATATATGAGTTGGCATTTTTGTTTACATAATAAAGAAAACCACAAGTGGCCGAAAGAAAACAAGCTCCGATTTCGGCAACTAATTCCTCGAAAGCATATTTATTATCTCCGAATTTTGCGCCTTTTTCACGGTTTAATCGATTCGTTGAGCCGGTACTATGAACAAGCTCGTGAAACATAACTGCATAGAAGATTCGAATATCATTAAATGAAGTCTTTTTTGGCATTTGAACAAAGTCTCTTATTCGTTCATAAAATGGCTGTTTACCTCCGTATTTTATAGCCGGAGCTGGAGCAGGGTACCTTTCGATGATCTTATCAGCTATGTCAATTTTGTCATCATCTTTTGATGGTTTTGGTTTTAACTGATCGAGTTTAAAATCAATTCCGTCAATATCAAAACCATTAAAAACATTATATATTCTGATTATACCATATCCGTTCAAAGCAACAGCGGCAGGAATTTCTTCCGTTTTGAATTTTCCTGTAGTTTTTAAATAGTCAATGAACTTTTGGCGATCTGTAGTTTTGAAGTCTTTGTATCTGTATATGATGGTGTAGAAAATCGCATCGTGTGATTTTGCCCCTTTTTTTACCGTTCCTTTTAATTCCTTTACTTGGTTAAATGTCAAATAATAGGGGTTTTTCAATTTTCCAGTTCCCAATATATCACCCAATAAAAGTTGATTGATACCACGGTAAGGTTTTTTAGTTTTAAAATTGAAAGCAGTTAAAAAACTATCATCATCAAAAGTGTCATTGATACCGCTTTCCCAATTGTGATCATTTTCAAAATCTTTAATTATTTTCTTAGTGATCAAATCATAAATATCAGCCTGAGGGATTCCGTTTAATCCGGTTTCATTCTCAGGTTCATTGAGTTCATCAATATCCAGCATTTCCATTTCTACGCCATTCAAACCATAAGGTTCTACTAGACTAGCAATCTCAATCAAAAAACGATCATCAGGATAGGTTTCAAGTATTCTTATAATCCGTGTTGAAATATGAGTGTATTTTTCTTTGTCGGCTTTCTCTAAAAGCTTTTCCAAAGTTTTACGAGAAACTATGGTTCCATGAAGTGAATTAAATTTCTGATTGAGATTCATAATTAAATCTTGTGTTCTGTTCCTAAAATTGAAATGATTCCTTCAAACTTGAAGTTTGATAAATTAATGTTTTTGTAGTCGACTATGTTTTTAAGAAGTTGTGTTGCATCAACTGTAAATGGTACGTTAGGCAAAGTTGAAGTTCCGTTTCCTGGAATAGTTAACCGGCCTAAATTCGGTGTGCTTACCCCAAGAGGTTTTCCTTTTCCATCATATATGATAATTCGTTGAAGCTTAGCGATGAATCCATTCAAATCAAACGGCTCAGGTTGTGGATTAGTCAACTTGAAATCAACTTTGAACTCAAGTAAAGGAAATCCATTGTTCCATTTTAATTTTAAGCCTCGGAAGCCTACCGGAATGATTTGAATGTTTTCGAACTGCTTGGTCATTCTATCGACTTTGTTTTTTACATATAAAGCCGTTATTGAAGCTCCTGCTAAGGCAATGGCAGCGATCGTTTTCCAACCCATAAGATTAATGGTTTTAAGATTGTGTAGAGAAAGTAGAGAAGTAGGAGTAGTCCAAAAAAAGCAAGCACTTTCACTTCTTTTGGGATGTATTTTAAAGGTTTGGTTTCATTAGTAATTTGTTCTTTTCTGCTTAGTTTCCATTCTAATTCCTTTATCTTTTCATTCTGTGTGGCTGCAATGTTGGCATACATTACGATTTCATTTTTGAGTGTATCATAATAAGCTCCGAATGAGTTGTTACCTGAAATTTTCTTGGTATTCAACCGATTGAGTAATTCTTTAATTGCCGCCTGAGTTATACTATCACATTCTGGTTTTGAAGTTTTAATTTCACCAATGCTAATCTTTAAACTATCGATTATTGCTTGGTTTTTAATAATCTCGCTTCTTAGATTATGATTTGAAATTTCGGTATTAATTTGTTGGTTTTGTTTGGTTGCAACCGGTTGCGATCCTTTGCAACCGATTAACAACATACCAGCAGTTATGGCAATAAATGGAGTTAAAAACTTTTTATTGAAATAGGCTTTTACAGTTTCAAATGCCCAGGAAATTAAGTTGTCCATCTCGTCAAATATTTTGGAAGAAAGCGAGCCGAACCAAACGCATAGAATCATGGTAAAAAGATAAGGTAGATGTAACCACAGGTCGTTTGCTTTGTAGAAGGTAAATGCGATTAAAGAAGAAAGTAAAAGTTCGCTGATGAAACGTGAGAATCTCCATTTGTTCGGGTTTTCCGGCTCGCGGTAAATTTTGATAAAGTTGCCGAGGACAATTGTTACAATGAGTCCTGTAATGTCGTTTATGTCAATCTTATGATGCTCATACCAACTCATAAGTTTAGCGATTAGATTATACATTGAATTTTGATTTTTTGGTTAGTTGTGTTGGAATTTGATGAAATAGATTCCAGTTGCTAGAGTTATTAGTGAGCCAATTAGCAATGTTGATTTTAATGACTGGCTTGATTTTTTTTTTTCAAAACATCAATGGAAACTTTTGTTTCCTTGAAGTAATTTGTTTTAGAAATCCGGTCTTTCAATCCGTTTGAACCACCATTTATGATTTTGGTTAGTCCTGTGCTGTCGTTTCTGTCTGCATAAGTATTGAGCTTGTTTTTTGACCAAAACCAACATGCTATATCGATAGCTATATCCAATCTTGAGGCTAATTCCGGATTTGATACCACATCGATGCCGGAGTATTTTTTGTAGGCTTCATAATTGGCACGTCCGGTTAAATGGATCAGTCCACGCCCTCTAAATTTCCAACCGTCGCCACTATTCACCGAACCATTACCCATTCTATTTGCGTAAGCAATGTTGGCAATCATTATCTGATTGGCTTTTTGTTTTGTTGTTCTACCGTATTTATCAGCTAGTCCAGGATTGGAACTAAAAGCAGTAAATTTGACTTTAAGTGAAGCTGCACTGTAATTCAGGCTTTCTTCAAATCGTGTAAACCCATTGGTTTCGTGAGCGGTTTGGCCTAAGAAATGATAAATACGTATTGGTGTGTTTATACCGTTTCTTGCCATTGAAACCAAAAACGTTCCGGCATTTTTATACACAAAATCTATCATAGTGTTACTTTTCGAGGTTCTGTTGTTTTTGACTCATTGTCGGATAAAAGCATCATTGAAATTGCCAATTGCGCAAACAACAGAATAAGTTTAGTGTTTGTGTTCATTTAATAGGCTTTTACATTAGTACCGGTAACAAAATAAAGTTTACCCTCACGTTCAATAAGGTATTGGCCGTTATTTCTTGCTACTTTAAAAATTCCAACTTCTTCACCATAATTAAAAGTTGAGAATGTTCCTGATGCACCGGTGTTGGTGTAGGTACCATCTGCATTTTGTGCTGCTTTGAAAATGTTAAAGTCATCTTTTATAGCCATCAACTTTTGTCCTGGCTTTGGAATTTTTATTGTAGTTACCACTTTAGCGGCTTGTTTAATTGGTAAGCTCGTTTTGCCGTCAAATTGGTTCAATGTGATGGATTTTACACCTTTGGCTTTCAATAAGGCAGTTTCAGTTTTTGAACCGAAAATACCGTCAGCTTCTACACCTAATTTTCTTTGAAGCTCTTGTACTTCATTTCCACGAGAACCATTTTTTAATGGCAGTGATCTGTTAAGTGTATTTTGAGGTTTAGGTTTTGATATTGGTGGTGTAGCCACTTTTGGAATCGATGTCGTTTCTGAGGGTTCCTCAATAGGTAATTGGCTAACTTCCTGTTCGGCTTTTTTCTTTCTCCACCACAGAATTCCTAATAATCCGGCAGAGAGCAATCCTACGCCTATTAAGAGCTTATCTTCGTTGTCTAAATTTTGTAAGAAACCCATATTATAAGAAGTTTGGAAATTTTGTTCGTAATAGTTTGTATTGTTTGTCGGAAAGTTCGTTTTTCAACCAATACTTTAAATCTCTTTTGGGAAGTGTTGTTCCAATCACACCGTATTGATTACCGGTTAGACTGTTATAAGGTTTTAATCCAAAAGCTTTGATGACTGCAGCAAATTGATTTTGATTAACACCGGTTAAATTTTCAAAGATGTAGTCTTCATCCGTTCCGGTAGTTTTCATAGCTTCATAAAGCTTTTGCGCCACTAATTTTGGATCAAAGACTATTGTTAAATTGCTTTCAGGATTATCGTCTAAATACCTTCCATTTGGAGTAGTGTTTTTTTTATTGAGGAAAATTATTCCGGCAATTGTTCCGGCCAGAATGACACCTCCAATAATTTTTGTTCTTGTTTTCATTAAAAGGCGTTATTGGTTAAGAATTTTAGTTGTTTGATTTCAGATTCTGTGAAGTTGTCGAATAACCATTCTTCCAAATTCTGCTTTTTTAAATCCATACCTCTGCGTTCCCCAAAAGCATTGTAAACTCTTATATAACCGTTATAGTTCAGCCCTTTTAAGTTGGTTGCGACTTTATTGAAGTTGTCGCCTGGGCCGTACATTGCCCGATAAAGGTTTTCGGCTCGAATTGCTGCACCCTGGGTTGTAATATTAGAAGGCCTGTAATTTGAATCTTCTTTTTTTGTATCGAAACCATTAATAAACTTGTTGTAAATTAAATAGCCTCCTAGACAGAAAATGCCAACCTTTAAAACGGTAAAAGCTAGGTCGATTGCTTTTGAGCTTGCATGAGTGGCATTGGATAGCGCTTTTTGTCCTTCGGGTGTAGCCAATACCGCTGTAATTGCAGGATTACCAAGTTTACTCATTTGTTTTTGTTTTAGTTCGTGCGTTAAGCTGACAAGAATTTTGGGGATGTCAGCTTAGTCATACACGAAAGATTGTTTCACGCCGATGGCGTGAGCGCTCGGCGTATTAGGCTTTGCGCTCAAATTTTTATTTAACCAATGAAAGCCTTGATCATTCCAAAACTGTTTTTTAGTTTGTTTACCGCCTTTGGGTTTTGGGCCAGTTCAGCCAATTTTTCAACTGCATCAGTATCTAAACTTGCGATTGTTTTAATAGCTAGCATCTTGGCTTTTGCTTCAAATGGAGTTGCAGTTGTAATTGGGATTTGTATTTCAGTTTTTACTGCCATAAGTTGTGTTTTTTTAGAAGTTCAAGTAGTTCTGCTGAGAAGAGTTCGTTTTCGCCTAAATGTTGAGTAATTTTAGACAATACAGTGATTGTAATATCATCTTTGGTTTTGATAGTTTGGACAAAATCGTTTTTTACCTGGCTACCGAAATCAGTTGGAGCATTTAACCCCGATTGTTGATTTGGCATTAAGTAGGGCATAACCATTGGTAAAGCGCCCATTAAGCCTTGAATCGTGTTATTCGTTGATTCTTTTTTGTCTTTTTCCTTGTCGTAGTCATATTTATCAGACAAGATTTGTTCATGGTACTTTTTGTTTTCAGCCTCCAATCGTTTGTTGTCTGCTTTCAATTCGGTATTTTCGCCTCTTAATCTGTTGGCTTCACTTTGAGCGACATATAAACTCATAAGTTCAGGAACTCCCAAACCGAAATTTTCATTTTTTGAGGCTGTCATTGGCATTGCAGGATATACTGGATTTGGAACTGATTGCGATACGGTTTCCATTGAAGTGTCATTGTTCGGACTTAGTGAAACTGTGATAGGTTCTTCGAGTTTCTTCTTTCCTGATCCATTTTTGGAGTGTGAACTGATTACCATATTTCTATGGCCGTTCTGAAATAGATGTTCGAAGTAAGCCTCACCGGTACCAAATTGTTCCAGGATCTTTGCTCCAGGAAAATATTTCACAACATTGGTTGCAGCTTCGGTATCGAATATTGATAAAAGAAAGTTTTTATTATTGTTGATATTATGTAATACACTGTCTAATTTACTTCCCATTATTATCACATTTTAAAAGTTTTCGAATTCTCAAATAGATAAGGCAAACCGGACTTGAAGTAGGTATAAGTCCATCCTTAAATTCAATAGTCATAGAAATTGAAGGACAAACTGTACCATCAGCAGGAAGAATTGTTTCTACTCTGTTAACAAGTGGTACACCGTTGATAAAAACTTTCTGATTATTACTTTCTCCGGTAATGATTTGAACAGAAGTTACATTTTCAAGCTCAATGGTTTGATCGGTTGTAACAGGTATAGTTGTAAGTCCGGTTTGTAGCATATCTATTTATTTAAGCAAGTATGATCGTCCTTTTGTTCGTAGATCAATACAAATTGAATGTAAGTGTCGTTGATGGGAAGTGCGCTTCCTGTAGCGGTAGTAACTTCAAAGATGAAAGTTTGCCCTTGTGTTTCTTGTTTAATCGGTACATAGCTTTGATCAAATGATCCTCCTTGACGTGGTTTGAAAAAACGAATGTCAGTAGGTTTGTTAGGTGAACCACCTGCATCATTTTTAATGGCTGCGTTCAGGAATAAGTCGTTTTGTCCTGGTGTTTGGATAAAAACATTTACACCTAAAACAAAACCTTTGGGTAAAGCTTGTGTAACCGAACCAACATTGGAACCATTGGGTAATTTTACGGTGATGGTTTCGGTTCTATGAGTGTTCATGAGAATTGAAGTTTAAAATATCCTTCCTATTTAGGAAGGATATTTGTTTTAATACAATGGATGGTTTGGATTATTTGTCGCCCTTGATTTGGTGACAATTGAAAGAAACTTTGATGATAGTATTTGCAGGTGCAGCTACACTGGCAGGGAAGTGTAAATACATTTCCATTTCTTCATTAGCTACCAAAACTGGAGCGGTAGTGAATTCACGGTATTTAATTCCGTATGTACTGTCAGCTCTTTGATTCAAATCACTAGTTGAAATGTCGATAGGCACTGATTCACCTTGTTTTACTCTAAATTCAGTGTTTGATAATTCCGGTGGAAGAGTTGTGTTTCCTGAAAATTGTGCCGTTTCAGGAGTTGATCCGGCTGTGGCTTTTTCGATTTTGATTCCGTCGATTACTAAATGACGGCCAACATTTAATTTGTTCCCATCGAAATTACATACGCCGACTTTTTTCTTCGTATTAGAGTCCATAATTGGGAAAATACCACCGGCACCTGAAATATCAACTACAATGTATTTTACCGTGTCGGTTAATTTAGCACCTTCTTGTACTAGTCCTTTGTTCTTTAAGGTTGCAAAAGCTAAACCTCTTTTTGATTCTCTGCTCATCTGTTCTTTTTTTGATTAATGATTGATTGAATTTTAATGATTTATTTAGTTAATGTTTATAAAACTGCGAGTTCGTTTTCTACGCCATTTAGATAAGCTAATTCTTCAACTCCGTTTAAATAATTTTCTTCATCTTCTGGGAAACCCAATCCGATGACGTTTCCTGCTTCATCGATATACATTTCTGAAGCTCCGTTTAAATATGCCATTTGATCGGCATAGCCTAAACCATCTTCACAAGGACATCCCAAACCGGTTGCACCACGTAAGAACGCACTTGCTTTGTCTGTTTTAGCTTGTAAATTGGCAGCGGTTGATGTACCTTCAAAGATGGATTTACCTAAATCCAATCCTTTTACCACGGTTGCACCAATTAAAGCGGATTGTAAATCTGGGTTGCTGAATTTCATTGCGCCAAAAGCTGATGCGCCAGCTAAGCCACCATGAACTAATTTAGGATTGGCCGTTGTAGGAGCTAAGCCTCCAACGCCACGAGCTACAACTGCTCCTAATGCCATAAAGGCCATTGATCTTAAAATTTTTGTATTCATAACTTGTTTTAGTTTTTAGTTATTTTTTGGTTGCGAAATAAATTGCTCCTACAAGTGTAAGTCCACCGGCCACATAAAGAAGTGTATTGTCTTTTGGTTCTGTTGGTAACGGTGTTGTTTCAGGTGTTGAATAATCTACTTTTTCAATATTGGGTAATTCAGAGAATTGTTCTTGATAAATTGATGATCCCGATTGTTCTGCAACTGATTGCGCAACTGGTTGTTGTGTTGCCCCCATATAGTTGAAACTTGTTTGAGGTGCTTTTGGTTTTACCAGGGAGGATTGAAGTTTTTTTCCGGTATTGACCACATTTTTGATTTTCTTGACGGCTTTTGAATTGGCTATCTTAGATGCTTTTTTACCGATTTTGGAAGTTAACATTTTGTTGACCAATCCGCCACTAACCGGTATAAGTGAAGTTGCGATTGGTGCAGCTACTTTTACAACTTTACCGATATTTTTAATCGAGATGTCTTTTTTCGCTGACTTGATGTTTTTCTTGATGAACTTACCAATTTTAAGTCCATTGAGACCGGGATGTAAACCGCTCTCTTGTTCAATTGTCATCATAGTTTTTACTTGAGTAACTGTGATACAACTGCAATTGTCCCCAATCCAATAACAGCGTTTCTCACCATGTTAGTAGATTTCTTTTTTTTGGTTGCAACCGGTTTTTTTCGTTTGGTTGCAACTGGTTTTTTCTTTGATTTGGTTTTAGATGCTTTTTTAGCACCGTTTAAACCAACATGAGGAAGTTTGTCCATAAAAGTGTCATTTGTGGTTATAAATAATGGTTCTCGGTTTCCTTTTACCGTTCCGTCAATAGGGTAGTAACCGTCGTTGAGATTGGCGGTTTCCTGATTAATCGGAACAACAACGTAAACATGGGTGAATCGTGTAGGCTTAAAGTGCGGTTGTTTGATTTGCCTTATGAAATGTTTTATGCCTAATGAAGTAAGGATGCACGATGCGAAAATTGAATAGCTTTTACAATCTAAACCAGTTTTTCGGTTGCGTATGCTATTAGATGGTGATCTGAGTTGTTGAAGTGTGTAATCCTGTTTGTATTGAAGTGTATTGTACAAAAAGGAGTAAATCAGATTGACCGTTTCTTTTAGCGTTGCTCTTTTTAGGAGTTTAGCAACTTTATCCGTTTGATGGTAATGCAGTTCAACCCATTTTTTCATTTGATGAACAGTGTGGTGGGTGTTACCCAATCCAAGGTTTGTGGTTGTGTTTTTGGTTGCCGGGAATAAGTCATTAATTAAAGAACTTTCATTGGATAGCTTTCGATGAAGTAATGAATCGAAGTTGCTCATATAGTGTGGTTTTATCGTTTATGTTTCTTCATTGATTTTAGTTTAAGGTTACTACTGATTTTATTCAATTGTTTCGTATTGTTGATGCAAAGTTGCAACTCTAAATGAGGAAGACAATAAGTTTAGAAAGCTATAGGTAGTTTTATGAAACTTTACGTGTTTTTAATTATTTATTAACTGAATGTACATTGAAAAGGAGGGCTATTTAGGTGATTTTTAAATAGTTGTGCTTGGCTTTTTTTTAAAAAAAAAGTTTTAACAAATTTATTTTAACAAAATGTACGGTAAAACCATGTTTAAACCTTTTTTATATTACTACTTTTGCGACCATTTTCCCAAATTTTCTACTACAATCCAATTAAAATTATAAAACAGGAGTTAACAAAAACATTTCTGCCTGATTAAACATAAGTGAAATGATTTATATGCCAATGAAACTAAACGTAAACAAATTTTTTATCGCTATTTTCTCAATAATAGCAGTTACATTTTCTTCTTGTGATGAAGAAAATGATAAAACAATTTCTAAAGAAGAAATTACTTTTCAGAAAATATCTTTAAAAGAAATTAGAAATCAACAAAGTAAATCAAGGTCATTTTCTAAAGTTTTGCAAGCTGTTGAAGATTTTAAAAATGGAAATTCAAAATCGATAACTAATCGCGAAGCTGATCTTGATAATTACTATATTGATGAGAATGATGGTTCTTATATTGAGAGTAATGGAGTTCAAACTTACACCTTCCCAATTTATGATATAACATCGGATGATTTATATATTGAAAATTTGGTTATTACTGCAGGTTTAGATGGAAATTATCAATCTGCCATTGTAAAATATAACGTTACTAAAGAAGAATTAGAGTCCGGTGTGTTTGATGGACGCGTTAGACCGATCAGTATTCTAGGAAGAGAAATGGTTTATGAATGTAAAATTCTATTCTGTTATAATGATGGTCATGGTAGTGGTGGAGTTTCACATATTGCTGGAAATAATTGTACAAATCCTGCCTTTTTATTTTATGTGATCATACAGTATGGAGGGTCAGGATCAGGTAGCGGAACTGGTTCAGGAACAGGAACAGGAACTGGTTCAGGAACAGGAACTGGTTCAGGAACAGGAACAGGAACAGGTACCGGAACTGGAACTGGAACGGGTACAGGAACAGGAACAGGAACCACTGGAGGAGGTGGAGTGATAGTAACTAATCCAGTTGGGGGTACTTTAACAACTGAGCAAAAAAAGTTTTTTAATAATCTAACTTTTAGAGATGAATTTATTCAGTTTGATTATAATGCTACGTTACCTATACTGAACTATGTCAATACTTCAACGACTAATTACAACAGAGCTTTATACTATTTCAACTCAAAATTTGGTGGTTATATATGGCTAGCAGAGCAAAGTGTTGAAAACCAGATTGCGGTATTACATTATTTAGTTCAAAATAATTTTTCAGATGTTAGTACAAACTTTATTAAACAATTGATTAATGATAGTGTTTCTGACCCTAATATAAATATTGAAAGTTATGTCAAAGGGAAAATATGGGAACAGACAAAAATTACTTCTAATTTATTGAAACCATGTATGCAAACTATTTTAAATAATGTTAAGAATTTAAAAAAAGGAAGTGCAGCATTAGTTATTCAAAAATTTAGTGGGAATACACCGGGATTCAACTGGGAAATGAAAAATGGGGATCTACCAGCAGGGACATACGGTGTAACTAGTAATAAATATAATGCGGACACAGGTACGGTTACAACAACTTTTGATGCTGATAATTTTTCTTCTGCTTCTGAGTTGACAATTGTAAGGACAATATTACATGAATCTATCCATGCTTATATTATTGCGTCTTATTACAACTCGGCTAATCAGACACAATTGCAAGCTTTACTAGGACCAAATTTTATGACAGCAATGAGTAATCATAACCATGATTTTATTGCGAACAATTATTTGACACCTATTGCTGATGCTTTACAGGAATATGGGAACTCTCATGGTTATAATTTACCCAGACAGTTTTATGAAGAAATGGCTTGGGGTGGTTTGACTCATGATCAAAATACTTTAACGACAAATCCTGTATTTTTACAATTAGTTCCAAGTGCAATGCATAGAGACAGAATTTTAAATACCTTGTCAATCGAAATGAAAGGAAGGGATTTGAATGGAGATACAGTGCCACAAAAAGGAAAACCTTCTGGATGTTAATTTAATTATTTAAGTAAATGAAAATTTTAAATGTACTATTATTTTTAATTGCAATTAATGGATTTTCTCAGAGTATCCAAGGGAAATTTAATTGGTGTGAGCCGTCTAATACGATTTGTTCTGAGTATAGTTTCAAAGACAATAAATTCGAAATACTGACTATTGGTGATGTTGGAATACAATTAAAAGATAAAGGATATTACTTTGTTTCCAAAGACACTTTGATTTTAGCTTATGATAATCCAATTGATAAAAGATTGGAAGTTGTAAACAAAGAGAAAGTAGTGGATGTATTAGGAAATACAATTAAAAATACTAAGCTTGAAATTGAAATATTAAATAGTGATAAAACCGTTGCAGTTAAATCCTCGGTAGTTTTGTTTGATAAAGATGGAAAAGTAATCAAAGGATTTATGGTAAATGATCAAGGGAAGTTAGATTTGATTTTATCAGATGTACCGGAAATTGCTAAAATTTCTTTTGCTAATTTAAACGACGAAGTTGTCGTTGACTTTAGTGATTTTTTATACTATAAATCAAAGGTGAAAGTAATCCTTTCAACAAATAAATCAAGATATAGAGATAGAAAAGGAATTCATAAATATTTGATTAAAAAAGGAAAAAGTAAAGATGAATTGCGTCTTTTTGATATTCAAAACGATGTATTATTTATTTTCAAAAAAGTTTAGTAGGTAGAGAATTATAACAATAATTTATTAGCAAAAACCAGTTGAATTTTTCAACTGGTTTTTTTATTTACTTAACATTCTTCGAAAAACTCATGGCAAGCGTTTCAGGAATCAGGACACCTATTTCGACTTTATCGTTTAAGGCACCTTCAACTTGTATTGGGCTTGACTTTCGTAAAATTCCTTGATGGACTCCAATTGCTTTTTTTATAGTTGGATAATTCGTATGTGAAATTGTAAATTCAAAATGAACAAACGTTTTGTTTAAAATTCTGTATACAGCCATATTGATAAGATTTAGGATTTATTTTTTATTGAAAATTGTTGGTTCTTCCAACCATTCCGGTTTTTGTTCGTACCCAAACGGAAACCCGAAAGTGTTTAAAAACTCCAACCAAACCGGTCGTGGTACATCTCGAGAATTGACAGTCATTTTGGTTTGTACTTTAAAGTCATTGATTAAAGTGTTAAGGTTTCCTCGGATGGTTGTTGTGGAAAATTGCCGACCATACATTTCATAAATTTTACCTTTTTTAGGTTGAGGCGGTAGTTCTTTTAATGGAATTTGAGTTTTCATTAGTGTGGTATTTGAAGTTAGTTTTTAGTATTCATCATTTAGGCCAAAAATGACAACCAGTAGTGATGTTCCCCAACTGATTACGGCCATTGGGTTTTTAAAATAAATACAAAGGCCAATCGAAAAGGCACAAAGTAGGATCATTGTCATTCGGAGTAGTTTCAAGATTTTCATAGTTTATAGATTTAATAGTTGTTCATGTAATTGATTTATTGTTTTGGTTGCTGTGAACTTTTCAAAGTCTTGGATGTCGTCTGCATTTTGGCAGATGTCGACTAAAATGACCGCTTCTGTTATTGAAAAGCGGAGCGTAACCGGTTTTTGCTTTTTTGCATTTTCACTTTTGTTTCGAAGCTTCAAGAATATTGCTTTGGATTGGTCCAGTTTTAAGATGCTGTTGAAATAATTCAGTTCTTGTTTCGCAGTCTCATTGTTGCGCTGTGCGTACTTATGGTTAAGTGCCATCAGTGCAACTATTTCGCTTTGTGTTATTTTCTTCAACTGTATCATAACTTGACTTCTGCAACCAGTTTTCCGGCTTCGTAAAACTGTAATTTGTTTGTTATTAGCTTCAATGTGGGGTTTTCTACAAACCGCCTGACCATTCCTTCAATTATTGCTTTTGTGGGTTTGTGGTTCTGCTTAATAGGAGAGTACCACACTTTGTTTTCTTCGGTTCGGGTTGTCAAAATCACCATTTTGATTTTGGACAGTTTGGGATCGAAAATTGGCATCAGCAATTAAAATCATTAAGGTTATACTGTACATTGTTGTATTTCTGTTCCAGTTGTTGTTTCAGTTGCAACTGGTTGCGTTCATTCAACAACTTGTTAATGTGTATTGAAAGGTTTTCCTGGAATTCTTTCGGTAAATTGTTTTGGACATATTTTTTGAGCTGATCGTAATCTATCTTATTGTTCAAAAACTGGTTTACTTTGGTGTTGTATTTGTAACTCAATGCACGACGTTTTGCTTTCGCTTCGGCTTTTGCACGCACCTGACCTTGTTTTTCTATTTTTTTCAGATGGTTCTTGTATTTCTCTTTGGTGTATTCGAACCCCATTTCAAACGATTTGGTTCTCGTAAAATCAAAGTAATTGTTAGGGTAGAGGATTTGCATATTTGGATTCTGTAGGAACCATTTTCGGGCGAATTCCAATCTCCAACGTAGTTCTTGAATATCATCAAGGATATTTACTTTCTGCATCGGGTTTCCGTTAAATAATCTGAATTTAGATTTCAAATATTGGTTGAGAGCGAGTTTCCAAGAACCAGGATAAGCGTTTGTATTGTTTTTCCATAGTTTGTTGGACGATTTAAAGAAATCCTGAACGACAACTTGAACAAATTCCTCATTGGTGAGTGTTCCGTTGTACGCTTCGTGGTTCAAGTAGCGAATATCAATCGATTTATATTCGCTAAATTGGTTTTCAGCCAACTTCTCTGCAAGAACTTGCTCGTCTTCGAGAGTTCTCAATAAATTTTCTGAAAAATTTGCGCTGCCCGCCGCCCCCTCCGTTTTTTTTGCTTGATTGCGTACTGGTGTTCCTGTAGAAAAATAAGTAATCGTGAGGGCTTTGCCCGAACTCCCTTCTTTCAGAAAATCGGTTGTACCGTTTTCTTTCTTCTCTTTTTTATCTTTAATTGCTCTAGTACTTACATCATTATCAGGTAAAATTTTCCCTTCTTCGGGGTTAACTAATTGGTTTTCAAACTTCCTCATTTGGTTGTTTTGGAAATCCAACACCGTTAAAATTTCAGGGTTTACGTGGCATTCTATAGCCGATTTTGAGCCTTTAAAACATCGTCCGGTTAATACACCAGCCTCGAAAAGTCGGTCGCGGTGGTTACGTACCGTTTTAGAGCATAAATCAAGTGCCTGGACACCGTTGCGTTTCATTTGGGTAATGAACCAAGAATTGAGCTTCATGGGCGAAATAGGACGCTCTACAGCAACCAAAAGCTTCATGTACTCGCTGTTCTGATTGATCAATTGTGCATTGTACGCCGAGAGAATGGCCGAAAACAACAACTCGGTTGCATATTTAACCGGTTGTATTTTTACTTTCTCAAGTTGGATGTTGCGATCGTTGAAAAATTCCTCAACTTTTTGATTGTAGTCGCGAGAATTTAGGTGTGAATAATTCTTGTAAAACAGAGTGATAAAAGTGTTCTCCACTTCATTGCGCTCATGGGTTTTATTGATCGTACTGTTCCATAGTTCAATTGCAGCATTTTCCTCCGAAGTTTGGGTATTGTATTTTGCAATGTACTTGCGGTAATTGTCCATTGTGATGGCAAAAGCTTCATCTACAATACACGGATAAACAGCCGAAAGAATAGTGGGATTTTCTTTGATGAATTCTGCTTTTTTAGCATCGATGGCCGCCTGTTGCGGTTCGGAAGTGTAGGCATTGAGAAGCGTATTTGCGATATTGAAAACGCTTGTCGCGATGGTGTTGTTGTGGTTTTTCATTTTCGCGGGGTTAGGTTTATCAGGGAAAGTTTGGGAGCTTTCCCTTCTAAACAATTACATAGCTTTGCTATACTGGTTTCTTTCACCTCGATGAATGGTTGTAGAGTGTGGTGAGCAACGTTGCATCGATACTATCCAACCAAGAATCAACCGGGTTTTCTTTTTTCCTTTTTTTGGTTGCAACCGGTTTTCCTAAATCTTTATCAATGGCAGCACGCAACTCGCTCAATTCCTCATCGGAAAGGAACATCTTGGCGTTCTGATAAATTGATAATACTTTAGGGTTCATTGTGTAGTTATTTTCCGGTTACAATTTCATAATCGATTACTTCGATATCCTGAGCGCTTGTATTCTCCATTATTTTAATAGTTCTTTAAGTTCCTTTTTGCGTGCTTCTACAATGTTTTTGATTTCGCGCATCGCTTCAATGTTACTTGTTCGGCCATCAATGATGGATAGCACGATTTGACGGTTAAATGAATTACCGTTTGAGGTTTTCATGCCAATCTCGTTCAGCTTCACAGCAATGACTTTGGCAAATCGGCCTCCTAATACCTCTTTAATTTTTTGTTTATTCATATCTCAATCTGTTTGTGTTACTATTGGCATACGTTTTGCATTATTGTACTGTTATTAGGTAGCTCAATTTTGCAACTGGTTGCAACCATATTTTTAGTATATTGGCAAATATTTTCTTAATGTTTTTTTGAATCTTTTTGTATTGATTTCTAAAACAAATGTATTAAGCAAAATTCTAAATAACAAGCAAAATTCTAATTATTTTTAAAAATATTTCTATTTTGGATAATATAGCATTGAGAATCAAAGAGTTGATTGAATTTAAAAAAATGAATATTTCTTCTTTCGAGAAGAAAATTGGCGCAGGAAATAATTCAATTGGAACACTTATAAATAGAAATTCTAATGTTTCTGGTCAAATTTTAAGCAAAATTCTAAATACTTTTGAAGATGTTTCTTCAGACTGGTTATTAACTGGAAAAGGAGAAATGTTACGATCTTGCAACCAAAATCTGCAACCAGCTGCAACCAATGATCAGCTGAGTGGGGTAGATGTCGATAACAGAAAGATACTTCTCGATATCCAGGAGAAAGTTGATTTTATATATACTCATGCCCTTAAGGAGATGGCCAAGAAAGAGCTTGAAGGCTTAAAGAATGATATTAAAAAGACTAAGGAAGCGAAGAAGTAGATTATGGATAAAGAAGCCATTGAAATTTTAAAAAACATTAATAAATCATTAGCTGAAATTAATGTAAGAGAACAAACAAGAGAGATGTTTGCTGAAAGTGAAAAGGTTTTAGAAAAAACAGATAGAAGGGTAGAAGACTCAACTAATCAGATTCAGAATACATTTGATAGAATTCATGATAAAGTATTTAATTTTAATAACATTCTGATTGGAGCATTTTTGGTTTTAGGGACTTATCCTGGAAATGCACCAATTTTAAAATTATGGACGATAGTTTTTCCTATTTTTAATCTGATATACAAGATTGTCTTAGATGTAGAGCAAATGGGGATTCATAGATTTGCGGCTAATCAAAAAGAGTGGGAAAAAGGTGATATGGAAGAGTATGGAAAAAGAATAAATAGGCAAACATTACGTTCGTTATTCTCATTTTTCTTATCGTTTTGCTGCTTGATGTATTTGATTTATTGTGTTGTGTTTTGATTTTCTAATTGAATTAATATTACTATGAAAATTACAGTAAAACAGTTAATTGAATAGTTGTAGAATTTTGAACCAGAGTTGGAAGTGTTGTTCGGTGGAGGTGATAGATCATTGGAGTTTTATAGATTAAAAGATTGTGAAGGGTGTTTGCAAGTTGAATTTAATCAAACTGTTTATCGTGATGAAAATGGAAAAATTATTGTTTTAGATGTTTAATATAAGGTGTGTTAATTTTAAGATTGAGTTAAATTGTAATTGTTTCTAATTAAATTTTGATACATTTGTTCTATGGTATTTGCCTACGATATACATATTATTGAGGAATATTCTGAAGCGATTGTTAAGGAAACTAAATCTGAAACTAGTTACCCAACTGGTTTTTGGATGGTTGATACATTCGTTAAATTTTTTATTAAAAGAACTAATAAGAAAGTTATACGGAAATTGGATCAATTGAGAATGGCAGTGGATAGTTTTAGTTCTATTGTTGATAATATGTCTATAGATCAAGCCGAAAAGGCATTGAAGGAAGTAAAAGAATTTACTAAGAAAATTATTACTTCAAGTGAAGAATATAAAAAATTAAATTTTCCTGAAGATAGTCGATTGGAAGATGCTTTTAAAAATACTTTACATGTGATGTTTAGATATGAAAATTTACTCCATAAAAGAATTTACAAAGATTCTCCCATTATTAAAACCCCAGAAAATTTACGTAATGGAGTAATGAAAATGAATAGTAATAATATTGATCGTCTTTTGAAGTAATGTTTGAACGCGGAGATATTGTTAAGGTTTATTTTTCGTTGCCCTATCAAAAAAATCATGATTGGCATCCGGCAATTATCATTTCAAATGATAATGTTTATAACAGAGATGATATGTATGTCTGTGTAATGTTGACTCACTTTGATCAAAAAGATTTATTTACGTTTGAAATTGAAAATTATATGCTGGTAAATCCCAGTCAAAATAAATTTTCACAAGCTAGAGCTCATCTAATTACATATGTTGAAGAAAAGCATTTTGATAAATATGCCATTAATAAATTAAAGTCAATTTATGTGGATAAATTAGCTTTAAAAATTTATGATGATGTCCTCACTTAAGGATTTTTTTTAAAAACATTTGAAAATCGTCACTTTCCGACGATTTTTTTATTTTCTCATATTCACATAATAGATCATTGAAAAGCAATTTAGCATCATCAGGCGAAATCTCATTATCTGCCAGTTGCCTTCTTGTTTCCTGAATTGAAAAAATTAGTTTTTGGTATTTATTTTTTGGCATGGATGGCAATGTGTAGGTCAAGTAATGCTTCTAAGGCTGTGATTTGTTCTTCTTTGCTTCGTTCTTCTTTGAATATAAAATTGAATACAATCACACAGACTATAAAAAGCAATACCGAACCAATTGCGTAGAGGTGGACTAATCCTTTATCGCTGGTTAACGATGAAAATATAAAATAGATTTGCACCGAATACAGGTATACCGGTACAGTGAAGGAAATTTTGAATGGGTTAAGTGTAAAGCCTAAAATAAGGATAATCGGAGCTATCATTTGGGTAAATGTCCAAACTAATGTCTGACTATCATAAAAGCCGTAATTATTTGTAAAATGAAAAGTATAGATTTTGTCGGTGATTGTTAATACACCGGCAAGTATTACAATGATTGAGGCTATAATTCTTTTTAACATGGCTTCGTTTAACTGGTGCCAAAACTAATTTTTTTGTTAACATAAAAAGTAAGGAAAAACCTTACTTTTTGTTAAAACGATGGAAACAATTTATTGTTGTCCTGGTATGCGAATTTTTGGTTTTTCAACATCTTCTTCTGGTGCAACTTGTGTAACCATTGCAATTGGTGTTGTAAGTAGGGTTTCAGCACCACCTTTAATAGTTTCTAATTCTTCTCTAGTCATTTTTGTAAATTGGTTTTTCATGATGATGGTTTGTTTTAGTTTTTATTAAGGTCTTCCTGAACCGCGGTTTCCTTCTTGATCGTCATTTTGTGTTTGGTTTACTGTTTGAGTTCCGCCAGTAATTTTTTTCAACTGCTCGTTTGTCAGTTTTGTGAATGTTTCTTTCATCTTTCTAGTTTGCTTATGGTCTACCGGAACCTCTGTTTAAATCGTTCTCATTGTTAGCATCTTGTATTGGTGTGCCTCCGTAAATTTTTTGCAATTGCTCGTTTGTCAATTCGGTAAATTGGTTTTTCATTATTCTGAGTTTTTAGTTCTGTCAAATTTAAACAAACGCAAATATCCTTGTGCGTATTTTCTTTAAAATATTTTTTATAGTATTTAATTATCAAGTAAAAATACCTAACTAATTTCCGGTATTTTTATACGAATACGGTTTTTTCTTACAGTAATTTCGAGTTTTTTTGTAGATTGTGGGATTGTAAGTATTAGCTGAATATAAATCGATATAATTTAAAGTAACCTTTGTTTTATTATGGCTTATATTTATGAGTTAGCAGAAATTTAATTTAACATCGTAGAAAATAATGAGCTTTATTGAAAATTTAAAAAGATTTTTTGGATTTATTGAAATTCAAAGCTTAGAAAGTGTGTTTACGCCAACAAGTGCAGCAAAACTAAATTATGTTTCTCGTTCTAAAATAGAAAGTAAAGTATCAAGAGCAATAAAAATCCCAGGGAATCAAATTATATTATATGGCCATTCTGGTAGCGGTAAAACAACGTTGGTCAGAAATATATTAGAAAAAAATAATAGAAACTATATTGTGACAAGTTGTATTAATGGAACAACCGTAAATGAATTAATAATTAATGCGTTTGACAAGTTAAATTCATATTATACTTCAGAAAGTTCATATAAAATTTCGTCAAAAATTTCGTCATCCATGAAAACTTCTTATGGAAAAATAGAAGCAAGTCTTGCTGCTGAAACATCCGAAGAATTAACAAACAAATTAGTACGCGTTCTTCCTGTTCAACTAACCTTTGAAAGATTAGGTAGCTTTTTAGGTGCAGCAGAATGCGTATGGGTAATTGAAGATTTTCACAAAGTAGATGATGAAGAGAAGCAAAAATTAAGTGATATAATGAAGGCTTTTGTTGATATAGCTAATGATTTTGAAAAAGTGAAAATTATTGCTATCGGAGCAGTTTCAACTGCTCGTGAGGTAGTCAACTATAGTCCAAATATTGAATCTAGAATAGCTGAAATTCCAGTTCCTTTACTTTCCGAAAAAGAACTTAAAGAAATTATCACTAACGGTGCAAATATTTTAAATATAACCTTTGAAAAAAAATTAATTGACGAAACAATATTTTATTCTAATTCATTAGGCTCACTTTGCCATCAATTATGTTATTTACATTGCGAACAAATGGGTGTTGAAAATACTAGGAAGAGGAATCTTTTAATAAATAGCAAAGTATTGCATAATTCTATTGAAGGATATGTTTCACAAAAATCTGACACATTTCAGCAAAAATTAGATAAAGCTTTAAAGCAGAGAAAAGCAAAATTTGAAAACGTAAAATTAATTCTTAACGCCTTCATTGATTTAAAAAAAGAAGTCGTGACTTATAATGAAATTCTATCTAAAATTCAACAATGGGAACCCGATTATCCTCAAAGTAATTTAACTGTTTATTTAAAACCATTAACTACAAATGAAAATGATGAGATAATTAGATTCGACGAAAATTCGGGAAAATATTCGTTTTCTGATCCATTCTTTAAAGCCTTTTGTGCAATGGCTCTCGAAAAAATTGAAAGTTCAACCGATGATATAAAAGTCTCATACATCGATGTTAAATTACTTATGGAAAAGCTAGACAGAATAATTAGTGGAAATCAATAAACTTCTGCTAACAGTGGTTTTGAGCAAGTGGAGCTTTAGGGCAAAATTTAAGTTGGTTTTGTATATGGAAAATTAGTCTTAAACGAAAACAAATCTTACTTTAGGTCCCAAACCTTGCCAAGTCGTAGGGGCGTTGGTAGCAAGTGTAAGAAAATCGTTAAATCAAGAAAAAACTTGAGAAATAAAATTACATTAATTCATAAAACCTAAAAAGAAATATGAAACTTAAAGACGTAAAAATTTATAAATATAAATCGTTTGAAACTCCTCAAGAATTTGAACTGGAAAGTGATATTACTGTTCTTGTAGGAATGAATGAATCTGGAAAAACTTCTGCATTAGAATCCTTGGCTAAAACCCGTTACTTTCAAGATGATGAAGATTTTAAATTCAAACCTACTCATGATTATCCGAGAAAGGATAAAAAAAGAATGGAAAAAGCAAACGAAAATCCTCAAGCAATAACTTGTACATACGAAATTGACGATAATTTGCTTAAATCAATTGAAAAAGAACTAGGTGAAGGAGTATTAAAATCTAAAACATTTACTGTAACATCTTATTACGACAATTCTAAAAACATAGGCTTATCTGTTGATACAAAGAAATTTATTGAATTCAAAACTAAAGAATTAGGTATTGCGAGTAATGCACTCACAGATAAACTTCTAAAAGTAAAGTCCAAAGCAGAGCTAGAAGCTCTTGAAAAAGAATATATAGAAGATAATAAAACGAATGGTATAAAGTCATTGTTGCTTTATTTTGAAAACAAATACAAATGGATGCATGACCCAATTGGAGAATATGTTTATCGTATACTCCTGAATCCTAAAATGCCTAAGTTTTTGTATTATGACGAATACTATTCTTTACCTTCAAGGATAAGTATTGAAAAGTTAAATTCTGACTCATTAGACAGTAGTGAAAATGAATATAAAACTGCAAAAGCACTTTTTGAATTAGCAGATATTAATACAGAAGAAATTCTTGAATCAGAAAGCTTTGAAGACTATATTGCTGAACTTGAAGCTACAGAAGCAATAATTTCTGAAGAACTATTCAAATATTGGCAAACAAATAAAAACCTAAGTATTACTTTTCAAATTGATAAAGTTGCAAAAAAAGAAAACAGAACTATAAACACAAACCACGGACATCAGCAAGTTACAGATGTAAATATAGTAGAACACGTACTTGATATTCGTGTAAAAAACAAAGGAGTTTCATTACCTTTAAAGAACAGAAGTAAAGGATTTAATTGGTTTTTCTCTTTTTTAGTTTGGTTTAAAAAAATTCAAGAGGATCAAGATTCAAATTATATTTTATTACTAGATGAACCTGGATTAAATTTGCACGCTTCTGCACAAGCTGATTTATTACGTTTTTTAGAAGATTTATCAGAAAAATATCAGATTGTCTATTCGACACATTCACCATTTATGATTGTTTCAGACAAATTGCAACGTGTAAGAACTGTTTTGGAAACTGATAAGGGTTCAATTATTTCTAATAGTGTTCAAGAAAAAGACCCAAATACGCTATTCCCATTACAAGCAGCATTAGGATACAATATTGCACAAAACTTATTTATTTCTAAAAAGAATTTACTTGTTGAAGGTGTGTCTGATTTAATTTATTTACAAACTATGTCAGCCATTTTGGAAGGCGCAGGAAAAGAGGGTTTAAAACCCGAAATAACGATTGTTCCTACTGGAGGTCTTGAAAAAGTATCTACATTTATATCTCTATTAAGAGGGAACGACTTGCAAAATGTTAGTTTATTGGATAGCTACACTGACCCAAAAGGAAAAGCAAAATTGGACAATTTAATTGTACAAAAAATTATAAGTGAAAAAAACATCCTTTTCTTCCATGAATTTATCGAAAATCGAAAAAAAGCAGACATTGAGGATTTATTCACTACAAAAGAATATTTAGCATTATTTAATGAAGCTTTAAAAGAACATAAAGACATAAAAGAAACTGATTTAAACACTGACATTGAATCTATTTTGTTGCAAATAAATAAGCATTTAAAAATTGACCGTTTTAATCATTATCGTCCAGCTAATTTATTGGCGCAAAAAGGTATGGCATTGAAAGATTTTGACAAACAAACCATAGATAACTTTGAAAAGGTTTTTAAGAAAATTAACAAATTATTTGAAAATTAAAAACACCAGCCACTAACAACAGTTTGGTAAAATGAAGGGTTTAGTGCTAAAATCAAAGTTAGTTTTTCAAATTAGCTTTAGTGCTAAATTGAAGTAAATGCTTTTAAATCCGCCACTTCGCCAAGCTGCAAAACGGGACGTTGTATAATTTTTTTTAACGACTGTAGTATGAATAAAGAAAACCCAAAATATCCTGTAAAAATGATAAGTGAATCAACAGAATCTTTTGCAACCTTTTTACAAGAAATTAATAGATCAGAAATGCTTATTAGTTTTTTACAAGTTGGGAATAAGCTTATTTCAAAAAACAATGGCGAGGCAAAGGAATATTTAACAGGTATTTATGATCATGTATTTAATACTGAAATTGCCAAAAAAAGCTTGACAGACAATTTGGACAGTTATCTAGATGTGAACTTTTATGAAATTCATTTAAGTTCAATGGTCTATGTGAATACAATTGATAATTTTACTACTTATCTTAAGGATATCCTTGCAGAAGTTGTTCAAGCAGAACCTCAAATTTTAAAATCTAATGAATCTGAAAAGCTTGACTTTATTTTAGGACATGAATCAATGAAGGATCTTATTAATGCGATTGCCAATAAAAAAGTTGAGCAATTATTTTATAAAGGAATTGAAGACATCGAAAAATTCTTTACAGAACGTTTAAAAATTGAGATTTTTAAAACTAAAGAAGAAAAAGAGGGTATTAATCGGCTTATTAAACAGCGAAACTTAACAGTGCATAATAGGCGAAAAATATCGAATGAGTTTGCAAAGCATTTTCCTGATTTTAATGATGGAATTGGTCAACACATTAATTTTGATTTTAAGTATGTATCGACTATAAATATGTTTTTGTATAATTTTATTGGAAATATTGATGAGGAAATTTCTCAAAAGTTCAAACTCAAAAAAATAAGTCTCTTGACTTAAAATTGTCTGAATGCTTTAAGTTTTTGTAAATCAATTATTTATTTAAAATTGTGATGTACTATTAACTAAAAAATGTTTTTTTTCGGAACACGAAAACGAACACGATTTCACTATATTTGATACAAAATAACGTCTCTAAAGCCCAGTAAAATGGTTCTATTTTTTGAGTTTTACTATTCATAACCCTGAGGTCACGGGTTCAACTCCCGTCCTCGCTACGAAAAGGTAAACCCTAACTAATTAAATAGTTAGGGTTTTTTTATTGTCTAAATTTTGAAAATAAACAAAAGTTATGTTGTGATATTCCTTTATTTTTTTGATAATCAACTTTCAAATATGAAATTTCTGATTTTAAAATAAGTTTGTTTCGTTGGAGCTAGGAATATGTTGATGAAATAGGGTTCTTTTTCAGTGCTTGTCTTTTATATTTTCAATAAATTTATTAATATTGTGTAACAACATAATTAATTTTAGAAGTGAAGGAGGCGAGATTGAATGCAATTGATGAGGTTTATTTGAACAGGATAATTTCTAAACAGCCGTATATTTTCTTTCAATTTACAGTTGATGCCGATGATATGCTGCATTTTGATTATTTAAATGGACAGATAGAGGAATTTTGTGAAAGTAGTTTTTCTGAATTTGAAAAAGACCCATTTGAGGTCTTTAAACGCATTGTGCATCCTGAGGATAAGTCTAGATTGATTAAATCAGTTAATGAAAAGCGTATCTCTTTGGGTAGTTGGGAAATTGAATTTCGTATTATTCTGCCAAAAGCCGGGTTACGTTGGTGTAAAGTGATGGCTTCAACTGAAAAATTGGATAATGATAGTGTGATTTTCTTTGGTGTCAATTCGAATATAACAAATCAAAAGAAACAAGAAGAAGATCATAAGATTTCGGAACTCCGTAGTCAGTTTGCTAATTTGGCTTCAAGTATTGGTGTTTGGGATTGGGATATGGTAACCAACGAAGTATTTTATTCTGCTCAATCACTTAAGATTTTAGAAATCGATGATAATGATCACGATTTAATTGATAATCCGGAAAAATGGGATGAATTGGTTCATCCAGATGATAGAGCGGCTTATTTTGGAAATATTCAGGAGCATTTTGATGGAAAAATACCTTATTATGAAACCTATCACAGGGTTTTATGTAACGGTCGCTATAAATGGATTTTAGATCGCGGTAAGGTTATCCTTCGTGATGAAAATGGTAAGCCTTTACGAATCATTGGTACACATACCGATGTAACTGCTCAAAAAGATAAAGAACAAAAACTTCAGGAGACTTTTGATATGGTGAATAACCAAAAAGGGAAACTTTTGAATTTTGCCCACATTGTTTCGCATAATCTAAAAAATCATACAGGTAATTTTAGTACGCTATTGACCTTTCATAAGAATGGGTATTTGACGACCGAGGAAGTTATTAATAGTTTGCAAACCGTTTCGGATGAGTTGACTGGTACAATCGAGAATTTAGTGGAATTGGTCAATGTGCAAGTGTCTGCTAGTGTTGAAAAACAGGATTTGTGCATTAAGGAATATTTGGCTAAGGTTTTATTAATTTTGAATGAAGAAATTCAGAAGAAGAATGTGTTAATTGTCAATAATGTTCCAGATAATGTAATGGTGTCTTTTATTCCGGCTTATCTTGAAAGTATCATTTTGAATTTAGCAACAAATGCGATCAAGTATTATGATCCTGAAAAAAAAGAAACAAAACTCGAATTTTATTTAGAAACCCGGGAAGAATTTATTGAGTACAATGTGCTTTGTGTAAAGGATAATGGATTGGGGATTGATTTGGTTAAATATAAGGATGTTATTTTTGGATTGTACAAAACATTCCATAAACATAAAGATTCGACGGGAATCGGCTTGTATATAACTAAAAATCAGATAGAGGCTATGGGTGGAAAGATTGAAGTGGAGAGTGAAGTGGGAGTGGGTACTATTTTTAAAGTGTTTTTTAAAAAGTAATACTATGTTATAAAGTAAAAAAGACCATCAATTGATGGTCTTTTTTATTTCTCAAAAGAGAATATTATTTAGCAATGTTCACTGCTCTGGTTTCTCTGATTACTGTAATTTTTACTTGGCCAGGATAAGTCATTTCCGTTTGGATTTTATGTGAAATGTCGAAAGATAATTTAGCTGCCATTTCATCAGAAACTTTTTCGCTTTCTACGATAACACGTAATTCTCTACCTGCCTGAATTGCGTAAGCGCTTTTTACTCCGCCAAAACCATAAGCGATATCTTCTAAATCTTTCAAACGTTGAATGTAAGAATCCAATACTTGACGACGTGCTCCTGGACGTGCTCCTGAAATAGCATCACATACTTGAATAATAGGAGAAAGTAAAGATTTCATCTCGATTTCGTCGTGGTGCGCTCCAATAGCGTTGCAAACTTCTTCTTTTTCGCCGTATTTTTCAGCCCATTGCATACCTAATAATGCGTGTGGTAAATCACTTTCGGTATCAGGAACTTTACCTATATCGTGTAATAAACCAGCTCTTTTTGCTAACTTCACATTTAAGCCTAATTCCGCAGCCATTAGACCACAAAGTTTGGCTACTTCACGGGAGTGTTGTAATAAGTTTTGTCCGTAAGAAGAACGGTATTTCATACGTCCAACGATTTTAATCAATTCAGGGTGTAATCCGTGAATTCCAAGATCGATTACAGTACGTTTACCAACTTCAATAATTTCGTCTTCGATTTGCTTTTGCGTTTTAGCAACTACTTCTTCAATACGTGCCGGGTGAATACGTCCATCAGTTACTAATTTGTGTAATGCTAAACGAGCGACTTCACGGCGTACAGGGTCAAAACAAGAAAGGATAATGGCTTCCGGTGTATCATCAACAATGATTTCTACTCCGGTTGCAGCTTCAATAGCGCGGATGTTACGACCTTCGCGACCAATGATACGTCCTTTTACATCATCCGATTCGATGTTAAATACAGATACACAGTTTTCAACGGCTTCTTCTGTTCCAACTCTTTGAATTGTATTAATGATGATTTTCTTCGCTTCTTGTTGTGCTGTTAATTTGGCTTCTTCAATAGTTTCTTGGATATGAGCCATTGCACTTGTTTTAGCTTCGGCTTTTAAGCTTTCTACTAATTGTTCTTTGGCTTCTTCAGCAGATAAGCCAGAAATTGTTTCCAATTGCTCCACTTGTGAACGGTGCATTTTCTCTACTTCAGCAGCTTTTTTGTCTAAAGATTCGATTTTAGTTTGGTATTCAGCCGATTTTGATTCAAATTCGTCATTGACTTTTTTGGCCTTTGCCAATTCGTTAGAAACTTGTGATTCCTTATCGCGTATTCTTTTTTCTACTTCAGCTACTTTTCTGTCACGTGCAATAATAACTTGCTCGTGTTCAGCTTTTAGTTCAATGAATTTTTCTTTAGCTTGTAGAATTTTATCTTTTTTAATGTTCTCGGCTTCAAGATTTGCGTCTTTTAAGATGGAAGCAGCTTCCTTTTTTGCGTTTTTGATTAGATTGGAAACATTGCTTTTTTCAATGAATTTCGCTATCCCAAAACCACCTGCTATTCCTACAACAGCTGCAATGATTATCGTTAAAATGTCCATAAGTTTGTTTGTGTTTATATATAAAAAAAACCTACATTAGAAGAAATGTATAAACTCGTATGTACAAGTTTTGAGTTAACTCGATGTTCAAGCTTCCTACTGAAAGGCTTGCTATAGTACCGAAGATTTACTCATTTTAAAATGTTAGTGTTGAGTTTATCAAATAATTACTAATGTAGGTAGTATTGTTAGTATATGTAAAGAACGTTATTTTTCAAGATATTCAGTCAATAAATCATTCAAGTGCTCTAGTTTTAATTTGGTCGATTCTTCTATTGTTGATTTATCGATTTGTTTTTGTTCAACCTGAGCCGCAAATTGTAAAGCACACATCGCTAGAAC
Organism: Flavobacterium sp. MAHUQ-57; assembly: GCF_051908335.1. NCBI lineage: Bacteria > Pseudomonadati > Bacteroidota > Flavobacteriia > Flavobacteriales > Flavobacteriaceae > Flavobacterium > Flavobacterium sp. MAHUQ-57. The sequence goes on along the minus strand of NZ_JBPZTE010000007.1, from coordinate 286,814 downwards.
GTCTTGTTTGTCGCGAACGGCATAATTTTGTTCAAACTGCTTGATCATTGCATCAATCTTTTTAGAAGCACTTCGCAATCCTTCTTCTTGACTTGGATCTACTGTTAAAGGGTAGATTCTGTCTGCAATTGATATTTTAATTTTTAGTTTCTCACTCATTATGCTTTCTAATCAGAAAGTTGGGCAATACAATAGTCTATTTCTCTTATTAATGAATTTATTTTCAGCTTTGTATCTCGTTTGTATTCGTCACTACCAAGTAATGAATTTGTGATTTTTATTGAGTCGAAATCCGCTTTCAATGTCTTGATTTCCTGACTTTGGCTATGTATTATTTTCTCTGACTGGCTCAGTTTTATCAGCAAACCTTCGTTAGTATGCTGCAGACTTTCCAGCTTTTTGATAAGTTTTTGAAACTTAACTTCAAGAGAATCAACCATTCCTCCTATGTCACTCATGGCAATAAAAAATTCATTACGTACTTTACAAAGTTAGTATTCCTATTTAATTATACCAATATGTTTCTTAAAAAAATTGATTTTTATCATTTTTATTTCATAATCGCTTAAATTTTAATAAGTTATCAATAAGTGTTGTGCGTAATTATTTATTAAACAATTTCGTTATATTAGCACAAATGTTTTTTATGAGATTTTTAGGTTTCTTTTTATTGTTTATAACTTCGGTTTTTAGCCAAGATAAGTACCCCAAAGACTATTTCGGTTCTCCTTTAGATATTTCTTTGAGTATTGCGGGTTCTTTCGGAGAATTAAGGCCCAATCATTTTCATACGGGCATCGATTTTAGAACGCAGAAAAAAGAAGGCTTTCCAGTATATGCTACCGCTGACGGTTTTATTTCGAGAATAAACATTTCCACTTATGGATATGGGAAATGCATTTACATCGATCACCCCAATGGTTATACCACTGTTTATGCTCACCTACAGTCATTATCGCCTGCCGTGCATAAGTTAGTCAATGAAGAGCAGTATATTCAAAAAAAATATACAGTTGAAATTAGACCCAATTCAGATGTTTTACCTGTAAAAAAAGGTGAGTTAATCGGCTATTCAGGGAATACCGGTGGTTCATCTGGTCCGCATTTGCATTTTGAAATTCGTGATACTAAAACCGAGTTTGCTATCAACCCGTTTTTTTTTGGATATGATGAAAAAGTTAAAGATACTAAAGCGCCTATAGTAAATGGACTTTTAGTATATCCCATTGGTAATGATTCTAGTGTAAATGGTTCTGAAAATCCTTTGAACGTAGCATTGACGCTACAAAAAGACGGAACCTATCTGGCCAATAGAGTGGAAGGTAAGGGAAAAATTGGTTTTGGATTGAATGCTCATGATATTTCCGATTTTAATTATGGAAAGAACGGGATTTTTAAAGCCGATGTTTTTTTGAATGGAATGCCTCATTATAGCTATGAGTTTGATTCTTTTTCTTTTGATGAAATGCATCATGTCAACTGTTTTATAGATTATCCGAGATACAAATTGACGCATCAACGTTTTCAAAAATTGTTCATAGGAAGTGTATATCCTACAAATATTGTCAAATTGATGCGGGAAGAAGGTATTGTTAATCTGGCTTTAAATTTTACTTTGAACTATAAAATTGTACTTCAGGATTTTCATGGTAATAAAACCATAATTAACGTTCCGATTTCCTATAAAAATACTCCCGTTACACAGCCTGTTAAGGAATATAAAACACCTTATTTTCTGAAAGCTCGAAATGATAATAGTTATGCGAAAGATGCTATTTCGGTCTTTTTTCCTGAAAATACGTTTTATGATGATTTTTATTTGAAGTTTGAAGTTGTGAATAATGAATTACTTTTGCACAGCGAATCCATTGCAGTCAATAATCCGTTTCAGATTACTTTTGATGTTTCCAAAATACCGGTAGCTGAACGTGAAAAAATGTTTATTGCGAATCTGGATGGCAATCAAACGGAATACAATTCGACGTTTAAAAAAGACGACATATTCACCATACGTACTAAAAAGCTAGGGAAATTCTTTTTAAAGAAAGATGATGTAATGCCAAAGATTTTCAATCCTAATTTTAAAGAAGGTGATACGCTTGATGTACAAAAACACCTGAGAATATCGATATCCGATGATATGTCAGGGATTAAAGAATATAACGCTTATCTCAACGGAAAATGGATTTTGATGGAATATGAAACAAAATCGAATCGTTTGACGCATCATTTTTCTGATGATAAGTTTGATAACGGACGAAATGATTTTAAAATAGAAGTGAAAGACAATATGGGGAATATTGCAGCATTTGAATCGCATTTTTATAAAACCAAATAATACATTTTGAAAACTAATTTTTTTATACTTTTTTTCTTTTTTTTTCTTTTTACGTTCGCTCAAACAGCCAGAGTTAAGGGGATTGTGTTTGATGAAAACAAAAAGCCGGTTGAAGGAGTAAACGTTTCCTTTCAAGATAAAAAAACAACAACGAACGAAAATGGTTTCTATGTTTTAACTGTTGAACCTAATGTAAAATCCAATTTAAAATTTTCTCATGTTTCGCTAAAACCAACAGTAGTTGCCTTGGAGTTGCGAAAAAATGAAGATTATGAATTCAATTTGGTGATGAAAAACACGGTTGAGGAAATCGGAGAAGTAGTCATAGATAATAACAGAAGAAAACGAGTGGAAGGTGTTACTACAATTTCACCGCAAGCAGTTCGTTTAATCCCTGGCGCCAACGCCGGTGTTGAAAATATTTTGAAATTATTGCCAGGAGTAAGTTCAAATAATGAATTGAGTACTCAATATGCTGTACGTGGAGGGAATTATGATGAAAACTTAGTATATGTAAACGAAATTGAAGTTTATCGTCCTTTTTTGATTCGCTCGGGTCAACAAGAAGGATTAAGCTTTGCCAATAAAGATTTGGTTAAAAATATTGATTTTTCTTCGGGTGGTTTTCAAGCAAGATTCGGTGATAAACTGTCTTCGGTTTTGGATATTACGTATCGACGTCCTTCAAAGTTTGGTGTAGCTTTAGAAGCTAGTTACTTGGGTGTGAATTTGGCGGTTGAAAATGCTTCGAAAGACCAGAAATGGACTCAGATTACTGGAATCCGCTATCGTGACAATAGTATGTTGGTGAAAAGTCAACAAACGGAAGTAGATTTTAGACCTCGTTTTGTCGATGTACAGTCGTATGTAACTTTTACGCCTAATACCAAGTGGCAGCATAGTTTTTTAGGTAATATTTCTCAAAATAAATACGATTATCGACCTTTAGTACGCCAAACTAATTTTGGAACAATCAATGAACCCATTGCTTTGTTGGTGTATTATGAAGGACAAGAAAAAGATAAGTATACCACTGTATTCGGTGCGTATAAAAGTGTTTTTGAACCCAATGAAAATTTTACATTGAAGCTTATTGGTTCTGCCTACCATACTCAGGAAAAAGAATACTTTGATATCATGGGGCAGTACCGATTGGGAGAAGTAAATGGTAATTTAGGTGATGAAAATTTCGGCGAAGTTGAATATACTCGAGGTATCGGCTCCCAGTTAACTCATGCTCGAAATGATTTGGATGCGTTGATTTTTAATGTTGAAGTGAAAGGAACACATAAAAAGAATCAAAATCAAATCGATTGGGGACTAAAATATACCAAAGAGAGCATCCGCGATCGTATTAGAGAATGGGAAGTGATTGATTCGGCTGGATTTTCATTGAATAATCCAATTTTAGACACTCCGGTTAATGATCAACCGTATAATCCTTATGTTGGACCATTGGCGCCTTATAGTAATGTTAGAGCAATTAATTTTGCTGATATCGATCGAATTTCTGGGTATGTACAATGGAATCGTCGTTCTTTTTGGAATGAGCATGAAATTTTCACCAATCTTGGGGTGAGAGCACACCAATGGCAGGTGAGTGGAGAGGATATCTCAGGTAAAAGCCAAGTGACTTTCAGTCCGAGAGCTCAATTTGCTATTAAGCCGGCATGGGAAAAGGATATGTTATTCCGTGTATCGGGTGGTTTTTATCATCAACCACCATTTTATCGTGAGTTAAGAGATGAAAACGGAGTGGTGCAACCTAATGTAAAAGCGCAACAGTCAATTCATGTGGTGTTGGGTAATGATTATAGCTTTAAAATGTGGGACAGACCTTTTAAATTGGTATCCGAAGTTTATTACAAATCATTAACGGATGTTAATCCTTATACTTTGGATAATGTCAGGATTCGCTATGAAGCCAAAAATAATGCAACAGCGTATGCGCAAGGGATAGATTTGCGATTGAATGGTGAATTTGTTCCAGGAACTGAATCGTGGTTGAGTTTCGGCTATTTGAAAACTGAGGAAAATATCGACAATAGAGGTTTTATAGCTAGGCCAACAGATCAGCGTTTGAAGTTTGGTATTCTTTTTCAAGACTATATTCCAAATATTCCAGCATGTAAAGTGTACTTGAATTTGGTATACAATACAGGTTTGCCTGGTGGTTCGCCTTCTTATGCTGATCCGTATGATTATCAGTTGCGATTACGTGATTATCGTCGTGCAGACATTGGTTTTTCTTATGTTTTTACAGATAGAGCCAGAGCGAAAGAAGAAGGAAGTTGGTTGCGCAAATTCAAAGATTTGTCGGTTGGTTTGGAAATATTCAACATGTTCAATAACCAAAATGCCATCACAAATACTTGGGTGAGAGACGTGTATACTAAATCACAGTATGGGGTGCCGAATTATCTTACTTCGCGTGTTTTCAGTTTCAAGCTGAATATGAAGTTGTAATCCAAAAAGTAGTATATTTGATACAAAATCAGTTATAATAATGAAAAAGCTGTTATATATTTTGCCTCTAGTATCTTTGTTGGCAAGCTGTAAGGAAGAAGAAAAGCCAAAAGTAATTTATGAAGATTCTAAAGTTCAAGTGGTTAAAAAGGATTCTTCTCAAATTAAAGTAGCTGATTTACCCATTCATATGCAAGGTACAAAATATTTGTTACATGCTATAGGTGATGTGCAAGTGGCTTATGAACGCGGAGGAACTTACGGATCAGCCAAAACCAACATGGGTAGCTATGCTTTGTCTAATTACAATAGTTTCGAACTTACGGGTTACTTTCAGAATATTAAATTCCAACACATTGATTCTACTGCGCTACGTCCGTTAACCAATAAAAATGTGCAAATCCAAACAGCGACTTTTTTAAATACTATTGCTGCTAAAACTAAAAAGCAAATTTTAGTATATTCTTTAGTGGATTCCGATACTAATCGTGATGGTAAAATTGATGCAAATGATATCAAATCATTGTATATAAGTGATTTTAGTGGATTGCATCTTCAAAAACTTTCAGGGGAGCTTCACGAATTGATTGACTGGAATTTGATTGAATCATTAAATCGTTTGTATTTTAGAACAATTGAAGATATCAACAAAAACGGTGCTTTTGATAAAAAGGATAAAGTGCATTATCATTTTGTCAATTTGGCTGCTGATGAATGGAAAGTAGAAGATTATTCGCCAATTGAAGAATAAATTAAAAACGGATACTAGTTATGAAAATTACAATTACCTGCTTTATATTAGTATTGATGAGTTTTACTTCTGTAGTAGCTCAAGAGAAATATTTTGCATCATCAAAAGAAGCTAAAGACTTTTCTGTGAAATGTTCCACTCTTTTTAAGGAAAACAAATTGAATGATTTCTTTAAAGAGTTGAGAGCATATTGGCCTCTGCCCGAAAATGAAATTGGAAGTTTAGAGGATAAAACGATTCAGTATATGAATTTATTAAAAGACCGATTTGGTGCTACAGAAGGTGTTGTTAAAATTAAAGAAGAGGTAATCAGCGATTTTGCTATCAAGGAAACATATATACTGCGTTTTGAAAATTCGGCTGTCCGTTTAATTTATGTTTACTATAAAAACAAAAAAGGATGGGTAATTAATATGTTCAAGTGGGACGATAGTTTTACGGAAGAGTTTAAATAAGAATATCGCTTTCTAAATCGGATTTTTCAATTTCAAATCCGAATCCTAATTTTTCAACCAATTCAATAACCAATTTTTTATACCAGTTCTCACTTTTAGGGTGAATGTAGATTTTATCAATTAGTTTATTGATGTCTACATTGATTTTCAATCCTTCGTTTATAGTAATCTGATGTGATGTTACATCGGTTATGATGCGTATCTCACGTTCGTATTGGAAACTTTTCCGTTTGAAAAGAAACGGGAAAAAATCATCTTCAAAAGGGATGTATTCTTTTTTATAGTCGATGTAATTGACTTCTCCAATATGTTGCACAAAAATTTCTTCGGGTAGTAATGCTTCTTTGAGACGTCCAATAGTGGATTGAATAGCTAAACCTTCGTTGTTTTTGGTGAAAATCTGCCACATGGCAAAACTTTCGTATTCGTTAGTGTGCCAACTACTGATGACTACTTTTTCACGATGGGATTTGTAGTAATCCAAAAAATCAGGTTTGTTTTCGGCTATTCGGCGTATTTCTTCAAAAGTGGGCTCGCTGAAAGTCCCCTCGTATTGGTCTTCAAATTTATCGGACCGCGACATAAACATCTTTCCTGAGAGTAAAATATCCAAGAATTTCGATAAATCAAGATATTTCCAAACAATAGTGTTCGGATCTTCAGGAAGATGTATTTGTGAATTTTCAATATACATTTGAAAATGAAGATACGAATTTTAATTCAAATCTGTTTTAAATCTTCACTACCAAAATGTAAACTATTCGAAAGACTGCATCATGACTAATTTAGAATAAGAGCCGTTTTTAGCCAATAATTCATCATGCGTACCTTGTTCTACAATTTCTCCTTTTTGCATCACAATGATATTGTCTGCTTTCTGGATGGTTGATAAACGGTGTGCAATCACGATGGATGTTCTGTTTTGCATCATGTTTTCCAATGCTACCTGTACAAATTTTTCACTTTCTGTATCCAATGCCGAAGTTGCTTCATCCAAAATCATTATCGGTGGGTTTTTTAATACCGCACGAGCTATAGATAAGCGTTGCTTTTGGCCACCTGAAAGTTTACTTCCAGAGTCACCAATATTCGTTTCAATGCCTTCAGGTAAGTCTTTTACAAATTCGTAGGCATTGGCTATTTTTAATGCTTCGATAATTTCTTCATCTGAGGCATTCGGTTTTCCAATCAATAAATTATTTTTAATCGAATCGTTAAATAAAATCGAATCTTGTGTTACCAATCCCATTAAACTTCTTAGCGAATGCATATCCATATCTTTGATGTCAATGCCATCAATGGTAATTTTTCCTTCTTGGACATCATAAAAGCGAGTCAGTAAATTGGCGATGGTACTTTTTCCAGAGCCGGATTGACCAACCAATGCCACGGTCTTTCCTTTAGGGATTTCGATCGAAAAGTTGGTTAATACATTTTCTTCCTGATAAGCGAAATTGATGTTTTCTAACTTAATGTTTCGCTCAAAGCTTTCTTTTACAATGGCATCAGGTTTGTTTTGTATGGTGTTTTCTTCTTCTAGAACACTGAAAACTCTTTCGGCTGCTGCTAAACCGCCTCTTACCTGATAAGAAGCTTTCGAAATGGCTTTGGCTGGAGTTAAAATGGTATAAGCCAATGCAATGTAAGCGATAAATGTTGTTGGTGCGAGCGATTTATCTACGATTACCAATTGGCCGCCGTACCATAATAAAATCGCTATGGTTACAATTCCTAAAAATTCACTTAAAGGAGAAGCTAGGTTGTTTTTATTTCCGATACTGTTTGATAATCGCAATAAACGTTGCAAAGAATCATTGAATTTTGTAATGAATTTTCCTTCTGCATTGAATCCTTTGACTACTTTTAAACCACTCAATGTCTCGTCCAGAATAGATATTTGTATTCCGTTTTGTTCCTGTGCTTTGGTTGATTTCGCTTTTAAATTTTTACCCACTCTTGAAATGATTATTCCAGAAATGGGAATGAATAAAAATACAAACAACGTTAGTTTCGCACTAATCAAAAACATAGTAATAATGGAGAATAATATGGTCAAAGGTTCCCTTACTACGAGTTCCAATACTTGGAAGAAGGAATTTTTAACTTCATTAACATCGCCCAGCATTCTGGACATAACATCTCCTTTTCTCTTTTCAGAATAATAAGAAACGGGTAAATGAATGATTACTTCATACAGTTTTTCCCTGATATCTTTCAAAACTCCGTTACGTAATCTTGTTACATGGTAAGAAGCAAAGTAATTGGTGATGTTTTTTAAGAAAGCTGTGGCAATTATAATAGAAATAACGAAAAGAATGGCGAACTCAAATCCATTACTTTCGGTTAGTTGAGTCACTTTGTAATTCAAGTAGTCTTCCGCAAACGATTTAATACCTGCTATACCATTAAAAGTTGGAGCGGAGGTAATTTTTTTGTTCAGACCAAAAATTACATTTAAGGTTGGAATCATTGAAACCATCAACAAAGTAGAAAAAAAGGCGTAAAAAATATTATAAACAATATTCAATACTATGTCTTTTTTATAGACTAAGGCAAAAGGGATTAATTTTTTGAGATTACTATCCATTAGTTCAATTGCATTTCAGCAATAATGTTTTTGATTTTGGTATCTAATTGTAGTTCTGCTGCAGGAACATCTGCAATGTTATCAATGGCGCAGTTCACACTGAAGTAGAATTTTATCTTAGGTTCTGTACCGCTTGGGCGAGCACAGATTTTACTTCCGTCTTCCAAATAATAAATTAACACGTTTGATTTTGGAACCATAATATCAAATTCTTCACCGTTCATGAAATCTTTTCCTTTGGATGATTGATAGTCTTCCACGCAAACTACGCGTTCTCCGTTGATTTCTTTTAAAGGGTTCTGACGTAAATCCACCATCATTTGCTTGATTTCGTTGGCGCCTTCAATCCCTTTTTTGGTAATAGAAATTAAATGTTCTTTATAGAACCCGAAGTCTACATACATTTGTAATAATTCTTGGTATAAAGTACTGTTTTTTTCTTTTGCTTGGGCAGCAATTTCACAAACTAATAAAATAGCAGCTACGGCATCCTTATCGCGTACGGCATCGCCAACCATGAATCCGAAACTTTCTTCACCACCGCCAATGTAGGTTTGGTTAGGAAAATCTTTGATAAATTTTGCAATCCATTTGAAACCGGTTAAACCTACTTTGCATTCTACTTCATAAGCAGATGCCAATTCCAACATCATTGGAGTTGAAACGATTGTAGAGCCAATGAATTCATTACCGGTCAATTTACCTTGTTTTTTCCATTGTTCCAATAGGAAAGCGGTCATAACTACCATCGTTTGGTTGCCATTCAAAAGCATCATTTTGCCTTCGCTATTGCGAACTGCTACACCTAAACGGTCTGAGTCGGGATCGGTTCCAACCACAATGTCAGCATTAATTTTGTCGGCCAATTCCATTGCCATTGCCAATGCTTCTGGTTCTTCCGGGTTAGGAGAGACAACAGTTGGGAAATTTCCGTTAGGTTCGGCTTGTTCAGCAACAATATTGACGTCGGTATAACCAGCTTTGGCTAAAACACCAGGTATTGCTTTTATAGAAGTTCCGTGTAGGGAAGTGTATACAATTTTTAAATTCTTTTTGGCTTCGGTTGAAGTGTTGAAACTTGCATTTTTGATTGTTGAATCTCTGAATGCTTCGTCAATAGCAGTGTCTATATATTCAATTAAAGTTTCATCAGCATTGAAATTGATGTCGCTGTATTCCAGACTTTCAATCTCGGCAATTACTTCTGCATCTTGTGGTGGAACAATCTGCCCACCATCTTGCCAATATACTTTGTATCCGTTGTATTCGGGTGGATTGTGAGATGCGGTTAATACAATTCCGGTATGGCAATTCAAATGACGTACTGTAAAAGATAGCTCTGGAGTTGGGCGCATTTCTGAGAAAAGATACACTTTAATTCCATTGGCTGAAAATACATCGGCCACTACTTTAGCTAACGTATCGCTATTGTGACGGCAGTCATAAGCAATAGCGACTTTGATTGATTCATTAGGGAAACTTCTTTTTAAATAATTGGCTAAGCCTTGAGTATTTTTTCCTAAAGTGTATTTGTTGATACGGTTAGTTCCTACGCCCATAACGCCACGCATTCCACCTGTACCGAATTCCAAATTTTTATAGAAACTCTCTTCCAATTCTTTTGGAGAAGAGGTCATCATTTCGATGATGTTTTTTTGTGTTTCTTCGTCAAATGTTGGGGTCAGCCAAACATTAACCTTATCTAAAATTGTCTTTTCGATATGCATTTCTTAAATTTTAGAATTAAAAAATAAATTTACAGATTAATTTCTTTCGAAATTTTATAACGTTCCTCATTGTTTTTTGTGCGAAGAATGATTTCGCCTAAAAAGCCAGCTAAGAAAAGTTGTGTTCCGATAATCATTGTTGTTAATGATATATAGAACCATGGGTTTTCAGTTACCAAGATGGTTTCTTGATGCGTAAAATATAATTTCCATAACTTCATTATGCCAATATAACCAGCTGCAATGAAGCCAATCATAAACATAATAGTGCCTAATAGACCAAATAAGTGCATGGGTCTTTTGCCGAATTTGGATAAAAACCAAATGGTAATTAAATCCAGGAATCCATTTATGAAACGGTTCATTCCGAATTTCGATTCGCCATACTTTCTCGCTTGGTGAATTACTACTTTTTCGCCAATTTTTTTGAAACCTGCATTTTTAGCCAATACAGGGATGTAACGATGCATTTCTCCCGATACTTCGATGTTTTTGACAACATTGTTTCGGTAAGCCTTTAAACCACAGTTGAAATCATTCAATTGTACACCGGAAGTTTTTCTAGCTGCCCAATTGAATAGTTTTGAAGGTAGATTTTTAGCAACAACACTATCGTATCGTTTTTTCTTCCAACCTGAAACTAAATCCAAACCATCTTTGGTAATCATATTGTATAATCCAGGGATTTCATCCGGACTGTCTTGTAAATCGGCATCCATTGTGATGATGACATCGCCTTGGGCTTTGACAAAGCCTGCGTGTAATGCTTGTGACTTTCCATAATTGCTTAAAAATCGAATACCTTTAAAACTTTCGTTTTCTTTGGATAAAGATTCAATAATGTCCCATGAATTGTCACTGCTTCCGTCATCTATGAAAATAACTTCATAACTGAAATTATTTGCAGTCATGACTTTGGTAATCCAAGTGCTTAATTCGGGTAACGATTCTTGTTCGTTAAGTAAAGGGATGATTACAGAAATATTCACTATAATTGATTTGATGTTTTTGATTTGAAAATAGCTGCCAAAATTAAATTAAAAATGGAACTAAATAAAATAGAAAATACCGCGCCTCTCAGTAAAATTGAAATTTCGAAGTTATCGGTTCCCATTATCATTTGCTTGTCTATTTTTCCTTTGTTGAATACCTGCTGAATTTCAACTTGTTTTAGGTTCATGAATTCATTCAGGTCAATTTTAAGTTCGGTTGCGATAAAATTATAAAATACATAATTAAAGCCGGTAGAAATGATGATGCCTATTGTAGTAGAGATCAATAAAGTAGTGAAAATATCTTTAAGACTAACCGTTTGGTTTCCTAGATCTTTTTTAGTTTTATTGGCTTGAATTATTCGGATGGTCCAATAAACAACATAAACAGAAGCACCCAAATAACCATTTTTATAAAGAGGTTGACCGCTTGCATATGTTATTATCGGTAAAAGAATAGCAAAGAGGCCAATGATGAAGCCGAATTGGACGCCATTCTTTTTAAGGATTTCATTCATTTTAATTTTATTTAGGCTACAAATATACTAATTAATAAAGTTATGGTAATTAGTGTAGGAAATCAAAAAATGTTACGCAATTATTTGATATTAAAAAAATAGTTGTAAATTTGCACCCTAAAATAAATAGTAGTACAACAAAAGTTGCCGTAAATCGATACCTTTTTTAAGTAAAAAGCATCAAGATCAAAAGCAACAAAACATAAAAAGATTTTATCATGAAAAAAGGAATCCACCCGGAAAATTACAGATTAGTAGCATTCAAAGACATGTCAAATGATGATGTTTTTATTACTAAATCTACAGTAGATACTAAAGAAACAATTGTTCACGAAGGAGTAGAATACCCAGTATTCAAAATGGAGATCTCTAGAACTTCTCACCCTTTTTACACTGGTAAATCTAAATTGGTTGATACAGCTGGTCGTATTGACAAATTCAAAAACAAATACGCAAAATTCCAAAAGTAATTTTAGAATTTTAATCTATATAAAGCCTTTCCATTCGGAAAGGCTTTTTTTATTTTTGGGTTGATGGTTTTAGTCGCAAACTTTGTAACTTAGCGTCTCATAAATTCAATAGTAAAACAAATGAACTACATATTATTCGACGGAACCGTTCGTAATGCATTGCTTCCGTTCACTTTCACGAGACCTGTTGCTGATATCCGTGTCGGAATTCTGACGATTCGCGAAAAATGGGAAAAACACTTGGGGTACACTACAACGACAATAACGGAAGAGTATTTGATGGAAAAATATCCTATGGTGGAAATGGAAGAGAATATTATGATTAATGCCTCTTTTTTGCCGAATGATATTTTAACCGAAATGATTAAAAGTCTAGAGGAAAATCAAGCTATCTTTTTTAAAGATGAAGTGGTTGCTTTTTACAGTAAGGACAATCAGGAAGTGGATTTCGATACTTTTGAAATTATTGAATTTACGGATGAATGTTTACGTATCGAGCACACTTGGGATATCTTTGCTAAGAATGATGCGGCTTTACGTGAAGATTTCGAATTGATAACCGAAGGAAGACATTCACAGCCAATTCCTAAATCGGTTAATGTATTGTCTCCAGAAAATATTTTTATTGAAGAAGGAGCAAAAATGGAATTTGTAACTTTAAATGCTTCTACCGGACCAATTTACATTGGTAAGAATGCCGAAATCATGGAAGGCTCTGTGATCCGAGGACCATTTGCACTATGTGATAACGGAAGAGTGAAGTTAGCGACTAAAGTGTATGGAGCTACTACAGTTGGACCGCATTCCGTAATCGGAGGAGAAGTGAATAATTCGGTGTTATTCGGTTATTCAAATAAAGGACATGACGGTTTTTTAGGGAACTCTGTTTTAGGTGAATGGTGTAATATTGGTGCCGATAGTAATAATTCCAATTTGAAGAATAATTACGAAGAAGTAAAACTTTGGAGCTATGAAACTGAAGGTTTTGCTAAAACGGGATTGCAGTTTTGCGGATTGATGATGGGTGATCATAGTAAATGTGGCATCAATACCATGTTTAATACCGGAACGGTTGTTGGTGTGAGTGCCAATATTTTCGGGAGCGGTTTTCCCCGCAATTTTGTGCCAAGTTTCTCGTGGGGTGGAGCTTCAGGTTTTACAACCTATATGACTAATAAAGCGTTTCAAACAGCAAAAATTGTAATGGCAAGAAGACAAGTGGAATTTACAGAGGAAGATGCTAAAATTTTAGAACACGTTTTTGAAGAAACTAAAAAATATAGAAAAGAGTAATAGTTATAAGTTAATCATATTGAAATTTTACTTTTTTTGCTGTGTTTCATAGTATAAAAGAATGGAAAAGGAAAAATAAATAGTTCAGGGTTGCCATAAATGTTGGTAAAGTATAACTGTTGGAAAGTAATTGATTTGTAATTTATTGAATATCAAGTTTATTTTTTTGAGAAATGTACGTACCTTTGCACCCTCAATTTTTTGACAACGATTTCATTGATTGAGTTATTTTATGGAAAACAAAAAGAAAGTAGCCTTCTATACTTTAGGCTGTAAATTGAATTTTTCTGAAACATCAACGATTGCCAGAAACTTTCAAAGTGAAGGTTTTGATCGTGTTGATTTCGAGGAGGTTGCAGACATCTACGTGATTAATACTTGTTCGGTTACAGAAAACGCCGACAAACAATTCAAGCAAATTGTAAAAAAAGCCATGAAGCTCAACGATAAAGCATTCGTTGCGGCAGTTGGTTGTTATGCGCAATTGAAACCGGAAGAATTGGCTTCGGTTGATGGCGTGGATCTTGTTTTAGGAGCTACCGAAAAATTTAAAATCACCGATTATATCAATGATCTTTCAAAAAATGACATGGGTGAAGTGCACTCCTGTGAAATTGAAGAGGCGGATTTTTACGTAGGTAGTTATTCCATTGGCGATAGAACGCGTGCTTTTTTGAAAGTGCAAGACGGTTGTGACTATAAATGTACTTATTGTACAATTCCTTTGGCACGTGGGATTTCTCGTAGTGATACTATGGAAAATGTGATGAGAAATGCCAAAGAAATTTCTGAAAAAGGAATTAAGGAAATCGTTTTGACGGGTGTAAATATTGGTGATTACGGTAAAGGTGAATTCGGAAATAAAAAACACGAACATACTTTCTTGGAATTGGTTCAGGCTTTAGATAAAGTAGAAGGTATTGAACGTTTGCGAATTTCATCTATTGAACCGAATTTGCTGAAAAACGAAACTATTGAATTCGTTTCTAAAAGCCGCACTTTTGTTCCGCATTTTCATATTCCATTGCAATCGGGGAGTAATACCATCCTAAAAAAAATGAAACGCCGCTATTTGCGTGAATTGTATTCGGACCGTGTTGCTAAAATTCGTGAAGTAATGCCGAATGCATGTATTGGTGTTGATGTGATTGTTGGTTTTCCTGGAGAAACAGATGAATTGTTTTTAGAAACCTACAATTTTCTGAATGAATTGGATATCTCATATCTGCATGTGTTTACGTATTCTGAACGTGATAATACCGAGGCAGCAGTAATGGATGGTGTGGTTCCTGCCAATGTTAGAGCTAAACGTAGTAAAATGTTGCGCGGTCTTTCAGTGAAAAAAAGACGTGCATTCTATGAAAGTCAAATCGGATCCAACAGAACGGTTTTGTTTGAAGGAGAAAATAAAGAAGGATATATTCATGGATTTACCGAAAATTATGTAAAAGTAAAAACACCATGGAATCCAGAATTGGTGAATACGCTTCATGATATTCACCTGACTAAAATCGATGAAGATGGAGCCGTGAGAATGGAGTTTGTGAATGTTTTAACCTAATTCTTTATTGTGATATATAGGAATCCAAATAGTAGTCTTTTGATTGGTATTTGGATTTTTTATTTTAAAGATTTAGTATTTGTAATGAAAACGAAGTTTGGTGATACGATAAATATTGTCGCCTAGTTTTTCAATAAATTCAAATTTATTTCTTCCAGGTTGAGTTAATGAAACGATGCTTTTTGCGTCTATTTCATAGTACATGCCGGCTCCTTCCATCATAAATCGGTCGCCAATATTTCGATAGGCTGAACGTACTAATTCGAATTCAAATAAATTCCAAGTAGTGAACTCGGCATTGAAATCACCAGAAGAACAACAAATCCCTTCGGTAAGTTCGGTTTTGCAACCGTAATATTTTTCTATTGCTTCGAAAAATTCTAGAATGTGGTGATTGTTTTCTTCAGAGCTCATGCCATAAAAATACAAATATTTTAGAAACAATACTTTGGATCCGTTTAAATTCGGATGCCAGGAGGTAGCATGCTTTTGTAAGCCGGATTCTTTCTGAAAAAGCTAGCTATTCTTGGAAAAATTGGAACAACTCTCCATTTCTTTTCTTCCGCAATGGTTAGAATTTGCCTTATAATTTCATCAAGATACGGTTCGTTATCAAAATGTTCTGGTGTGTTGATGCGGGTTAGGAATATTTTTCGTTCCTGAAGTGAATACTCAACAGTGATTACACCTTCTGTTGCGAGGATTTCAAATTGTCTTGAGAATGTATTGTCTTTAATTTCCATAGTGATGCGTTGAAGAAGGTTTTTTAAATGAATTATAAAAAAATGGTAATTTTAGGTTCTGACCACTTCTTTCCGAGGGGAAATAATTACTTTTATACAAATTTCGGTAAAATCTAGTTATAAGTTACTTTTTATGTCTAAAATTCATGTTTATTTCATGCCGGGTATGGCGGCAAGTTCATTGATTTTTGAAAAAATAAAATTGCCAGAAGATACTTTTGAAATGCATTTGTTAGAATGGTTTCTTCCTGAAAAAGGAGAGTCATTGAAAGATTATGCGGAAAGAATGGCCAAAGAAGTCAAGCATGAAGATGCTGTTTTAATCGGTGTTTCATTTGGTGGGATATTGGTTCAGGAAATGAAACAGTTCTTGCATCCTAAAAAAGTCATTATTATTTCGAGTGTTAAATCTAATAAGGAATTACCTCGCCGAATGAAAATCGCAAAAACAACCAAAGCCTACAAGCTTTTGCCTACAAGTTTAGCACAAAATGTGGAAGCTTTGGCGAAGTATGCTTTTGGTTCAGGAATTGTCAAACAACGTTTGGAATTGTACAAGATTTTGATGACCCGAAGGGAAAAAGAATATCTTGATTGGGCTATTGAACAAATTATCAATTGGGAACGAATTGAAATTGATCCGGATGTTATTCATATCCATGGTGATAATGATGAGGTTTTTCCGGCTAAGAACATTAAAGAATTTATTAATATTAAAGGTGGAACGCATATAATGATCATTATGCGATATCGTTGGCTAAACGCTAATTTGCCTGAGATTATTCTAAAATAAAAATTGGATCATGAAAAAGATAGTTTTGTTGTTTGTTGGTGTTATTGCATTCGGATTGTTTGTAAAT
Source organism: Flavobacterium sp. MAHUQ-57 (assembly GCF_051908335.1). NCBI lineage: Bacteria > Pseudomonadati > Bacteroidota > Flavobacteriia > Flavobacteriales > Flavobacteriaceae > Flavobacterium > Flavobacterium sp. MAHUQ-57. The sequence goes on along the minus strand of NZ_JBPZTE010000007.1, from coordinate 270,053 downwards.
GCCAAAATGAAAAGTAATTTTCCTGGGAAAATTGATTTTGCAGGAGAAGAAGCGCCTTTGCATATTCCAGATGTTAGGGAAAGAATGGATAGGGAATTGGTGGTAAATGAATACATGCATGGTTCAACAATATTGATTTTAAAACGCGCAAATAAAGTTTTTCCTATTATTGAGCCTATTTTGGCAAAATACAATGTTCCTGATGATTTTAAATATTTGGCAGTAATTGAAAGTTCACTTACCAATGCGGTTTCAAGTGCTGGAGCTAGAGGTGTTTGGCAATTTATGCCGCTGACAGCTAAGGAGAAAGGATTAGAAGTCTCTGAAACAGTGGATGAGCGTTATCATCTCGAAAAGGCTACAGAGGCAGCTTGTAAATATTTGGTGTCAGCCAAAGAACGATTTGGATCATGGACTTTAGCTGCTGCATCTTACAATGGTGGGTTGAATGGTTTGCAGAACCAGATTGATTTTCAAGGTGTGACAAATTATTATGATTTGCTTTTAAACGAAGAAACTTCGCGTTACGTTTTTAGAATTCTTGCGTTGAAAGAAATTATGAAGAATCCAGTAAAATATAATTTTGTCTTATCTCAAGAAGATTTGTATCAAAAAATACCAACCAAAAAAATACAAGTCGATAGTACAGTTAAGGATTTGGCGGTCTTTTCAAAATTGCAGGGAATTAATTATAAGATTTTGAAATATCATAATCCATGGTTGCGAGATAGAAAATTAGATAATCCTACTAAAAAGGTTTATGAAATTGAAATTCCTGAAGTAAAATAAAAATGAAAAAAATGACTTTAGAAATAGTGTTATTACTCGCGTTGATCGGTGTTATTGCTGGAATGTTAAGCGGTTTGGTTGGTGTGGGTGGAGGAATAGTTATGGTTCCTTTACTCATTTATTTAATGGGATTCAATCAACACCAAGCACAAGGAACAAGTTTAACGGTACTAGTAGTTCCGGTTACAGCAGCAGCTGTGTATAATTACTATAAAGAAGGTTATATCGATTGGAGATATGCCGGAATTATAGCTTTGTTTTTTCTTGTAGGAGGTTACTTTGGAAGTAAAATGGCAATCAGTATCGACCAAAAAATGCTAAAGAAAATTTTTGCAGTTGTACTTTTATTTGTTGCGGGTAAGATGCTTTTGTCTAAGAGTTAGTTTGTTGTTAGCTGCTCCTTAGTAATATCTTTGTCAATTAATAAGCTACCTAATCCTTCTCTGAAAACATTGTAATTCATAGTGTATGCTTTAACGTAGCTGCTTTTCTTGTCAGGTTGAGCGCCGCCTCGCTTAATATTAACCACTTTTAAGTTTTGATCTAAGAAATAAGAGGTAGGAAAGCCTAAGGTGTGTTTTAAGTGAGAAACAATTACTGCATCATTTTTGTAGCTTTCATGCGCATAACAAACTGTAATGTTGTGGTTGAATTTTCGTGAAATCTTTTTTACCTGATACTTTTTATCCCAAAATAAAATCACAAACTGAACGTCCTTGGCATATTTTTGGGCTAATTTGTTCAAAGCTGGTATTTCTCCTTTACTTGGAATACACCATGAAGCATAGGTTAAAATAAACAAAGGTTTCTTGAAAGAGCTAAGTTTTACTTTTCTTTTTTCGAAACTTTTTAAAGTGTAATCTTCAAATTGAGTACCCACTAAATGGTGCGATACTAATGAGTCGAAAAGTGTATGACCTTTTTGAATGTCATAGTTGTTGAAAGCGATGTCGCTCTGAATATTATATTTTTTCAAGTGCGCTCTTAAAGCTTCTGGAAAATTCAATTCTGCATCCTGACTAAAGGATGGTAGTGAAAAAAACAGGTATGATAATGCTAAGTAAAGTTTCTTCATGTTAAAATTACAATAAAACAAAACTAATCCATTGATTATAAACTTAATAATTTTCCCGACAAACATATAAATTAATCGTTTAATTACACTTTAAAACGCAAAAAACCGTACTTATTGTACGGTTTTTTTTATTTTTTTTATTAAAAATCAATTAAATTTTCTTCAATTGTTCTTTCATCATGGTGATTTGTTCCTTCAACATATTGTGTTTATCGAGCTTTTTAGCTTCGTTTAATAGTGTTGTCGCTTCTAATTTTCTTCGACGGCTCATTGCGATACCAGCTAAATTTAATTTTGCCAAAGCTAAATCCTGATCCATTGATAAACCTAAACTAATGGCTTTTTTAAAGAATTTTTCTGCTTGATTCAAATTCGTTTGAGAAACCATTAATCCATTTAAGTAATTATAATACCCTTGTTGTTTTTGAATTAATGCGGCTTCCGGGTTTTTGATTTTATCCAACCATTTTTTAGCACCTGCAAAATCCTGATTTCTAAGTTTTAGGAAGGCTAATAAAATAAATTCGTTTCTGAAATATAAAAATACAGGGATGATTGTTAATAATGTTACGAAAATTCCGTTTCCGATATTTCCTTCAGTAAATTGCCAAACCCCAACAATAAAAAGTAATCCAGCTATAATTAATTTGATGTTTTTATGAAACATAAAGATGTTTTTAATAATGAGCTGCAAATATAAAAAAGAAATTGCTATAAGCAACTGCTTTACTAAAAGCTAATAGAGGTAAAAAGGGAAGAGTGTAACTATGAATTGAAAGACAATTGCTAAACTTAAAAAGAATTGAAATTATTTTTTAAAACCACTTGCAAGAAAAAAAAATCGTTGTATATTTGCACTCGGTTTTACAAAAACCCAAAAGTTAGATATTTATACAAGATTTTAAAGATACAAAGTTATGAGTAAAAGAACGTTTCAACCATCGAAAAGAAAAAGAAGAAATAAGCACGGTTTTATGGACAGAATGGCTTCTGCGAATGGAAGAAAAGTCCTTGCTCGTCGTCGTGCTAAAGGAAGACACAAATTGACTGTTTCTTGCGAACCAAGACACAAAAAATAATGATTGAATTTCAATCAAATACTAAGGCGTTACTTTTATCAGTAACGCCTTTTTTTTAAAAAGTTCATACATTACTGATATTATTAGGAGCTATTTCCTGCTGTTCGCTGTATCTTTTTAAATTATGCAATTTAAAAAGGATGCCGCTTCCATCAGGGCTAATTACAACAAACAACAACACAATACAATGCCTAAAGACACTTCAATCAAATCGGTTTTAATTATCGGGTCTGGACCCATCATCATTGGTCAAGCCTGCGAATTTGACTATGCAGGATCACAATCAGCACGTTCTCTACGTGAGGAAGGAATCGAGGTTATTTTAATTAATTCGAATCCGGCAACCATTATGACCGACCCTTCCATGGCGGATCATGTTTACTTAAAACCCTTAACTACTAAATCAATTATCGAAATCTTAAAAGCGCATCCGCAAATCGATGCCGTTTTACCAACTATGGGTGGGCAAACTGCCTTGAATCTTTGTTTGGAAGCTGAGGAAAAAGGAATTTGGCAAGATTTCAATGTGAAATTGATTGGTGTGGATATCAATGCGATCAATATCACTGAAGATAGAGATCAGTTTAAAAAGTTACTTACTGAAATTAATATTCCATATGCGCCAGCTAAAACGGCTAATTCGTTTTTAAAAGGAAAAGAAATTGCACAAGAATTTGGTTTCCCTTTAGTAATCCGTCCTTCATTTACATTAGGCGGTACTGGAGCTGCTTTCGTTCATAAAAAAGAAGACTTCGACGAATTGTTAACTCGTGGTTTAGAGGCTTCTCCAATTCATGAAGTGTTGATTGATAAAGCGCTTTTAGGTTGGAAAGAATATGAATTGGAATTACTACGTGATAAAAATGATAATGTTGTAATTATTTGTACTATCGAGAATATGGATCCAATGGGAATTCATACCGGAGATAGTATCACAGTTGCACCAGCAATGACGTTGTCGGATACGACTTTCCAAAAAATGCGTGATATGGCGATTCATATGATGCGAAGTATCGGAAATTTTGCGGGAGGTTGTAATGTTCAGTTTGCTGTTTCTCCTGATGATAAAGAGGATATTGTGGCAATCGAAATTAATCCTCGCGTGTCGCGTTCATCTGCCTTAGCGTCAAAAGCAACTGGTTATCCAATTGCAAAAATTGCATCTAAATTGGCGCTTGGTTATAACTTGGATGAATTGCAAAACCAAATTACAAAATCAACTTCAGCTTTGTTTGAGCCAACTTTGGATTATGTAATCGTTAAGATACCACGCTGGAACTTTGATAAATTCGAAGGTTCGGATCGTACTTTAGGATTGCAAATGAAATCAGTAGGTGAAGTAATGGGTATTGGGCGTTCGTTCCAAGAAGCATTGCATAAAGCTACTCAATCTTTAGAAATCAAACGTAATGGTTTGGGTGCCGATGGTAAAGGCTATAAAAATTACGAACAAATTATAGAAAAATTGACTTTCGCTAGTTGGGATCGTGTTTTCGTAATTTATGATGCTATTGCGATGGGAATTCCGTTGTCTAGAATTCATGAAATTACAAAAATCGATATGTGGTTCCTGAAGCAGTATGAGGAATTGTATTTCATTGAAAAAGAGATTTCAAAATATACTATCGATACCCTTCCGAAAGACTTATTGCTTGAGGCAAAACAAAAAGGATACGGAGACAGACAGATAGCGCATATGTTGGGTTGTTTGGAAAGTCAAGTGCATACACTTCGCGATAATCAAGGAATTCAAAGGGTTTATAAACTGGTTGATACTTGTGCTGCCGAATTTAAAGCGCAAACTCCTTATTATTATTCAACTTTCGAAGCTGCAATTGAGAAAGCTGACGGTACAAAATATGTACATAACGAAAGTATTGTTACAGATAAGAAGAAAATTGTAGTTCTGGGTTCCGGTCCAAACCGAATTGGTCAAGGAATCGAGTTTGATTATTCTTGTGTACACGGCGTATTGGCTGCAAGAGAATGTGGTTATGAGACGATTATGATCAATTGTAACCCTGAAACGGTTTCGACTGATTTCGATACGGCTGATAAATTGTATTTCGAGCCTGTTTTCTGGGAACACATCTATGATATCATTCAGCATGAAAAGCCGGAAGGTGTTATTGTTCAGTTGGGTGGGCAAACCGCATTGAAATTGGCTGAAAAATTATCAAAATACGGCATCAAAATTATAGGAACGAGCTTTGATGCTTTAGATTTGGCTGAAGATAGAGGGCGTTTCTCTGAGTTGTTGACGGAATTGAATATTCCGTTCCCTAAATTCGGTGTGGCTGAAAATGCGGAACAAGCCGTTAAGTTGGCGGATGATTTGGATTTTCCGTTATTAGTTCGTCCGTCTTATGTATTGGGTGGTCAGGGAATGAAAATTGTAATCAATAAGCAAGAGTTAGAAGAGCATGTAATTGAAATTCTTAAACATATTCCGAATAATAAACTACTATTGGATCATTATTTGGATGGAGCGATTGAAGCAGAAGCTGATGCGATTTGTGATGGTGAAAATGTCTACATAATCGGAATCATGGAGCATATCGAACCTTGTGGTGTGCATTCGGGAGATAGTAATGCAACATTGCCTCCTTTTAACTTAGGTGAATTTGTAATGCAGCAAATTAAGGATCATACGCATAAAATTGCTTTGGCTTTAAAAACGGTAGGGTTAATCAATATTCAATTTGCTATAAAAGACGATACCGTTTATATTATTGAAGCGAATCCGAGAGCATCACGTACGGTGCCATTCATTGCAAAAGCTTATGGAGAGCCTTATGTGAATTATGCGACTAAAGTAATGTTGGGTGAAAATAAAGTAACCGATTTTACGTTTAATCCACAATTAAATGGATATGCAATTAAGCAACCGGTTTTCTCTTTCAGTAAATTTCCTAATGTAAATAAAGCGTTAGGTCCAGAAATGAAATCAACGGGAGAAAGTATCTTGTTTATTGATGATTTGAAAGATGATCAATTCTATGAATTGTATTCAAGAAGAAAAATGTATTTGACTAAATAATTTAGAAATAATATTGAATTGAAAAGAGCGCTTTAAGCGCTCTTTTTTGCTTTAAAAAACAATTGGAGATGTTCCAATTAGAATAGAGCCATTGGAAGTTGCTGTTCCTTCATGGGTTGATATAAGTTCGTCGTCTTGATATACTTCTACAGTCAGTGTTTGCCCTTGAATGCCACCGCTGCCTGATACCGCCATTACGGCTGAAGGTACTTGCTTTTCAAATAGGATAAGCATGCTCCAGGGAAGATCTGAAAATTCTTCAATACCTGTTCCTCCTGAATGGGTAGTGTAACTTGTGCTCATTGTTCCGGTATAATTTCCGTCAACTTGATATCTTATGGTTCTGGAGTCGTCATAGCCTCCGGAATCATCATTACTGCAAGAAGAAAGTGATATTGCAGTTAGGATGAATAAAAATAATTTTTTCATACGTACGTTTTTATTTGTTTGAATGATTTTGGATTGCAATTTATTAAAGAGTTGATATTGTGAAAAATTATGCGCTTGTTGTTTGTACTTTTTTGTAAGTTGTTTGTAGATTTCTTGTGGTCAGATGACATCCTAAGTTTAAACTTTTATTTAGTATAGTTTTCGTATTTTTACCAAGCAATAAAAAGGTATGATTGAAGAGAAAGTAATTTTAGTAAACGAAAATGACGAACCAATAGGGTTGATGCCTAAGTTGGAAGCGCATGAAAAGGCTTTGTTGCATAGAGCTTTTTCGGTTTTTATATTGAATGAAAAAAATGAGTTAATGTTGCAGCAAAGAGCGCATCATAAATACCATTCACCTTTATTATGGACCAATACATGCTGTAGCCATCAAAGAGAAGGGGAAAGTAATATAGAAGCCGGAACCCGACGTCTCTTTGAAGAGATGGGTTTTACTACAGAGTTGAAAGAATTGTTTCACTTTATATATAAAGCCCCTTTTGATAATGGTTTAACCGAACATGAATTAGATCATGTTATGATTGGTTACTATAATGATGAGCCTAAAATCAATAATGATGAGGTGGAAAGTTGGAAATGGATGGCAATTGATGATGTGAAAAACGACATGGAGCAAAATCCTGAAACTTATACGGTTTGGTTCAAAATTATTTTTGATGAATTTTATCATTTTCTTGAAGATCATAAGCTATGAGAGTAACTGTTAGTAGAAAAGCACATTTTAATGCAGCGCATCGTTTGTATCGAAAAGATTGGTCAGATGAGCAAAATCAGTCGGTTTTCGGGAAATGTAATAACCCCAATTTTCACGGACATAATTATGAATTGATTGTAAGTGTTACTGGGAATATTAATCCGGAAACGGGTTATGTAATTGATATTAAAGATTTGGCGGATATTATTTTTGAAGAAGTAGAGTCGAAATTTGACCACAAAAACCTAAATCTAGATGTTCCGGAATTTGAAAACTTAAATCCTACAGCAGAAAATATAGTTGTGGTTATTTGGAATAAGATTAGAAAAAGAATTGCTTCGGGAAATAACCTGGAAGTAACTTTGTACGAAACACCACGTAATTTTGTAACATATAAAGGAGAATAATGCATAAAGGTTTACAAGTAGAAGATAAATTGCCTTTGTTTGCTGGGAAAGACCAAAATGGCAACGAATTTAACATTGCATCGGTTTTGGGTGAAAAAGTGTTGGTAATTTATTTCTACCCCAAAGATGATACTCCAGGCTGTACCAAACAAGCTTGTTTTTTTCGAGATCAATACGAAGAGTTTAAAGATTTGGGCGCTGAGGTAATAGGTATTAGTGGCGATAGTATTTCGGCACATAAAAAGTTTGTGCACAAATATGATTTGCCTTTTATTCTTTTGTCAGACAATGATAAAACTATTCGGAAATTGTTTGGTGTACCCACTAATTTTTTAGGACTAATTCCTGGTAGGGTTACTTACATTGTGGATAAAAAGGGAATAGTTAAAATGGTTTATGATAGTATGAATGCTGAAAGTCATTTTCCAAAAGTGATCGAAGCAGTTAAAAGTTTGGTTTAATGCAAGTATATCCTCTGGTTTTTAAGCCTATATTAAAAGATCGAATTTGGGGAGGAACTAAATTAGCTTCCTATTTAAATAAAGAAATCCCTTCGCCAACTACAGGTGAAAGTTGGGAAATTTCTACTGTGCCAGGTGATGTAAGTGTAATTGCGAATGGGATTTATGCTGGAATGAATTTCAATGATTTAATTTCCCAATATACATCAGAGCTTTTAGGAACTAAAGTTTTTGAACGTTTTGGCTATGATTTTCCATTGCTTTTCAAATTTTTGGATGCCAAAGAAGATTTGTCTATTCAATTACATCCTAACGATGAGTTGGCTAAAAAACGTCATAATTCGTTTGGAAAAACAGAAATGTGGTATGTCATGCAGGCGGATGAGAATGCACGTTTGATAGTTGGTTTTAAGGAAAAATCTTCTCCGGAGGAATACCTAAAACATTTGAATGATAAAACATTGGTTTCAATCCTGGAGCAAATTCCTATAAAGCAAGGTGATGTTTTTTTTCTGGAAACAGGTACGATTCATGCTATCGGTGCAGGAATAGTTATTGCTGAAATACAGCAAACATCAGATATTACCTATCGAGTTTATGATTTCGATCGTAAAGATGCAAATGGTAATTTACGTGAATTACATGTCGATTTAGCTTTAGAGGCAATTAATTATAATAGGGTGGAAGCTAAAAAAGAATACAGTAATATAAATAACCAGAGTAACCTTGTAGTGGATTGTCCCTATTTTACCACAAATGTATTTCCGCTCAATGGTCAGGTTGTCAAAACGAATACATCTGATTCTTTCATAGTTTATATGTGTACGGAAGGAAATTTTGAAATATCTATCGGTAAAGAGGTGTATTCGTTTCAAAAAGGAGAGACTTTTTTGCTTCCAGCATTAGTGACTGATTATCAATTAATTGGTTCTGCAACTCTTTTGGAAATATTTATTTCATAGTAGGATATATCAAGATAAATAGTACCTTTGCAAAAATTTTAAATAGGAAACTATGGCAAGTGTAAAAAACTTAAAGAAAGACATCAACTATGTAATTGGTGATATCATTGAAGCAGTTTATTTGTATGAAATGACTACTACTGGTAGACCAACTGAAGCTACTAACGCTATTATCGAAGAAGCTATCGGAACATTTGATGGATTGATCAAAAAAGTGAACGAGAAAAAAGTAGACAACAGAAAATCTCACTTAAAGCAAGTAAATAAAGATTTAGAAAATGCTGCTAACCAATTAGTTGAAAAAATCAACTCATTATAGTAGAAAAAACAGATAAAATTTAGGGTGTAAGTTTTTGGAAGTTTAAAAAACTCCACTATATTTGCACCTGAAATGAGTCGCCGGTGTAGCTCAGCTGGCTAGAGCAGCTGATTTGTAATCAGCAGGTCGTGGGTTCGAGTCCCTCCATCGGCTCAAATTTTCTAAAATATTGTAAATACACTTTGCCGGTGTAGCTCAGCTGGCTAGAGCAGCTGATTTGTAATCAGCAGGTCGTGGGTTCGAGTCCCTCCATCGGCTCAAAAAGGTCTTCATTTGAAGACCTTTTTTGTTTTTATGAATTGTATGAATAGTGTTTATATAGTAAAAAAGGGTTTCAATTGAAACCCTTTTTTTATTTGTCATAACCTGATTCCAATTCTTTTATAGAATCAATGATTTTTTGAATTCGATCATTTTCTTTTTTCTTCTGTTTCTTTCCTAAATAGAAATAGGCGAAAAGCATCCAAGCGATATAAGTTGTCAAACAAATGGTTTTTAGTTGGAATGACATAGGATGCATTACTTCTATGAAATAGAATACAAAAGCGATGTTAAGTACTATAAAATAGGCAAGGGTGATTTTAGTACTTACTATTTGCTGAAAAGAAAAATACTCATCCAATTGTTTTAAAGTTGCAGATGGTTTTTGGGTCAAATCTATTCTTTTTAATGTTATCATTTGATACAAGCGAACTGCCGAGAAAGCAGCAATACACAATAACATTAAACCTAAACCGATATATGTCGTTGTCTTTTTAAAATCAATGCTCGAACCGATCCAAACTAAAGCTATCATGGTTATAGCTAGGATGGCTACTTGAAAAAGTAGTTTATTTGTGTAGAAGGTTCGTTCTTTTTTTATTTTTTTTATTATTTCGAAAACATCTGGAAGTTTTGTTTCTTCTTGTTGTTTCCATAAGTCTTTTAAATTATCAAAGTCTTTCATATTTTGAATAAATTGTGCTTAATTGTTGTTTGATACGATGAATTTTGACTCTTAAATTGCCCTCTGATATCGAGGTTACTGCTGCAATTTCTTCATACGGAACTTCTTCTAATAGTAAGGTGATTATTAGTCTGTCGGTTTCATTCAGTTCACTAATACATTTGTATAAAAGCTGAATTTGATTTTCTTTCTCGTTAGTGTCATCACTTATTTTTAAATTGGTTTTGTCAAAATCGACCTTTGTTTGCTTTTTGTTGGATCTGATATGAAGCAAGCATGTATTGACTGTTATTCTGTATATCCAAGTGCTAACTTGTGATTCGCCTCTGAACTTTTCCAGATTTTCCCAAACTTTGATGAATACTTCCTGAAGTAAATCATCGGCCTGCATGGTGTCTCCGGTATATCCAAGACACAAACGATGCACTTTTTTTGAATAATTGGAGTAAATGTCTTTGAATTGATTTTCTGTTGAACTCACAGTGTTGATTAGGATTTAGAATTTAAAAATAAGTCAATTTCATTATAAAACCATTCTGGTGTGTCATACATGATGAAATGTTTTGCATTGGCTACTTTTATTGTTTTATTTTTTAATTTGGCATATTGGATGCCATATTCTTTTTCGCTGGCTTCTTTGTTTCCCCAAAGACTAGTTAAGACAAGGATTGGTGCTTTAATTTTTTCAATTTCTTGTCTTAAATCTGTTGTTGACATTTCTACAATTGTACTGCCCAACGTAGTTCGGTCGCTTTTAAAACTCCACTCGGCAATTTGTTTGGCACGTACGCTATCATTTACCTGGTATAGCATTGCTTTAGTCATATTTTTAACATAATTCTCGGTCGGAAGTGCTTTGAAATTTTCAATAACGGCTGCTTTATTGAATTGCGGGTTGTTTTTTAGTAATTCAACTGTAGTTTCTGGTTTGCCAACTGCCGAAACAAATGGAAGTCCATCTACACAAATGCTTTTTCCAAATAAATCGGGTTCGACACTTTGTAACCATAACGTCATGAAAGCACCAAGACTGTGTCCTATTAACATTGGCTTTTGTAATTTTCTGTCTTTGGTATATTGAATGATTTCGTTGCGGACAGTTTTAAGGATTTCATCATTTTGTATGGGTTTAACACCGCCAAAACCAGCAATTGTTATTACATGTAGCTCATAGTTGTTTTTTAAATGATCTACCGTTTCGTTCCAAACCTCTCCATTGCACGAATAGCCTGGGATTAAAATTACGGGCTTTCCTTTACCATAGATTTTTACTTCAAAGGAAGTGTTTTGTGCTGTAATGATGTTTGTATACAGTAATGCAAATGCGAATAAAAGTAAGTTTTTCATAAATATTGTTTTTTAGTTTTTTCTTTTGGATACATCAAGAAGTGATTTGTTACAAAAAAAATTAAAAATATTTTTTAACTGATTTAAAATCAGTTGTTTACTCTTTTAATATGTAAGAATAATTGTGCAAAACAATAAAATTCATGCATTTCATCGATTTTATTTTGTAGTTTATCGATTTTGTTTGTAATGTTGTCCTGTCAATATGAAGTGGTAATCATTTGACAATCAAAAAGTAACACAATCTAAAAAAAAGAATTATGATCAGAAAAACTTTGTCCCAAGTCCTACTAGTAACTTTATTGTCAATCTCATTTGTTTCTTGTTCAAAGGAAGAAATAGCCTCAGATCAAAATAATAATAATACACCTACTAATGTAACATATACTTACTCTCAAGATGAATTGGAGTTAATGAATATCATAAATGATTATAGAGTAAGTATCGGTAAAAACAGACTTGAAAAAGTTGATTTTATCTCGGTTAAATCAGAAGAACACGATTTATATATGATTTCTAAAGGAGGAATCTCCCACGATTATTTTCAAGACAGATACGAAGCGTTGGTAAAAAACCTTGGAGCTGTTAACGTAAGTGAGAATTTAGCTTATAATTATTCAACTCCTCAAGGTGTGTTTAACGCTTGGTTGAATAGTGCTGGACACAAAGCAAATATTGAAGGCGATTTTTCACACTTTGGTATTGCAATCAGAACCAATTCGGAAGGAAAGAAATTTTATACTAACCTATTTATGAAGAAATAAGAATTTTGATTAGTTTATTAGTTTGTTTTTTTATTTGATTTTTAAAAATGCCTTAGCCCCCCAACTAAGGCATTTTTTATGTGTTGATTTCAAGGTCTTTAATGTAGTCTTCATTCTCATAAAAGAAACGCTCAAAAGCATCCATTTTTTCATAAAAGAAATCATAAATCGTATTCCAAGTAGCTTTATTGTTCAAGCTGATTCCTGTTAATTCGACCCAAATTCTACTGATGATTTTTCCGTTCTCCAAATAAAAATTTCTCTCAAAAATGGCATCTTCAATGAAGTCTTCGAGTATAATGGTTTTGAGAGATTCTACTTTTTCAAAATAAATTTTACGCTTTTCTTCGTCTTTTGGTTCAATATCCAACAAGACCTGTGCTTTTTTGTTGTCTACATAAAACTTGAAGGTAACATCTTTTATTTTAGTGTTGTATAATAGCCATTTACGAGGGTAGGCGTCGGCAAATTGGGTCCAAAATTCTTTTTTAATACGGAGGCTTTCTTCTTTACTGTACATAAGAAACAGACTTTTAAATTGTTCAATTCGTTTTTTTACATTAACTTTATAGTTGGGTCTGTTTAAAACAGATAAGATAACTATTGTTAAAACTTAGCTTAAAAAAAATGGAGTTTTCTGAATTTTTGAAATATGTGCCAAAAATAACAAAAGAAACGCTACCAGCCTCTGATGCGCACGCAAAAATGATACCTCCAGAAAGGATTGATTTTTTACGCAATCATTCTTTTGCCAATTTGGTGCCTAAAAGAGCAGCAGTTTTAATGCTTTTGTACCCAAAGAAAAACACTACACATCTAGCGCTAATTGTCAGAAATTCTTATCCGGGTATTCATGCTTCCCAAATCGCTTTTCCTGGTGGAAAAGTTGAAGTTTTTGATGCGGACCTCTCGCAAACTGCTTTGAGAGAAACTCATGAAGAAATTGGGATTCCATCCGATAGGATCAATTTAGTAAAAGCTTTTAGTGAAGTGTATATACCACCCAGTAATTATTTGGTTTCTCCATTCTTGGGGTTTTCAGAAAACGAACTATCTTTTACTCCTAATCCCGAAGAAGTTTCTGGAATTATCGAGTTGCCAATGTGTGAATTTCTTGATGATAGTTTGGTTGTAAATGTCAATATGTCAACTTCTTATGCTACGGACATAATGGTTCCTGCCTTTCAAATTAATGAGCATCTGGTTTGGGGCGCCACTGCAATGATGATGAGTGAATTGAAAGAAATTTTTAAAAAAGTGATATAATTTTTTTTTATAAATTCGCACCCTTAAAAAAACATACTATGGGATTGTTTAAAAGAAATCCTTTCGGACATATACTTTTCATTAAAAGATGGTTGATTTTAGTTTTCGGTACGCTAACACATCGAAGATATCGTGGGTTTAATTCCCTTCAAGTTGACGGATCTGAAATTATCAGAGCTTTGCCAGATAATAATGTTTTGTTTATCTCAAACCATCAAACCTATTTTGCTGATGTTGTTGCTATGTTTCACGTATTCAACGCAAGTTTGAAGGGACGAGAAGATAATATCAAAAATGTGGGTTATTTATGGAAACCGAAATTGAATATTTATTACGTAGCCGCTAAAGAAACTATGCGAGCGGGATTATTGCCTAGAATTCTAGCGTATGTTGGAGCAATTACCGTAGAGCGTACATGGCGTTCCGATGGGAAAGATTTGGCAAAACACGAGCAAAAAGAAGTGAATGTTAACGATACTGAAAATATTGGTATTGCTTTGGAAGACGGTTGGGTGATTACTTTTCCGCAAGGAACTACCAAGTCTTTTAAACCAGTACGTAAAGGAACGGCACATATCATTAAAAATCATAAACCCATAGTGGTTCCAATTGTAATTGATGGTTTCCGACGTTCTTTTGATAAGAAAGGATTGCGTCCTAAGAAAAAAGGTATTCTTCAATCATTTACAATAAAAGAACCTTTGCAAATTGATTACGAAAACGAATCAATCGAAGAAATTGTAGAAAAAATTGAGTATGCTATTGAACAACATCCTTCTTTTTTGAAAGTACTTTCGGTAGAAGAAATACAAGAGCAAGAAGAATTGGATCGCTTACGTCGATGGAATATAGATTAAATAAAAAAGCCTGCTTTTGCAGGCTTTTTTATTTAATAGTCTATTTTTTCTAATTCAGTGTAATTCTTTTTTAGTCGTTGAAGAAGGAATCCGTAAATCAAACGATAAAACAGCCAAAACAATCCGATAAAAACGGTTGTGACAATAATTAAGGCAAATGTAGCTCCAAGATAAAAACTTGTTGTGAGTTCTTTGTGCTGTTCCAATGACATGACATCTAGTGTTTGCTTCATTACAAAAGAATAGATGGTGATCAGAAATATAGCTCCGGCAGATAAATTGAAAATTATATAATTGCTAACAGTTTTGCGGGCACTGATAATGGTCTCCATTAATTTTTTCACACTATCCGTTGTAGAAACTTGTCGATAGGCCAAATAAAATTTATAGATAAAATAAACGGCAACAATCCATATTATGGCTGATCCAATTTGGTAAAACGTGTACACACCGGCTCCTTTTAATAACGCCAAGGTTTCGTCATGACTTTTGGTAAATTGCATACCAATGTTAATTATAATACCAAATAAAAATTCTATAATACTGATCAAAAATATCCATTTTATAGTCGAAGAAGAATTTTTATGCAGCATCGCATAAATTTTTTCTTCCGTGACTTTCGGAAAATTTTCTTTCTGATTCCAGACTTTTTTTAATAAATCCAATTCTTCCATTATCTGTCTTAATCGTTACGGATTAATAATTTGTTTTAATTTTGTTTTGATACGATTCATCTTCACACGAGCGTTAACTTCGCTAATTCCAAGGGTTTCTGCAATCTCTACATAGTCTTTGTCTTCCAAGTACATAAAAACTAACGCTTTCTCAATATCATTAAGCTGTTGAACCGCTTTGTATAACAATTTAATATGTTCTTCTTCTTCGTAATTGTACTCTTCCTGCAATACAAAATGCCTGCCTGTCTCAAATTCAATTGTGTTTACAGATTTGGTGTTCTTTCTGTATAAAGTGATTGCAGTATTAAGGGCAACTCGGTAAGCCCACGTAGAAAATTTACTTTCTCCTCTAAATTTTGGAAAAGCTTTCCATAATTGGATGGTGATTTCCTGAAATAAATCGTTATGCTCGTCTTCATTTTGAGTATATAGCCGACAAATCTTGTGAACAATGTTCTGATTTTCTTTTAGTTGCGATACAAACGACTGCTCTAGTGCATTACTCATATTCTATTAGTAGGTAACAGCTTTATTATGTTACAAAATAATCAAAATTTTTAGGAGCACAGAAATCTCTTTTTTAGGAAGTCTCGTCCTGCTTTCGCTTTTATCTGCCCATGCCTGATTGGTATTGTAAGGATATCGGCTCTATCAGAGCTATTTTAGAACATTCAATTTCGAAACAAACTTTGTATCTTTGGAATATTGAAATTCTGAATAATGAATATACCTCAGTCGGATAAAAAACGAATTGTGATCATCGGTGGTGGATTTGCAGGAATCGCCTTAGCTAAAAAGCTTAAAAACAAAAATGTTCAAGTGGTATTGTTGGACAAACACAATTACCATACTTTCCAGCCTTTATTGTATCAGGTGGCAACGGGAGGTTTGGAAGCGGGATCGATTGCATATCCGATCCGAAAAGTAATTCAGGGATGTCGTGATTTTTATTTCAGGCTAACTACGGTAAAAGAAATCGATACGGCAAACCAAAAAATTATTTCTGAAATAGGGGATTTGCATTACGATTATCTGGTTATTGCCACTGGGTCAAAAACGAATTATTTCGGAAATAAAGAAATCGAACGAAATTCGATGTCAATGAAAACCATTCCGCAATCATTGAATATCCGCAGTTTGATTCTTGAAAATTTTGAACAAGCTGTTCTAACTAAAGATACTGTTGATAGAAATGCTTTGATGAATTTTGTTTTGGTGGGTGGCGGACCGACAGGTGTTGAACTTGCCGGTGCCTTGGCTGAAATGAAGAAAGCCATATTGCAAAAAGATTATCCAGATTTGGACATTCAGAAAATGCAAATCAATTTGATTCAAAGTGGTGATCGCATTCTTAACACCATGAGTGAAGAATCTTCAAGCGCCTCAGAAGCTTTTCTAGAGAATTTAGGCGTTAAAATCTGGAAGAATGTTCGGGTGACGAATTATGACGGTAGAACGGTAACGACCAATTCCGATTTAAGTTTTGAAACCGCTACTGTAATTTGGACAGCCGGTGTACAAGGTGCTGCAGTACACGGATTAAGTTCTGATGCTTTGATTCAGAAAGTAGGACGTATTCGCGTGAACGAATTCAATCAGGTGAAAGGTTATGATAATATCTTTGCCATTGGAGATATTGCTTGCATGGAATCAGAATTATTTCCACAAGGTCATCCTATGATGGCACAACCTGCATTGCAAATGGGGAACTTACTAGGTGAGAATATCATCAAACATTTTCAAAATCAACCCATGAAACGCTTTGAGTATAATGATAAAGGCTCAATGGCAACTA
The DNA here is from genome assembly GCF_051908335.1 of Flavobacterium sp. MAHUQ-57. Classification (NCBI taxonomy): domain Bacteria; kingdom Pseudomonadati; phylum Bacteroidota; class Flavobacteriia; order Flavobacteriales; family Flavobacteriaceae; genus Flavobacterium; species Flavobacterium sp. MAHUQ-57. The sequence goes on along the minus strand of NZ_JBPZTE010000007.1, from coordinate 253,122 downwards.
TTGGACGTAATAAAGCTGTGGTCGATTTGCCAAAATACCACTTCAACGGTGTTTTTGCGTGGTTTGTTTGGATGTTTGTGCATTTGTTTTCTTTAATTGGGTTCAAGAATAAAGCCGTGGTTTTCTTGAATTGGGTATACAATTATATTCGCTTTGACCGAGAAGGGCGCTTAATTATTCGACCTTATAAAAAGAAAAGTTTTACCACTTTTACTTCCGATGAAATCTAAATTTGTACGAACTAAAACCGTACAATCAATAGAATTTATGAACTAATGTAATTTTGGCTCATGCCTGTGTTTCTTATTGCTTTTATAAACTTATATAGGCTTATTTTTTCGTAACTTTAATAGACTTTTCTGCAAGGCTATGTATTTCCTTAAACATTACCCATCTGTTTAAAAAGGGAAGCCGAAAACACATAGAGTAGGCGTAAATTCAATTGGAGTGAATATGAAAAAATTAGTAAAGACAATACTGTTGACTTTTGTGTTTGTAGTATTTGTCAGTGTAGCAAATGCACAAGAACAAAAAGAACCGTGGCCAGGTGTAACCGCCAAAGTATTAACAGAGAGCGATAAATTGATTGTAACACAGGTAACCTTTGCACCTGGGGCTGTGGCCGATTGGCACTCGCATAAATTGCATGCGGTTTATGCAATAACCGATTTAAAAATGAAGGCAGAAGAAAAGGGGAAAGAACCGGTTACTGTCGAATTAAAAGCAGGGGATGCTGTTTCTTTACCAGCGGTTAAGCATAAAACAACGAATATCGGGGATGCTGCATTTACGGTGATAGTTACCGAAATGAAGAAATAAAAAACGAAGTTGGATTATAACGTTTTTTTATCGTAATAATTAACCAGTAAATCAACGAATTTACTGTAGCTTTCCATGCCGTCTTTTTGCTGGTTCATCTTTAGAAAATTATCATAGATGACTTCAAAAAAGTCGTCTATGATGGTTTTGTATTTTTTTCGGTGTTCTTCACTTTCCTTGAAGTTTTTTAAAATGCCCGGATGAAGGGTAGACAGTAATTCTTTGAAGGTTCGCTCATCTTTCATGCCAATATTCGATAAACAATAGCGTAAAGCATAAGTATAACCCGAATATTTAAAATATAAATCGTCGTTTTGTGTTGAAGATAAAAAACCAATAAAATTACATTCGCTTTCACTACCGTATCCTAATTGATGTGCCATTTCGTGGCAAGTTGTCGCAGGGATGTTATATGCGGGAATTTTATTATTTACTTGTGCTTCATTGGTAAAGGGATTCAAATAGCCTCCAAAACCCATGTAGGTTAATGGATAACTTAGGAGAGATTCTTTTTGGCTGGGTAGCCTATAATTGAAAAACGAATACTGTTTATTTAGTTTTTGATATCCATTGAGTGATTTTTCGAAAATTTCTCTTTGAGAAAATGGGACAATCACTTTTTTGGCCGTGTCTTGGGTGATTTGAAACTGGATTTCGTTGGTTTTAGCGATTAGTTTTTTGGTAAAATTCACCAGTTGTTCATGTGTATATTCCTTTTTTAGGCTCATTTTTTCTGAAAGTGGCAATCGGTAGTAATTCAAAGCCCATAAAAAATGGAAGAAAAAATACACTATTGATAGAAGGTTTAAAGCTGCTATTGACTTTTCTTTGAGTGTAGTTGTTTTCCAATTTTTCTTCAGCCAAAAAATAATCCATACAATCAGTATTGCATATAAAATATCTCCCACAGAAAAGGGAACCCAACCTAGAAGGATTCTCAAGAATCCAGAAATAGTAGGATATAAACCGTTACTGTAATTGCTTTCAACGAATTCAGGGAAATAGGAAAGGATTTTCAATAGGATGAATTGAACAACAAAGAATAGCGGTAAAAGGTGTTTTCGGCTCACAAAAAAACGGTTTAAAGGGTAAATATAAACATTATCAAGTATAGAAAAAGTGTTTAAACTTTGTAACTTTGACACTTTGTAACTTACATCCTAGCCAATTGGCTAATGGAGCATAATTAAACGAACTAAAAATGAGTCAGGAAATAAGAAATTTGGAGCCAAAAGCGCTTTGGAACAAGTTTGCCGATTTAAACGAAGTGCCACGTCCGTCAAAGAAAGAAGAACGTGTAATTGAATTCATGAAAAATTTCGGAAATAGTCTGGGTTTAGAGACTTTTGAGGACGAAATTAGAAATGTAATCATTCGTAAACCGGCAACCCCGGGTATGGAAAACAGAAAAACCATCGTAATGCAAGGACATTTGGATATGGTACACCAAAAAAATAATGATACAGTGTTTGATTTTGATAAACAAGGTATTGATATGTATGTAGATGGTGACTGGGTTCGTGCCAAAGGAACTACGCTTGGTGCCGATAACGGTTTAGGTGTTGCAGCTATTATGGCCATTTTAGAAAGTAAAGATATTCCACATCCAGCCATTGATGCGTTGTTTACCATTGATGAAGAAACAGGTATGACTGGTGCTTTGAATCTGAAAGGTGGAATTTTAAAAGGGGAAATTCTTTTGAATTTAGATACAGAAGAAGATGATGAAATTGATATAGGATGTGCAGGTGGAGTTGATGTAACTGCCGTACGCGGTTATAATGAAGAAGAAACCCCTGAAGGATCTGTAGGTTATACCATTACTGTAAAAGGGTTGAATGGAGGACACTCCGGAATGGATATTCATAAAGGATTGGGTAATGCCAATAAAATAATGAATCGTCTATTGTTCGACGGTTTTGAGAATTTTGGACTACAGATTGCCGAAATTTCCGGAGGTAGTTTGCGTAATGCAATTCCAAGAGAAAGTGTTGCAAAAGTAATTATTGCTGGAATGTACGATGAGGCGTTTGTGTTTGATATGCAAGAAGTAATCAATGATATTAAAGCAGAATTCAAAACGACAGAACCAAAACTGGAAATCCTGATTGAAAAATCAAAAGCAACTCCTGCCAAAGTGATGGATTTGGGAGTGCAGGAAGGTTTATTACGTGCAATATACGCTGCGCATAACGGTGTGTACCGAATGAGTGCTGATATGGAGGATTTAGTTGAAACTTCTAATAATATTGCAAGAGTAGTGGTTAAAGAAGGCGAAATATCAATCCAAAACTTGACACGTTCTTCTGTAGAATCTTCAAAATTTGATTTGGCCAATGCATTGCGTTCCGCTTATGAATTGTTTGGATGTGAAGTGACTTTTTCAGGTTCTTATCCTGGTTGGACTCCTAACGTACAATCGGAGATATTAGATACTTTAGTTACTATCTATGAAAAACAAAATAATGAAAAGCCTAAAGTAGTTGCATGTCACGCCGGATTGGAGTGTGGTATACTGGGTACCAATTACCCTGGAATGGATATGATTTCTTTTGGGCCTACTATCCATGGTGCGCACAGCCCTGATGAAAGAGCTTCGATTAAATCTTCTCAGAAATTCTGGAAGTTCTTGTTGGAAATCTTAGCCAATATTCCTTCAAAAAATTAAAAAGAAAACCCGTCTTAAGTAGGACGGGTTTTTTTTAACTTGAAATTTAAGATTTTTTGAGGAAAAACCTTACAAATTTTAATTATGTTTCACTTAGTTTTACTACCGTAATAATTAATTAAAAAACTAAAAAAAACATGATTAAAAATCTTTCAAATTTGTCTGGCGCAGAAGAACTGAGCAAGGCAGAACAAAAAGCTATTGTTGGAGCAGCACCTATCAGAAGATGTTGTGAGTGGGATTACAACGCAAATGGTGTACGTGTTTGTACACTATGGGTAAGCGGAACACAATATTGCCCATAAGTAATTTTTGAAATTGTCTTGTTTAGAGATGATTTATTTTTTTAGCGAAATAAAAAACCCCATTCGGTATACTGAATGGGGTTTTTATATGAGATGTATTTGTATTAAAATTATTCAATTTCTTTTGCAGGAGGTGTCTTTTTAATTTCCTTTAAATACTCAGTGAATTTTTTACCGTATTTTGATTTAGCAACCTCTGGAGTCATTGCTTTGTGTATTCTGTCCAGAAATTTAGGTTGCATGTCATAAATGTCGGTTAGAGCAATATAGGGTGCGATTTCTTTATCCGCATTGGTTAATGCAAAGTTACCGGCATATAAATAACGTTTCTTTAATAATGCTTCTTGTTTCTTTTGGTTTGCTTCTTCAGAATAGTTTTTATTGCCTTTCAATCCCATTAGCTGTTCTTTTAAAAGTACGAGCTGTTGATCATTGAACTTAGAAATGATATCCTTGTATTTGTCATACAACTCATGGTTTTTTGAACCGGTGATTTTAGCATCTGCCAAAAAGAAGTCCAAATCTGTATCGATATTTATTTTTCCTGGTTCAGCAAAGAAAAGTAAGTTGTTATCGATTGAATTGGTTACACCACGGTCTACGAAAAGATATAGCATTTCAGGAGATTCAAGATTGATGTGGCTTTTAAAGGCAGAACTACCATTTAGAATGATGGTGTCTAAAGCAATCAAAGTGGTGTCTTCAACTTTTTGGATATATAATTTTCCTTTTTTTAGTCCTTTAATATTTCCTGTGATTTCAAGGTTTCCTTCTGCTTTTTTCTCGCCGCAAGAAATCAATACAGTCAATGATAATACTGCAATAAATAATTTATACATAGCTTTTTGAAATTTGCCGCAAAATAATAAAAAAATCCTCAATTTAATGTTTAAACTGAGGATTTATATTTTTGATTTTAAAAGCTGTTATTGTTTAAATTAGCCTTTTAACCATGCTTCGCGTATAGTTTTTTTGGAATCGTCTGTAGATTTGTAACCTTCCACTTCTTCAAATGGTAATTTTACTTTTCCTTTTAATTCCTGTTCTTTTCCATCACGTTTGATTTTAACAGCGATAGCATCGTCTTCTTTCCAGCCTTGACTTTCCATAATCATATCGTAGATATTGTCAAGATTGTAGTTTTTACCATTAACGCTGGTTATTATATCTCCGGGTTTAATTCCTAATGCTGGATAGAACTCAGGTAGTTCAATTCCAGGAATAACAACGATTTCTTTTGTTTGTGGATTTACCGTAATAAAAGGTGCCTGTTGTTTGTAGAATGGATTTCCTGCTACTTTGGTTTTTGCAGCTGTTACACCCATTCTGCTGAAAAATTGATCGTAAGGAATTGGTGTTGGACCTTCGACATAGGTTTTGAAAAACTCACCTACTTTAGGATAGGTTAAAGCAACAATTTTATCGAATAACTCTTCGTCTTTAAAAGGTTTTTTGATTCCGTATTCGTTATTTAATTTTTGCATTAAATCCAAAATACCTCTTTGACCATTGCTTTCTTCACGAATAATCATATCAATACACATACCTATTAGTGCTCCTTTTTGGTATACATTAAGGTATTGGTCTTTGTAAGGTTGTTCTAATACGTTCGCACTCATTTGAGTAAACGGCATGGTGTCATTCATAGTTGAAGCCTGACGGATTTTGTCTGACATTCTTTCGAAGAATTCCTCTTCAGTGATTAACCCTTGGTTTACTTGAAACAAGTTGGCAAAATATTCAGTTACCCCTTCATACATCCATAAGTGTTTTGACATTTTTGGTGCATTGAAATCAAAATAGTGAATTTCGTTAGCATGAATACCCAGAGGTGTAACAATGTGGAAGAATTCGTGCGATACAATATCTTTTAATTGCTCGTCCATTTGATCGGCTTGCATTACTTCTGGCATTACAACAGTAGTTGAAGTAGTGTGTTCTAGTGCGCCAAATCCTTTTGCATCTTTTTTAGAAACGTCAGACAAATAAATTAGGACAGCATATTTTTTAGTGTTATTAATTGGGCCAAGGAATTTCTTTTGGGCTTTCATCATTTTCTCCATGTTTGGAGTGATGTCGGCTGCTTTGAATTTTCCGGTTGGAGAATATACACTGATAATAATGTCCATATCTTCTACTTTGAACGTAGTGTAATCAGGTTTTGTATACATGATTGGATGATCCACTAATTCAGCATATCGAGATGATTTGAATGTATCTGAAGTAGCACTTGCATCGGTATCTACCATCGCGGTTGCTCCGTATAAGGTTTCAGGATGAGCAATTGTTAAGGTATAAGGAACTTCTTTTTTGTCGGAGAAATAGCCCACAAATCCGTGCGTATTAATCATAAAACAGTTGGGATCGATGTTGGTTCCTGCAGGAGAGAATACATCTTTTCCTCCTAAACCACCTTGAACTTCTTGGTCGTAGGTGTCGTTAACCCAATAGGTTACTTTGCTTAGTTTTTTTGCACCTTTGATACGCCACGTATTATCATCAATTTTTGCTGCTTCTAAAGTTTTTCCTTTGGCATCGAAAGCTTTTAAATTTTCAATGTATTTTCCGTAATTGTCTGTAGAATAAGTTCCCGGAACAGTTTTTGGAATATTAAAGGTAATTACATCTTCGCTTACTTTGGTAGGCATTACAGTTACCATTAATTTGTCATCATTGATTTTATTTAAATCAATACTCACCTGAACTTCAGCGCCTGTTTTGTTTTTAGACTTGCTTTGTCCCGTCATACAGCTTATTGCAAATAAGGCAAAAGAGGCTGCGATAAGTGTTTTTTTCATTTTTTTCGTTGTTAACTGAGTATATGTAGTTATCCTTTCCTTTTTGTTACAAAAAAACTCCTGATTTTAGCAGGAGTTTAACATTTAATCAAATTTATTTTTCAAATAATATTTCCCATCCAAGTCGTCATCAAAATCATCAATATTCACTTGTTTAGGTTTCGGTTTGGAGGCCGTGACCTTCTTCTTCCAAAGTTCAAACTGATCTTTAGATAAGCGTTTGCGCATCAATTCGGTTACATCATTTTCTGTGATGCCGAATTCTTCTTTGATTACTTCAAAGGGTTTGCGTTCTTCCTGTGCCACACTGATTAGTCTTTCTAATGTTTCTCTGTCTAAATCAGCTATTTTACTTTTTCTCATTTATAAAATGTTAATTCAAATAAATCTGTGCAATACTTATACCAATATTACTAAAAATTGATTAAGAAAAAAAATTTTTATACATCTGGATTTCGATATTTTTGAAAGGGAATTACTAATAAATTCTTCAAATTATTGTTTTCTTCTGGTTTCATGTGAGTGTCTACACCATAGATTAATTCTTCTCGTGGCATCACCAAAAAAGTACCGAATAGTCGATCCCAAATTGAAAAGATATTGCCATAGTTGCTATCAGTATAAGGCAGTTGGTAATGGTGGTGAATTTTGTGCATATCCGGGGAAACAATTAGATAGCTTATCCATTTGTCTATATTTTTAGGCATCTTCATGTTGGCATGATTGAATTGCGACAAGAAAACAGAAAGTGATTGATATAAATAGAAAAGCCAAATGGGTGCACCAACTATTACTATGGCTAAAATAGTAAAGGTAAAACGAATCAAGCTTTCGCCTGGATGATGCCTGTTGGCGGAAGTGGTGTCTATCCAAGTATCTGTATGATGGATGAGATGGAAACGCCATAATAATTTTGTTTTGTGTTGAACAAGATGTGCGGTGTAGGCTCCAATTAAATCCATAAACAATAAACCGATAATGGCTTGTAACCAAAGATTGTCTAAGTGCAGCCAATAAATAATGCCAAATTGATTCTCGCTTACCAAAACGGAACTTTTGTATAACAAGAAAGCCAAAGAAAAGTTAATGAGTATAGTTGTTATGGTAAAGAAAAAATTGATTAAAGCATGCTGCCATTTGTGGTATTTGAATTTAAACAATGGAATGCCACTTTCAATCATCCAAAACAAGGTGATTCCTCCTATTAATATAGCACTTCGATGAGAAGAGGGAATGGTTTCAAAATAATTGATGATTTCGTTGATCATAATTTGGGTTGATTTTAACCAAATTTACTAAAAAAACTATTTGATAATTCGGAAGGTAAGATTTATTCTTGGGCCAATTTCCTTTTTGGTTTTCGGAATCTGATGTTTCCAGAAATGTTGTGTACTACCTTTCATAATGAGTAGGCTTCCGTGCTGTAATACAATTTGCTGTTTGATATCCTTTGTATTATGTTTAAGTTGGAAGGTTCTCTCTGTTCCAAAACTAACTGAGGCAATAATGGGGTTTCTGCCCAATTCTTTTTCATTGTCAGCATGCCAACCGTTACTGTCTTGTCCGTCACGATAATAATTGGCAAGTACTGTAGTGAAATTGACATCGGCTGTTTTTTCCACTTCTTCTTTGATGTACATCATAGTGGGAGTCCATTGATGTGGATTCATTACAATATTCGAATATCCATAAGGTTTTCCTTCATTACCATACAGACATGTAAGTCGGGGTTGTGGATGTGTTTTTCCAAATACAATAATGTCATCTTGCTGCCAGGGTGTTTCTTGTAATACTTTTTGAAACAAATCATTGGCAACCGATCTGTCTAAAAAATGAGGAAAATACTCTATTTCGGCATCGGGTAGGTTGAAAACTATTTTTTCATCGGGGAATAAACTCATAGTTCAAAAATAAAAAAAGCGATGGTAATCCATCGCTTGGCTTGTAATTATTTTGATTATTCAGCTATTGTTTCCATTGTTGATTTGTAGATAAAACCTGCAGCTATTGCACCGGCTATCGGTGCTACCCAAAACAGCCATAATTGTAGTAAAGGCTCTCCTCCAGCAAATAAAGCTTGAGATAAAGAGCGGGCTGGGTTTACCGATGTATTCGTAATTGGAATGCTCACTAAATGGATCAGTGTTAGTGCCAAACCTATGGCTAGTCCTGCAAATTTACCATTAGCAAAACGATCAGTCGCTCCTAAAATGATAAGTAGAAAGAAAAAGGTGAGTAGGAACTCTGTGAGGAAAGCGGATAGTAAAGGATAACCATCCGGTGAAAAAGCGCCATATCCATTGGATGCAAAGGCACCGGCTTTGGAATTGTCTATGGCAAAGCCTTCTTTACCGGATAAAATGAGGTACAAACAACCCGCTGCAGCGATTGCACCAACACACTGTGCGATGATGTACGGCAGCAAATCTTTACCGTCAAATCTTTTGCCGGCCCATAGTCCGAGAGAAACTGCCGGATTGAAATGGCCTCCAGAGATATGTCCTACGGCATAGGCCATGGTTACTACTGTAAGCCCGAATGCTAGTGATACTCCTGCATAGCCGATACCCACATTGGGTATACCTGCAGCAAATAAAGCACTTCCACATCCGCAAAAAACTAACCAAAAGGTTCCGAAAAATTCTGCTATAACATTTTTCATAGACGTATATTTAGTTGATTATTCAAGTGTATTGAAAAGCCCAATATATCAGTAAAAGTTGTAAGGGAAGGCGAAGCAGCCGCATCCATTTGGGTAAACCCAAACTCGCTTTGTCATTCTTATACATGTGAAGATTGGCAGGAAAGATAGCAATAAGTAAAGCAATTATACCCCAAGCAGCATATTGAGAAAGTAGCGGGATGCAAAGGCAAATCCCTAAAATAATTTCAGCCAAGCCGCTCATCCAATTGATTTGGTTGGGGTTGGAAAAGTAAGGAGGAATTATTTTGAGATACACTCTCGGGTTTCTAAAATGGTTAATTCCCGCAACGACATAGAGCAATGCCATTACATACAAATGCCAAGGTAAACTCATAAGTAAAGTTATTTCTTACGAATTTACCTAAAATAAATGGATATAGTGTTTTTTTTTACCTTTTTCTGAACTGGATATTCATAATGATAATCGCTAGGATAATCAGAACGATACCAATCCATTGTGAGAAGATAACCGTTTCATTTAAAATGATAAATGCCATCATTACCGAAACTGGTAATTCCAATGAAGAAACAATACTTCCCAATCCGATTCCTGTATACGGGAAACCTGCATTCATTAATATTGGAGGGATGATTGTTCCAAATAATGCCAAAACTATTCCCCACTTTGTGAAAATAGCCATATTGAAGGGTGTTACTTGTGTAGCGATTGAAAATCCGAAAACAATAACAGCACCACCTAATAACATATACAAACTACGTTGCGCAGATGAAATACCCAAAGCAATTCGATTAGCGGTAAACATAGTTGTAGTAAAAGATGCGGCTGCCAATAATCCCCACATGATTCCTCTCCAATCCAATTCGATGTTGCTATTGAATAAATTAGTAGCCAAAGCAGTTCCGATCAATACAATAGAAACTGAAGCAATTTTTTGCATGGAAGGGGCTTTTTTATCCAAGAACCATTCCAATAACACACCCATCCATACGGTTTGCATTAAGAGAACAATACCAATTGAAACGGGGATGTATTTCACAGCTAAATAATAGAAAACGCTGGTCATTCCCAGAGAAGTTCCTGCTAACATCAAGTGAGTGATGTTTTTAAGAGAAGCTTTGACTACGTCGTCTTTCTTTTTGAATTTCTGTAAACCGTTAATGAGTAACATTCCCAAAATTCCTAGGATGAACTGTGAAGAAGTGACTTCAGCAGTAGTAAAATTTTCCTTATACGCCAGCTTTACAAAAGTGGCTAACATTCCATAACTCGTTGCACCTAATCCTACAAGGAAAACTCCTTTCAACATACTGTTCTTTGTCATTTTTTCATTTTTAAAAAGCCGGCAAATATAATTCATAGTTATGAGTTATACGTTATTTCTACCGTTTTTTTTAAAATAGACCAGATAAAGGAGTGTTTGAAATGCCTATTTTTCGATAGTCAAATTGGAGCTTTTCTTGCAGTAAACTTGCGTAAACACTACGGAAGTCGGTTTCGAATTGTAAATCCCCTTGATCCAGTTGCAGGAGGTTGGGATTGTTGCCTATGACTTTACCTTTGGTATTACCTCCAATAATGAACATCGGGGCTGCTGTACCGTGATCGGTGCCATTTCCATTGTCTTTGACTCTTCTTCCGAATTCAGAGAAAACCACGATGGTAACTTTCTCTAGAACATTGGCTGTTTTTAGATCGGTATAGAATGAAAGCAGCGCATCGTTTAGCTCAGTGAGTTTGTTTTTGTGAATGGCCAATTGGTTATCGTGTGTATCAAAACCGCCCAGTGAAGTATAGTATACTTTAGAGTTGAGGTTTCCTTTGATCAGACGAGCGATCCATTCCAGGTTTTTAGACAAACCGGTTTTAGGGTAAGTAATGTCCTGTTTGGATTGTGCCAGTGCTTTTTGGATTTCTTCGGAACCTTCAGTAACCGAATTGGCAATCTTTCTTACGAAATCCAATTGCGGATTGTTGGATAGTTGTACCTGTTCCGGTTCTTCAGTTTTTGATTTGAAGCGGTTGGGATCTTTTACAGTAATAGCATTCGGTTCTTCGCCTTTGAGTGCTAAATTGTCTATCGAATCCAGATTGATACCTGCTGTTGGGGTATGTTCGTTGCATTGGAAGTCCAAGTAACGCCCTAACCAACCGTTATTTTCATAGTGATTGGATGCAGTGGCAGTTTGCCATATTTCTTGGCTTCGGAAATGCGAGCGATTGGGTTCGGGATACCCTACATTCTGAATAACGGATAGGTGCCCATTTTGCTGTATTTGAGCAAATCCTTTTAAAGCGGGATGCCATGCCATGCCTTTGTTTTTGCCGAGTACTTCGTCTTTGGATAATGCTATTTTAGGCCGATTGAAAAAATAGGCTTCATCTTCAATAGGAACGAAGGTATTGAGACCGTCGTTTCCGCCATTCAATTGAATAAAAACCAAGCATTGTTCACCTACGATCAAATTGGATTGTGTGCCATAGGCAAATAAGAAATCGGGAAGGAGTAAGGCGCCTCCGGTGAAGGTTCCTGTTAACGATAAAAAGCTTCTTCTGTTCATGATGGTTGGTTTTAGATTAACTGGAATTCGGGTGTTTTTACTATTGTATTGAATAAACGTATAACGGCTTGGTTTGCATTGGCTTCCTCAGGATTGAAGTCGTATTTCAATACAGCTTCAAAATCCTTTTGTGTATTTTCGTCGACTTGAAAAAGGAGTCGGTTAGTAAGGTTATGAATAATTTCCGTATTGGTTTTTCCTTTCCATTGCAGTTGTATCGCTATTTTTTGGATAGCGGCATTTTCTGAATTATTCTCTTTGAGTACTCTTCGGTTGATGGTCTTTCCGTTGCAGAATAAATCGGCTACATTGTTGCGTTGCAAGTAAATTTGTGAAGTAAGCCATGCCTTTCCACCTTCCCATCCTTTTACATTGGGCTGATTGAACAAATCCATTCCTTGTTCTTTGAGGAAGAAAGACAGCACCTGATTATTGGGCAAATTGATATTGAGTTCCGAAAGCAACTGAAGGCTGTATTCTAGTGGGTTTTTAATTTTGGTACCCGCATTGTTTTTGGCGTATTCTTCGGTGAATAGTTTTTGCAATAAGGGCTGTATTTCGAAGTTTACGCTTCGGAAATAGTCACCGTATTCTTTTACTAAGGTTTCAGAAGGTGTGTCATATAGGAACCATTGCAGTATTTTTCGGGTAAGGAAATACGGCGCGCTTTTCTGTTCGAAGATGATATCCACTAAATCGTCGGCTTTGAAATGACCTGTTTTGCCCAGATAGGTAATGGTTTCATTGTTTTCGAAAATAGGACGGTATACCGCATACTTTTCACCAATACCTAATCCAGCCAGTGCTTTAGCGCCATTCTGAATGTCTTTTTCGGAGTAATTACCAATGCCTAAAGTGAACAATTCCAGTAACTCCCTACTCAGGTTTTCGTTGATTTTACCGTTACGGTTGTCGACATTATCCAGATAACGCACCATGGAATTGGAACGAACAACGGCTTTGGTCAGTTCTTTAAAGTTACCGAACGCATTTTCACGAAGCAGTTGATTGTGTTGGAACACCCAGTGATTTACTTTCACCTTCTGGAAAGTAGCTACGAAATGATTGTGCCAAAAGCAGGTCATTTTCTCGCGTAACGGGAATTCTTCCTTTTGCATCTTATTGATCCACCAGGCTTTCATGGCTACCGAAGTTTTGATTTCCTGATTGAGCATTTTCTTTACCTCGTCAGGATTGTTCTCTTTGAGTTTTTGGCGGGTGTCTCGGAGTTCTTTGAGCGATTTCGGACTATTGTCGAGAAACTCCGGAATGGAAGCGTCAAAAGCAGTGGCAAAGGATTTGGCAAGAAAGGTTTCGAATCCGATGGTATCAATAGAGGCGGCCTGCTTGTTTGAGAAGCCTAAGCGTAAGGACCATAACGTTGATTTATTCATAGCGTGCGTTTCGAGATTAGACTGTGCAATCGGGAATAGGTTTAAAGTCGTGTTGTTAATTATTTTATGGCTTATGGATTGGTATTGCTTGTTGAGGGTCGGAAAGACATAAAAAAATCCGGAGCAATACCCCGGATTGTGTTTTATCGTCTTCTGACTCTGACTGCTTTTACATTACCTCTTCGTCCTTTGTGCACTACTGTTGTGCCTCTTTTGCCTTTTACTACCAAAGTAGAAGAATGTCTTCTAGGTCCGTAGGTTTTGTGTACGACCACTCTTCGGGTTGGGGTACGATGAATGTAGGTTTTGTGCACATGGCAACGCGATACAAACATTGTATGGCGAATAGGTCTCCAAGGTCTCCACCAGCGCGGATAGGCTGCCCAACGTACTGAGGAAACCCAAACACGGTAACCAGGCGCATAGATGAAACGTACTGCGGGCCATCCCCAAACATTTACCACTACACGTGAAGTAAGCACTTCGGGCATTGCAGGTCCTTTTTGGTTGTTGTCCATAGCGTCTTTTGTATCGAAAGGTTCAGCAATGGTGTTATCGGCATATAAATCTTCATCGCCAATGATTTGAAGCTGTGCTTCTTCTTTTCCTGTTTTTTCAATAGCTATGGTAGCGATATCTTGTTTGTCGTTATCTCCCAAAAGCACCGTTAGTACAATTACATGTTTGTCGTCTTCCATGATGTCTTCTACGGTGATGTAATCGATATCGCCATCGTTATTCAGGTCTAGATTGTTTACGTCGTTCTTTTCATTATTGATTGCTTCTTCAAACTGTTCCAAGGTATTGGCTTTTTTGAATAAGGACACCGCACCTTCCAGACTGAAGTTTTCTCCAGCAAATTCAGGTGCATCGTTGTCTTGACTGAGGGCAGCTGTTGTTCCGAAAACAACCAACATTGAGGCAAAATACTTTTTCATAGTTTTTATTTTTTGGTTTGACAATAAGACTCGATTGGGTTCAAAAGGTTTAATGGGTTGGTTTTATTTTTTAGCATTTTAATTGGTTAGAGAATTTCCAGATTAATCATTTTTGGTAAATTCTTCCAAATCGCTGAGGTGAACACGAAGTGCGTTAACCGAAATGCTGATTTCCCAAAAGGAAGTGGCCAATGAGATCAACAAGCTGAGCATGCTCATTCCGAACAAGTAGATGGCGATGTTTTGAAGATCGATAAACAAAAGTAACATGGCAAATACGGAGAGGAACAGGCAAAGTACTCCCATAAGCTGCATGAAACGAATTAAAGTAAGTCGTTTGTTGAGGTTTTGGATTTCCAGAAGAATGGATTTGTTGTGCACTTCCTGGTAGTTCTTTTTCAAGCTACGTATGATTTGGGCAATGGTTAGGAAACGGTTGGTATATGCCAGCAGAATTAAGGAAGTGGCGGAGAATAATAAAGCGGGCGTTTCTATGGATAGCGTCATTGTTGGGTTATTGTTTGTGGTTTATGCTTTAAAGTTACGAAGTTTTGTTTTTAGATGGTTACGGAAAAGAGAAGGAATGTCTTCTATTTTTGGATTTGTGGTAAGTGACGCGATATGTTGTGTTGATTAGAGTGAGGGTAATTGGGTAGAAATGGGTCTAGCGTGAGGGATTACTTAAAGTATAGTGTAGGTCAAGTTGAACTACTAGAGCACTCCATTAGTACACGTTATAAATACGACATATATACGACATATATACGACATATATACGACATATATACTACTTCTTCAAAAGAGGTTTTGGAGTTGTTGAAGTTGGTAGTAAATGGTTTGTTCCTGTTTTTTTTTGGCTGTTATTTGTTGCAGTTGGGATTGATTGTGTTACTTTGGCAATACAATTGGTTTTTAGAATATCAAAGGACTAATTGAAAAAATTAAATATTCTGATTTAAAGACTTCTATTGATAGAATAAACAAGGTAAAATGAAAAAAATAACTTTACTATTTATGTCTTTTTTTTTTATTGAATTCATGTAAAATTTATATAGATACTAAGAATGATATCAAATCGGATTCAATGGAATTTATTTATAAAGAAAAAGAGAACCAATTTCTTTACAAATCAAAAATTTATTCAAAAGCCGATAATGATATTAAATATCCCAATCATTTCAGTATTAATTTGCCAAAAAAAATAAAGAATTGGTATATACTTGGAAATGAGTTTTATTTCGAATATGATTCTAAACAAATGATTTATATTAATTCAGGCTATAAGAATGTTGGTAATGAAGTTGATTGGAGTTTAAATGATTTTCCTGAAAATAAGATTTATAAAACTTTTGGTGATTATTGGGAAGAAAGAAATTATAATGAAAGTAGTTTACACAATAGTTTAAAAGAAAGAATAAATAAATCTTATTCGGATGGGAAAGTTACGATAGTTCTCTATAATATTAAACAAGAAAACTATGTAGCATTTTTAGAAAAAATTAAAACTTTTAACTATTTATAAACCCAATAGCCCCGCTGCGTAAAGTCTCCCGACTTTGAGCAATAAAAAACAAAAAGCTATAACAGCAATGTTGTGGCTTTTTTATTTAAAAAAGTGATTTATTATATTTGAAAAAACGCAAAGTCGGGAAATCGAAGATTCGACGTAGTCAAACTTTGCGCAACTGGTTGACTTTGCACAGCCGGTTTGGTTGAATGTAAGGTAATCGAAGTGTTGACTTAGTCAGTGGCTAACCCTGTTTAAATTTTGTAGCTTATTTCCCAACCTATCCGCAATTATTTGCATCTTATAGATTAAAAAGACAGTTCGTTTACAATTTTACATAGTTGTTAATAAGGTAAAATATCATTAATATTAGTGATTGTTTTGTAAGTAATAATTAAACTAACTTTGCAAAAAAATAAGACTTTTCGTATTTATAACCAACTGTCCTAATTTTATTTAATCTCATTACTTATGTTTTATCATTACACTAGAGGAGCATTCCTTTTGTTTCTCATGACTTTCTGTGTGGTTTCTTCCTCTGCGCAGGACCAGCAGGTGGAGTATCAAAGTTCGCTAGGCGGTATTCGTCAGGAGTATTTGTTTGATGCGATACCGACATCAGATGACGGATTTTTAATTGCCGGAAGTACCACTTCCAATCGTACCGGGAATATGACCCAGGCCAATAAAGGCGACCTGGATTATTGGGTATGCAAAATGGATGCTCATAATAATTTACTATGGCAGAAAACCTATGGCGGTTCCGGTATGGATTTGCTGCAATCGGTGAAAGCAACTTCGGATGGCGGATATATTTTGGCTGGAATTTCTACTTCCGGGAAAAACGGCGATAAGTTGTATGCCTGTCAAGGATCGACGGATTACTGGATTGTTAAGATTGACAATGCAGGAGGCATCCAGTGGCAAAATACTATTGGTGGTAATGGTCAGGAAAAACTAAGCAGTATTGTTCAGACGGCCGATGGCGGTTATGCTATTGCCGGTTCATCGAGTTCTGCCAAAAGCAAGCCCGATGCCAATGGAGTTATTGCTTCGCATCTTAAAAAAGAAGACTCTAAAGGTGGATTGGATTTTTGGATGGTGAAATTGGAAGCCAATGGTCGTGTAAGTTGGCAAAAAACTCTTGGTGGCAGATTCCAAGACGAACTAAAGGTCATTCAGCCTTTAGCCAATAATGAGTATTTAATCGGCGGTTATTCCAATTCGCCGCAATCCGGAGATAAGACTAGCAATACTATTGGACTTGGTGATTACTGGATATTGAAAGTGGATGCCACAGGATCTATCATTTGGCAACAAACTTTAGGAGGAACAGGCGATGATGTATTGGTTAGTTTGATGCAAACGCAAGATGGAGGTTTTATCGTTGGTGGTAATTCGGGGCCAGAATCCCAAAGCAGCAACAACCGAAAAACACAAAACAGTAACAAAACAAAAAGCAATGCCAAAGGCACCGATTTATGGGTGATCAAATTGGATTCGGAAGGTGTTTCCGATTGGCAGGAAACCTTCAATTTTGGAACGAATGATGTGTTTTCTACCCTAACCGAAGATACTGATGGTACGCTACTGATTGGTGGTTTTGCACAAAGTGAACTCAAAAACAAAGGCACGGGACTTCGTATTAGTAAAGAAAAGGAAGGCATCAACGATTATATAGCCTTGAAGATTGACGGCAAAGGAAAAGAATTGTGGTCACAAACCATTGGAAGTCGTGGTGATGAAGTATTGAAGAAAGTAATTCCTACCAAGGACGGCGGCTATTTATTGGCCGGAACTTCGAATGGAGAGAAATCCAGAGATAAAAACAACAAGATAGGAGGAAACGACTACTGGATTGTGAAGTTGAAAAACACAGAGAAAAAGAAAATAGAAAAGATATTGGCAGCGTATCCGAATCCGGCAGTAAGCAGCACCAATGTGAGCATTAATTTTGAATACGAGCGAGGTACAGCTACGTTGTACGACATCAACGGAAGACAGTTACAGGTAAAACAATTGAATGGTGAGCAAGAAATTCCGTTTGCGTTGAACAATTTGCCACAAGGCGTTTATTTGATTAATGTAAGTACGAACAACGGTACCCAAGCCGTGAAAATTTTAAAGAAGTAAGATGAAGAATTTTAAGATAACTATAGTGCTACTATTGTGTAGTGTTGCTTTGTTTTCGCAATCAAAGCCCGGTTTGAATTCCCGAAATGGTAGCGAGGACAATAGTTTACTAAAATCCACACTCCCGGATGTTATCCCCCCGTCTCCTGATGCGTTTTCATTTACAGAGTATGGCAAAAACAGTGTCAATGAATATAAAGGGAAATTGAATAATAGTATTTCGCTTTATAATTATACTGCAGGACAATTGAATACTGCAGTTACTTTGGGCTATTCCGGAGCTGGTGTGAAAGTAGAAGATATGGCCACATGGGTAGGGATTAATTGGAATTTAAGTGCTGGAGGCGTTATAACACGTCAAATTAAAGATGGAGTAGACGAAGGAGTTACCAATCGACCTATCATCAATGAAGCACACATGAAAATCAATGCGGATAGTTTATGTGCTCCTGATTCGCAGTATTACTGGTCAATGGCTTACCATGGTACCGAATATAATACTGAAGTTGATATTTTCAATTATAATTTTGACGGATATTCGGGGTCATTTTATTTGGATGGAAATTTCAATCCGGTTTCCATTTTGAATGAGAATGAAGTAAAGATTGAAATTCTAGGAAACGGAGCCACCAATAAGTTGAAGTTTTTAAACGATCATACATTACTAATTACTACTCCCAATGGAGTTAAATATTATTTTGGAGGGATTGGTTATTTAGAAAATACAAGAGTTTTATCTGGAGGACCCTCTTTGGAAAGTGATGGAATAACCTCTTTTCATCTTTCTAGAGTTGAACATCCACTTAATGGCACTTTGTTGTTTGAGTATGATACTGTTTCCATGAGAACTCAGCGCTTAAGTAAAAGTTATAATATGACAGCTACACTTGGCGCCTATGGAGGATACACTCCTGGAGTTTTCAACGAGAGTATATTTTCAACAAGAATTAGTGACTTGAAACGTTTGAAGAAAATAAAAAGCCCAGACAATTCAATTGAGGTAGTTTTTAATCGTACCGATTACGATAATACTAATTTTACCAGTGTGCTTAATTCGATAGAAGTTAGACGAATTACTACCGCACCCAACTATGTGTTGTTGAAGAAAGTTGATTTTACCTATGGTGCGAAAGTTTCACCAACAGGTCCGGAGAATGATTTTCAGAACGCTTCTCGTTTTTTCTTAACCAAATTGGAGATAGATAAGGAGCTTGATACATTGGGGAACAAAAGTGAAGTTTATTCATTTGTGTATGATGACCCATATGGTTTACCTCACAGGATTAAAACGCCTAATAATCCTGAATTTGATAAGGCAAACAGCAGAGATTTTGCAGGTTATTTCAATAATAAAAATAACCGCTCCCTTATAGCTAATGATCCTCGATATAATTTTTCTTCAACGCAATGGTTTGGGGATCTTACACCTGATTTTACTTATGGTAAAAAGGGGAGTTTGACAAAAATTGTTTATCCCACCAAAGGATATTCTGAATTTGAATACGAGCCCGTTCCTGCCAAAATGCAAGTCAATAAGGTCTATTCATTTCATATTAATAGTTATTCGGGTAATGAATTTGCATATCCTCAACAGGTAGAAATTCCTGGTAATATAATAGGGTCTTTTGGAGAACCGATTTATGCTCAAATGCCAAATGTATATGAAGATCAAACACTTCGATTTAAAATATTAGTTGGGACGCCGCTAGATCATGAATCAAATTCGGTTCAAATGCAAGGTAAAGGGGCTGAATTTATCGTTAAAGATATTACGGATCCTCAAAACGTTATAACGACTGTATTCACACAATTGCATCTTACTAGCGAGACGGAAAGATTCTTATACCTTAAAAAAGGGCATCATTATAGTTTCCGTTTACAGTTTAAAGACAATTATACGAGTGGGAATTATAATATGCTTGAAGCCAATGTGAGTTTTTCTGTTTTTGAAGGGTTTACTCCAATTGACGGATTAGGAATTCGTTTGAAAAAAGAAACCAATTTTAATTATGATGGTACTAAGACACATTCTAAAAGATATTATTATGGAAGAATTAATGGTGACTATAATAAAGTTGAAGACTATCTTGATTTAAGTACTGTTTATCCAAAGACGACTTTTTCTTATACTATTGGTAATGAGCAACAGGCTTTGGTGTCGGCTAATTTTTCTTCGGAATTTTTAAATAAGTACAATTCTGCAATGGATGATACTGAAAACTATCCAGTTGTATCCATCAGTTTAGGAGGTGATAATTTTGAAAAAGGAGGCGTTGAAAAAACCTTTCTGCATACTAGAAATACAGATGTAATTAAGTTAGATATTGCTCATGATGGTTGTTGGGAAGATTTTATCGACGGAGAATGGCAAGTAGTTTGTTGGGAAAACAGAGAGTCTAACAATACTTTTATGGATTTTGTTATCGAGAAGTATCGTACTTATCAAAAAAATGAACAAACTCAGTTTAATGGAAAATTATTATGTGAGCGCTCTTATATTAAAAAGAACGGTGCTTTGTTCAAAATTAAAGAGCAAGAAACCCTTTATAAAATAGAAAAAGATTTCTCTAAAAAGATTACCAATTTTGTAGGAAACAAAATTATAAGTCAATACAATACAGGACTTAATTTTTGTTTTGCAATACCGGGTGATTATTCTAGTACCAAAACTATATTGAATGGTTTGTATGGTATGTATTTTGGTTATTATTATACTTATGTTTTCAATCAAAAGCTTGAAAAAACGATAACCACTGATTATATTGACCCAGTTCCAATGAGTAGTTATATTGCTTACAATTCTAATAAGCAAATGGATTTCACATTTGATAATCCGGATTTAATTTTGGAAGACCCGGAAGGTTACATACCACAGTCAGTAATAGAGAATAATTTCAAAAAAATGACCACCACTCAAACCTATGAGTACGGAGCATTACGAGGAATGCCTACTAAGGTAACGATGACCAATAGTAACGGAGAACTTCATATTAATGAAAACGTGTATGTGAATCAATACGGCACTTTAACCGAGTTAACTTCAAATCAGATTGCTGCTTATGCCGCTTTATTGGCACAAAATAATGTGGCTTCACCAATTGAAACCAAGGAACGTTTTAGTTTGGGATTAAAGAGCACGAAACGAACTACCTATCAGGATATTAACGGTAAGATTGTGCCGGAGAGAATTTATACTTCCAAAAGTACCCGCCCTCTCGAAGAGCGTGTCGTTTTTGAACAATACGACAGCAAGGGGAATCCGACCTTAATGTCGCTTACCGGTGGAGTGAAGATTAAATATTTGTACAACACCCAAAATCATGTCATTGCCAAGATAGAGAATTTTACAGGAACCCTAGATGCTAATACGAACAGTATTGGTGATATAGCAGCATTTAGAAACCAATTCCCAAATGCAATGGTGAGCGTTTTTGAGTACGATCCGATTACGAATTTGTTAGTTAGAATGTATGACCCGAACGGGAAGACCATGACTTATGAGTACGATGCATTACATCGTCTGAAGTTGATCAAAGACAATGATAACAATGTGATCAAAGAATTCGACCAAAACTTTAAAAACTAAGGCAAGATGAAGAAACTATTATACCTTTTGTTGGTTCCTGCTTTTGCATTAGCTCAAAGTACGAATCAGAATTATACGAAAGCTACGACCTACAAAGGTCCAGGAGGAACATTACCCCAAACGGTGGTAACCTATTTTGACGGATTGGGGCGCCCCATCCAGAAAATAGACCAGGGACAAAGTGGCACAGGAACCAATATTGTCACCCATATCGAATACGATGCTTATGGCAGACCGGTAAAAGACTATTTGCCTTTTGCCACAGGAGTATCGACATTGGATTATATGAGCGGTGCCTTGGGAATGCAAAATTCCTATTATACCAATCCTTCCAATGGAGAAACCACAACCGCACCGTTCAGTGAAAAACTATTGGAGGCTTCTCCATTAGACAGAGTGCAGAAACAAGCCGCTCCGGGTGAAGCCTGGAAAATGGGAAGCGGACATGAAATCAAATTCGAGTACGGTACCAATGATGCCGAGGGAGTCAATGCCGTAAAACTGTTTAAAGCGGATGCGAGTTGGAACAGTTCGTCGCTAGAATATACCAATGTAGTAACCCAAAACGGTAACTATAGTGCCAATACGTTGTATTTGACCATAACTAAAGACGAGAACTGGACCACAGGGAACAATCACACCACGCAGGAATTCAAGGATAAAACCGGTAAAGTGGTTTTGAAAAGAACGTTCAATGAGGGCAATGCTCACGAGACGTATTATGTGTACGACCAGTTCGGGAACTTGGCGTGTGTGATCCCACCATTGGCAGAAGGTGCTATCGATGTAGCCACTCTTAATGGCTTGTGCTATCAGTACCGCTACGATAATCGCAACCGATTAGTGGCTAAGAAACTACCGGGAAAACAATGGGAGTTTATTGTGTACGATCTACTGGATCGCCCGATAGCCACAGGACCGGCTTTATCGCCATGGGTATCAGGACAATATGGGGTGTTAATTACCGAGTACGATGTATTTGGGAGAGTGACTCAGACGGGATGGCGACCGATTGCTATTAGTCAGTACGCTCGAGGTACGCAACAAACTAATGTGAATGGAGGAAGTAATCCGTTTGTATTGGGGAGTAATGATGTTTTGACTAAAAATTACTACGATAATTATAGTTATGCCGGAGCTCCAACTCTTCCTTCTCAAGTGGAAGGACAAAATGTGGAAACTGCGGTGAAAGGAATGGCTACCGGAAGTTGGGTTCGCATTCTGACTAGTGCTACCGAGACATTGGGAGAATTATCCTATACGTTGTACGATACCAAAGGTCGCCCAGTTAGAACCCATACCGATAATTATTTAGGAGGCTATACCGAAGTGGATAGCAAACTGGATTTTATGGGGAAAACACAGCATACCATTACACGTCACAAACGTGCTAATGCCGATGCTGAAATCGTAACTACCGATACTTTTACCTATACACCACAAGATCGTTTGGCGTTGCATGTGCAACAAATCAACGGTGGTGATGTGCAGTTATTGGCCAGCAATACCTATGATGCTTTGGGGCAATTGACCAGTAAGAATGTTGGAGGTAGCGCCACTGGTTATACTGCACTACAAAAAGTGGATTATAAATACAACATTCGCGGTTGGTTGGAAGCTATCAATGATATTGATGGATTATTGAGTACCGATTTGGAAAATAAAGATGATTTATTTGCTTTCAAAATCAGTTACAATACACCGGAAGATACCAACAAGGCACTTTTCAATGGGAATATCTCAGAAACCTATTGGAGAACTTTGTATGATGATCAAAAGCGTAAATACGAATATACCTATGATCACTTGAACCGATTGTTGCAGGCGGATTATTCCCGACCGGACAATAAAAACATCAAGAATGCCTATAAAGAGGCGCTTACGTATGACAAAAACGGGAACATCAAAACGCTTGTCCGTAATTCCTTTGAAGACGAGAGTTATGAGTATGAAGTGGATAATTTGGTATATGGCTACGATTCTTATAATAAAAACCAGTTGGTTTTGGTGTCTGACAGTAGCGGATGGTCGGAAGGTTTTAACGAAGATAAAGATCCTAGTGGTTATAGTGACAATGATACTACTGATTATACTTACGATGCCAATGGGAACATGACACTTGATGTAAACAAAGGCATCACCAGTATTACCTATAACCATTTGAATTTACCCGTAAAAATTGTTTTTGATAGCGATACGAATTTCAGAATTGAGTATCTTTACGATGCTACGGGTAGAAAAGTTGCCAAGAAAGTGCATACGAAAGAAACGGTATATTTTCCTTGTCAAGGTGGTGGCGGCGGTGGAGAATCTTTCAGAGGTACAAGCACAGCCAGTGTAACGCAGCAGTGTAGTTCTACTAGTCAAGTATTGGAAGAAACCGATTATCTTGCAGGTGGCTTTCAGTACAAGTTTGGACAGTTGGAATTTTTCCCGCATGCGGAAGGTTTTGTAAAATGGGACGGCAGTTATGCGCAGTACTATTTTAATTATACCGATCATTTAGGAAACGTACGTGTTACTTATTATGATGATGGCAGAGGTACACCAGTACTTTGGGAAGAAAGTAACTATTATCCGTTTGGATTAAAACACAAAGGGTATAACGAACCGGAGCAGTACGAACGTTATTGGGGTAATGGTGTGGTTACCAACCAAAGTGTGAATTCGAATAAGTATAAGTTCATTGGTCAGGAGTGGCAAGACGAACTAGGGCTTAATGTTTACGATTTTGACAATAGAGTTTATGACCCAGCAGATGGTCGTTTTTGGCAAATGGACCCGTTAGCTGAACAAGGACGTAGATGGTCACCTTACAATTATTGTTTTGATAATCCTGTTTACTTCCAAGACCCTGATGGTATGTGGCCATGGCCAACTTGGAGTCAAGTAAAGAGTTTTGTGAATGATTATAGACAAGGAGCATGGGGTACGGCTAAAAATATTGCAGTAGGAGCTGTAACTAGTACTTATACAGGAGTTAGTAATGGAATTAATGCGACTAAACAAGTATATAATGCTTATCAACAAGGCGGAGCAAAAGGGGCAGCAAAAGAGTATGTTAATCAAGTTTACCAAACAAGTGGTGCTAAAAATCTTCTTGATACTGCTAAAAAAGCAGCGAGTGGGGACCCTAAAGCATTAGGGTCAGTTGGTACGGTTGCTGCAACTTTTATAGTTGCTCGTCAAGTTGGAAAAGGCAATGGAAGTGTTGCTAGTGCCGAAGCTGGTGAGGTTAGCTCAACAGCATCAAAAGCAAATACATTAAAAGCTAATAGAGCACAAGGCGCAGGCTTTGAGAAACAAGTACAGTCACAATTAGAAGGTGCAGGTAATCAAGTTGCACCACAAGTAACAATTGAAGCAGCAAATGGAACACGTGTACGTCCAGATTTTTTAACAGTTGATGCAGAAGGAACTATAGGTGTTACGGAAGCGAAATCATCAGCGACAGCTCCTTTAACACCAAATCAAAAAACAGGATTTCCATCAATTGAACAATTTGGTGGCACAGTAATTGGGAATAATGGAAATTCTATTGGTTTACCAGCAGGGACACAAATTCCACCTACACCAGTGAAAATTGTAAGACCATAATAATTAAAAATATATAAATATGACATATGATAGAATAGATTGGCATACTGGGAATAATTTTCCTAAAGGAATGCCAATTAAAAACGGGGGTACTCACATTGGCATGTTTCTTACGTGGATAATTGATAATAACCTCATTGGATTGATGCATATTGAAAACTCAAATGATTCAATTCAAAAAGTAAAAAATAGAGAAATGACTGGTGCTGAGTTTTTGATAAAGGAATGTGACAGTAAATTTTGGCCAGAAGACTTGAATGATGAAGGTAATAAGTTTGCTAGCTTTTATTATGCAAGTGAAAATGATTATGGTCAATATATAGATGACTATGCGGAAGTTTTCGATAAGTATGAAACGTTATTTCATGTAGGAGATAATTGGGATAACTACAGTAAAATTGAACCTGTAATTACTAAAATGTACAGAAACTGGAAAAGCAATCAATAAAAGTCTGAAATCCGTTTCCAACGGCATTCGGGATACAGGGATGGGCGCAACATAACGTGTCCATCCTTTTGTTTTTCCATCAAATCCAAACCAATCTAAACCGTTGTTAGACGAAGTTTTTAAATACTACTTTCGAATTCTTATTCCTTGTTCTTGTAATTTTAATAATGCTACAATTTTTGACATATTTTTCCCTTTAGAAGAACAAAAGTCTATCAAATCATATTCTATCGTACGTTGAATACTTTCAGCTTTGTCTGAAACAGATTTAATTTTATTAAATAACTCCTCTTTTATATTTCCTGCATTTAAATCTTCTTCGTTTCCACAGATAACTTTATGAACTAACCAATTTCTTTGCTGTAAAAAAGCGTTTAATTCATCTTGCAATGACGAATTATACAGTTTTTGTTTAATTGCAATTTTAATAGCTTGTCCTAAAGTGTAACTCTGGTTTTGTTTTAAAAATTCATCAGCTTTTTCTTTTGTTTCAGCGGGATTCATTTTAATAGTGATTGAATGACTCAAAGCTTGTTCAACCATTTGAGTTTTCAATAAAGCTTCTCCGAGGAAACAATACAAATTAATTTCATCTTGGTTTGCTGGTATTTTTGTCCTGTTTGCCTCCATAATATTTGTTGAATTTATTAACTAAAAGTAATTTAAAATTGCTGTTAACTTACTTGTATGAATAACAAAGCTAAATAAAAGTTTTCAAATCAAAATTCAGTATAAATACGTATTGTGTACCATTAATGAATTTATTTTCTTGTTACGGTTTTCCGTAATGAAATAATGGATTCATTGAAGTTCTTTGTTATTAAGAAACAATGCATATCACCAAATTTAGTTAGATACAATATCACCAAAATCTGGTATTGTTTGGTGTTTGTTTATTTTTATACATTGTTCGCAAATTTTAACAAAAAACATCACGCATACAAACAAACATTTTCATTAAAAATAATTCATTTTAGATTAACAAAACATGATAAATTATTCAACTTGGCCGAGAAAAAAGATTAATACCACTTCGTTGAGATTAGATTTAAATAATCCCAGATTATCAGAATCAACTAAAAAACTAAATCAAAATGAAATCATTGATTATTTGATTGAAAATGAAAAAGTTTATGAATTAGCTGTAAATATTGCAACTAAAGGTTATTTCTTGAATGAACAGCCGATAGTGGTTAAAGAAAATGATAAATATCATGTTCTAGAAGGAAATCGAAGAGTTTCCGCATCCAAAATCTTAATAAATCCTGATTTAATTAAAAGCTCAGCAAGAAAAAGCAATATTAAAAAACTACTAAAAACTTTTGATTTATCTATAATAGAAAAATTAGAGGTAATTGTTGCCCCTACGAGAGAAGATGCTGATGTTATGATTGTAAATCGTCACACAGGTGGTTCTGCTGTTGAAAAATGGGATAAAACTAAACAAGATAGATTTTTATATAACAGATTTGTAGCAGGAGAAACGGTTGACGAAATGGCAGCAAAATTTCCAATATCAAAAACTGAAATTAAAAATTCGCTCAAAAGATATAATGTATATAAAGAAATTTGTGGCTTAAATTTAGCTGAACACATTAAAAGAGATGTTTTGGATGAAACAACTTTTAGTATGACAAACGTTGAAAGAGTTTACCAATTCAAAGAGGGAATTTCTTTTATGGGTTTTGAGTTTGATGAAAATAAATTCACTTTAATTAAAAAGCTGCCAAAAGAAGAGTTTGAAAAAAGAATTTCAAAAATTGTAACTGATGTTATAACGGGAGAAATTAATTCTAGAAAGTTAAATGACGAAGCGGATAAGAAAAAATACTTCGATAAATTATGGAATTCGGGTAATTTTGATGCAACTATTATTCCCGACACAAAATATAATGAAGAAGACAAAAATGACGAGGAAGAGGCAGAACCTGAAGCTAAGCCCGAAGAGCCTGCAAAACCAACGAGAAATAGAATATCAACAACAAAATTAATGCCTTCAAATACGTATTTGGACACTGGGATACAAAGAATTGACGAGATTTTTTATGAATTGAAATCTCTAAATATTAAAAGTAATCCTAATGCGGTGTCCGTACTTTTTAGAAGTTATCTAGATATGTTGTCATATCAATTTTTGAAAAAAAATAATGGATTGGAAGCCATTAAGTTAGAGGCCATAGCAAAGTTGAAAACTGATAATGATAAAAAATTTAATAAGATTACTGATGGTTTAACAAAATTAAAAATTAATATTGCGGATATATCAGATGAAGATTTAAGAAAAGTGGTTGGGATTAATGATAGTATAGATAGGTCTAATTTAATACCATCGCTAAAGTATATGTTATCCCACATCTCTTCTTCACCTACATTGGTAACTGACGATAAATTGAAACAGGCCTTACAAGGATATATTAGAAATGATATTAAATTATTGGGACACAATGATTTCAATTTATTAGTTCATAATGAATATTATACGGCTGATTCGGAAGAGCTTAGAAAAGTATGGAGCCAGTTGTATCCATTGTTAGAGTATTTTGTTATACAGATGAAAAAATGAATTATAGCCCATTAAGATATCCAGGAGGCAAATCTTCTTTGTACGATTTTTTAAAAAGAACGATTCAGGCCAATAACATTATTGATGGTATATATGTTGAGCCTTTTGCTGGTGGAGCTGGCGCGGCTTTAAAATTACTCATGCTAGAAGATGTTTATCAGATTTATTTAAACGATAAAGATGAAATGGTTTATAAATTCTGGCATTCAATTCTAAATCATACAGAAGAGTTTATAGAGCTAATTTACAATTGCAAAATAAATATTGAAGAATGGAATTATAGGAGGCAAATTCTACAGGATTCAAATTTAAGAAACAATTTATCCGATTTAGAAATTGGTTTTACTACATTCTATTTGAATAGATGTAATCGTTCTGGTATTTTAAAAGCAGGTGTAATTGGAGGTAATAATCAAGAAGGAGATTGGAAAATTGATGCTAGATTTAATAAAGCCGACCTTATCTCTAAAATTGAAAAAATAGCCTATTACAAAGAAAGAATAAAGATTTACAATCAGGATGCAGTTGTTTTTCTTAAAAACATTGAGAAGAATATAGTTGATAAGCAGAACTTACTTGTTTACCTTGACCCTCCTTATGTAGAACAAGGCGAGGGATTATATAATGCTTTTTTTAGAGAGGATGACCATGTTAGGCTTTCTAAATTTCTTCAAAAAAAATTGTCATCTAATTGGCTTGTTTCATACGATGACCACCCATTGATTCATAAAATATATAAAGAGGTTAATAAAAATATTTTTGAATTTAATTATTTCGCAAATAGAACCAAGGTTGGAAGAGAGTTAGTTATTTGTAGTAAAAACTGCAAAATGACAAATAGTTATTTGCATTATTCTAAAACAAAAGTTTTACCTGATTTAACCAATGAGGTAATTGCAGTTTAAATTAATTTGTAAAATGGATTGAAATAAAAAATCCTAACCGTTAAAGTTAGGATTTTTATTTCAATTGTAACCACAACCATCGCACTATTCCAAATACTATAAGCAATAAACCGCCAATAATCTGAAATATCCCACCTACTAACATAAAGGAATCGGATATTGAAGTATTGTTATGACGAACGTTATACGAACGCTGTGCGGTATTCATTTTCTCTACAAACAAATCGTACCTCATCTGGGTACTCATACTATTGTCTAATGGCGGAAATTGGTTTCTCATATCATGCTGATTTATGATGTGAAGATACGAAAAACCCAAGAATTACACAAGTTCCCAGCGTTAATAGTAGCCGTTTGTTGCTCGATTATTCAGTGCATTGGTCATCAGCTTATGTATTTCCATGAATCCATTATCCAACGAATTTTTAATATCGTATTTTTTAAACTGACCCCACAAATAACGCTCGTCAACCTCATCAAAAGCCTGATATTTTCGTTTAAGGTTCTTAATATACCTTTCGGTTGTAATACCGTCATTTCTTTCCGCTTTTTCTTCGATTTTAGGCGTTGATTCAACCTCTACAACAATTGTTTTCATTGCTTTGTAATCGTTGTTCAAATCAACTGCATAATCTTTAAAAGCATTCCAATAACGTTTAACAGTTGATGTACTTTTGCCTAATAATTCGGCTACTTTGGTCTGTGTGATTTTCCCGTAGGTATCAAAATCCCAATTCTCTAAAGCTATGTAAATTGTTGCTTCGGTCAGTTGGGATTTCATTTGACCCAATACCGTATTAACTATTTTCATTTTGTCTTTAGCGGTTATTTGGATATTAGGATTGAATAGCAAGCGTCTTTCTTCATTGAAATACATTGTTAGCGTTCCTTCTTCACGCATTCTAACAATACTATCACAAATTGAATCGATTTCATTTTCTGATAGCGATGGTAGCATTCTTTTATTGATAGTACCCGCAATTGCTTTTAAGAATCCCTTACCAGCATAGGGGTTTAATAACCCATACTGTGACAACAGGTAGAACATTCTGGAATTACGATTACCCATATTAGTTATTCTAGGGATAAAAGGGCTACATATCATTACTTTCTCATCAAATACCCTGTATTCCATATCTTCATAGTCACCAGTAAAATAATCCCCAATATTATTAAATCGTATAGCATCCGTATTAAAACCTAAAAAGGTCTCATCCGTCCCTATACACCTCTCTCTCTTCTCTAATATAGGAGCGTTTGATACTTTTTTAATTTCAGTAAAATGAAATATGGTAGAATTTGGATTATGATAAAGATTTTCATCATAGCTTAATACGGTTTGCTGTGTTGCTTTTCGTGCGCCAGCATCAGAACCTATGCCAAGTATCTTCGATAATTGGTTATAAACATCTGAATAATTGGTAAGGGTAAGATTATCAACTTTTACCAGTATTCCATAACCTGTATTTGATAATGATTTCCAAGAGGCAAAAATGTAATCGCTTTGCGGAATGCAATCCGAACCATCAACGTCCAAATATATCAATCCTGTTGGTGAAGTAATATTTTGATTACTTACTGAACCGTTAAAATGGAAATTAAATCTAAATGTAGGTAGCAGTTTAGTTTTTATATTATCATACTGGGAATGACCTTTCCCGTATTCTCTTGCTGTTTTAATCAGCGGGAGATTGTCGTCTCCATTTTTTATTATCTGTAAGACCTCATCCAAAGAAAGGATTTGGTTTACCTGTGGTGCTTTTGCACACTCGAATTTTGAAACTTTGTACAATTCTCATAACGTATCAATTTCATGTTATCAGGGCAAACTGCCCATCTTTAATAATTATACGCATTTTGATTTTAATTGTCAAGTGAATTAGGAAAGTAAAAATATTCAGGGGCTAAAACGTTCTTTTTTGCATCAAAACAGTGCCTTAACCCTTGTAAACACTGCGCTTAACAGCAGTTAATAGTAATATGTTCACACCTCATCACTGGAAGACCTCAATAGTCCTCCCTGTATATCAACACCCCTCCACCCCCTGTAAACAAAGGGACTTCAAGAAGATTGTAAAAAAAGTCGATGCGATTACCCGACACTTCAAGAGCCTATAAAAATTGATGTCGTATAGAAAACTCGGATTGCTTCGAAAATTTTTTCCCAAATTTTGAGGTGATTTTTTAAGGGAGTGGGCTATTTATAGTAAAAGAAACCATGAAACTAAAAATTACCATTAGCCAGTTGCGTGAGGTACTAAAGACCCAGCCACCTAAATTTCCAGTTGAAATATTTATGAGTAAAGTAGACCAAGCGGAGCTACTTAAAATCGGTAATCTATTGAAAAAGAAGAATTAGCAGATTATACACCTAAGAATAGCGCTGAAATATCAACATTTAGCGCTTTGGTGATACGTGCCAGCTTATCAATACCCATTATTTGACTTCCTGCCATATACTTCCTAAAGTTTTCAATGTCTAGGTCGGCATCATGCGCCACATGACGCACTTTGAGGTTCTTTTCCTTAATGATAGCTTTGATGTTAGCACCAATGATTTTCACCGATTCAGGAATATCGTTTTTTCTTGCGCTCATATATATAGGTATTAATATATGACCAAGTTATATTTAGGGTGTTAGTAAAATACGCTTATATTTATCAGGTTATATATACCCGTTTTTATATATTTGTTCTGTAACTTTAAAATCAGGATAATGAAAAAACTATTAGCACTAACTTTTATTACGTTTCTACTATCGTGTAGCGGTGGCGATGATGCACCAACAGACAATCCAAACAACCCAGACCCGAACCCAACACCCACGACCTATACTTTAGGAGGTATCGGACCTGGAGGCGGTCGTATATTTTCACTAGATGCTACTGGTCAGCATGGTCTTGAAGTAACTGGCGTACTAGGGCTTGTAAAATGGGGTGAAGTACCACGAAATCCGCAAACTCAAATATATGTTCCAGTACCTCAACTTGGTGTAGCCATCGGAACAGGAAAAGATAATACAACCAAAATCATTAACCACATTGGAAATAACAACGGTGAGCCATATGCAGCTAAAATCTGTTACGACTTGGTACTGAATGGAAAAGACGATTGGTATCTGCCATCAAGGGAAGAACTATACTCGATGCTTTATTTTTTCAAGTATCAACACCCAATACCTGACTTTTTTAGCATAACTGAAAATACTTGGAGTTCGTCATGCGATATAAATGACCCAGACGACCCAAACCCATACAATTCAGCTCCACTATTAAATGTATGGAGTGTGGATTGGCATTCTGACAACAACTATTGGCGACAACATTTGTATTTAGAATCTCCAGCTATGGCAATAAATGTTAGAGCCATCCGCAATTTCTAATCGAATCAAAATATTACTAAACCTTAAATATTAAAAAATTATGAGTAACGGAAAACTATGGACTTTAATCGTTGTTGGTACATTAGGAGCAGGCTTCTTAATCGGCTTCATAAACGATAAATTAAAATCAAACAGCCCAGAAACCTCATCGGAATACTCCACGGAAAACACCTGCTACTACATTAGCGAACTGGAAGACGTTAAGACTTGTGCTATTGGTACATGGATTGCCAAACCAACTGGAGAGCTTTGGAAGAAAATCATTATCAAGGCAGATGGAAGTTATGAGCTTTATGAGGCTACCCCTCAAAGTGGTAGTTGGGGTGCTTCACCAGATAGAACAGGGAGCTACGATTTTAAAGAAGATAGATTTTCGGATACGGGTAAAAAATATGTAACCGTGAATTTGCACGATAGCGGTGTAAGTGATTACAGGATTGTTTTTGATGGAAGTAACCCAGCTCTTGAACTAAACGGAAATTACGATGTAATTCGAAAAGGCGATAAAAATCCGTGGAACTAAACCATTATCAAAATATTCAAAAATTAAACGAGGCATTGACCTCGTTTTTTTATGCGATAAAATAAATACAAATCTCTGTGAGCCCAGGATTTTAAAGGTTTTTCTAGGATATTAAATTCCAGGTCTTTACGTTTGCAAAGTGGTTTGTAATAAATCACAAACGCACGTTTAACAAATATTATAAAAGCCAAAATCATGAAAAAATACATTGCATATTATAGAGTGAGTAGAAAAGTTCAAGGAATTTCTGGTTTGGGATTATCAGCTCAAAGAAGCTCCGTTGAAAAATACGTAGCTGGTCAGGATGGCATTATATTAAAGGAGTACACCGAAATCGAAACAGGTACAAATAAGCGTGACCGCATCGAAATCCATAAGGCTATCCAACAGGCAAAAGACGAAGGAGCAATTCTGGTTATTGCCAAGTTAGACCGTTTAGCCCGTAACGTGAGCTTTGTAAGCTCGCTAATGGATGCAGGTATTGAATTCGTGGCGGTGGATATGCCTTCGGCTAACCATTTCACCATTCATATATTTAGTGCATTAGCTGAACAGGAAGCGAAGCTAATCAGTACCAGAACCAAACAAGCTCTGGCAGAACTAAAGAAAAAAGGCGTTAAACTTGGAAGTCCAAAGAACCTAACAAGCGATGCACGTAATAAAGGTGTACAGACCATAAAAGAAAACGCATTGAACAATGACCGTAACCGTCAGGCACAATCTATAATAGGTAACTGCAAAGAAAAAGGTATGACCTACCGACAAATAGCGGATTACCTCAACGGGCTGAATTTTAAAACCCGATATGGTAAAGAATTTCTACCATCAACCGTACATCAATTGTATAGCAGGTTATCAATGGTTGCCTAGCTAAATGTATATTTGAATGTCTAATAAAAAATTGAACAGAATGACTAAAAAGGAAAAACTGGAGTATTTCAAACTGGTTGAAGCAAAGCTTTATGAAAAGGTTAAAGATAGAACATTATGCGAACGTGATTTTGAAGATTTGAATATTAATGAAAAGGATGCCGAGTTATTCTTTGAAATATATTCAGATATATGGCATGATAGAGGTTATGATATTGAATTCCAATCAGAGTTTTGGCAAAATTTAGATTTCGAGGACAATGATTTTAAGTTAGAGTTTCCTGATGATAGATATTTCTATCAATTTGGAGTTACAAGGCTAAATATTGAAAAATTAAAAGAGGAATTAGAATCCAAAACCAGAATCATATACATCAATAAGATTACTGGAGATATTACGATACCACAAGTAGTTAATCCAGACGAAACTAATATTCAGAAATTTATAAAATTGGTTATTGAAGACCCTGTTGTTTTTTTAGAACAACTCAAAAAAGGAGAAATTGATAAAATCCTAGCTTATGATAAAAAGAATCCAACACAATGGGAAATACCAAAAACGCATCCTTTATCAGAGGCTTTAGAGATTTTAAAAGTGGATATTTTGATAGACATACTGGCAGAGGATAAGAATTGGATATTATACCAAAACGTGTTACATCTATCAAATGGAATGGAGTTTGAATTAAAAAATTTTAAATCATTTAATGATTTTAAGGAAGTAAAAGAACATGAAGTAGTATTATTTTCTGATGGTATTAAAGAGCATGATAAGAAAACTTTAGAAAATAGATTCTTTTTCAAAGTTGAAAATCCATCCAAAATGAGAGCTGAACTAATAAAAGGTAACATGAAAATTCTTGATGAAATAAAAAATATCACTTTTTCTTCAATTTTTTTTACCAACAATAATGAGGCTTAACATAAAAAGTCTCATTTACCGCAATTACCGATAGCGCATAGAATCCCCAGCCTATCTATCTTTGCAATGTAATCAATCGGAAATATGAAAACAAATTATAAGAAACATTTAAGTATATACGATATTGTCCAAATGGTACAATACATGGTAAGGGATAAAGAATATTCTTATGCGTTTCTTATACTCATAGGTTGTACGCTGGGCTATAAAATCGGAATCCAATTAAAAATGGATTGGGGCTGTTTTGTAGATGAAAACGGCAAAGCAAAAGACGTGATTACATTCGAGGATTCGGAAGCTCGAACCGTAACCAAGTTTCTAAAGAGTTTTATTGAGTACATATATATCAAACTGGATAAACCCGCATTGGACACCCCTGCGTTTATGAATCCCGCTAATGGTAAAGTCATGACTACCAACAGCCTTAACAGGGATTTGAGAAAGTTGCAGAAAAAATACCAGTCAGTTGTCGGGATGCCTTACCCACTTGAAACAGATTCGTTCAGAAGGGTGTTTGGTTTGACTGTTTTGGAAAAATGGAACTTTCAGCAATCCGCAATCGGGGCATTACGGAAACACTTCGGTCACAATTCCGATAAACGAACCAGAGAGTTTCTGATGATACCCGAAAAGATAACTATCAGTAAAGTAAAAGACCTGTACAGTAGTTATGACCCGTACTGGAAATTTGAAGACATCGCCTTCTAATCTCTAAACCCTAAATAACTGATTATCAATTTTAAAATTCGGTATAACAACCCGAACAGGAATTCCCTTGCCTAAAACCAACGAATTATTAATCCATTAAAAAAAACATTATGAGAACCAATTTAATAAATAGCCTAAATAAAATATGTTCAGAGTTTACAATCAAGTTAGAGGAACTTTCTCCAAACTATCCGATAGGAACTTGTTATCTGATGGGTCATTGTCTTGCAGAAGGATTTAAAAAAGCTGGATTTGAAGCCAAAGAAGTAACTGGGAGTGCCATTTTCAAAGATAAACACGATAAGAATATCATCTACGGCAAATCAATAACAAAAGGTCAGAATATAGGATATTATCATACTTGGTGTGTGGTTGAAATTGAAGGGGAATCAATAATTGTTGACCCTAGTATTAAGTACAATAAGGTAGCAATGAAAAGTTACAATGTGAAGATAAACAGCAAAATACCTGATTTTATCATCACCGATACTAAAAGCTCTTGGCTTCATACTTACGTTGAAGATTCCAAACTGAATCGATTTTCAAAAGATTGTCTGGCAACGGTACATCCAGAGATGGTAGAAGTATTAATCGATACAGTTGCAGAGCTTGCGATGCTCGTTTTTCACCAAAACAACCAATCAGCATAATGTCAAACCCTTAAAAATTGAAGCCTATGGAAACACTAGAAACATTATTCCAATCCTTTGAAACTGGAATCCGAAGCAGTAAAGCGACCAAACCGAAAGACTATCTTAAAAGCATTGGATTAGATTACACAGAAATGCGAATAGGCTTCAATTCAGGGCAATTCCACCACAGGGAGAGCCAAGAGGTCAAAGACCAATACGAAGCTCTGGGAGTGATTAAAAAGAGCCTTACTGCGGTAGCAAATAAAGAAGACCTAACAGCTTACACGGTGTTTGGGAGGTATGGGGTTATTTTCCCACTGATGAACAAGGAAAATGAGATAGTGAACTTCTTTGCGGTACGGTTTGAAAAGGCTGATAAACAAGAGGCATACCTCAACAAAAATGGGCTATTCCCGAAATACCCGCATCAGAAGACCAAAAGGCTCTTTATTACCCCAACGCTGATGGACTGTGCAAGCTTCATCCAATCCAAAGCACTTGACCAGCGGGAGGCAGTAATGGCATTGCACAACGGTAAATTTTTACCCCAGCACAGGGAAGCCATCGAATCATTAACAGAATTGGAAGAAATAATAATCATTAAACGCTAGAATCATGGAAAATATCAAAACACAAATACAGCAGTTCAGACCAGAATTACCCATCACAATGGTACAACTTCCAGACGGTCATAGTTTAAATGATATGTGGATGAACTACGGAACGGACGGGATTCTGGAAATGATTAACGATGCACCAAGAGAAAAGAAACAAACCAGCGGGCTAATGATTACAGGCGAAAGCAAAATACAGTTCGATGGTAAAGTAGCAACGTATTATATCGTAGGCAATCTGCCTATGGACATGGGAAACATGCGAATCAGTTTGCAGATAATCGCAAAGGATTCAACCAAAAAGCACCGATTAAAAATTGATTTGTTTGAGACTAGCAACGTAGAATATCACTGCAACGAGCTTAAAGATAAACACGGGTTTGATTATCATTTGTTGGAATCCGATTTGTTGGAGCTGACGGATTTATTGGAACAGTACAGGGACGATTTATTTAACACTGAAACAAACCCTATAAGCGAACAATATTCAGAAAAGGAGTTGACCTCCAGAGCAAGTGAGAAAGCGGTGGAATTCCTTTCTAAACCTCAACTATTCCAAAATATTGACAAGCTACTGGAGCAGACTGGAATCATTGGAGAGGAAAACAACAGGAAAGTTCTTTTTGCGGTGGCTTCATCCTATAAAATGCCCTATCCGCTTCATGCAATGGTGATGGCGAGTTCTGGGTGTGGTAAGAGCCATATCATCAATAAGATTGCCTCATGTATGCCACAGGAAGACCTTTTCGACACGACCAGTATTACCAGTAAATCGCTGTACTACTATACCGATAAGGAATTGAATAAAAAACTAACCGTCATCCAAGATTTTGATGGTTTGGACGAAGACGCAAGACTGGCATTTCGGGAAATCCAATCGTATAAGATGTTAAAGCGTTCCACAGTGGTAAAGGACAGGTACGGCAATAGCAAATCGGTTAAAAAGAATGTGAACGCCCATTTTGCAAGCCTTGTAGCAACGACAAAAACGGAAATCTATCAGGATAACGAAAGCAGAACCATCATGCTGGGAATCGATGAAAGTATTGAGCAAACCATGAGAATCATCCAAAGGCAGAACCAAACAAAGGCAGGTATCACCAACACCGAAAAGGAACACGAAGCCAAGCAATTATTACGCAACTGTATGAGGGTTTTAAAGAGTTATGAGGTTGTAAATCCTTATGCCGATAAAATCATGCTCCCGCTTGATGCCAAGATGCTCCGAAGATTAAACGAACAGTTTCAGGACTTTATTTGTCAGATTACCATTTTACAACAATATCAGCGCAAAACCGATGCACAAGGGAGGCTTATAGCTACGAAAGCCGATGTTAATCTGGCAGTTGAAATCTTTTTTGATGCCATCATTTTAAAAGTGGACGAGCTTAACGGAAGCGTTCGCCAGTTCTTTGATAGATTGAAAGAATACGTGAAGAAACAGCCAGCAGGTACAACCCATAAATTCACCCAAAGGGAAATCCGTCAGGAAATGAAGTTATCCAATACGCCAGCCTATAATTATATTAAGCAATTACAGGAAATGGAATACATCCAAGCGGTTGAAGGGAGTGTAAATCGTGGGTTCAAGTATGTGATTTCTCATTTCGACAATTTGGAAAAGGTCAAAGCCAAAATAAAAGAAGACCTCAGCAACCAGCTAAAGCAGTTGTAAAATGCCAAAAAGAATACGCCAGCCCAACAACCATAGGGTATATAACGCTGGCGTTCTACGATTCTGGAAAAGAGCATAAGGAAAGTTTTCAAATGATAAATCTTAAAACCCAATGAAACGATGAAAAAAACAATACAAACCCCAGCATTTCAGAACCTACTTAACGAGTTTGAGAGCTATGTGAAAGTTAAAAACTATAAGCAGGGAAAAGGCAGAATGTACCAGACTGCAATCTTTGAGTTTTTAATCTGGTTGGAAGAATCTGGAATCACCAAGATAAAAGCGGTAACAGGTAAAGAAACGGTGAGCTATCTGGAATATCTTTCAACCAGACCCAACCAACGCAGAAGTGGAACACTAGCCGACAAAACTATTAAGTTCCATTTATTTGCCATAGGGTTGTTTATGTTGAACCTATTGGAGAGCAAAGAAATTGAAACAGGATTTTACATTCCAAGCTATAACAGCAATACTGGAAGCTCTCGAAATGTTCTAACGGTGGATGAAATCAAAATCGTTTACCAACATTGTGAAAGCCATTTGGAAAGGGCTTTGTTATCCATCGCCTACGGCTGTGGTTTACGCAGGGCAGAGATTGAAGCTTTGGATGTTCGGGATATTGATTTTCATACCAGAATGCTAATCGTTAGGGATGGTAAAGGTGAAAAGAGACGTGAAGTGCCAATGAGCAACATGGTTGTGGATTACCTAAAGAAATACCTCATCGAAGAACATTATCCAAAGCGGGTGGGTAAAGTTCAAAATGACGATGCCTTTTTCATCTACGATAACGGCAAGCGAATGAGCGGGGAATATTTGGGTAAAACATTAAAGAAAATGATTGAACAGACAGGTAAATACGAGTTAATTCAACGAGATATAACACTTCATTGCCTCCGTCACAGTATTGCTCACCATTTGGCAAAGAATAACGCAGGATTTGACTTTATACGCAGGTTTTTAGGTCATTCGGAAATCAATACAACGTATATCTATGCCATTAAAAACAAAAAGAAAAAACCAGTAGTAACCTTTTAAACCAAAGCCTATGACAAAACAGACACTAGAGCAGTTTTTGCACCAAGATTATAGCAAACAAACCGTTAAAACTTATTTGTTTGCCATTGACCACTTTGTAAAGATGAACCCCAAAGCCAAGCGATACAAATACCAAAACATCGTGAGTTACATGGATGAAGTAAGCCAAGAGCAATCTAATCCCAGATATCGTGTTGTAATCCTTTCAGCCATTAAAAAATATTACGATTATTTGATAGCAAGCGGGTACAGAACCGACCACCCCTGCAAGCGGTTGAACATAAAGGTTAATAGCAACCATGCTATTCAGGTTCAGGATTTATTTAGTAGCGAGGAACTTCAATTACTGATGAACAGGGAAAACCGCTATTGGTTCTTACAGGA
The DNA here is from genome assembly GCF_051908335.1 of Flavobacterium sp. MAHUQ-57. Classification (NCBI taxonomy): domain Bacteria; kingdom Pseudomonadati; phylum Bacteroidota; class Flavobacteriia; order Flavobacteriales; family Flavobacteriaceae; genus Flavobacterium; species Flavobacterium sp. MAHUQ-57. Next base: position 213,488 of record NZ_JBPZTE010000007.1, on the reverse strand, counting down.
TAGAAACAACGTTCTTATCAGTTTATTGATTTATCAAGGCTTAACCAGTGATGAGATTAAACGATTGGAGCTGAAAGACGTGGATTTGGATAATGGTACAATCCTTATCAAAGCATCGAAGAACCTCAACCGTAGAACTCTGGAACTGACCCAAAAACAAATGATACCAATTTCAAGGTATATCAACGAAACCAGAAAAAAAATGCTGATGGGTCAAACCGATAAACTCATTCTGAATAAATTGGGTAAGCCCATTTCGATTGGTGGTATTAACTCGATTTTCGACCAGTTCAAAGGGCTATTTCCTGATAGAGACCTCAACCCCAGAGCAATCCGAATGAGTGTTATTTGCAATTGGTTAAACGAAAAGAAATTACCTCTGGAGCAGGTACAGCAATTGTGCGGACATCGTTGGTCTGGAAGCACGGAAAAGTATATTAGGGTTAATAGTCAGGAGGAAGTGGAACTTATCAATAAGTTTTTTCCTATATGATAATTTAATATATTTGATTTTAATAAATTATGAATATTTAATTTAAAACAAACCCAAACTATGGTAGAGCGTCATATAAAGACAATTAGCGTAAAAGTTGAATCAACAAATGAAGGAATAGCTCAGGTTATTGCTGGGAATACCCTTATCACAATTGCAGAGATGTATAAAAAATATAATGATGCAATTGATATGTATAAAAAAGATGGCTATACAATATCTCATGAGAATCCAAAAGAATTTTCATTTCAAGCTCGAAAAGAATATTATGTTGAAACTGAAGATTGATTTTTGAGCTTTCGAATTAAATTAAATAGAAATCCACCCAATTCGGGTGGATTTTTTGTTATTGGTCATACCTATAAGCACTTAATCATTTCATTATTAGGATTTAATTTGAAATACCTATATTTTTGTCAGATTATACGTTCTTACATACACAGAATTGACCTTTTTGCTTCGTGCGTATAATGGTAAACTCGCAGGAACGTATAAGTATAAGTACAACGGTAAGGAATTGCAAGACGAGCTAGGGCTGAACTTCTACGATTATGGGGCAAGGAATTATGATGCGGCGATTGGGAGATGGATGAATATAGACCCTAAAGCAGAGAATTCTCGTAGATGGACACCTTATAACTATTGTTATAATAATCCTATGTATTTTGTTGACCCTGATGGTATGCAAGCAATATGGCAACCTGATAAAAAAGGTAATCTAGTAGCAGAAAAAGGAGATAATATTAATACGTTAGCTAAGTTTCTTGGAACATCCGTAAAAGATGTGAAAGAAAGATTTACTACCAGAACTAATTTTCAAATTAAAGAAGGTGATAAAGTCAAATTGAATAACAATGTAACAAGAGCAATTGAAAGGTCAAATGGTGGTACCGTTGAAGAGATTAGAGAAGGTAAAGCAAAACCTGATAGAAAAAATGACAATTATGTTTGTGACCAAGCGGCTCAAATGGCTAATGCAGGTGAAGAAATTACACCCAAGAACGCTGAAAAATATGACCAATTTCCTAATCCTATGGCATTTGATTCAACACCAGGCTATTCTGAGGTCAAAAATTTAGATGGAATCAAGATAGGTGAAGGAATTATTTCTATTGCTGGACAACATACAGTCTCTTATTACGGAACTAGTAAAGATGGTACAGTATATGCTTTTACCAAAGACGGAGATGAAGCCGCTCCTAAAGTTCTTCCATTAAATCAAATAATAAAAGGCTTTAATAATGACCAAAATAAAAATTTTACAACCAAAGACCTTAAATATTATAAGAAAGATGCAAATTAAAAAAGTTTTATTTTTAGGAGTATTATTATCTTTTATAGCTTGTGAGAGTAAAAAAGATATAAAAACTGTTGTTTATAAGAAAGGAAAAGTAACTAATAAATTTTACGGAACTTTTTTCTCAACAAAATACGGTGGGCTAAATTATTATATTTCTAATGAAGACGAAAGGAATAAGCTTTTTGAAATTCAGGATATTGATAGTATTGTCTTAACAATAAATAATAAAAATTATACCTGTAAATCTATTGTTAGTAAACCTTATTCAAGAGTTATAAATAAATCTGATTTTAGTTTTTCAATCAATGAAAAAGAACATAAACCAATTGTTGATGAAATAGATAATAAGAAGACGCTTTTGTTTTATTCAGCAAAAACGGATATGGAAGAAATGAAAGATAGTGGTATTATAAAGTTCGAAATGATTGATTAAAAGTTTAAAGTTAAAATAAATTATCCGTTTCCAACGGCATTAGGGATCCCGATAGCGCGGATTTGCAATCCGTGCCCACAAAGAGAATAAATAAAAACTACAACCCTAAAAAAGTTGTAGTTTTGTTTTTATATACACGCCATGTCAACAAAGTATAAAGCCATAACAACTGAAGATGCCTATTTTATAACCATAACAGTAGTGGGTTGGATAGATGTTTTTTACTAGACTCAATCAGAAAACTCTTCTTATAGAGGCATTACAGCATTGTCAACAGAAAAAAGGATTGGAAATATATGCTTATTGCATTATGTCGAGCCATATGCATTTACTTTGTAAAGCGACAAATGGATTTATACTTTCAGACGTGATGAGAGATTTAAAAAAATTCACTGCAAAGAAAATAATTCAAACTATTATTGATGAACCTGAAAGCAGACGTGAATGGATGTTAGATTATTTTAAAAAATCTTGTAAACATTTAAAACGAGAACAACAATATAAAGTTTGGCAGGATGGCTACCATGCTGAAATCGTTGAAACGAATTGGTTTATTAAACAAAAAATAAATTACATTCATAACAATCCAGTCAAAGATAAAATCGTAGTTCATCCAGAGGATTATTATTATAGTTCAGCAAGGAATTATGCGGGATTGGAAAATGATTTAGAGATTGTTTTGTTAGATTTGTTTTGAAGTGGATTGCGGGCACGGATTGCAAATCCGCGCTATCGGGATACAATTTGATGTTCGAGGAAATATTATTTATCAAGGATATAGATAAACCACTGCGTAAAGTCTCCCGACTTTGAGCTGTAAATAAACATAAAATCCGTTTCCAACGGCATTCAAGATACAGGGATGGGCGCAATAGGTGTCCATCCTTTTGTTTTTCATCTCGTATAAGGTCGAGACACGTCAAATCACAATTCTGTACAGAGCGATTGTATTCAATCAAAAAGAGTGTACAAAATGAACTGTACACTCTTTAAGAACCTAACAATTAGAAATATGAACCTCCAATCATTTCAGTCCATTAAAGATACAAAAAATAAAGTCAAGTTCTGTAATTAAATTGATTTTATTTTTGATAATCAATCTGTTACAATGTATTTTGTTAAGTATTCAATAGAATGGCCCAATGCATTTCAACCAAAAAAGAGCATACAATATAATTTGCACACTCTTTAAAGACCAAAATAATCAGAAAGTGATGAACCATCAATTATTCAGATTTTATAAAGATACGCTAAATAAAAGTAAATGCAGCTTAAATAATGGTTTTATTTCGATCTAATTGCTTGACAATTAATTCAATACTTTGTTTTTCTCAGGAAAAATACCTTTCAAAAAAGGGGTTTATCCTCGGTATTCCTTTTTAAAGTGCTCCTAATTTTACTCCATTCTAATAAACTGGAAGCGAATGCGCATGGAGGAAGCCGAAAAGCCAGAAAAGAGTAGGTGTTACAATAAAAATTACACAAACGAATAAACAAACTAGAAAGAGTTGGGTAATTTTTCTTAAAGAATTTATGTTTATGAAAAATCGAAGTAGGATTAAGATTACGGTTGTTGATTTCAACAAAAAGCCGGTGAGTACCGCTGCGGTTTCCATTTCGAACAATCGAGAAGTAATTGCATTGCGTTTTGACAAGCAGGTTGGAGCGTATGTAACTGGGGAAATCAAGTCAGACCGGTATGTTATTACTGTTGCTGAAAAAAACTATGAAACACAAACAAGAAGCGTTTTTGTGGGGCAAAACGCCATTGATGAATTGTTTATTTTAGGCAAAAAAGGAATGCCATTTTACTATAGAGGTAACGTAAAAGTGCCATTTGAGCCGATTACAGAGTATTTCGGAGTGGCTGTTCAGGCCGATGAAGATAGAATGGTTGACCGACAGTTGAATGCTATTGCTCAACGCTACCAATTGCAACCGATGAAAGCCCACCGCAATTTGCTTAAAAACGGATTGGGTATGTTTGCTTATCCTAAGGGAGCATCGGAAGAAGAAAGACAAAAACTACTGGTCACCATTCAAAGGCTCAAAGGTGTTTTGTCTACGGGACCAATTTTAAAACAAAATGAGAAGAACGTTACCCTTTTGACGGATGAAATCATCGTTCGTTTTAAAGGTAGCGTAGCTGAAAGAGAAGTGAGAATGATTGCCAAGCGATTGGGGTTAACGATACTTAGAACGATTCCTTATGCTGGAAATGCCTACCATTTTAAAGTCCGTTCCGATGGCAATAGCTATAAAAGTCTGGAGATATGCGATCAATTGGTAGTGATGGACTTGGTGCATTATGCCGAGCCGAATTTGTTCCATACGTATGAAGAAGATGCCATTATACCAACTAATTTCTTATTTCCGGAGCAGTGGGATCATCCGTTGATCAATACACCCGATGCATGGCAAGTACTAAGTGATAATTTAGGCGCTTCACAACGTTTCGGAAGTCCGGATGTGGTAGTTGCGGTGGTTGACAGTGGCGTAAACACCAATCACCCGCAATTCAACGGTACGGTATCCAATGGGCAACCTAAGATGATTAATTCGTTCAATTTTGTCAGTATGGTAGCCAATAACAATGCGTTGGGCGGAAGTCACGGTACTTGTTGTGCCAGTGCTTCGGTAGGTTTTACCAATACCACTTCCGTAATGGGAGGTGTTCCTGACGGGAATGTTGGTGTTGCCGGAAACTGTAGGTTGATGGGTATCCGAAGAGGTGGAACAGAAGCAGATTATTCGGATATGTACATTTGGGTTGGAGGATTTGATCCGAATAGTGCCAGAATGGGATTCCCTACGCAATTGGCTCGAGGAGCAGATATTATCACCAGCAGCTATGGAGCAGGTTTTACAGCGCCTATATCCGGTTTTATGCAAGATGCTTTCGATCATTTGACGACTTATGGAAGAGGAGGAAAAGGAATTATCTTGACTTTTTCAGTAGGGAATTATGGATCCAATATTAATTTCCATTTGGAACGACCTTGGGCGGCTTATGAGAAAACCTTTGCTTGTGGTGCTTCAACATTGGCTAATGATGGAACGACTGAAATCATTTCGGCTTATAGTGGTTCAGGTACCTTATTGGATTTTTGTGCACCTAGCCATGACGCGTATGTTGGCGGTTTGCCGTTGCACAATCCTTCACAAAATTATGGAGCCATTACCGCTACGGTGCTTAACGGGGTGAGTGATGATGATGGAAATGTTCCTCGTAATAGAGAAAGTCAAACGACACTTTCTGCGGCGGCTGTGGCAGGTGCCACTTCGATTACTGTGGCTTCTGCAGCTGGTTTTGTCAATGGACAAGCTATTTTTATTGGTAATCCGACTATGAATGTTTCTCCTTCCGAAGCCAAAAGAATTACAGGGATTGCAGGGAATACAATTTCCTTTACACCGGCTTTGTTTAACAATAAAGCCAATGGAACCGCAGTATTGTTTGGGAACAGAGATTACAAGAACGGATTTGGTGGTACTTCGTATGCTACACCGGTTTGTGCCGGGGTTGCCGCTTTGATGTTATCGGTTAACAACAAACTGACATGGATTGAAGTTCGTGAAATTATGCGTGAAACGGCTACTAAAATCGATCCGGGTAATACTAATGCCGTTGGAAGATGGAAAGATACCATGAATAGAATTTCAACCGATCCGGGATATACTGGACCCTTTTTCAGTGAGTTTTACGGTTACGGCAGAATCAACGCCGCTTTAGCTGTGAGCACTGCGCATACTTATCCATCGTCACGAGATATCTTCGTGAGAGACAATATGGCCGATACGGGAGCAGGTGCCGCTTCTTCTCCACATTGGCATGGAGTTGATATCTGGGTACGAAACGCCAATGACGGCATTGCTCCGGCCAGTTATGCTACCAATGCCAATACGGTGCATCAGTCGCCAATAGCTGGACAAAACAACTATTTGAACGTACGTTATAAAAACAGAGGCACCGTCGTTTCGTATCCGTTTTATATCAGAACCTATATTGTGCATTATGCGGGAGCAGAGTTTATCTATCCGGATAATTTCATTCCGACGGTACGCCCGAATGGTGTTATTCCGAATCCGCTTACGTTTGGAACTTATCTGATTGGTGAGCAATTGGTTAATCCGGTGGCGGCAGGTGCCGATGGATTTATTACTTTAGAATGGACAGCCGATTTGATCCCGCCTGAAACAGTTCTTGTTGATGGTATTGCGGTGAAATGGCATCCGTGTTTGTTGGTGGAAGTATCACCACATGATGGATTTACACCAACAGGTAATCATGTTTGGGACGACAATAATTTGGCCCAAAAGAATATATCGATTGTGTATTCCGATTCCGGTGCAGACAACGCCAGCTTTATCATGTTGGGGAATGCTGCGAGAAGTAGATCCAAAAGTATCACAGTTGAGGTATTTCCGACGCCTAAAGTCAAAACGCCTTATTTCATCTATTTCCCGGATCCGAAAATAAATGAATACTTCCAGGCTTATGCGAAGCAGCATATTCGTGGAGCACGCGTTGAAATGTACAAGCGAAGAACTGTGGTTTGGATTGATCCTACCGTGAAAACTGTTTTTGAGATGCCAACTACAGGATTGATGCCAATGATTGTTGGACTAGGCAGGCAAAAGAGATTCCAGGAAGAGTTTGATTTGAATGTAATTCAGTATACAGGCAAGAAAGTTTCAGGTTCTTGTGGCGTTTCCTTCAGAAATAGATAATTTCCTTAAAAGTAGTTACAATCAGAAACCCTGTGAACCTAGTTTACAGGGTTTTGTTGGTTGGTAAAGTTGGAGAATATACTTTGCCGATTTTTGAAAACTCGATAAATGGGGAAACAGTTGTTCTTAGGTATGTGTTATAAATAAATTTAATAGGTGTAAAAAATTATTAATTTGATTTATAATAAGCGTCGTCCTAAATTTGTCTCATCAAATCAGGATAACGATTTGAATTCTAAAAAGATACTCATTTAAAAAAAAGTAAGATTATGAAATTTACAAGAAAAGCGAATGCCAATTGGAAAGGTACAGGAATGGAAGGAAAAGGAACCATTAGTACACAAAGCACTACTTTAGACAATGCGCAATTGTCGTTTAAAACCCGTTTTGAACAAGGAGTGGGAACTAACCCGGAAGAATTGGTTGCCGCAGCACATTCAGGCTGTTTTACCATGCAATTGAGTTTCCTTTTAAGCGAAGCTGGATTTACACCTGAGGATTTGAATACAGAGGCAAAAGTTACTTTTGAAGACGGTACCATTACCTTAATTCATTTAGAACTTACTGGGAAAGTTCCCGGAATTTCAGCAGAAGATTTTCAGAAAACAGCCCAAAAGGCTAAAGAAATCTGTCCGATATCTAAACTGTTGAATACAGAAATTACTTTGGCAGCGACTTTAGTATAATCGATGCATAAGCAAAAGTAAGCAGTTACTTCAGGATAATACAAAGCCCGGCATTGATGTCGGGCTTTTGTATGTTATAAAAACCGACTAACTGCTTTGGTGAAATAAGGCGAACCATTCCATTTGATTTTGCGGTAGGCGAAATCCTTTTTTAGATTCTCAGGGAGACAATTCCAAATGGCTTCATTCATTTTTTCAAGTAGTAGTTTTTTAGAGAAGGAGTCCGAAACAACCAGGCTGATTTCCCTTACCGGTTTGGGTTCTTTGAAAGGTTTGAAGAGACCTGTATTTTTTTCATTGAGGATAGAGAGCTCGGGTAGGATAGCGAAGCCTAATTGTGCTCGGACTAAATTTTTCAGTGTTTCTATAGAACTGATATCGTACGTAAATTGTTCTTTTATTTTCCCGGGATCTTTTATACCACAGATATCCAGCAGTTGGGCATTGTAGCAAAATTCACTTTGGAGTAATAGCAATTCGGTTTTGTCATTGGGCTGTAGTTCATAAAAATCGCTACCTGCCAAAGGATGTTCTTCGTTGAGGTAAGCCACAAAAGGTTCCCGGAATATTGGGTGTTCAATAAGCGCAGCATGTCCGGTAGGAGTGGCCATGATGGCTACATCGAGCGTTCCGTTTTCCACTTCTTTTAGTAATTGACCTGTATTGGCCTCTTTGATGATGAAATGCACTTTTGGAGCGGCTTTTTTCATGGCTTTGATGAACAAGGGAATGAGATATGGCGATAAAGTTGAGATAATACCCAGTTTCAGTTCGCCTTCCAACATATTTTTCTCATTGATCACAAAATCACGAATTTCATCAGCTTCTCTAAGGATTTTCTTGGCACGGTTGATTATCTCCACCCCGAGAACTGTTGGTGTAAGTGGTACTTTATTTCTGTCAAAAATTTTAATGCCTATTTCCTCTTCCAGATTTTTGAGTTGGATGGTTAAGCCGGGTTGAGTCACCATACAGACTTCCGCTGCTCTTGCAAAATGTCTTTCTTCATCTAAGGCCACTATGTATTTCAACTGTTGGAGTGTCATGGTTATAAATTTTATTTTATAAAGGTAAGAAAAGAACAATTTTATTTATGAGAAAAAGTCGGAGTGAAGCAATGGTTTTATAAAAGGAATCTCCATTAAACTCAATTTAAAAAAACATAGTACGTTAATGTTTTCCGTTTCACAAAGAATAGAAACAACAACATAAAAAGGTGTAGTTTTGTTTTTTTAGGTTTGTTTTGATTTTGATTGTGTGCACGGATTACAAATCCGCGCTATCTGGGTTTGAAAAATGATCTAGAGATTGTTTTGTTAGATTTTTTTTGATGTTATTTGCGTGCACGGATTACAAATCCGCGCTATCGGGTTTTTATAAAAGGAATCTCCATTAAACTCAATTTAAAAAAACATCGTACGTTAATGTTTTCCGTTTCACAAAGAATAGAAACAACAACATAAAAGGTGTAGTTTTGTTTTTTTTATGTATGCAGGTTTGGAAAATGATCTAGAGATTGTTTTTTTAGATTTGTTTTGATTTTGATTGTGTGCACGGATTACAAATCCGCGCTATCGGGGTGTATTTAGTTTTGAGGAGAGTAATGAATTTGTAGAGTTTCAGAAGAATACGTTAGATTTATTACGAAATAGAGATGTAAAAGAAATTTACAATTGTTTTAAAAATGGTATGCATCTAAAGAATACGAAAATTGATTTGGAACCAATAGGTCATCCAAGAATTATTTATGAAGTTAGCGTTTTTGCAAATAAGAAGTTTAATTTTTATAAAATTGATGCTAGGGATTATTTAATAAAAGGGTAACGGAGTTCTCGATAGCACAGATTTACTTCGTCAGGTCTCTGCGCTTGAGTGTAAATTCTTGATATATATATGTTCTTGAAATAAAAAAAATATAAATGAGTAGTAAAGAAATTAAGAAACTATTTATTTACGGAAGTATTGCACTAGTTTTAGGAGTGATAATTTATTTGTTTGCATTTTATCTATCGGTTATTGATTCTAAAGATGTTAAGATTGATGGGTACGTTTATGATGAGATTACTAAACAACCTATCAATGGAGCGACTGTGATAATTAATAATGAGCGATATGAAAGTGATAACGGAGTTTCCAATTATGACGAATATCTTGGACACGATGTTATTAAATTGATTACTGATAAATCAGGCCATTATTCGACAGTTATAGGGAAGAGTGCTTTTCTTTGGATAGATTTAGAAAAAGAGGGGTATCAAAATTCAAGTATTGATGGTCAATATTCATCAAAAACAATGGAGTATAAGACTTTTATGAAGAAAAAGGAATCTTCAAACTGATAATGGATTTACTACGTCAGTTCGCTACCCTCAGGTGTAATCAATCCCCACAAAGAATAGAAACAACAGCCAAAAAAAGCTGTGGCAAATAAAAATAAAAAAAATAGTTTGCCACAGGTTTTACTGTGGCAAAAATTTTTTAATTTAAAAAGTTGCCACGATTTTCGTGGCAACTTTTTTTTTAAATATTTTTTTGCCACAATAGTAAGAGAATGAAAAGTAATGCAAAACGATACTGCCTACAATGTTTTTCGTGCTACATAATAGAGCTACAACCATAAAATGGTGGTTTTTTTTGAAAACTATTTAGGCCACAAGTAGGTAAAGCTGACAAGGGTGAAAACAAAAAACCTGCAAGTCTCCCTGCAGGTTTTTTTAAGATGTTTTGAATTGCTTATTTCAAAGTTTCGAAACTGCGTTTTACAAAAGAGGTCAGTTCTTCTCCTTTTAGTAAACCTTGGGATAATTTTGCCAAGTCCAAAGCTTGTTTTACCAAATCGGCTTTTGTTGCTTCATTTTCAGTGTTTAAAATCACTGAGGCCAAATCGGAATTCGTATTGACCACCAAATTGAACATGTCCGGGAAATTCCCCATGCCAAACATTCCGCCGCCGCCTGTAGCACTCATTTCTTTCATACGACGCATGAATTCGGGTTGTGTAATCATGAAAGGTGCCAAGTTACTATCCATGGCTTCCAATTGAACAGTATAGTTTTCCTTTGGAACCGTGTTTTCAATAATTCCTTTAAGGGTTTCCTTTTGTTCGTCTGAAAGTTTCGAGATTTGCGTGTCTTCTTTCTGGATTAGTTTGTCAATATGATCGGCATCGACACGAGCAAACGTTAAATTCTCGTTATCCGATTCCAACTTCTGAATCAAGTGCGATACAATTGGAGAATCCAACACGATGACTTGATAGCCTTTGTCTTTGGCGATGTCGATATAGCTGTGTTGTGCTTCTTTATCGGAAGCATACAATACAACCACTTTACCGTTTTTGTCGGTTTGATTGGCTGTAATCGCCTCTTTTAACTCTTCAAGAGTATAGTATTTGCCTTCCGTTGAAGGATACAGTGCAAAAGCGCCGGCTTTCTCGTAGAATTTCGGTTCTGAAAGCATTCCGTATTCCAGTACCAACTTAATGTCGTTCCATTTGGCTTCGAAATCCTCACGGTTTTCATTGAACAACGATTTTAGTTTGTCGGATACTTTTTTAGTAATGTAATTCGAGATTTTCTTCACATTACCGTCGGCTTGTAAATACGAACGGGAAACGTTCAACGGAATGTCCGGAGAATCCACCACACCTTTCAACATCATTAGGAATTCTGGTACAATTCCATCTACGTTGTCAGTAACAAATACCTGATTTTGGTACAATTGAATTTTGTCTTTTTGAATTTGGATATTATCGCCCAATTTCGGGAAGTACAAAATACCGGTCAGGTTGAACGGATAATCCACATTCAGGTGAATGTTGAATAGCGGTTCGTCAAACTGCATTGGATACAATTCGCGGTAGAAATTTTTGTAGTCTTCATCGGTCAACTCTGTTGGTTGTTTTGTCCAAGCTGGAGTAGGGTTGTTGATGATATTGTCTACATCGATAAATTCTGTTTTGTAATCGTCACCTGCGTCTTCGGGTTTTGGTAACGCTTCTTTTTTGGTACCGAATTTAATAGGCACCGGCATGAATTTGTTGTATTTGGTTAACAATTCACGGATTTTGAACTCTTCCAAGAATTCTAAAGAATCGTCTGCAATATGTAAAATGATTTCGGTTCCTCGTTCAGTTTTGGTATGAGGTTCCAAAGTGAATTCCGGACTACCATCGCAAGTCCAGTGAGCGGCAGGTTCGTCTTTGTGGGATTTGGTGATGATTTCCACTTTATTGGCTACCATGAAAGCGGAGTAAAATCCTAATCCGAAGTGACCAATGATACCTGAATCTTTGGCAGAATCCTTGTATTTCTCTAAGAATTCTTCGGCGCCAGAAAAGGCTACCTGGTTGATGTATTTTTCTACTTCTTCTGCGGTCATCCCCAAACCTTGGTCAATGATATGCAACTTTTTATTTTCCTTGTCGATTTTTACCTCGATGATTGGGTTGCCATATTCTACTTTAGCTTCACCAATGCTGGTCAGATGTTTTAGCTTTAGTGTGGCGTCGGTAGCATTGGAAACCAATTCGCGAAGGAAGATTTCATGGTCGCTGTATAAAAACTTTTTGATTAAGGGAAAGATGTTTTCTACTGAAACATTAATTTTTCCTGTTGTCATAGTATTTGAGATTTTATTAGTAAATTTATTATCCTTTTATCTGTCAAAAGAAATACCAAACCCATTCGTAATGACAAATTGACCGATTGCAATTCTATAATTAATAAGAAAAATTATATAAGCAGAATTGAATAGACAATTGTAACTTTGTACAGAATCAAATCAAATACATGCAAACATGAAGAAAGTAATTCTATTTTTAGGCATAACGCTATCATTATTCAGCTGTAAGGTAAAAGATGCTGCCACTTCCACTTCGGTAGACCGACGCGCTCAAGTTGCTATTAAAGGAAATTGGACGTTAACGGATGTTAGCTACCCTGGGGAAGAAGTGATTAAAGTAAATTCTTTTCAGATAGCGGATAGTCAGTGTTTTGAAGGGAGTCAATGGACTTTCGTTTCGAATAATGATTCCGGAAAAATGGCCATTGAAAAAGCGGGTTGTCCTCAGTTCAGTTCGAATATCAAATGGTTTGTGAATAAGGACCAGCAGTTTGTTTTAAAAATGTTGGATGCAGGTGATAAGGCCAGAAAAGTAAAAGAGGGATATATATTGTTGCTTAGAAGTCAAACCATGGAAACGTTTCAGTTGGTGGATAAAGTAAATATTGGTGGTAAAAACACCGAAATTGTATACCTATTCAGAAAAAATAAATAAGAAGATCATGAGAAAATCAATCGTATATATGTCAGTGTCACTATTTCTAACAGGAATGGTTTTGACAAGTTGTGAGTCTATAAAAAATGCCAATAATACCCAAAAAGGAGCGGCCATTGGCGCTGTTGGAGGTGCGGTTGTTGGTGGAATTTTGGGCAATAATATAGGTAAAGGTGGAAATGGTGCTTTGGGAGCTGTACTTGGTGGAGTTGTTGGTGGCGTTGTTGGTGGTGTAATCGGGAACAAAATGGACAGACAGGCTAGAAGTATCAGTGAATCCTTACCAGGTGCTAAAGTGGAAAGAGTTGGAGAAGGAATTAAACTGACATTGGGTGAGAACTCGGTGAATTTTGATTTCAATAAAGCAACACTAACGCCTAAAGCGAAAGCCAATTTGGATAAATTGGTGCCGGTTTTTAAAGAATATGCCGATACGGATATTAAAATTTATGGGTATACCGATAGTAAAGGAGCTGACGATTACAACTTGAAATTGTCGGAGCAAAGAGCGAATGCGGTGAAAGGGTATTTGGTAGCCAAAGGGGTAAAATCTTCGCGTTTCAATATTACTGGAATGGGTGAAAATGACCCAATTGCTTCTAATGAATCGGATGCCGGACGTGCAGAAAACCGCCGTGTGGAGTTTGCCATTACTGCCAATGAAAAAATGGTGGAAGATGCAAAGAAAGAAGCAGGGAAATAATTGAAAAAAAAATACAAATTTGTTGAAAAAAGCTGTTCGTTGGAACGGCTTTTTTATTGGCTTAGTTTGTAGCTTTGTAATCTAAATTTTGACTATGCTTCAAATTGATAATATATCCTTCGGTTATACCGAAAAAAGAATAATTCACAATATCAGCTTTTCGATTGAAAAGGGACAAAATATCGCACTTCTGGGGGAAAGTGGTTGCGGAAAGAGTACTTTGTTGAAATTGATCTATGGTTTGCATGATCTTGACGAAGGGAAAATTACTTGGAATGATAAGTTGGTCACCGGACCCAAGTACAATTTGGTACCCGGAATGGATTACATGAAATTTATGGCGCAGGATTTCGGTCTAATGCCGTATGAAACCGCTGGCGAAAGTGTGGGGAAATATTTATCCAATGCGTTTCGAGCGATTAAAAAATTGCGCATTGAGGAACTTTTGGATTTGGTAGAAATGACCGAGTTTACTAGAACTAAAGTAAATTTATTGAGTGGTGGTCAGCAACAACGTATTGCTTTGGCAAGGGTATTGGCGCTAGAGCCTGAAATTTTGCTGCTGGATGAACCGTTTAGCCACATCGACAACTTCCGAAAAAATGCTTTGCGCCGTAATCTGTTTGCTTATTTGAAAAGTCGCGGTATTACAGTAATTGTTGCTACACACGACAGTACTGATGCGCTTTCGTTTTCGGATGAAACCATGATCATGAAAGATGGACAATTGTTGGTGAAAGCGCCTTCGAAACAGATTTATGGCAATCCCGCATCGAAATATATTGCTTCACTTTTTGGTGAAGTAAATGAATTGATAATGAATAAAGATGGAAAGTCTGAAACTATTTTAGTTTATCCACACCAATTGAAAATCTGTGAAAACGGTCCGCTGAAAGTAACTGTAAAGCAGTGTTATTTCAAAGGGAATCATTATTTGATTAAGGCAGCTTTCAACGGTCGTCCGTTGTTTTTTCAACATGAAAAAGAATTGGAATTGCAATTGGATGTGACTTTGGAAGTAAAGCGGTAAGCTAAATTAATTGAGATTCCTACTGCTGATTATTCAATAGTACAATAAAAAAGCCTCATACAATGAGGCTTTTTTAATCTTATGAAATTAATTCTTCAAATATTTGTCTAAGAATTGCTCTTGTTCCCATAATAAATGGAAGATGTTTTCTTTGGCAGCATATCCATGGGATTCCTTCGGAAGGATTACCATTCTTACCGGAGCGCCCAAACCTTTTAAAGCTTGGAAGTAACGTTCTGTTTGTAAGGTGAAGGTACCCGGATTGTTGTCAGCCTCACCATGTACCAAAAGCATTGGTGTTTTCATTTTATCGGCAGTCATGAAAGGAGACATTCCGTTGTAAATTGCAGGAACTTCCCAATAATTGCGCTGTTCACTTTGGAAACCAAATGGAGTTAGTGTTCTGTTGTAAGCACCACTTCGGGCAATACCACACGCAAATAAATTAGAGTGTGTCAACAAGTTGGCTGTCATGAACGCCCCATAGGAATGCCCACCCACAGCAACTTTTTTGCGATTGATGTATCCTAAGTTGTCCAAGGCATCGATAGCGGCTTCTGCATTCGATACCAATTGCGGAATGAAAGTGTCGTTCGGTTCTGTTTTTCCTTCACCAATAATAGGGAATGAAGCATCATCCAATACTGCATAACCTTTGGTTACCCAGTAAACGAATGAACCATAGTAAGGGAATGTAAATTCGTTCGGGTTTTTATTGTTTTGTCCCGCAGAGTTTTTGTCTTTGAATTCTTCAGGATATGCCCAAATTAATAGGGGTAATTTTTCTTTTTTGGCAGTTCGGTCGTAACCTACCGGTAAATATAATGTTCCTGACAATTCTACACCGTCTTTGCGTTTGTATTTGATTACTTCTTTGTATACATTTTTGATACTTTCGAAAGGATTTTTAAAAGTCGTGATTGGAGTGATTTTATCCTTCGCTTTAATGTTTCGGAAATAGTAATTCGGGAAATCTGTTTTCGATTGAATTGATACTAAAACGTCTCCTTTTTTGAAATCTTCAATGGATAAAATTTCCTCCTTTTTGTCTTTATAAGTACTTTGGTACAAACGTTTTGATTTCAGCGTTTTTAGGTTGAATTCATCCACAAAAGGGAATTGACCGTCTTTGGTATATCCGTCGCCAATCAAAAAAGCATTGTCATTTTCGATGGCCAATACCTGACGACCGTATTGGTTTTTAATGGTTTCAAAATTCCCGGGATCCGAATAAATGTCCTGTTGGTTTCGGTCGCTTATAACAGTTGGCGTTGTTCCCGGTTGTGAAGGGTTGAATAAATAAGTTTTGATGTTTCGGGTATCGTACCAGTTATCATAAGCAATTGCAGTGGTGCTGTTACCCCAAATAATCCCGCTATAACGTTGTGGAGTTTTCAAAATCGAAACGGGTTTGTCTTTGAAAGGTGCTTTCCAGGTGAATAGTTCATCTCTGAAATCCACTTTGTTCGCTGGATCTCCTTCGTCTAGCGCTTCAACAAAGAATAAAGTTGAAGGTTCGTCATTTCTCCATGCAATTGAACGCTTTCCTTTTCTAACCGCCATAAAACCTTTAGGCATCACTTCTGCCAATGGTGCTTCATGGATTAATTGAACCGGGTTACCGTTCAAATCAAATACTTCTACAGTAATTGGGAAACGACCTAATGGAACAATGTAGGAAAACGGTTTTTTTAAAACGTTGGTTAGTAAATAATTTCCGTCGGGTGAAAATGATTCGTTCAAATACCAATTGGCTTTTTTGAATAATGAGGAAGAACCGTCCAAATTAACTTTATAATATTCCGAAGTGACTAAATTTTCAAAATTAGCTTCATCGGTTGGGTTTTTTAATAAATCTTGATATGTTCTGTTTTGGGATACTTTTCCATCTGCAGTTGAAACAATCGGACCTTTTGGTAATTCTTTTTTAGCATCGATTAGAGCCGGTCTGTTTTTGATCAGCTGTTTCACCAAAATGCTTTTCCCATCTCTGAACCAGTTGATTGGTGATCCGGTGTTGGCGTTCAAAGTAGCATCGGTTAGTTTTTTGGCTGTTGCCGTTGCAATATCCAGTAACCAAAGTTCTACTCCGGTTGCGGTGGTATTAGTAAAAGCTACTTTGGTTTCGTCCGGAGACCAATTCAAATAGGCAATTTTTGGATTTTGCGGAAGTCCGGTTACTTGTGTTTCTACTTTGTCTTTGATTTTTCGAACCTTGATGTTGTTGGTGTAGGTCAGCGTACTCGAGATATTGGTTACGGGATTAATACGTAATCCACCCAAGCGCATTTCGTCCTGATTCAAGTCGTCTAATGTTTTGTAAGTGTCACGATAGGTAAGCAACATATACTGTTTTTTGGTATCCATAGTAACCGAAGGCGCTCTTTCGAAATCAGCCAGTGTTAGTATGGGTGCGGAAGGTTTTTGGTAGGTCACATTTTCTTGTGCACTACCAACATGACTTGCAATTAGAAAGCAAGCGGAAAAAAGTAGTTTTCTCATAAATAGGTTCTTCTATGGTATAAAAATAGGTGGAGAAATTTTATTCGATAAGTTCGTTAACAAATTTTTATATAATTCCTGCCATCATTAGTATTCCAAAGACCAATAATGTTACACCAACTATAGTTTGGACTAGGGTAATGGTCGTTTTTTGTAATAGTTTGTTTCCGAAATATACGCCTATGAATGCCGAAAGTGATGCTAAACCTAACAAAGTGAAGTCAAGTTCAACCTCGTTGCGAATAATTTTAGGGATATAAATACTCAAACGAGAAACGTCCACGAGACAGGCAATTACAACTCCAGTGGCAACAAATGCCTCTTTTGATAAACCAGCACGGATTAAAAATGCACTTCGCAAGGCACCCTGATGGCCGGATAATCCTCCGAAAAACCCACTTAAAACACCACCAATCGGTAAATGTTTTTTATCGAATTCCAGATTTTTAAGTTGTGGAATCACATCGAATAGTGCGAATACAATCAACAGTAAGCCAATGATTAGTTTAATGGCTTTTATTTCAATTAGATGGGTATTAAAATAATAAGAATAAATAGGAGGAAGGTGGCTTAGCAAACTTAATAGATAAGCACCTAAAAAAGAAAAAAGAATTGCTGGAATTCCGAATTTCAGAACGGTAGTTTTATCGGCGCTTTTACCAAAAAGAACTAATTTGAAGGTGTTGTTCATAAAATGAACCAATGCAGTAAGTACTACAGCTATTTCAATCGGAAAAAACAATCCGAAAACAGGTAATAGAAGCGTTCCCAATCCGAAACCGGAGAAAAGTGTCAATCCGGCACCAAATAAAGCGACAAGACAAATGATGAGGTATTCCATATTCTTTTACTAATCTTTTTCAAATATAATAGTATTACAATTGTCAATTCGGAAATTTTGTGTATTTTGTATTGTTAATTTTTGCATTAAACGTAAATTTGCAGACTATTTTTAATTAATAAATAAAAAGATGTATCATTCAAAGATAACAGGATTAGGCTATTACGTTCCGGACAATGTAGTGACAAATGATGATTTGTCTAAAATAATGGATACGAATGACGAATGGATTCAGGAACGCACCGGTATTAAAAGAAGAAGACACGTAAATACAGCCGAAGACACCACTACTTCAATGGGTGTTAAAGCAGCTCAAATTGCCATCGATAGAGCAGGTATAGCAAAAGAAGATATTGATTTTGTCATTTTTGCCACGTTAAGTCCCGATTATTATTTTCCTGGGCCGGGTGTGTTAGTGCAAAGAGATTTGGGCTTAAAGACTGTTGGTGCATTGGATGTACGTAATCAATGTTCGGGTTTCGTGTATGCAATTTCTATTGCCGATCAATATATCAAAACGGGTATGTATAAAAATGTCTTGGTGATTGGTTCCGAAGTACATTCTAGAGGATTGGATTTCACTACCCGTGGTCGTGGAGTTTCGGTTATTTTCGGAGATGGAGCGGGAGCGGCAATTTTATCAAGAGAAGAAGATACTACCAAAGGTATTTTATCAACACATTTGCATTCCGAAGGACAACATGCTGAGGAATTGGCATTGATTGCTCCAGGAATGGGTAAACGTTGGGTATTGGATATTTTGAAAGATAACGATCCTAATGACGAAAGTTATTATCCTCATATGAACGGACAGTTTGTATTCAAGAATGCAGTGGTTCGTTTCAGTGAAGTGATTATGGAAGGTTTACAAGCGAATAATCTTCAGGTTTCGGATATCGATATGTTGATTCCGCATCAGGCGAATTTGAGAATCTCTCAATTCATCCAACAAAAATTCCAATTGACAGACGACCAAGTATACAACAATATCATGGAATATGGTAATACCACTGCGGCGTCTATTCCTATTGCTTTGACGGAAGCTTGGGAACAAGGAAAAATAAAAGAAGGAGATACAGTGGTATTGGCGGCTTTCGGATCAGGTTTTACTTGGGCGAGCGCCATTATTAAGTGGTAATTGATGAAAAAACCTTTCATTGCTTTAGCTTTTTTAGTGCTGGGTTGCGGAAAACCTTCATTCAGTACAAAATGGATGGATGAAAAAGCGCCGGAAACGTTTCAGGCGCGTTTTGAATCTTCCCAAGGTGATTTTGAAGTTGAATTTACTAGAGATTTGTCACCGAAAGCGGTCGATCGAATTTATCAGCAAATCAACCATAAATTTTATGATGGAATTGTTTTCTACCGAGTTGTTCCAAATTTTGTAGCGCAGTTTGGTCATATGGATTCGACCGCAACGGCAAACAATTGGGACCGCTATAAAGTAGAAGACGAACCAGTGAAAGGTAGTAATGTGAAAGGAACGATTAGTTATGCGCGTTCTGGGCCGAATTCAAGGGGTAATCATCTGTTTATCAATTTAAAAGATAATAAACGGTTGGATACGGTAGCCTTTAATAGAGTAAAAGGTTTTCCAACATTGGGTAAAGTAACCAAAGGAATGGAGGTTGTCGAAAAACTCTATTCGGGTTATGGGAATGAAACAATGAATGTTTACGATACTTTAGCAGTGAAACGAAAAGAATTTATGAAGAAGTTTCCAAAATTAGACTCGATTAAAAAAGCGTACATAGTGAAATAAAAAAAACCTCGATAATCGAGGTTTTTTTATGGGTTGTATTCAAGTTGGTTTTAGAATAGTCCTCCGCCACCGCCTTGTGTTTCGTTTTGATCACGTTGCTTGCGTTGTAATGCTCTGTTTTTTCCACCACCGAAGTTGTAGTTGATACCAGCATAGAATGTTTGACTTTCCCAGTAAAATGCTCCGTATTGTCTGTAAGGAATTTTTCCATCGAAGGCAAAACGCATATTTTCGAAAATATCGTTGTAACGTAACGTGATGGTTCCTTTTCCTTTAAGGATGTTGTAAGTGGCACCGATATCAGCTTTGTACATTGATTTTCTTTCACCTTGTAAGCTAATATCACGGCCTCTGAACATACCAAATAATTGGAAACGTAGGTTTTTACTTGCTGTGAATGTGTTGTTCATTCTAGCATTGAAAGTGGTAACATCAATTTCTTTTCTTTCGTATTCTTCCGTAATACCATTTTGCACGATACCTCTCACTATTTTGAAATACGAGTCGGCACTGATGTTTGCTCCCCACCATTTAGTGAATTTTAAATTGGCAGAAGCCTCAATACCATACGCATTGTTGTCTTTGAAATTATCCCAAGATAAAATTCTTCGGTTGATATTGTTCGGATCTATGTAGGTTACTCTAGAGATTTCATCATTGATTCTTCTGTAAAAAACGCCTGTAGTTACGGTTCCTAGTTTCATAGTACGCGTATAATTCAATTCGAATGAGTTAGTGAACTGAGGAACCAAAGCTGGATTACCTCTAGATTCAATAGTAGGAGTAGTCCATTCGCGAATTGGATTGATTTGTCCAATACTTGGTCTGTCTACTCTTCTTGAATAATTCAGATTGAATGAGTTTTTTTCGTTTGGAGTATAATTGATGAATGCCGAAGGATAAATAGTAAAGATATCGTCTTCTACTTTTCTTTGATCATTTTCGGTAGGTTCAGTTGAAACCGTTTCGAAATCGGCGTCCAAATTGTATATTTCAGCTCTAAATCCTAACTGTGCACTCCATTTGTCCCATTTTTTACTGTAATTGGTATATAAAGCATGAATATCTCTTTTGAATGAGAACTCGTTTTCTGCTAAATAACCAGGTGTACGAGTATTGTCGAAATCACTTGAAGTGTCTTGGAATCGTGATTCGTATCCAATTTCCAATTTCGTTTTTTCCGTTAACGGATTGGTATAATCGATATTGAATTGAGTATAATTGGTTTCCGTTTGAATATCGTTGGTGGTGAATGAAGTTTCCGCTGGATCTGTAAAGGTGTCTACATAATCTGTATTTTCTTCATTGGTGGTATTTGAAAAGTTGGCTTGAAACTCGATGTTCTCTCCTTTTTTATCGAAATCGTGTTTGAAAACTAAATCATAAGTTTGATTTTTATTTTCGTTTTCATTGATTGAAGTTTGAAAAGAATCGCGATTTGCTGGGTTAGTCAAATAATCAACTTCAGTTTCACTGTTACCATCTAAATGGGTTAAATTTTGATTGGTATAAGCGGATAGCGTATTTTTTTCGTCAATATAGTAATCGATTCCAATTTTAAACAAATGGGAATTGTTTTTATTACGGAATCTGAAATCTTGCTCGCTTTCTTTTGATGGGTTTTCTGAATTCACAAATCCGTGGTTAGCATTCAAACCGTGGTTGAAACCATAATTGGTGTACAAATTTACTTTACCCACTTTATAATTCAAGTTTAGAGCCGAGTTGGTTTTTGGTGTGATACCAAAAGTTACACCGGTATTAATGCTTCCATTAAAACCTGTATTCGCATTTTTATGTAAAATAATGTTGATGATACCACTCATTCCTTCCGGATTGTATTTGGCAGATGGATTGGTGATCAATTCCACTTGTTTGATTGAAGAAGATGGAATTTGTTGTAATAATTGACCTACTTCAATGTTAGAAGGTTTTCCATCAATCAATACTCTTACATTGCTGTTTCCGCGCAAAGAGATTTCTTTGGTTTGAGCATCCACACTTAATGTTGGAATGTTGTTCAGCATTTCGGAAGCTGTAGTTCCCGATGCCACTAAATCTTTACCTACGTTAACTACTTTACGGTCTATTTTCTGTTCGATGGTCGAACGTTCTTTTACAATAGAAACTTCGTTAAGTTGAGTTGCTTCTTCTTCTAATGCAATCGTTTTTAACGCAATCGATTTATCGCTTTCTGAAAGGGTAAATGATGCCGTGTATTTTTTGAAGCCAATATATTGTACTTCAACAGTAAGTTGCTTTAAAGGAAGATTCCCTACGGTGAAACTACCGTTGTCTTTTGTAATTCCTCCGGAAATAACTTTTCCTTCATCTCTTACCGAAATGGTTGCATAAGGAATAGGTTCGCCGGTTTTCTTTTCGATTACCTTACCGTTGATACTACCCGGAAGTAATGAGGTAGGTGCGGAAGTTTGTGCATGCAAATTAGTCAACTGCACTAATAAGCAAATGATTAAAATTTTAAATTTCATCGTTAAAATAAGTTTGATTACGATTGATGATTGATTTTTTGTGTTTTGGAAAGTAAAATCGGTGACAAATTTACAATCTAGTAGACACTGACGAACACGGTTTGTTACAGTTTTAAGAAATGTTTAACATGCTAAAAAAGAAAATCCCCTGAAGTAAAAACTCCAGAGGACAATCAACTAATTAACCAAACCCAATATTTTTAGAACATTCCGCCTCCTTTTGATTCGTTTTGTTCTCTTTGTTTGCGTTGTAACGCTTTATCTTTTCCACTTCCGAAATTGTAGCTGAAGTTCACGTTGACTGTTTGGTTTTCCCAACGGAACTGTCCATTGATTTTCGCCGGATCTTCACTGTTAAAACGTTCACGCATAATATCGAAAATATCATTGTAACGTACACTCACTGTTCCTTTTCCTTTTAAAACATTCAAACGTGCACCTAAATCGGTTTTCCACATGCTTTTATTTGAAAATTGTAAATGTCTTGCTCCGCCTCTGTACATGGTAAACCAGATCAATCGGAAATCTTTGGTTACTTTGAACGTGTGGTTCATTCTTGCGTTGAATAAAACAGCATTGATTTCTTTGTCTACTAAATCACCATTACGGTCTTCAATGATTCCTTTATTGTTTTTAAAATAACTGTCCACACCAAAGTTTACATTCCACCATTTGTCGAAATCTAAGTTTCCTGAAACTTCCACACCATATTCTGTGTTGTGATCGAAATTGGTAAAAGTTAAAAGACTTTTATTAGCATCGTAAGGATTTGTAGTTAAAACCTGTGATATATCATCTTTAATGTATCGGAAGAAAACTCCGGATGTGATCGAACCCATTTTTACTTTTCGGGTGTAATTTGCTTCAATTGAGTTGGTAAATTGTGGCTTCAATTCTGAATTACCAATTTGTTCTACGGTTGGTCCGCTCCATTGTCTAATTTCATTTACCTGTTGCATGTTGGGTCTGTCCACTCTTCTTGAATAATTGAAATTGAATGAATTGTTTTCAGAAGGGGTGTAGGTTACAAATGCCGATGGATATACTGTGAAAATATAATCTTTGAAATGATCATCAGCCTGACCTGCTTTTTTGAACGTACCATTCACGTCATAGCTTTCGAAGCGTAAACCCAATTGATAGTTCCATTTTCCAATTTGGCTACTGTAATTGGTGTACGCCGATTGAATATTTCTGTTGAATTCAAAATCGGAATCGAACGTGTTATTGTTTACGAATCTGTTTGTTGTTCCGTCAATTCTGCTTTCTAATCCTAATTCAATTTTTGAAGTTTCTGATAACGGACTTGTATAATCAACATTGGCTATAAAATTCGTACCGTCTTTAGTTACATCATTTGTTTTGGTTAAGTTGTTGTTCTCATCTCTGAACTCACTGTCTTCAGGACTTTTACTCAAATTGTAATTCAATTCAATATCTAAAGTTCTTTCTGGTTTTTCAAATTGATGTTTGTAGGCTAAATTGTAGGTCTGGTCTTTGTCTTTTGATCTTGCTGTTTGTATTTGAGTGACATCGCTAGACGCACCGGTAATGTAATCGATTCGGTTTCCAAAAACCATAGAAGGATTTGCAAATGACTGTATCGTATAAAAAGATAATGTGTTTTTGTCGTTGATATAAAAATCTACACCCGATTTTGTGAAATGATTTTTGTTGAATTCTCTGATGTCAAAATAGGCATCATAATTATCGATATTGTCATAATTTCTCCACTGAATTTTACCACTGTTGATGAATTTACCGTGGTTCAAAGCGTAATTGGTGTAAAAGTTAAATTTGTTTACTCTGTAATTCAAATCGATTGAACCATTGAATTTTGGGGCTTTACCAAAAGTAGTTCCAGTATTTAAGCTTCCGTTAAAACCTAATTTTGCGTTTTTATTCAATACAATATTAATGATACCGCTCATTCCTTCCGGATTGTATTTTGCTGAGGGATTGGTAATTAATTCAATTTGTTTGATTGACGTGGAAGGGATTTGTTGCAGAGCTTGGTAAGCAGTTAGGTTGGAAGGTTTTCCATTGATGAAGATTTTTACGTTTTCGTTTCCTCTTAAACTTACTGTGTTGTTTTGTTGATCGATAGATACCGAAGGTATATTGTTCATGATTTCTGCAGCCGTAGCTCCTGCCGAAACTAAGTCTTTACCAACGGTAATTACTTTTCGATCAAGTTTTTGTTCTACTGATGATTTTTCACGTACAACACTTACTTCGTTAAGCATTTTGGCTTCTTCTTCAAGTAAAATGTTCTTTAGATTTAGAGATTTGTTATCGTTATCTAAAGTTATCATGGTTTCGTATTTTTTATAACCCATAAAAACTACTTCAACAGATAATGATTTTAATGGTAAATTTCCGATTGAGAAACTTCCGTTGTCTTTGGTCATACTTCCGGTAATCACTTTACCGTCCTCTTTAATGGTTACAGAAGCATACGATAAGGGTTCATTGTTTTTTTTATCGATAACCTTTCCACTAATAGTTCCTTGAGCCAATGGGTTTGACGGAGGAGTGGAAGTTTGTGCTTGTAAACTGGCAATTTGTGCCAATAAACAAATGATGATTGCTTTTAATCTCATGATTTTAAATTTGATTGATGATGATTTATGGGACAAATGTATAAATAATTTAGAACTATGCAAAACAAAGTACCTTTTTTTTCACTTAACTTTTGTTTGCATAGTAGTATTGAAATTTAATATTTTGTTACAGTTTGCGTCAAAAAAAAATGGACTTGTTCTGAAACAAGCCCATTTTGTTGAGTTTTTTCTAAGATTATCGTTTTAAAGTAAAATGCGATTTGAACGTTTTGTTACTTCCTTTTTCTGTAAATTCTACAGTAAACCAATAATCAGTAGAGGGTAGCGGTTCTCCGTTGTAGGTTCCGTCCCATCCTGGAGAAGAAGGAGTAATTCGTTTTAAAAATTTGCCATAACGATCAAAAATACTGATAGCAGCATTCGGATTGGTCGAAATTAAATCAGGAATATTCCAGGTTTCATGATAACCATCTGCATTTGGTGTGAAAAATTTAGGATAATTAATGATTACCGCAGTTAAAGGCGCTGGAGAACAATGACCGTTTTTGTCTCTAACTGAAATAGTATGCTCACCAGCAGCTACATTATAGAAAATGTTACTGTCCTGATAAGGTCCGTTGTCTAATTGGTATTCATAATTTCCTGAACCGACACCTAAAACATTCACTTCGATAAAGGTTGGATTTTCAAAGGCATCACTGTATACAATTTCCAGATAAGGCGCATACATGGTAACTTTTGTAGTAATTGTTTTAGTACAGTTTGTCGTAGTATTGGTAACCGTTACGGAATAGTCACCTTCTAAGTTGGTGGAAACCGCACCCGAATTATTCCCAAATGGAGCTCCATTATGAGTCCAAACATAAGAATATCCTGAACTTAATCCAGTATTTAAAACAACACTATTTAAAATCGTTCCTGTTTCATAATCTTGACAGATGAAGTATTCCGTATCTAAAATTGGATTAGGAAGTGGATTGATGATTAAACTTACTTGCACAACGTCAAAACAGGCATTGGTTGAAGTTGTATTGTTAATGCGAACCCAAATGGTATCATTATAAGGCGTTTCATTCTCATAAGCTGAAGGATTGGCAATTGCATTCGTTCCTGTATTTGCATCACTTGCAGACGTATAATAACTGAAATTGAAATCTGTAGCTGGAGTTTGTGTACCTAGAACTTGATTTTGGACTTCAGTAATTAAATCATAACGATAAATTCCATCATTGATTCCAAAATCATCACATTTAGGTGTGATTGTTGCAGGGTTGGCAATTGGTTCTGCTACAATATTGACAATAAATTCACTTTGGTCTTGACACGTTGGTGAAAAAGGAGCATTTCCTCTAATATAGATGGTATTGGCTCCTGGAGTCGTGATTGTTGCATTAGAGACCAATACATTTCCAGTATTGTCGTAATAGTTTTCTCCTGCACCCAGACTAGCTGGGTTTAATTGATAACTGCTACAAGTATTTGGTACGTCTGGTAGTTCGGTGACATTATATAGATTAATCGGAATTTCTCTTTCTATAAAACAATTCGGATTAGTTCCTGTTTCGGCATATACAAAAATTGAAACAGGAGGTACATTATTATTATCATAAGTTGTAATTGGAACTACAACTCTTCCATTAGGATTGGTAATGGATTGGTTGTAATAAGTACCTACACTCAAAGTAGGTAATGTAAAACTGTCGCAAAAATTAAATGCTGTTGGTAATGAAGAATCCAAGACAGGAGTATCATTAATCGTAATAGTAAAAGTACTTTCATCTCTACAGCTGAAACGCACATTGGTTTCGGTATAAATGTAAAGCGGTGAAACCACATTTGCGGAAGTATAAACTGTTCCAGCGGGAATTATATTACCTGGATGTGGATTATTGGGATTCGGATCCATTGGTGCATCATAATAGAAATTGTTCGCGGGTAAAGCTGGTAAAGTATAGCTATCACAGTGTACTTGATTTTGAAACACAGTGGCTCGGAAGCTGTCAAAATCAATTTCGAATGAATTTTCACTGAAACAATTAGGATCGTTTGGATTTACGGCATAAATATAAATGGTTTTGATAAGGTTGGTCATGTCATCATTAGCATTTAAATCAGTGGCGTCAATCACAAAATCTGTGATTAGGTTTTGACCGTTGGGATCATCATAATAATTACCGTTAGCCAAAGGTGTCAAGGTATAACTATAACAGACTTCTTGACGTCCTCTGGAATCAATTATTGGTCTTTGATTGATCGTAATTGTCCAAGGCGTTTCATTGTAACACACCGGAGTCAATGCCATTGTTGATTCCTTGTATATCCATATCGTATTGGTTGAAGTTATCGCATCTCCTGGTAGCAATTCAATATTTCCGGTTGTTGCCGGCCCTCCTTGCTGTACAAAATACCTTCCTCCGTCTGGATTTGTTGGTAAAGTATAGGTTTCACATGCTGCTACGGGAATAGGTGCAGTTAGCGCTGGTTGATGGAATGTAATGTTGAAGAAATCATCGTTAGTACATGCTGCCCCGGGAACATAATGATAAATAGTAGTGTTTTGGTTAATATCAATTGGTGTGTTGATACTATTACCTCCTCCATTGGGTGCATCTCTGAATTCACCAACCGGAGGAGCGTTCAATTGATATGGACCCGAACAAATATCTACATTGGCTAAGTTTAAACTCCCAATATATACCGAGAAAGTTGAAATTGTTGAACGACAATTATTGTTTTCTGCAAAAGCATGAACTTCAGTAGTCGTAGTTATCGGGAATGTTAGAGGTGTATAAGTATCTGTTGCTGCGTCGTATGTATAATAGTTGGCCGTGCCTACGTTGGTAATAATGACTGGAAGTGAATTTACCGGATTACAATCAAAAATATTGGTAAATGTATTGCTAACGGTTGGTGTTTGGTAAATGGTAATGTCGAAGTCGCTTGCAATAGGTGAACAAGTTGGATCCGTAAAGGTAAAGTACACATAAAGTGTTGTAGTGCCTAAAGTTGAAATTATATCTCCAGGGAAAACCTCTGTATTTCCAGGAGTAGTTGGTCCACCTGGTTGTGTAAAATACTGCATCCCATTGTAGGCATAGGGTTGTATAATGTAACTGTCGCAGCTAATTACATCAATTGGTGTAATGTCTAATTGTTCGATAATAAATACATTAAAACTACGCTCTGAAGGACAACTTGGTGTGCCACCTGTTTCGTGGTAAATGTAGATGGTCGTGTCGGTTGTGATGACGGTTCCCGGTGCTAGTATTGATCCAGTTTGATTAGGGCCTGTATAATAGGTGCCCGGATTTGTGAGTGTGGGTAAAATGTATTGAGCGCAAACAAATTGGTCCTGTAAATTGTCTAAAATAGGTCTCGGTTTGACAATTAGATTGATACTTGTTGTGTTATAACAGGCGGTGTCAGTGTTGTTTTCAATTCGGATATAAACAACTGTATTTGATGATATTAAAGAGGAGTTAGTGTCAATTGGGTTTACGTTGTTGTCTGCATCCGCTTGTGATAGATGATAACTAACATTGTAAATACTTGAGGATTGCCCACTTAAAACAGTATTGGTTAATAGTGCTAAATCAAACTCTCCTGAACCTGAACCGGCTGTAGTTTCACAACGGGTTAAATCCCCGGGGTTATTGGCTATCGGAGATGGAGTTAAACGTAAAAAGAAAGTTTCTATGGTATAACAACCAGTGCTTGGATCAACAACTCTAATCCAGATTTGTTTGGGTAAACTTGCTGAAGCTACACTATGGCTTAATATTAATGGATTGGTATTTCCCTGTGCATCCGCCAAAGATTCATGATAGCTTAATTGGTATTGTCCTGACGGATTAACTATTGGTGAGTTGTAAGCTAATTCAAAAGTATAATTTGCCGAAGCATTGTTACATTTGTACAAATCGACTGGATCGGGTACTGTGATAGCAGGTTGGTAAGATATGACAATATCATTGGTAGCTACTTCACAATTAGTTGCTTGTATGTAATAGGTTAGTTGGTAGGTGCCGGATTGATTGACAGTCAAATCTGGACCAGTTTCGCCCGGAATAGGATTTCCATTGGCATCTTTCCAAACAAAATCAAAGAAATTGGGATCTAAACCTGAAGTTATAGTGTAACTTTCATTAACGCCATTATTATTGCATAATCCCACAATGTCGGGACCAAGTACATCTTGACTAAAATCAAAACTACTTCCGCCTAAAAATAAAGCCGAATCAAAACGCTCGTCAATACCATCCGCAATAACAATCTTAATGTGGTAAGTTTGACCAGGAATCAAATTGTTTTTAGTAGCATTCATCAAAACGGTTTGGCCGTTAAAGTTGGTTGGAGATGCTGCTGCAGCTGATCCTCCATTGAACTGACCAAAATACCCTACGTTTTCCGGAGTACATCCCGAATTGTAAAGATTATCTCGTATAGTTTGTACGGAAATAGGAATAGTAGTGCTTGGAATAATAGCAAGATTTTCGGTTACTCCACCTGAATCAGTGAGTAAAAATGCAAAGCCATCAGTTGATTGACATTGATAGGTTCCGTATTCTTCGGAAGCAAATAAAAATTGAAAATTAAAGTAGTTGGAGTACGATGTGAAATCAAATTCTAAAACTGTAGCGTTTCTAGAACTCATGTTGATGCCCGATGCCGCCAAAATTGTTTCTAAATTAGCGTCGCCTGGCCAAGCTGAACTTCCATCGCTTAAATCGGAAGTGTTGGGTCCGGGTGCATTAAGTACATTTCCCGTGGTTAAGAGTACACCATTAGTAAAAGGAAAGGCCGGGTTGGTATTTTCAAAATAGCCTATTCCGTTAGTGGAACCGAAATTAGTACCTGTTCGAGAACTTACATTGGTAATATTTACGCAAGGACTGTTGACTAATACACTGTTGACTAGACCGAAATCGTTGTAAGTAGTCGTGTTTACTGTTATTGATTGTGAGAAAATAAAAAAGCTGTTAATCAAAAACAGCGTTAGAAGTAGTTTTTTTTTCATAGATTTTGTCATGGGTCTGCAAAAATATTCTTTATCTCAGTTACACAAAAAAAATACCGACAAACTACTTGATATCCCGTAATTAAGTAGGTTTTTATTGCAAAACCTCAGGAATTGGACGATAATTGTATCTCTATAAATTTACTAAAAATTTCTTTTAAAATAGTATCTTTGCGCCTTTAAAAAATCATTAATTATGACACTTACACAAATTCTTACGCCAAAAATCCAGGAAGCTGTTCAGGCATTGTTTGCTATTTCACTTGATAAAGTAGAATATCAAGCAACTCGTAGGGAATTTGAAGGTGATATAACTATGGTGGTTTTTCCAATCCTAAAATTGGTTAAAGGAAACCCAGCCGAAATTGGAACTAAGATTGGAAACTATTTGGTTGAAAATGTTCAGGAAGTTGAGAAATTTAATGTGGTTCAGGGATTTTTGAACATCGTAATTTCGGATGCATACTATGTCAACTTCTTTAAAGATATTCAAAGTAATACATCTTTCGGATTTGTCAATCCTGTAGCTGGTGAAAAAGCTATTATGGTCGAATATTCATCACCTAATACCAATAAGCCATTGCATTTGGGGCATATCCGTAATAATTTATTGGGGTATTCTGTAGCCGAAATTATAAAAGCTTCGGGTAAAAAAGTATACAAAACTCAAATCATCAACGACCGTGGTATCCATATTTGTAAGTCAATGTTGGCTTGGCAGAAATTCGGAAACGGACAAACACCGGAATCAACTGGTTTAAAAGGTGATAAATTGGTCGGAAACTTTTATGTAGAGTTTGATAAAGCTTACAAAGCAGAAATCAAAACCTTAATGGAAGAAGGCAAAACCGAAGATGAAGCGAAAAAACTGGCGCCGTCTATTCTTGAGGCGCAGGAAATGTTGCGTAAATGGGAGGCAGGCGATGAAGCAACTGTGGCGCTTTGGAAAACAATGAACCAGTGGGTTTATGACGGTTTCGAACAAACCTATACAAATCTTGGGGTGAATTTTGATTCCTATTACTACGAAAGTAATACGTATTTGTTAGGTAAAGAAGTGGTGCAGTTCGGGTTAGAAAAAGGAATTTTCGAAAAAGATCCGGACGGTTCGGTTTGGATTGATTTGACAGAAGATGGCTTGGATCGAAAAATCGTTTTGCGTTCCGATGGTACTGCAGTTTATATGACGCAGGATATAGGAACAGCAATCCAACGTGTAAAGGATAATCCGGATGTTGGAGGAATGGTTTATACGGTGGGTAATGAACAAGATTATCACTTTAAAGTATTGTTTTTAATCCTAAAGAAATTAGGTTTCGATTGGGCGGCTGATTTGTTCCATTTGTCGTATGGAATGGTAGAATTGCCTTCAGGTAAAATGAAATCGCGTGAAGGAACAGTAGTAGATGCGGATGATTTAATGGCGGAAATGACAACTACTGCGCAATCAATTTCAGAAGAATTAGGAAAATTGGAAGGCTATTCCGATGCTGAAAAAGCAGCATTGTATAAAATTATCGGCTTAGGTGCATTGAAATATTATATGTTGAAAGTGGATCCGAAGAAAACGATGATGTTTGATCCTAAGGAATCGGTAGATTTTAATGGAAATACGGGTCCGTTCATTCAATATACGTATGCGCGTATTCAATCGATTTTGAGAAAAGCGGATTTTGATAGTACAGCTTCAGTAGCGGTGGCGGAACTTCACGAAAAGGAAAAAGAATTAGTGAAGCAAATTGCGCAATTCCCGGATGTAATTCAGAATGCGGCTCACAATCATAGCCCGGCATTAATCGCAAACTATACTTACGATTTGGTGAAAGAATACAATTCATTTTATCAATCGGTTTCAATTTTAGGAGAAGAAGATGCTAATAAGAAGGTATTTAGAGTCCAATTGTCTAAGAAAGTTGGAGAAACGATCAAAAATGCTTTTAGTCTCTTAGGAATTAATGTTCCAGAAAGAATGTAATACCGAATCCGCTTTTTTTAAGAAGCGGATTTTTTTTTATCTTGATTTTAATGTTGTAAATTTACTTAGTAATTTTAGTGTTTATTAATCTTAAAATCAGGCCTATATGAAAAAAATTGTTGTTAGAATTCTGATTTTTGCCTCTTTGTTCAATATCGCAGGTATGTGTAGTGATGATAATGATTCTAGCTACCCGTCGATGGATGCTACCGTCGTAATTAATACAGTGAAAGCAGGCACATGGAGAATCACTTTTTTTGAGGATTCAGGAACTAATGAGACTTCAAATTTTACAGGTTATAATTTTACTTTTGCAGATTCGGCGGTATTGACTGCTTCCAATGGAGCGAATACCTATACAGGAACATGGTCTGTAACAAATGATAGTAGTGGTGATGATAGTCCAACTGAAGATTTGGATTTTAATATGGCTTTTAGCGCTCCTTCCAATTTTGCAGAATTAACCGAAGATTGGAATATTTTAGAGAGAACCGATACTAAAATCCGATTGGTACACGTAAGTGGCGGTGATGGCGGAACGGACTATCTGACTTTTGAGAAAAATTAATTCTATATAAAAAGTAGAAAAAAAGTAACTCTAATGGGTTACTTTTTTTATTTGCATTATTCTTTGTTGTATCTTCGCAACACTTAATGGTAAAATCAATTCCGGAAGATTTTCTTCCAATGTGGAATCAGGTGAAAATCCTGAACTGTCGTGCAACTGTGTTTTTCCTAAAAAGGAAATGAGTCAGATACATAGAATTGATTTTGTTTAAGCATCACGAAAGTGCTCAAACAGGAATAAGTTTCATTTTAAAAGAATGAAACTATTGTTGTATTCACTTTCTTCACTTACAAACGAATATGACAGGAATCGCATGTTACACGAATTTGATGCCGGCTGGGCAAAATACCAAGAAGGTCTAAGAACTAGGTTTTTACCAATTGTTTCTTGGGGCCAATTTTCTTTTGCTTCCATCGAAACCAATGCTTTTGAATTGATTCAGAAAAATTGGAAGGTGAAGGAAAATTTATATCAAATTGTTACTGTTCTGCAACGCGAAGTCATTATTACCAATGCTGAATTTGAAATTGTATTTGCTTCTGAAGGCATTGTACAAATGAACGGCTATGAATCCAATGAACTTATTGGAAAATCACCTAGAATGTTTCAAGGAGAATTGACATCAGAGGAGGTGAAAGCAACAATCAAAAATGCAATGAAGCAACATAAACCGTTCAAAGAAGTACTTCTCAATTACAAAAAAGACGGTTCGACTTATTTCTGTGAAATTGAGGCTTTCCCAAAATTCAGTAGCAACGGAACATTTTTAAACTATATCGCTTTCGAAAGAATAGCATCCTAACGCAATGAAAACACAAGAAGAAAAAATAAACGATTCAATAACCCGAGTGTTTAAAGCGGTTTTCCCCAATACAACCAATCATTATGATACGCTTTTCGGTGGCACCGCCATGCAATTCATGGATGAAGTGGCTTTTATTACCGCAACTCGATACAGCCGACAAAAAATGGTAACGGTTAGTAGTGATCGCATCGATTTTAAAAGACCAATACCGCACGGTACCATAATCGAATTGATTGGAAAAGTAACTTATTTGGGAACCACAAGTTTAAAGGTTAGGGTCGATATTTTTATTGAAGAAATGTATAGTAACTCACGAGAAAAAGCCATTACGGGCGAATTTACGTTTGTGGCTATCGATGAAAATAAAAAGGCAGTTAAAGTACAATAAAGCGGGAGAAGTGGTATGATTAGGACCTTTAGTTGGCCTTGAGTCCTAGGTCAAGACGGGTAAGCAGTAGGAAATTATAAAGGTGTTTGAATGCCAGTATTTTTAGGGAACCTGCAGTTTATTCGTTTAGGAACTAATCATTACCGACTTCTTTTTGACTGGTACTGATGATTATTTAAGTGGTACCGATGACTTTTTAGGTGGTACCGAAGATTATTTAAGTGGTACTGATGACTTTTTAGATGGTACTGATGACTTTTTAAATGGTACCGAAGATTATTGAAGTGGTACTAAGAACTCAATATAGGGTGCCAAACACTCTTTTAATGGTACTAATCATAATTTACTCTCCACTAATCATTCATAACTCATAACTTATAATTCATAACCCGTAATTCATCATTAACAAGTCTTTGCAACTTTCAAACTTTACACTATCTTTGCGACTTCATAAAAAAGAAGAACTATGTTCAATAATTTATCCGAAAAACTAGATAAAGCGTTCCATATATTAAAAGGGCACGGTAAAATTACCGAAGTAAATGTTGCCGATACCCTTAAAGAAGTACGTCGTGCCTTGCTTGATGCCGATGTTAACTTTAAAATTGCGAAAGATTTTACCACTCGTGTAAAAGAAAAAGCAATGGGACAGGATGTATTAACTAACTTACAGCCAGGTCAGCTTTTAATCAAAATCGTTAAGGATGAACTAACCGAATTAATGGGTGGTGATGTTTCTGGTGTGAATTTATCAGGAAATCCAACTGTTATTTTGATGTCTGGTTTGCAAGGTTCTGGTAAAACGACCTTCTCTGGTAAGTTGGCTAACTTCTTAAAAGACAAAAAGAACAAAAAACCATTATTGGTTGCCTGTGATATCTATCGTCCTGCAGCGATTAATCAGTTGCATGTCGTGGGAGAACAAATTGGTGTAGAAGTATATTCTGAACCAGAAAATAAAAATGCAGTGGCTATCGCTGAAAATGCGATTAAACACGCAAAAGCAAACGGATTCAATGTTGTAATCGTCGATACTGCTGGTCGTTTAGCGGTGGATGAGGAAATGATGACCGAAATTGCAAACGTTCATAAAGCAATTCAACCTAACGAAACCCTATTCGTTGTGGATGCCATGACAGGTCAGGATGCAGTGAATACTGCTAAAGCCTTTAACGATAGATTGAATTTTGACGGAGTTATTCTTACGAAGTTAGATGGTGATACACGTGGTGGAGCTGCTATTTCGATCAAATCTGTTGTAAATAAACCAATCAAATTCATCGGTACAGGTGAAAAGATGGACGCGATTGATGTGTTCTACCCGGATCGTATGGCCGATCGTATCTTAGGTATGGGTGACGTAGTTTCCTTGGTGGAGCGTGCACAAGCACAATACGACGAAGAGGAAGCGCGCAAATTACAAAAGAAGATTGCTAAAAACGAATTCGGTTTTGACGACTTCTTAACGCAAATTCAACAAGTGAAGAAAATGGGTAACATGAAGGACTTGGTTGGAATGATACCGGGTGCCGGAAAAGCATTGAAAGATGTAGATATTCCAGATGATGCATTCAAACATGTGGAAGCTATTATTTTCTCAATGACACCTGCAGAAAGAAGCAAACCTTCAATTATCGATGTAAAACGTAAAACACGTATTGCAAAAGGATCAGGACGTAAAATCGAAGAAGTAAATCAGTTGATGAAACAATTCGACCAAATGAGCAAAATGATGAAAATGATGCAAGGTCCTGGCGGAAAGAATTTAATGAAAATGATGGGCGGAATGAAAGGAATGCCTGGAATGAGATAAGAATAGATAAGGTGCGTGGTTACGCGCCTTTTTTTATATATGAATTTAAAGTGTAAAGAACTGCAACACAACTTTAAACTTTAAAAAACTTTAAACTTTAAACAGTAAAAAAACAATGCAAATTTTAGACGGGAAGAAAGTTTCGGAAGACATTAAAAATGAAATCGCTGCTGAAGTTCAACGAATGAAAGACAACGGCGAAAAAGTACCTCATTTGGCTGCGATAATTGTAGGAAATGATGGTGCAAGTTTAACCTATGTGGGGAGTAAAGTAAAAGCTTGCGAGCGCGTTGGTTTTGAGTCGACTTTGATCAAAATGCCAAGCACGACTTCTGAAACCGAATTACTGAAAAAAATCAAAGAATTAAATGAAGATGACAATATAGACGGATTTATTGTTCAGCTTCCGTTACCTGATCAAATCGATACGCAAGAGGTTTTAATGGCTATCGATCCTAGTAAAGACGTGGACGGTTTCCATCCGGAAAACTTCGGTAAGATGGCGTTGGATATGAGTACGTTTATTCCTGCTACACCTTTCGGTATTCTTGAATTATTGGAAAGATATAATGTAGAAACCAAAGGAAAACATACTGTTGTAATCGGTCGTAGTCATATTGTAGGACGTCCGATGAGTATTTTGATGGGACGTAAAGGATTTCCTGGGAATTCTACGGTAACATTAACACACAGTCATACTAAAAACATCAACCAGATTACCTCACAGGCTGATATTATTATTACTGCATTAGGGGTGCCGAATTATTTGAAAGCGGAAATGGTGAAAGACGATGTGGTTGTGATTGATGTTGGTATTACCCGTGTGGCGGATGAAACCAATCCTAAAGGGTATATCATTACCGGTGATGTTGACTTTGAAAATGTATCAAAAAAAGCGTCTCATATTACCCCGGTTCCTGGTGGTGTTGGACCAATGACAATTGCGATGTTACTTAAAAATACGTTGTTGGCAAGAGAGCAAAAAAGATTAAAAAAATAACGAATGCAATTAATTGAAGCTACTAAAGAACAACTGGCAATTGTTCGTGATTTAGCCTATGCAATTTGGCCAGCTACTTATGGAGAAATTCTTTCCAAAGAGCAACTCGAATACATGCTAGATAATTTTTATGCTATTTCTTCCTTGGAAGAACAAATAAACAATGGCCATGTTTTCTTATTGATACAAGATGAAGGCGTAAATTTGGGCTTTGCAGCTTATGAAGTGAATTGTAAAGATTCGGGTAAAACCAAATTGCACAAAATTTATGTATTGCCTCAAACCCAAGGGAAAGGTCTTGGGAAATTGCTTCTATCTGAAGTAGAACACCGTGCCAAAGCGGCTCAAAATACGCATTTGTTTCTGAATGTTAATAAATACAATAATGCTCAGGAATTTTACAAAGCCAAAGGATTTATCATAGCATATGAGGAAGTTATTGATATTGGTCAAGGGTATGTGATGGATGATTACGTCATGGAAAAACCATTGAACTAGTCCATTTCTACCTAAATTTTAAAGGAATACAAAAAATATAAATCCATTTAGCGATAAATGGATTTTTCTTGTTAAATAAGGCATAATTTTTGATAGCTTTATCGTAGAAAACTTCACTTAATTACTTTCTTTTATGAAACGTATTTTTTTGGGGATAATCACTGCATTATCCCTTATCTCGTGCAACAACGACGCTAAGGTTGAACATGTTGAACGTGCTTTCTATTTTTGGAAAAGCAATAACTCCATCAGTACTGAGGAGGCTAAACATCTAAAAGATCAAGAAGTCAGGAAATTATACGTCAAATTATTTGAAGTTGATTATACAGAAACCAGAGGCAATTTTCCTTATGAGAAGAACAGACTTAGTCATTATACTTTCGATGATCTTGATTCAGTGACAGTTGTTCCTACTATTTTTATCAAGAACAGCATCTTTCAATACAATGATGAAAAATCGTTGGATCAGTTAGCAGACAACATTGTTTTCTTAATTGATAAATATAGTAAGAGTGAATACAATGAAAAGAATAACATATTTGATTATAAAGAGATTCAAATCGATTGTGATTGGACGAAAACAACCAAAGACAAGTACTTCTATTTACTAAAGAAAATCAAATCGCTTTCTGGAAAAGAACTTAGTTGTACGCTTCGATTGTATCCGTATAAGTATCCTGAAATTATGGGGGTTCCACCAGTTGATAAAGTAACACTGATGTGCTACAACTTGATCAAACCATTGACCAAGAAAACCAAGAATTCTATTTTGGATATTGATGAACTGAAAAAGTATCTTACCGAAAGAAAATCTTACCCAGTGCACATCGATGTCGCATTACCGGCTTTTTACTGGACACAATTGTATCAGAATAATCGTTTTGCAGGATTATTGGATTTAAACGCAAACGATATTCAATCATTTGCCAAAAGTACAGAACCCCTTTGGTATCAAGTCGAAAAAGACACCAGTTTTAACTATGGTGAAACCTATTTGAAAGTAGGAGATCAGGTAAAATGTGAAGAGGTGAAAGCATCTGAGATTAATGAAGCGATCACACTAATTAAAAAGTACGTTGACCTGGATGCTTCGACAACCATTAGCTTATTTGATTTGGATGAAAATACTTTTAAACACTACACTGATGAAGAAATTTCTGGTTTTTACAGCAGTTTTACTAAGTAGTTTTAGTAAAACATTCGCCTGTGGCTATTCTCCATATGGCGAAGATATCAGGTATTCGATGTTTTTACCTGAGTATTTTAATTACAATGATTTTAAAGCGTTCCATTATAATTGCTCTTTATTTGGATTT
The DNA here is from genome assembly GCF_051908335.1 of Flavobacterium sp. MAHUQ-57. Lineage (NCBI taxonomy): Bacteria > Pseudomonadati > Bacteroidota > Flavobacteriia > Flavobacteriales > Flavobacteriaceae > Flavobacterium > Flavobacterium sp. MAHUQ-57. The sequence goes on along the minus strand of NZ_JBPZTE010000007.1, from coordinate 175,293 downwards.
GATTACGAGTATGATCCTGCTTATGATTCCAATATTTATGATTGGTACTATTTTACAAATAAGAAAGTAACACTTGACGAAATTAGTGAATGCATGGGTTTGGCATTTTCAGATATTAACCCTAATTCTGAAAATGGATTTGTTCATTATTTGTATCAGAATAAAATGGATGGCGTAATCAATTATCTGAAAATGGCCAAGCTTTGCGAAGATATCAATTCGGTTGTTTATGAAGATGTTTGGGAAAGAGGTGCAAAACAAAGTAACGCACACGAACTCGCTTTCTTGAAAAAATTAAACCAAACCATAGTGAACGAGAAAAGCAATTATCTAAAACGCAAATATGCATTCCTTGCCATTAGAACGAGTTATTATACTGGGAACGCTGAATCGATCACTAAACTGTTTAATGACTATTTTAAAAACGGGAAAAAAGACTATTTGTATTATTGGAGTTTGTATTTCAATACTTTTAATGAAGGCGATAAAAGTGTTGATATTGCCAATATAATGGCGTATTCTCCAGAAAAAAAGTATGCCGTTTACTATTATTTCCACAATGATTTCAACTTGCAAAAAGCATTGGCTAAGGCAAAAACCAAACAGGAAATTGCCAATGTTTATGCGTATGCTTCCGTGCAGAAAATAAGTCCGAACTTAGAATCGTTAGTTAAAATTTACGAGAATAGTTATAAGTCTAGAATATTGGATTTTTTATTATTGCGTGAAATCAATAAAATTGAAGATTGGGTATTCACACCGTATTATACAAATTATCTGCCATCTATCACATTTGCAAATAGCTGGGAAAATGAAATGGATGCAGAATCTACCAATGCCTTAAGGAATCGTTCAGAAAAAGACCGATTGTATGCAAAACAAGTTTTAGATTTTGTGAATACAGTAGATTTGACCAAAGTGAAAGATCCGGTTGTATGGAAAGCAGCGCAAATTCAACTGCTTTTTACAACCAAAAACTATGGTGAATGCCTAAGCAGAATTGGTGAATTTGAAAAAAAACATTCCAAAACTAAAGTGTTTCCCTTAATCGAAAGACTTAAAGCATTGTGCATTACAGCAGACCAAAGTTTTGGAAATGCGATTATTAAGAATGAAATCAAACCGATACTTCTAAAGTATAAACATGACGAGCGCTTTTTATTTTCATTGGGAAGAGAATTGGAATTTAGAGGAAATATCGCTGATGGTGTGGCTTTGATTGCTTTAGGGAACAGTATGCCAAAGCATTATTTGGACTTTGAAGGATCATCGGGTGTGGAATGGCAAGGAAATCGAATCAAAGATTCAGGAAATCTAAAATATTTTTACAAGTATTTCGATTATTTGGACTTTGTATATAGTGCCAAAGAAATGCAAGTAGTAATCAATACACTCAATCAGAATAAAAAAGTTCGCGATCCTTTTGAAAAAGTAATCTATTCTCAATTGGTAAAGGATAAAAATCAATTAACGGATTTACTGGGTACCAAATATATTCGAGAAAACCGATTAATAGCTGCTGAATTAGCATTCCGTTCGATAGGAGAGAAATACTGGCAAGAGAATTACAATGCCTGGGAGCGAGATGTATATGGGGAAAGTTACAGCTTTGAAGAAAATCCGTTTTATGATTTTAAACATACGGAAAGTTTCATTCCACATCATGAAAAGTATTTGGTGACCAAACTTTCGGTAACACAGCATTTAATCAAGTATTTAAAGTTGGCGAATGATCCAAAAACAAAAGACAGGGATTATTATTATTTTCTAGTAGCAAATTGCTATGCAAATATGACACAATCCGGTCATTCTTGGATGATGCGACGTTTTGAAGCGAGTTCCTATTATGATGATGCCATTTTAGATTATTCTTATGCGGACGAAGCAGAGTACTATAAATGCAAATTGGCACAACAGTATTATCAATTGGCGTATGAAAATGCTAAAACGGATAAGTTTAAAGCGTTATGTGTTAGGATGATGGATTTTTATTCGCACGAAGGTAACGGCTTTGCTAAATTGCGTTCTAAATATCCAGAATTTTACAATGATCTTTCGAATTGTGAAAATTTGGAAGAATATTTTAAAGCAAGATAAAAAAAGCGACCATTTGGTCGCTTTTTTTATATATAACTAAACCGAAATAATAGTATGGCTATTTTCAATTCCAGAAAAAGGGCAGATTAATAACAATCTTTCTTCCAGTTTCAGCTTTAATTACAATACTCAATAAATACTGTAATTCTATAAGTTCAAACTGATCGAGTAGAATGATAAAGTTTTTTTGTGTGGTTGGAATTGGTATTTTACGCTTGTAAATCGAATTTTTATATTCTTCTTCCCAATATTCCGCATCTATGCATATTAAATAATTGTACAATGTGTCCAATTCAAGATGACTCAAGCTGAAGTTTAAGTTCTTGTAGGATAATTGATAACGATCTTCTTTTTTTATGTAGACCAACTGACCGTTTTCGGTTTCTTTTAATAATACATGGTTGCATTTCATGGTGTTTGCTATTTTTTGTTTCTTCTTCCGCGCCAAATTAAAAATCCTGTTACCGGTAGTGAAGCACAAACCAAACTTAAAACGAAGGCCAAAATTTTCCCCGGAAGTCCTAAAATAGCGCCTATATGAGTGTCGTAATTAGCTGCTATTGCTTTTTCTCCTAAATTTTTGTCTTTGTGATCATGTATGTGTAGTAATTCACCGGTATTTTCATCAAAAATGAGACTGTGATTAATATGATAGGAATAGGATAATTGTTTCACAAAAACGGAATAATTGGGATGTTCATGATCATCAATATGTTTGTGACCAAAATCCAATGAATAACCATAGGCATCTGGATAAAGTTCTTCCACTTTTTTACCGATTTTATCCAAAGTAGTTTCTGTTCGTAACTCAATTGGCGCTTTCGTTGTTATGTGTGAGAAGTCAGGAAAAGTAGTACTGCCTCCCGAAAATATAAAATAGATACCTGCTTGGATAAAGAAAAAGGAGTAAAATAAACCTGTGATAGCTACAATTAGAGCTAGGAAAGAAGCGTAAAAGCCAAGAATATTATGCATGTCATAATTTTTCCGTTTCCAGCTTTTTACATTCTTCCAGTTAAACCAAAAACGTTGTTTTCTCGCAGCTTTATTTTTTGGCCACCAAAGGATGATTCCAGAGATGAGCATGAAAATGAAAATCAAGGTTGGAATACCACAAATGTAGGCGCCCCATTCAGCTTTGAAAAGAAAGCTATAATGTATAGATTTTACGATGTTGAAAAAATCAAGTGTTTCATCATAAACCGCTAATATTTTACCATTATATGGATTTACATATACGGATTTGTAAATTACAAATTCGTCAAAGTAATTCCATGCTTTTGGATCGTGCTCATAATAGTAAAAAATGTAACTTACACTTTTATCTACCGGGACGTTTACCCAATGGATTGGGTATTTTTCTTTGGTAAACTCATTTACCTTTTTTTCCAAAACTCTTAAAGGTAAAACAGTTTTATTGGCTGTGTTTTTTTCGAAGTGGTGGATTGCATCACTTCTCAGATAATCGGTGATTTCCGCTTGAAAAGCATAAAGAGCACCGGTTAAGGAAATGATAAAAACAAAAAGCCCTACGGTTAAACCTAACCAAAGATGAAATTTTTTGATGTTTTTTTTGATGGAATTCTTTTTCATACAATATGGTAAAAAACTCCCCAAATACATGAGGAGTTATTCAACAAAAAATAAAACAAATAGACTTCTTTAGAACTTATAGGTTAAGCCGGCTGTAATGTTTCTCAAACGTTGAGGTGTTACCGTTGACCAACCTGAATAATATTTCTCATTTAAAATATTATTCAGTTTTAAAGCGATATTGAATTTGTTATGGTTATAAGACAAAGCACTGTTTAATACCGTGTAGCTTGGTAGTGTAAAGGTTCCTGTAACGGCTCTGTTTAATGTTTTATTTTCGCTAGCATGATTTCCTCCGAAACCAATTCCAAACCCTTTTAATTTACCTTGACTAAACGTATAGTTTGCCCAAAAGTTAACTAAAGTTTCCGGTCCAGCTTCTTCTGGTCTGTACCCTAAATATCCATTAGCAGGGAAATCTTTGGTTACTTCGCTGTGATTGTTTCCAAATCCGGCTAAAATATTTAAGCCTTTGATCGGATTGGCAGTAAGGCTAATTTCAACACCTCGACTTTTAACTTCTCCACCTTGAATAGAATTGTTCGGGTCATTAGGGTCAGTCATTACTTTGTCCTGCACGATAATATTGTAATAACTAGCTGTTAGAGTAAGTTTATCTTCGAAAAGATTAGTTTTAGTACCAATTTCGAATTGGTTGGCGTGTTCGGCGTCGAATGTTTTTTGATTTACACCTTGTCCTTGTGGTTCAACATTTTTGAAACCGTTCATGTAGTTTGCAAATAGAGCTACTTTGTTCTCAATAGGTTGGTATACAATCCCTAATTTGGGAGATAAAGCGGTTTGTCCGTTAAGTTCGGTTGTAGTGTAGTAATTGGTTTTTCCTTTGAAATGATCAATACGTAAGCTTGTCATCGCTGAAAGGGTTGGAAGAATGTTAATCACATTGGATGCATAGGCACTGTAGACTTCCGATTTTGAAGTAGTGTTTCCTTCAAATGAACCTACTAGTAAGTTATCGACACCTGCTTGTGTTAAATCTCCAGTATCATTGCCATTGTCCAAAGATACAGTACCGTTAGTAACCCATCCTGTACTTCCGTTCACTACATCTGATTGGTAATAATCGATACCGACTACCAGACGATTGCGTAATCCGCTGATTTTAAAATCACCAATAAAGTTTTGTTGGATATCCGTGCTAAGTGTTTCACCGTTTCTTTTTGAAATGAATCTGGCGAAATCATTGCCGTTGGATGAATCCCACAAATACGAATAGTATCCGTCTGTTTTACTGCTGCTTTTAGAAAGTACTGTTTGTGAAGTCCAAGCATCTGACAATTTGTAAATCATTTGTGCCTGCAAGCTGAAGGTAGGATTGTTGATGGCTAACTCATTTGAGGTAAATGATTTTTTGTAATTTTTTTCGAATAATTCCATCGAATTAAACGAAATAGGTGCATAACGACTCAAGAAAATCATCGGTGCGTTTGATGCTGTTCTGTTAGTGAATTCTGTATTGATTAAAAAAGAAAGTTTATCGTCAATTTTGTAACTTAAAACTGGAGCGATAAAAAAGGACTGATTGAATCCTGCATCCTGAAAACTGTTTTCTTTTTGATAGGCAGTATTGATTCGTAATAGTGCGTTTTTTTCAGTATCCAATGGAATGTTAATGTCAGAAGAGACTCTGTTTAAACCATAGGAACCTGAATTATAACTGATTTCCCCTCCGAATTTTTCTGTTGGCTTTTTGGTAACAATATTAATTAAACCGCCATAAGATATTACACTACTTCCGAAAAGTGTTCCGGATGGTCCTTTGATAACTTCTATGTTATCTACATTCGAAATGTCAATGCTTCCGTTGTTTTTAGCTGGTAATCCATTAATCATATTGGGTTGGACTGCAAATCCGCGCATACTGAAAAACTCTGCACCGTCACCACCTCGACCTGTGGATTCCCAAAGACGGGTAATACCAGTTGCGTTTTTGACCGCATCATTAAAGTTGGTTGACACTTGTTCTTTTAAAACTTCTGCTGTTACCGTATTGTAAACTTGTGGGTTTTCAATGTCAGTTAAAGGCATTTTTGAAACGGTAACACTTTGTGATCTTTTGTACTTGTTGTGGTTTCCGTTTACTGAGATTTCATTCAGTTTTTTGATAGAATCCTGCTGGGTTTGATTAACTTCTTGCGCTTGAAGGGACATTCCAAGCAATATAATTAAGGAAGTGATTAAGAATTTTTTCTCCATTTTATTTAGATTAAATTAAAATAACGATGCAAATATATAAGGAAAATTCATTCAACACAAAATTTATTTAGACTTAATCTAAATAATTTTTCAACAGTTTGTGAATCAATTTTTTAAAAAATTGGAAAAGAGAAACTTGAAATCAGAAACAAAAATTGTATTTTTGCACTCCAAAATAGAAGAATAGCAATATGTTAGACAGACTGCAATATGTAAAACAACGTTTTGATGAGATATCAGATTTGATTATCCAACCGGATATCATTGCTGATCAGAAGCGTTATGTACAATTGAATAAGGAATATAAAGATTTGAAGGCTTTGGTTGAAAAACGCGAAGAGTATATCAATCTTGATGGAAATATTAAAGAAGCGAAAGAAATCATTGCAGACGGTTCAGATGCTGAAATGGTGGAAATGGCTAAAATGCAATTGGACGAAGCACAAGATCGTTTGCCACAGTTGGAAGAGGAAATCAAATTTATGTTGATTCCTAAAGATCCAGAGGATGCTAAAAACGTGATGGTGGAAATTCGTGCAGGTACAGGTGGAGATGAAGCTTCTATCTTTGCTGGAGATTTATTCAGAATGTACACCAAATACTGTGAAAACAGAGGTTGGAGAACTTCTGTGGTCGATTTAAACGAAGGGACTTCGGGAGGATTCAAAGAAGTTATTTTTGAAGTTACAGGTGAAGATGTCTACGGTACTTTAAAATTTGAAGCAGGTGTACACCGCGTGCAACGTGTTCCACAAACTGAAACTCAAGGTCGTGTGCATACTTCTGCTGCAACCGTAATGGTTTTACCGGAAGCAGAAGAGTTTGATGTTCAAATTGACATGAATGATGTACGTATTGACTTTTTCTGTTCTTCAGGACCTGGTGGACAATCAGTAAATACTACAAAATCCGCTGTTCGTATGACGCACATTCCTACTGGTTTGGTAGCGCAATGTCAGGATGAAAAATCGCAACATAAAAATAAAGATAAAGCATTGACTGTTTTACGTTCCCGTTTGTACGAGAAAGAATTAGCAATCAAACAAGAAGAAGATGCTAAAAAACGTAATTCTCAGGTAAGTAGTGGTGACCGTTCTGCGAAGATCAGAACCTACAACTATCCTCAAGGACGTGTTACGGATCACAGAATCGGAATGGATATTTTTGATATGGGTGGCGTAATGAATGGAAATATTCAAAAATTCATTGATGAGCTACAATTAGTATCCAATACAGAAAAGTTAAAAGAAAGCGAAGTATTTTAATTATCAAAGCCCTGATTTATCAGGGCTTTTTTATTGATAGTATATACTAATTTTATTAAATTCACGTTACAATGGCTGAATAGAAAATAGTAATGCAAAATTTTTAAAAACAAAGACTCAAACTATGAAAAAGCTGTATGTTACATTATTGGTCTTGATTTGTTCTTTAACGCTCAATGCACAGTCTTATTTAGGATATTATCACGATAATTATGCAGGTGTACAAAGCGTGTTGTTTAACCCTGCTTCCATAGCCGATTCTAATTTTAGAGCGGATATCAATTTATTTTCAGCAAGCCTAACCGGTACTAATGATTATTATGGAGTTAATGTGTTTGATTTACTGAAAAGTGGTTATAACTTAGAAACTGAAGCGAAATTGTTTGAATCCAATTCGAATAATTTTATTTTGAATGCCGATATACTTGGTCCTTCATTTATGTTCAATATCAAACCAAAACACGCATTAGGTGTATTTACAAGAGCGAGATCGGTAATTAATATTTATGATATAAATGGTGAAGTTTTCAATCAGTATGCCGATGGTTTTAATGCTAGTCAGGATTTTAATTTAACAGCTGGGAATTTCAATATGACCGGAAACTCATGGGGCGAATTAGGAGTATCGTATGCAGGAGTTTTAATGAGTAAAGGGAAACATTTTTTAAAAGGAGGTCTTTCTTTAAAATATTTGCAAGGTATTGCTAATGTGTATACCAAAGGAACAAATGTCTCTGTAAATTACGATTACAATGCCGTTGTGCCGCTTTCAAGTACTATCGCAACTACGGGTACTTTGGTTTATGGTGGAAAAAGTGATTTTACAGACAGTTTTACGAATTTGGATTTTGATTCAAAATCCAATGGAATTGGGGGAGATTTAGGTTTTGTATACGAATACCGTCCTGAATTTAAAAACTTTACTGCCAATGATTATAAATTACGCTTTGGGTTGTCTGTTACTGATATCGGCTCAATAACCTATGAAGAAGATAGACAAAAAACCTATGATTTGAATCAAACGGTTACCGAAGCACAATACGAAAATGCCAATTCGTTCGGTGAATTTTTGGATGCCAATTATACAGTTTTAGAAAATAAAGCGTCCCGAAAAGTAGTGCTTCCAACGGCACTTCACGCTAATTTTGATTGGAACTTTTATCGCAAGTTCTATTTGAATGTCAATGGTGATATCAATATGACCAACAAAAACGCAATGAATTCATCAGCAATAGCGAATACTGTTGCCGTGACACCAAGATATGAAACAAAATTTTTTAGTTTTTATCTTCCCTTGAATTATATGGATTACAGAGGTTTTCAAGCTGGAGCCGGATTCCGAGTTGGACCTTTATTTATTGGTTCTGGATCGGTAATTACGAATTTGATTTCTGATGAATCCAAAGGTTTCGATATTCACGCTGGTTTGAAAATTCCAATTTATAAGGGTGCTGGTAGAATTGAAAAACCTAAAGATACACCCACTGTTCCTGCAAAAATAGTAGATAAGGATTCGGATAAAGACGGGTTAATGGATTCGGTTGATAAATGTCCTGCTGAAAAAGGGCCGAGAGAAAATAACGGTTGCCCTTGGGGAGATACAGACAATGATGGGGTCATGGATAATTTTGATAAATGCCCAACAGTTGCCGGTGAAAAAGACAATGAAGGATGTCCTTATAAAGATACAGATAGCGATGGTGTTTTCGATAAAGACGATCGTTGTCCAACAGTAAAAGGAACAGCGACTAATTTTGGCTGTCCTGAAATAGGCGAGGATGTTGTGAAGAAATTAAATGATTACGCCAAAACGATTTTATTCGATGTTAATAAAACAACATTCCAACAAAGAACTTATCCTGTCTTGCAAGCAATGGTTGTTATTTTGAAAGAATATCCTGGGGCGAAGTTTTCCATTGAAGGTCATACAGATAGTGATGGAGCAGCTCAAGCTAATTTGTCGCTTTCGGAAGGAAGAGCTGCAGCGGTTATGGGGTATTTAGTAGAAAAAGGGATTGATGCTTCAAGATTAACTTCTAAAGGTTTCGGAGAAACAAAACCAATTGCAACCAATAAAACAAAAACGGGTAAAGCTTTGAACAGAAGAGTTGAAGTAAAATTAGTTAGATAATAATTAAATGAATTCAAAAAAAATAAGCCTCGAACTCGAGGCTTATTTTTTTGATAAAAAGGTATTGGATATATATTGAATGCCTAGTCCGGCGAATTTCTTTAAGAAACTGTTGGAACCGTCTTTAATGAGTTTGTTCGATATAAAACCGATAGTGATTCCAAGTAATGAATTGAATAGTCCGGGTTTAATTTCGGTATTTGCTGTCAAGGCACTTACTGCACTCGTTAGTATACTACTCGGTTTGATATTATCTAAGGTAACCTCAAACTGATTTTTTAATTCATCATATTCTATCCGTTGTTTTATTTCGAGTATGGCAATTAAATTGCTTAATTTTTCGGTGGGAGATAAATCATTCATAATTCTCGGGATTTAGGTCAGGGTCAAGATTTACATTCTTCAATAACTTCAATATAATGTTATCATTTAGAGGTTTTTTAATCCATCGATTTTGGTTTACATAAATCAATAGCGCTACTATGAGATACAACCCAGAAACAATCAAAAAGCCCAAATAAGAAGATTGTAGTATTTCACCAATCCACAATCCTAATGCAATATTCAGAAACAAGGTGAACATGGCAACAATCAAGATTACTGTAAGTCCTGACGTTACTGAAGAGATAACATCGGCAGTTTTTTCTACCGTATTTAATTTCAATAAATCAATACTGGTTTTGGTAAACTTTTCAGTTTTACTAATCAGTAATTTCTTGTCTGTTGCCATTGTTTTCATCCTTGTAAATTTTTAAATGATTGTTTTATTGATGTCCTTGATGTTACTCAAGTTGGATTTTGCCTCATCAATTGCTTCTTCTGCGTGATTGGAAAATTTTGCCACTTGTTCCGAAGCTTTATTAGCCAGATTGTCTAATGAATTTTTCAGGTTGTTTTTGAAATCATTTCCTTTGGTGGCTATTTTTTTTCTGGTTTCACTTCCTTTATCCGGAGCTAATAATATTCCTAATGCGGCACCGGCAGCAGCAGCTCCCAGTAATCCTAAAACTAAATTGCTTGTTTTCATGATTTTTAAATTTATGATTGTACTTTTTTAAATTGCTTTTCCTTTAATAAGTCTTAGTAAAATAGCTATGACAGCTATGACTAATAAGAAATGTATCAAGTTTCCTGCGCTATACACAAAGAATCCTAAGGCCCATAGTATTACCAACACTACTGCGACCATGTATAATAAGTTTTGCATGACTGGAGTTTTTATTAAAATTTAAATGCGACGTATAAATTGGCATTGCTGTTTTTTGCATCTAAAGCATTGTAAGTTGCTCCACCAATTTGTTGTTCTTTACCTACGGTGGTTAAACCATAGTTGTATCGTAAACCAATACCGATATCGCTGAAATCGAAACCAATGCCTCCGGATAGTCCAAAATCGAATCGGTTAAAATCGTCTTCGTCTAGATCGGTAAATGTTGCTGAACCGTCTGATGAAACATTTTTAATTTTTGAATTCACTAGAAAGGCAAAGTAGGGTCCAAAATGCAAATTGAAATTATTGGAAAGATTGGCTTTAAGTAAAACCGGAACTTCTAAATAACTCAAAGTGAATTTTCGTGTACCACTGTCAAAAATATTATTGTAAGTGACTTCAGATCCTTTAGTGGTAAAGTTAAATTCTGGTTGTAATGCAATTCCACTGCTCAAAGGCATATTGGCATATAAACCAAGATTAAACCCAACCAACATGTTTTCATCATCTACGTCTTCAACATACATGTTTGAAAAGTTCACACCGCCTTTTAATCCCATACTTGGCTCTGTAGCCACTTGAGCCTTTGTATTAAAAGAAGAAAATAGGGTTATTAAAGTTAAAATTGCTACTGTTTTTTTTGCGTTCTTCATGGTATTTCTATTTAGTTAATTTTTCTCTTTTCTTGAACAAGAACGTAGCCATGAATTTTTGAAAAGTGTACAAATATCAACGATAATTCATGGCTATTGTGCCCCAATTTGTTCTTGTTAGTTTACTATATATGTTCAATAGTTTTGTGTCAACTACTTAGCAAAGATCTAACGAATAATAGTACAATGTGTTACAAGATTTTTTCAACCTGTTACATAATTTTAACTTTCAATATTCTAGAGATCGTTGTCATTGTTTACATTACAAAGATGGTAATGAGTACGAAAAGTTGTGTTATACAATTTTATGACTGTTTTATAGAATTGCCATGTAGGGTTATACATTCGTTGTAAAACCCTAATGTGAGTGGTAGTTTGATACTTTTATTGAGGTAAATAAATGGTAAATATGGCGCCAATATTTGGTTTTCCATCTGCGAAAATAAAGCCTTTATGATTTTCTACAATTTTTTTACAGATGGCAAGTCCAATTCCAGTCCCTGCATATTCTGATTTGCCATGCAATCGACTAAATAACGTAAATATTTTTTCGGCGTATTCTTGTTCAAAACCAATTCCATTGTCTTCGAATGTGATTTTATAGTATTTGTTTTTGGAGAAAATGTTTAAACGATTTTCTTCTTCTGCTATGACTGTGTTTACATTGATTCTAATCGATGGAGTACTGTTTTCCTTTCTGTATTTAAGAGAATTGTGAATCAAGTTAGTAAACAGTTGCTGCATTTGAAATGGTACTGCATTTAGGGTTGGTAATATATCAGTTGTTAACTCCGCCTTGGTTTCCTCAATGAATTGCATAAGTTCCAATTTTGAATTCTCCAATTGGGTATTCAAATCGGTTGTTTCAAATGTTTTTTCAGCTCGGGTAGTTCTTGAAAACTGTAATAAATCATCAATTAAAATGCGCATTCTTGCGGCCGAAGCCTTAATTCGGGTAAGATATTGTTGTCCGCTTTCGGAAATTGTGTCATAATCTTTATCTATCAGACGTGAAATAAAGGTTTCGATTTTACGAAGTGGTTCTTGTAAATCATGACTCGCAACATAATTGAAAGCTTGTAATTCTTTATTGTTGGCTTCCAAAATTCGGTTTCTTTCTTCCAATTCTTGACTTACATTAATTTCATCGGTGATATCAGAAGTTGTTCCAATTAAAATGCGTTCATTCGATTTGTTTTCAACTACTCTTCCTAAAGCTTTAAAATGGCGTAAAGCGCCATCTTTCCGAATAATGCGATACGAAAAAGGTGCTAAAACTTCTTCATGTATCATTTTTTCCGCTGTATCAGATACATATTGTAAGTCATCGGGATGAACATGTTTTAGAAAATCTTTTAGGTTGGCTTCGAAAGATTGTGGAGCATAGCCCAAAAGACGGTATTCGTTATCTGAAAAAGTATATTGTTGTGTTTCAAGATTCAAAAACCAAGTACCATAGTTACCAACAATTTCAGCCAAATTGGAAGATTCATTGGCAAGTACCAATTCGTCGTTGTTTCTTTTGATATTGGTCAAATCGGCATTCATCTTAAAATAAGCCAACGAAAGTAAACCTAAAATGAACAGCAAGAGAAGATAGATAATGATAGGGGTGAGATTTTGATTGTCTTGATAATTGGCTTTTCGAATATCCAATAAGCGTTCTTCAAGTTTGACCATTTTCTCTACTTGCATTTTAATGTCATAAATGGCTTTTTTTCCTGAAAGTAACTCATCTGCGATTGTACTTGTGTTGTCATTTCGAGATTCGACAATAGCAAATGCTTTGTCAACATTTTTGTATTTTATTTCAACCAGTTTTTCGAGTACTTCTGTGTTTCTTTTTTGTTCTGGATTTTCGGAGGTGAGCTTTTTTACTTTTTCAAGCGATTTTTGAACGTCTTTTTTATAGATTTTAATAGCAAATCGTACCGTTTGATCTTTAGTTAATAAATAATCTCTTTTGGCTACTTCAATATCTTTAAGGTCAGCATACAAATGCTCCAGTTCGATAGCAGTTCGATAGGTGTGATTTACCCAATTAGAAGCATTGCCCAAAGTGTGAATATGTTTTAGGCTTATACCTGCAATAAAAAAGATGATAGCTATAGAGATAACAAATACTATCTTTAAGAATAGTGGAGACCGATAAATCTTTATAAAATCCATGAGTTAAAGGCGTAATAAAAAGTTATCTTTATTGAGTCCCGAAGTATGGTATTGCCAATTGATAGTGACAACATCTGAAAGTACTTTTTTCAAAGTATTGAAGTCGGAAGGTTTTTTAATGTAAATATTAGCGCCACAAACAAACGTTTCTTCAATGTGTTCTTCCGAGGAAGAAGTAGAGTATATGGCTATAGCTATATTATCAAATTTTGGATTAGCCTTAATCTCGTGTAAGGCTTCCAAACCATTTTTTCGTGGCATATTCAAATCCAGAAATAGTATTTGAGGCAGAAGAACATCATCTTCATTGAGATAATTCATAAGTTCAACTCCATCATTGAAAGTCTGCACTTTGGTGCTGATTTTTATTTCCGAAAAAGCATCCGTAAAAAATAATCTGTCGTCTTCATCATCATCGGCAAGGATAATATGTATATATTCTTTTTGCATTGATTTCGTTATTTGGTGTTGGCTATTTCTCTACGTTTGGCAATAATTCTCTGAAACTGTGAAGGTGTAATTCCAGTCGTATTTTTAAATTGGGTGCTTAGGTGGGCTACGCTTGAATAATTCAGTTTGTAGGCTACTTCCGTTAGACTCATTTTATTGTTGACAATAAGTTGTTTGGCGTATTCAATTTTTTGTATAATAATGAAATTTTCAATTGAAGTATAGGTAACCTCGCTGAATAAATTCGATAAATAACCATAGCTGTGATTGAGTTTGTCAGCTAAATAGGCAGAAGCTTTTACCGAAGGAGCGTCTTCGCTGAAAACCATTTCAATGATTGTGTCCTTTATTTTTTGAACCAAAGCCGTTTTTTGGTTTTCAATGATTTCGATGCCATAGAAGTTTAAAACACTGGTAATTTCTTCCAATTTTTCATCGGGTACGTTTTCCAGAAATTCAACTTCCCCAAACCCTGTGATTAGGTATTTTATACCTAATTCGGAAAATTTTTCTTCGAGAATCTTCTTTGCCAAAACTGTAAAATCAAATTTGAGGAAAGCTTTCATAACTATTGATTTTGTTCGTTAATTGATTTCAATTGAATACTGTCTGATGCAACGTTGTGTCCTTTTTGTAATAATGTTTTGAATACTTTAAGCATAATGTCACTTCGTAATCGTGAGGCAGACGCACTCACATTTTCAGTTTTAAACCAAAATTGAGCGCGCACAATGATCGAATTGTTGTTTATTTCGTCAATAACTACTCTGGGTGATGGCGATTTTTCCACTTGCTGAAAACTTTTTAAAATGTCTTCAATAATGGTTAACGCTCTTTCGGTCGATTCATTATTGTCAATACTGATTGAAAATTCGGATCGTAATAGATTATCGTAAGTATGATTCACCAATAAATTTTTTACTAGCATCGCATTCGGAATAAAAACTTCTTTTCCGTCGGAAGTTTTAATTATCGTTTCGCGTAAAGACATTTCGGTGACTCTGCCTCTTACATTTTCAATCTCAATTAAATCACCTACCTTGAAAGGTCTTCGAAAAGCCATTAATATTCCGGCTAGAAAATTCTCGCCAATGTCTTTTAAGGCGAAACCGATAATGAAAGTGGTAATTCCTGCACCTGCTAAAATTTTATCGGCAATATCACCCCAGCCTAAAATACTGAGACAAATAATAATCAATACAATGGTTAGTACAAATGCAATCATATTGACTAAGAAATCACTCGCAAGTGAATCTTCCGATTTTTTGTCGATATAGTCAAATGCGATTTTCTTTAATTTCTTAATTCCGAAAAAACCCAGAATTAAAATGACGAGCGCAATAAGCAATAATGGAAATTTTTCCTCAAAGAAATTTTGTATTCCGTAAAGAGTTTGACTAATGTTTTTGTATTCCATACTTTAAGAATTATTGTGCTTCTTGTTCTTCGTTGTTTTCTTTTTCATTTCGAATTTCTTCCCAATGTTCCAAGCGTATTTTGGCTTTGCTTTTCAAGTGTAATTCGCTGGGTTCTCCAATGAGAAAACCATAGGCTTTTAAATTAGGCGAATGATCAAAAATAATTTTTAGAGAGGCCGTAATTGGTAAAGCCAATATCATGCCTGCGGTTCCCCAAAGCATTGAAAATAGTAATAAAGAGATGATAGAGATAAAAGCATTCACACTCACTTTCGAACCCGTTATTTTGGGAGTAATAAAATTGCCTTCCAAAAATTGAACAAATCCAAATACTCCAATTACGCCCAATGAATACCAGGCTGAATCTTTAGTAGCCAATGCGACTAATGCGGGTAATAATGAACCAATGATAATTCCGATATATGGGATTAGTAATAAGAGTGCTGCTAAAAAACCGAAAAACACAGCGTTTTCGATCCCCAAAAGAAGTAAACCTAAAGTATTTAATACACCAACTATAAACATTACCGTAAATAATCCTAACAAATAACTCTTTTGAACTTCGTAAATTTTATCCAAAATGATATTCAAAAACTTGTTGTTTTTTTCAGGAAATGCTTTGTGAATGAATTCTACAAAAAACTTTCGATACAATAGAAAAAAGAAAATATAAATCGGAATTAAAAATAAATCACTTAGAATACTGGTCGAAGAACTCAGAAAATCACCTATTTTGGAAAAATTGTTACGGATAATCGTCTCAAATTTCATTTCATTCTGTCCCATCAATTGGTTCTTGTTGAGATGAAAGTTGGATTCGAAATAGGAGAAAATTCCATTGTATAATTCGGTAAGTTTTGTGGTATATAAATCACTTTTACTTACGAAATTCGATATTTGACCTGTAATCAACCAAATCAAAGTTCCGATGATGATGCCTAACAATAGTAAAACAGTCAGTGCCGAAAGTACGCGGTTAAAGCGAAGTTTTTGTTCTAAAAAAAGGACAATCGGATACACCATTACGCTTAAAATAACAGATATAAGTAATGGAACCAAAAATGGTTTCATAACATATAAGATAAAAACAATGGCAATTAGAGAAACTAAATTGTAAGTTAATTGAGCGTTTGGATTGGTTGTAGATAATTTCATACGTAAATTTAAAAATTTAATTTAATTACGCTAGATTGAGTATTAAAATTTAATTATAAAGCCCTGAATTAGCAGGGCTTTAAAATGTGGTTTCGTGTTCAATTATTTGCCTAATGGAAAATTGTAGGTAACCCCAATTCCTAAACTTCCGGTATCATAGTTTTGTGAACCTATTTCACCCTTACTTCCTGTAAATAATTTGGTGTATTGTAATGAAATATTCCAATGCCAATTGTGCCATCCAATTTCAGGTTTGATATACAAACCGCCGTCAGGTCTGTCTACATTTGAATTGGAAGCTACTTTTTTCGGTCCGGTAATGAATCCGTAACCAATATCAGAACCAAAGAAGAATCCAGCTTCCTTCGGATAGACTCTTACCATAGCTGCCACTGGAACTACGCCAAAATCGTTATTGTCCAAACCGTCATTTTCTTTTCCAAAATAATGTTTGTATCCGGTTGCAAAACCCAAACCAAATCCTGGTGTTACTAGATTTTGGTAAGCAAAGTCGACTCCAGCACTCATTGAAGCGTTTGACGAAGGAAGGGCAAGTCCAACATTACCTCCCATTTTAAACATATTGGTCATATTTTCATCTTGAGCATGTACGAATCCAAAACTCAATATACTTAATCCTAAGGCTAATTTTTTAAATGTCGTTTTCATAATCTGATTTTTTAATGTTTATAATTTGTTGCGTTTACATGACAAATTTGCGACTACTCTCCCAGGTTTATGTTATAAGATTTTTTAGTATTGTTATATAATTTTGAGAATTGGTCCACAACTTCGTACTTTTGCGCCACAACTATAACAAATGACAACACGACAACTTTACGAACAGATTCTATCCAAAAAATCGTTTCTATGCATTGGCTTAGACGTTGATTTGAATAAAATTCCGCAACATCTTTTAGCTACCGAAGATCCTATTTTTGAATTCAATAAAGCCATTATTGATGCCACACATGATTTATGTGTGTCTTACAAACCGAATATTGCTTTTTATGAGGCATACGGATTGAAAGGCTGGCAATCACTGCAAAAAACAATGCAGTACATCAACGAACAATATCCAGAAGTATTTACTATTGCCGATGCCAAACGTGGTGATATTGGGAATACTTCTTCAATGTACGCAAAAGCTTTTTTTGAAGATCTTCAATTCGATTCAGTGACCGTAGCGCCTTATATGGGTAAAGATTCGGTTGAGCCTTTTTTGGCGTTCGAGCAAAAACATACCATAATGCTGGCATTGACATCAAACGAAGGTGCTTTCGATTTTCAAACACAAAATGTCGGTGGCAAAGAATTGTACAAAGTGGTGCTGGAAACTTCGAAACAATGGAATAATGCTCAGAATCTAATGTATGTTGTGGGAGCTACCAAAGCAGAATATTTTGCAGAAATCAGAAAAATTGTTCCAGATAGCTTTTTGTTAGTTCCCGGTGTGGGTGCGCAAGGAGGAAGTTTATCTGAAGTTTGTAAATATGGAATGAACCGACAAGTTGGCTTATTAATTAATTCGTCCAGAGCCATTATTTATGCTTCAAATGGTGAAGATTTTGCCAAAAAAGCCAGAGAGGAAGCGATACAGCTCCAACAAGAAATGGAGTATCTATTAAAAAATAATAAGTAGTGATTACAACAACTTTTACAGATCAAATCGGAAATCAACACACTTTTGAAACAACACCGAAACGCATTGTTTCTTTGGTGCCTTCTCAAACCGAATTATTATACGATTTAGGCTTAGAAGAACAAATTGTTGGAATTACTAAATTCTGCGTTCACCCGTTTCATTTCAAATCAACAAAAACCATTGTTGGCGGTACAAAGAAAGTGAATGTAGATAAAATTATAGCATTACAACCTGATATTATCATCTGTAATAAAGAAGAAAATACCATTGAAATTGTTGAAACGCTCCAAAAAATATGTCCTGTTTGGGTTACGGATATCTATACAATTGAAGATAATAATACCATGATTTCTGATTTTGGGCAGTTGTTCAATAAGCGAACGGAGTCTATGAAATGGATAGATAAAATTAACTATGCCCACAACGATTTTCTGAATTTTATTAAAGGTTTTGAAACTCAAAAAGTAGCGTATTTCATTTGGGCGAATCCGTATATGGTGGCTGGAGGAAATACGTTTATTACAACATTGCTCGAATTGAATAAGTTTGAAAACATTTATGCGAATAATGAAAAATACGAAGGCCGTTATCCGGAAGTTGTAGTTCAGAAAATGCGCATTCAGGGTGATCCGGATATTGTTTTTCTTTCTTCGGAACCTTTCCCATTCAAAGATGAACATGCTTTTGAACTTGGGCGCCATACGCATCATGCTAAAACGGTGTTTGTGGATGGAGAAATGTTTTCTTGGTATGGCAGTCGATTGTTTAAAGCTTTTGATTATTTTAAAAAACTTCGAAGTCGAATTGGAGAAATGCATCTGCATTCTCATTAAAAATTCTACATTTGCTAAAAACGAAACTGTGATCAATTATACCATTTATTTGAAGGAGTCAAGTAGTCAGCCTTGTGAAAGTGAAGGAGCAAAGCAATGGGTAACTTTCGTTCATGGAGCCGGAGGAAGTTCTTCGGTTTGGTTCAAGCAAATTAGAGAATTTCAAAAACACTTTAATGTGTTACTTCTTGACTTGCGAGGACATGGTGATTCTAAAAAAGCATCTTTTGCCAAAAAATACACTTTTAAATCGATTGCTCAGGATGTAATCGAAGTTATTGATTATCTCAAAATTGAATCTTCTCATTTTGTTGGAATTTCACTCGGAACGATAGTGATTCGCCAATTAGCGGAAATGCATCCGGAAAGAGTTAAAAGTATGATTATGGGCGGTGCAATTCTTAAAATGAATTTCCGTTCGCAGGTTTTAATGCGATTGGGAAATACTTTTAAGTATGTTTTACCCTATTTGGTTTTGTATCGTTTTTTTGCTTTTATTATCATGCCAAAAGCCAATCATAAGCAATCGAGATTGTTGTTTATAAATGAAGCCAAAAAGTTATACCAAAAAGAGTTTATCAAATGGTTTAAATTGACTGCTGAGATTAACCCAGTGTTAAGATGGTTTCGTTTGGTCGAGTTAAATATTCCTACACTTTATGTTATGGGAGAAGAAGATTATATGTTTTTGCCTTCCGTTAAAAAAGTAGTGGAAAGTCATTATAGAACGGCAAAATTATTTGTGATTGAAAATTGTGGACATGTGGTAAACGTAGAGCAATCCTCGGTTTTTAATACTCAGGTATTACTCTTCTTAAAGGATTTTAAATAAAAAAGCCGGTACCAAAATACCGACTTTTTTGTAAACTAACCAAACCAAACAAAATTCTATGAATTCTTATGTCAAAGGTCTGTTTTTTTTTTGAATTCTATTGTTAAGATATTGTTATTATCTTCCTGATTATGAAAAAATTAACAGTTACTTTTTGTCTTGTAAAGCAAAAACTTTTTTCAATAAATCGGAAGTTCTTGAGGACAAATTAGTTCGGATATTTTTCTCTTCTACGGCAACCATTTTGAATACACCTTCCATAGCTTTGTTCGTTGTATAATCGGTTAAATCAGGATTCACTTTTTTAACTAATGGAATACTGTTGTATTTGGTAATGATATTGGTCCAAACCTTATCAGCGCCAACTTTTGCAAACGAGTTTTTAATCACTGGATTGAATTTGGTATACAATGCAGTCGATGTTGAATTTTGTAAATAAGTAGTTGCCGAACGTTCGTCTCCTAAAAGTATGTTTTTAGCATCAGTAAAAGTCATGCCTTTGATAGCGTCAACAAAAATGGGAGTCGATTCTTTCACAGCATCTTCTGCAGCACGATTGATTACTTTTAATCCTTCATCAGCTAATTTTGACATTCCAATGTCACGAAGTCCTTTGTCTACTTTTTTCAGTTCTTCCGGGAGTAGAATTTTTACCATTTCATTTTTGTAGAATCCATCAATTGCTGTCAATTTGACTACTTGTTTATCAATTCCATTGTTTAAAGCTTCTTTCAACCCTGAAGCAATTTCAGCCTGTGATAAAATACCCGATTGAGGCAATTGATTGATGACTTGTTGCATTTCGGCACAGCCTGAAAATAGAGGTAGTGCAGCCAGAAGGATTACTATTTTTTTCATATTCTTATTTTTTATCTTGTAAAGCAAATACTTTTTTTAATAAATCAGATGTTCTTGAGTTTAAATTGGTTCGGATGTTTTTTTCTTCTACCGAAATCATTTTGAAAACACCATCTAATGCCTTATTGGTAACATAATCATTAATGTCAGGATTAACTTTAGTAACCAAAGGTAAATTATTGTATTTCTTTATGATGTTATTCCAAATTACATCAGCACCAACTTTGCCAATAGATTCTTTAACGACAGGATTGAATTTAACGTATAATGGATTGCGAGTAGATGTTTGTAAATAATTTGTAGCCGCATCTTCTTTTCCTAATAAAATACTTTTCGCATCATTAATAGTAATGTTTTTAACTGCATCCACAAAAATTGGAGTTGATTCTTTAACAGCATCTTCGGCAGCTCTATTCAAGGCTTTAATACCATCATCTGCTAATTTTGACATTCCCATTTTTCGCAAAGTTTTGTCTACTTTTTGAAGCTCCTCAGGTAGTAAAATTTTAACGGCTTGATTTTTGTAAAATCCATCGGTAGCTGTCAATTTGGTTACTTGTTCATTTATTCCTTTGTTTAAAGCTTCTTTTAAACCTCCAGCGATATCAAGACCACCGTCTTTTTGAGTTATGGTTGCAATTTTATCTTCTGCTTTTTTAAGAAGATCTTTCAGTTGCGCATTGCTTACAAATGGAATGAGCACAAAGAGTAGGACTAACTTTTTCATAAATTAAAATTGGTTTACCAAAGATAAGCAAAGTCCGTGCCTTTTTTAAAACCAGAAGAATCGAAGTGTGTTAAAATTAAAATCCGATAATCCCTTTTTTATAGTTCAACTGATCCTGTGTGGGATTTTCTACAGGCGAAATATACACTTCCTCCAAATATCCGTCAAGTTGTAGTCCCATAGCAAATAGGTACTCTGTAACGGGAATTCTTTTGATTCCTATTACATAATCATCAAAAAACCATTGCAAGTTTTTACCCGAAACTTTATTGGCGGCAGCAATTATATCTTTCAGCTCATAAGGGATGTTGGTTTTTCCAAACTGAGTATACATTTCCGTCATAAAATCATCAAGGCCTTTTTGATTGTTTGTCGCTTTTCTGATTTCAATGTCCAATCCCAAACCTACCAATGCGCCGCCTCCATAAACCAAATAACGGTTTTGGTTTTTATTAGCTCCGGATTCTTTGATACTTACGTTGTTTTGTAGTAAGTCTCTTATAATGTTGTATTTCGTGATTACATTTTCAAAACGTTTGTAAAAGGTTGGTTCGTCAATAAGCTGTGTGCGGGCGAGTAAAATATTAGTAAGATAATCGGTAAAACCTTCTTTGAACCATTCATCTTGTTCTTTTGGGATCAAAGTATGACCGTTCCATAAATGAATCGTTTCATGAGACATGATATGTCCCCAGTTGGTCCGGCTGTTTTTGTTGATTTTACCTTTAATGATTTGACTGAAACTATTTCTGAAAGCGCTTCCGTCTGTAATTATGCTACTTTCATTAACAACGATGAGGTATTTCTTTTTTGGTGATCCTCCAAAATATTTTGTGGTAGATTCAATAATCGGTTGCATTAATTGAATAAAATCATTTTCATTGTTTTTTATAGATTCTCCAAGAGCAAACAAAAGTTCAAAATCTCCTATTTTTATTTCTTTTTCGTAATGATTACCAACGAAAATACAATTGTTTAAAAGAAAACGTAAATCGTTATTTACGATAAAGTCATTTGTTTTGGATGTTTCAGTCCAAGGTGTAGAAGCCTTCCAGTTTTTAGGTAAATTAAAATGAACGGAAACATTTTTAACTTCTTCCAATGAAGGAATATCGGGTGCTATAAACAAGGAGTATCCCGTAAAAAATAATCCTTCCGGAGTTTTGTAAGCTACTTCGTCATAACCACCGCAATGATCCCAGTTTTCACTGTCATGATCGGTTATGATATCATATTCAAGTGCATAGTTCCCTGAAGTAGTCGATTGGATTTCCCAAGTTCCTTCACCAAGATAGTTGACATTCTGCTTTTGACCTTTATCGTTTCTGGCTGTCATGTTCTTTACGAATTTAGCTTCCCCTTCAGGATTCTTCTCTGAAGGATGGGTGAACATAAAGAAGCGGTTTTTGGCTTTAGTTAAATCTAAAGCTGTTTTGATGTGAATTACGTTTTTGTCGTTGTTGGTAAAATCCAAATCATAATTGACGGGTTTGTTTTGTGCAAAGGAATTAAAAGTAAATACGATTCCTGCTAGGAGGGAAAATTGATTTTTCATAAATGATTTATTTTGATTTGATGATGATCTCTTTTGTGAAAATGCAAATGAGATATTCACTCTGACGACAAAATTTGAGATAAGTTACAAAATTGTTCTTTTTTGTTCTTAATAATACAAATAATTAGGCTTTTAGTTTTTTAGAAATACGTAAATTGCACGCACAAATTTATTACCGCAAAAATGGAACAGGTACAACCTTATCAACCAAAAAATAAAGTTAGAATCGTCACTGCAGCTTCGCTATTCGACGGACACGATGCTGCAATTAACATCATGCGCCGTATCATACAAGCAACCGGTGTGGAAGTAATTCACCTTGGTCACGATAGAAGTGTAGAAGAAGTAGTGAATACTGCAATTCAAGAAGATGCCAATGCAATCGCAATGACTTCTTACCAAGGAGGTCATAATGAATATTTCAAATACATGTACGATTTGCTGAAGGAAAAGGGAGCAGGTCATATTAAAATCTTCGGTGGTGGTGGTGGAGTAATTCTTCCTTCCGAGATTTCAGAATTACATGAATACGGTATCGAAAGAATCTATTCACCGGATGATGGTCGTGAATTGGGACTTCAAGGAATGATTAATGACCTGGTGCAGCGTGCCGATTTCCCTGTTGGTGATAAATTAAACGGTGAAGCCAATCATCTGGAAGATAAAAATCCTACTGCGATAGCACGTGTGATTTCTTCCGCTGAAAACTTCCCGGAAGTCGCAAAACCTGCTTTAGAAAAAATATATAAAATCAACCAAGATAGTACAACTCCGGTTTTAGGTATTACGGGTACTGGGGGTGCGGGTAAATCATCTCTAGTGGATGAATTGGTACGTCGTTTTTTAATCGATTTCCCAGAAAAAACAATTGGTTTGATCTCTGTCGATCCTTCAAAACGTAAAACAGGAGGTGCTTTGCTAGGTGACCGTATTCGTATGAATGCGATTAACAATCCAAGAGTATATATGCGTTCGTTGGCTACACGTCAATCGAATTTAGCTTTATCGAAATATGTTCAGGAAGCAATTGAAGTATTGAAAGCAGCCAAATACGATTTGATTGTCTTAGAAACTTCAGGTATCGGACAGTCGGATACCGAAATTTTAGAACATTCAGATGTCTCGTTGTATGTAATGACTCCTGAATTCGGTGCTGCAACTCAATTGGAAAAAATTGATATGTTGGACTTTGCCGATTTAGTGGCATTGAATAAATTTGACAAACGCGGTGCTTTGGATGCTATTCGTGATGTGAAAAAACAATACCAACGCAACCATAATTTATGGGATGTAGATCCAGATAAAATGCCGGTGTTCGGAACGATTGCTTCGCAGTTCAACGATCCGGGAATGAATACGCTTTACAAATCCATTATGGATAAAATTGTAGAGAAAACAGGTATCGATTTGCATTCGAATTTCCAGATTACTCGCGAAATGAGTGAGAAAATTTTTGTAATTCCACCTCACAGAACGCGTTACTTGTCTGAAATAGCCGAAAACAACCGCAAATACGATGAAACAGCGCTTTCTCAAGTAGATGTAGCTCAAAAATTATACGGTATCTTCAAAACCATGGAAACGGTTTCTGGAAGAGTGCCAAAAATTGATAAATCAGGAGTGATCGAAGATTCGTTGAATCATTCTCCTGAAAAGAAAGAATTTTTGTCGTTGCTCTTGAAAGAATTCGATCGTGTAAAGATGAACTTAGATCCTTACAACTGGGAAATCATTTTAACGTGGGACGAAAAAGTAAACAAATACAAAAATCCGGTATACAGTTTTATGGTGCGTGATAAGGAAATCAAAATCCAAACGCATACGGAATCATTATCACATTCTCAAATACCGAAAGTGGCGTTACCGAAATACCAAGCTTGGGGAGATATTTTGAAATGGAACCTGCAAGAAAATGTACCCGGTGAATTCCCATTTACTTCGGGATTGTATCCGTTCAAGCGTGAAGGAGAAGATCCTACACGTATGTTCGCAGGTGAAGGTGGTCCAGAAAGAACCAACCGTCGTTTTCACTATGTTTCACTGGGGATGCCGGCAAAACGTTTGTCAACAGCATTTGACTCGGTAACTTTATACGGTAACGATCCAGATCACAGACCAGATATTTACGGAAAAATTGGAAATGCGGGAGTTTCGATCTGTTGTTTGGATGATGCTAAAAAATTATACTCCGGTTTCGATTTGAGTCATCCGGCTACTTCGGTTTCGATGACAATTAACGGACCTGCTCCAATGTTGCTTGGTTTCTTTATGAATGCCGCTATCGATCAAAACTGCGAAAAATACATCAAAGAAAATGATCTAGAAGCAGAAGTGGAAGCAAAAATTGATGCTATCTATAAAGCCAAAGGAACTGAAAGACCTCGATACAACGGTGAATTGCCACAAGGGAATGACGGTTTAGGGTTAATGCTTTTAGGAGTTACAGGTGATCAAGTTTTACCGGCCGACGTTTATGCTGATATCAAAGTGAAAACTTTGGCACAAGTTCGTGGAACGGTTCAGGCAGATATCTTAAAAGAAGATCAAGCACAAAACACTTGTATTTTCTCTACGGAGTTTGCATTGCGTTTAATGGGTGACGTTCAAGAGTATTTCATCCAGAAAAATGTACGTAACTTCTATTCGGTTTCGATTTCTGGATACCATATTGCCGAAGCGGGAGCCAACCCAATCACGCAGTTGGCATTTACATTGGCTAATGGATTTACGTATGTGGAATACTATTTAAGCCGAGGAATGAGCATCAATGATTTCGGACCTAACTTATCGTTCTTCTTTTCAAATGGTATCGATCCCGAATATGCTGTAATTGGTCGCGTGGCCCGTAAAATTTGGGCGAAAGCCATGAAAAATAAATACGGTGCTAATGAAAGAGCACAGATGTTGAAATACCACATTCAGACCTCAGGACGTTCATTACACGCTCAGGAAATTGATTTCAATGATATCCGTACAACATTACAAGCATTGTACGCGATTTATGATAACTGTAATTCATTGCATACGAATGCGTACGATGAGGCGATTACAACACCAACTGAAGAATCCGTTCGTCGAGCTATGGCCATTCAGTTGATTATCAATAAGGAATTAGGTTTGGCGAAAAATGAAAACCCAATTCAAGGTTCGTTTATTATTGAAGAATTGACAGATTTAGTAGAAGAAGCTGTATTGACCGAATTCGACCGTATCACCGAAAGAGGTGGCGTACTAGGTGCAATGGAAACTATGTACCAACGTTCTAAAATTCAGGAAGAATCCTTGTACTACGAAACATTGAAGCATACTGGTGAATTCCCAATTATTGGAGTAAACACTTTCTTAAGTTCGAAAGGTTCGCCTACAGTAATTCCGGCCGAGGTAATTAGAGCTACCGAAGAAGAGAAACAATTCCAAATTACAACTTTAGAAAATTTACATACGGCTCAAGCGGATAAAGTAAAAGAACAATTGGCAATCATTCAGGAAGCTGCTGTACAAAATCAGAATATTTTCGAAAAACTGATGGATGCGGCTAAGTATTGTTCATTAGGTCAAATCACGGCAGCGTTGTTTGAAGTGGGCGGACAGTACCGAAGAAATATGTGATTTTATTTATGTATGAAAACAATCACTTTTCGATTTGTCTTCTTTTTTGTTCTTTCCTTTTGTAATGCACAGGAGGCTAAATTTAAGAATAAGGATTTTGAAAAATATTTTTTTGATAATGGTCTCGGGTATGTAACATGTTACGATGCCAATGGGAATGCGATTGTTTTAGATTCGGATAAGGATAAAAAAGTACTTCAGAGCGAATTGGATGTTGTCGAAAAAATTAATTTTGATAATTATCCTTTAGCTGACTTTGATGATTTGTCATTTTTTACAAACGTTAAGAGCGTAAAGTTGAAATGGGATTCTTCCGTTGAAAATAATTCGGATCTATACCCTGTTTTTGATTTCAATGGTAATGTGAAACTGGAAGAATTAGTGGTCAATTCAGATCATATAGGAGGTGTTCATGTTGAAAAATGCCCCAATCTGAAGTCGCTGTATATCAATGGACAAAATTCCTCTGCTGATTTTGATTTTTCCGAAAATGAAAAATTACAAATTTTACATATTCAGTTGGAAGCCAATAAGCAAATGAGAAAGGTAAATCTGACTCGTAATGTTAATATTGAGTTGCTGGAGTTAATGGGTTTGAAATTAGAAGCAATTGATTTGTCGCAAAATGTTAATCTTGGAAAATTGTACCTTAATTATAATGATTTGCAGGAGTTGGACTTGTCCAAACAAATCAGGCTTTTTCATTTGGACTGTTCAAATAATAGATTAAAAGTTATTGATTTGTCACAATTGAAAGATTTGAGGTATCTGGATGCGCATGGAAATAACCTGATGAATATAATCCTGCCAATTAAGAATAGTGTCGAATATTTGCTCATTCATGGCAATTCTGAGTTGAAAACAATGGATTTTACCGGATTTAATCGACTTAAGGGGATTAATTGTGACCATCAAATGGTGAGTTTTGCATCTTCATTTAAAAAGGATCTGAAAATTGTTTCTAAATATGCTGAAGATGTTTTTTTTATAAAAAATGATATACCAAAATTAGATGAAGTTAAAAAAGAAGTTCTGAAAAAGGTTATTTTGGAAGTGTTAACATTAATTAAAAATGAACAATACGGAAAAATAAACAGTTATTATTTAACTCCCGCAGAAACGAAGCAAATCTTTAATAACTATCATCTCAGTCTAAAAGATAAGCTGCCTTTCAATGACTATAAAACAAGTTATGTTGCAGATACTGATAGGTTAAAAAGATACCGTAAAGCTTTTCAAACTTTTTTTTCAGAACCTGTTTGGAATCCTATGGTTATTGATCAGAATTTTAATGATGAATTGAATTGTTTGAGCAACGGATTGTTTATTAATGATCGGTATTTGAAGAAAGATTATCGGATTCTGAATGTCAATATTAAGGTGGCCAATAATGAAAATAAAGTAGAGTTTGACTCGTTGGACTTTATTGAAACGGATAATGGTTGGAAGTTGTTTACTGCTTTTAGTAAATATTGAGAAGTTTAAAATTACGATAGAATTATACTAAAAAAGCCTCACATCTGTGAGGCTTTTTTTATAGATTAACTTTTCTTCCTTTAGGATATTTGATTTGGTAGGACAAACGTTTTTTTGCAATCCCTTTTGAAGGAATGTTGGTTTTCCAGGAAAGTATTCCGGTGTCTTCCTTATAATCAGCATTGTCAACGCTTACTTTTTCTACTTTAATTTCTTTATTCTGACTTACCGGTATACGGTCGAATATTTTTACATCAACATCTATAGGTTTGTTATTGCGCAATGTAATTTCATAATTACGGTCAACGATTCGGGTAGTTCCTAATAAGGATTTATCTTTCAGATTATTGATTTGTTTTCGTTCTACTACCAAATTGTTGTCTATACCCATAGAAATTACCAATTCTTCCTCCGTTTGGTAAGGATTGATGTAGGTAGTGCCTGCATAACTACCTTCAGTATAAATGCTGGCATCTCCTGGTAGTAAGTCGTATTTGGTCCACTCTTTTATTTTGGCAGTCAGAAATACATTTTCACTTAAAAGCGGTGCCGAATAATATTCGAATTCTGCAGGGATATTAAAATTGTCAATTTCAATAACAGAAGGTGCTTCATCTGAAGGGATAGAATAATTCTTTTTAATTTTGAACAATACCGAATTAATAGCGATTTCTTTCTCGTCTCCTGTAGCGGTAGTGATTTCCTCCGGTTTTTCTTCTTCGTTATCACTAGAATCAGTCTCTGCTTTTTTTCTTTTGATACCCACGGAAGAAATAACCACTTCTTGTAATCGGGCACCGTCATCTTCTAAAATGACATTCATCGTATTGCTATAAATAGGTAAGGCGATTGTTTTCATCCCCATAAAGGAATAGGTAAGTTCTTTTCCTTTTTCGACATTGATTTTGTAGGTACCGTCAAATCCGGTTTGTGTGCCAATTTGTGTTCCGCTGATAATGACATTTGCTCCTGGAATTGGACCGCTATTGTCGGTAACTACGCCTGTAACTGTTTTTACATTGGGATTGTAATTGTATTTCTGGGTTCTAACTGTAGAAGATTGTCTGTTATCATAGTAATTGATGAAATTAAGATAATGGCTGTCAATTGTTGGTTTTTCGTTGTTAACGGTTGGGTTGGCAGTAGATAGCGTTAATTTAACGTCGTTCCAATTTTCGCCCGTGGTTTGATATACTTGTGCTTTATAAGCAAACTGTAAGGCATCTTTTGTGTTTTTAGCCTTGATTTCATAAGATGGATTCCAGCCAGCGTTCGATACGTTGTATTTAATAGTGAGGTTAAGTAAAACTGCTTCAACCGGGTTGTTGAATTTTAAAAGGATTTCTCCTTTTTGTTCTTTTTCTTCGCTGCTTATTTTGTTCATTTCCAAATGCATCGCAGTCAGCTCTTTCTTTATGTCTTCTATTTTTTTAGATATATCGAAAATTTCCATCTTAAGAACCGGAATTCTTTCTCTGTAATGCTTACTATGAATTACTAGTTTGTCAAGAGTTACTGATTGTTGGGAACTGCTTAAGGTTTTGTTTTGTGATAAAATGGTTTCTTCTTCTTGTAAACCTTTTATTTTACTGTCAAGAAAAGCAACTTCTCTTACTTTAGCATCGATTTCACTTTGTAGTTTGGTTATTTTCTCTGAAGTAACTTTTTTAGGGTAAAATAAGGTTTCATATCCAAACGAAAGTATGGAAACGTCTTTCAATCCACCAATCTGAATAGTGTTTTGGTTGATATAGGGGGATAAATCAGTAATGCGAACTTGCGAATTGCCTTTGGGAATAGTAACGGAAGATTCGGCGTAAATTTGTGCGCCTGAAGTGTAAACCGTTACCTCTTTGGTGGTTGCCTTAATCTTGATCTCGTTAGCAAATAAAGAGAGTGAGCAAAATAAAAATAAAAAATGTTTCATAGAGAAGAAATGAACTTTTGTGTTTTGAAAGTCGAAGATAGTATGAATTTCTGAATTGTAATAGATTTATTAAATTTTAAGAAAGGCTTTCAGGAATAAAAGGCTTTTTGTTTTTTTGTGCCATGAAAAAAATCCTAATCGTATTTGTTTTACTGTGTTTTAAATCGTTTGGACAACGTTTTGAAGGGCAGAATTTTTGTGAGGAAGTAAAGAGTAGCTCTTATTTTCCTTTGGATATAGAATCTAAAAAAATATTTTGGTACACTACTTTTTATGTTGAGACGAATAAAGGAAAGGTGGTCAAAGGAGGTAAAGAGTATTTTAGTTTTGAACAGAAATGGAATAACACTAATGTGGATGTACTTCTTTTGCGTGAAGAGAATGGTAAAGTAGTTCAATACGATGAAAAATCAAATACCGATTTTATCCGTTTTGACAATTCGTTCAAAGTTGGGCAGACTTGGAAGGCAGGAGAGGTTGAATATGAAATAATTGCATACGATGGTGAATTAAAAACTCCGTATTGTAATTATAAAGGGTTGATGGTTATGGAAGCAAAATATCCAAAGGTGACATATCGATTTTATTATTTGAAAGGTATGGGGTATGTAGGCGCCACCAGAGATGGGAAGTTGGTTTCTTGTGTTACTCCCGAATAATTTGAATTTCTAATTTTTACTATAAAAGGCCTGCGTGAGTAGGCCTTTTTAGTTAACTATTTTTTATCTTTTTTTTATGATAAACTCAATTGATTGATTTGTAATTTTAATAGTGACTTTCTGAAAACACTTTACCCATGTAATAACAATTAAAAACGAATGGTTATGGTAAGTAGTGTTTTTAAATCAAAATGGAAAGGAATTCTGTTACTTGTATTGGTGTTCCTAGTAGGTATTGGTTGTACAGATGATGCTTCTTCCGATAGCGGTCAAGAAGAATCAGTGTATTATGTGTGCGCAAGTTGTAAATCAGCACCGGAAGCTTTACCTGAACATGATAACTCCTATAAAGGGATCTATTCTGGAGTGGTGAATACAGATATTGTAACATTTAATATTGATAACAACAATGATGAGAGTTTTCGTCTGACAGTGTTACGTGGCGACTTGATTCGAGATTTTGTATTTCTCAATCAATGGTCGAATGGTAATAGATTCTATGCGGTTTTTAATGGTGGATTTGGCTATGGACATCACGATTTTCAACGATTTAATGTGCAATTCAGTGTCGATCTGAATGGTGATAATCCAGAGGTGATTTTTACGGATGAAGAGATGTTTAGAGTGGAATCCGGAAGAACCATTTTTAAAGAGAAATCAACAAGCTTGGTTGAAGTTTTTAATGGGGAGTTAAGTAAAAGAAAAAATTACTTGTCAACTGAAAGTAGAATTGGAGCGGATGATAATGTGACAGTGGTTAAAGTGGGGTCACAACGAATTGTGCTTTCAAGAAACGAAGGGTATTGGTATGGTTTTGTAACAATGTATGCTGGGGTAAACGACGAATTTAGTCTTTTTAATTCCGGAAGTATTGTTAATAATAAATTAGTGGATGTGAATGGAAAAGTCGTTGGTACTCTAATTTATGATTATTTCAGTGGAAAATCTGTCGATGAAAATCAAGAAACAATTAATATAACCGCAAAAAGGGTGATATAGTAACTACGTTAATAAAAAAAGACCATTCATCGAATGGTCTTTTTTTTGTATGTTTTATTCTTCTAAATCTTTTTCACTGCCCATTTTGAGGGAAATTAGAATGCCGGCTAGCAAAGCTATTGCTATAAATCCGAGAGATACCCATTCTGGGAATTTGTAATGATGAACCAATAACATTTTGATTCCTACAAAAGTCAATATCGCGATCAAACTGTATTCTAAATAACTGAATTTTTCTAACATATTGGCTAAGAAAAAATACATAGAACGTAATCCAAGAATGGCAAATATGTTGGAGCTGAATACTAAAAAAGGATCGGATGTAATGGCTAATATTGCCGGAACACTGTCAACGGCAAATAAAACATCCATGATTTCAATTACGATTAAGGCAACAAACAATGGAGTAGCAGCTCTTCCTTTTTTGGTTGGTATGAAAAACTTCTCACCATTCATTTCTGAAGTTAACGGCATAATTTTGCCTAACATTCTGTAAATAAAGGATTCTTTGGGTTCAAAATCGTCTTCTTCGCTATTGAAAAACATCTTGATGGCTGTAAATAAAAGGAATCCACCAAATAGATATGTCGTCCAACTGAATTTGTTGATAATCATTACGCCGAAATAAATCATCAAGCCTCGGAATACTATCGCTCCCAAAATCCCCCAAAATAAAACTCTGTGTTGGTATTTCTGTGGAATCTTAAATGAGGCAAAAATTACTGCAATCACAAATATATTGTCAATACTTAACGAGAGTTCAATCAAATACCCTGTAATGTATTTCATTGTGGCTTCAATCGGCTTTAAATGATTAGGGTTGTCTACAAATCCATTTTGATACAGCCAGAAAATAACTCCCGAAAATGCAAAGGAAAGTGAAACCCAGATGGCAGTCCACATACTGGCTTCTTTTGTGGAAATAATATGCGGGTTCTTATTAAAAACTCCTAAGTCTAAAGCAAGAAAAATAAATACGGCAATTAAAAAACAAATCCAGACAGTCATATCTTATATATTTTGAGGTTTACAAATATAAACTTTGATTTTGGAATATTAAATTTTATGTGGTTTTGTCTCTACGAATTAAATTTTTGACAACTTACCGTTAAATTTTAGGGGGTGTATATTGTATTAATTTAAAAAATGGATATATTTGCTTCAAATTTAAGGGGTATAACTCAAATTATTTAATTTTATGGCAACATTACGATTTCAATCTCTGCAAAAAGCTACAAGTAGAAAACCAGTAGCAGTAGAAGAATTAGACAGAAAGTCGGCAATTTTCGGCACAAACGTTTTTAACGATAAGGCCATGCGACAATTTTTAACTCCAGAAGCTTACAAAGCTGTACAAAGTGCTATCCAGCACGGAACTAAAATTGACCGCAAATTAGCAGACTATATTGCTATGGGAATGAAAGAGTGGGCTTTGTCTAAAGGAGTTACTCACTATACGCACTGGTTCCAACCTTTAACAGGAACTACGGCAGAAAAACACGATGCATTCTTCGAAACGTCTTTCGATGGTAGTGATCCAGTTGAAAAATTCGGTGGGGGACAATTGGTACAGCAAGAACCAGATGCTTCGTCTTTCCCGAATGGAGGTATCCGTAATACTTTCGAAGCACGTGGTTATACAGCTTGGGATCCAACTTCTCCTGCATTTATCTTCGGAACTACTTTATGTATTCCAACGGTTTTCGTTTCTTATACCGGAGAGGCTTTGGATAACAAAACACCTTTATTAAGAGCTTTACACGCTATCGATAATGCAGCGACTGATGTGGCTAAGTATTTCGATAAAAACGTTAAAAAAGTAACACCAACTTTGGGTTGGGAACAAGAATATTTCTTGGTAGATGCTGCTTTGGCTTCTTCAAGACCGGACATTTTAGCTACTGGTAGAACTTTACTAGGACATACTTCAGCGAAAGGACAACAATTGGAAGACCATTACTTTGGTTCAATCCCTACTCGCGTACTACAATACATGCGTGATTTGGAAAACGAATGTATGTTGTTGGGTATTCCAGTGAAAACACGCCATAATGAGGTAGCACCAAATCAATTTGAGTTGGCACCTATTTTTGAAGAAACAAACTTGGCGGTTGACCACAACTCTTTGTTGATGGATGTAATGCAAAAAGTAGCGGAACGTCATGATTTCAAAGTGTTATTCCACGAAAAACCGTTCAAAGGTGTAAACGGTTCGGGTAAACACAACAACTGGTCATTGGCTACAGATACTGGAGTGAACTTATTGTCTCCAAGTAAAACGCCAATGAGTAATTTACAGTTCTTGACTTTCTTTATCAATACGATTAAAGCGGTTCATGATTATGAAGAGTTACTAAGAGCTTCAATTGCTTCTGCAAGTAATGACCACCGTTTGGGGGCTAACGAAGCGCCTCCGGCAATTATCTCGGTATTCATCGGTCAACAATTGACTAAAGTATTGGAGGAATTAGAAGGAGTAACCAACGGTAAATTGTCTCCGGAAGAAAAAACAGATCTTAAATTAAACGTAGTAGGTAAAATTCCAGATGTATTATTGGATAATACCGACAGAAACAGAACGTCTCCATTTGCCTTCACAGGAAACAAATTCGAATTCCGTGCTGTGGGTTCTTCGGCAAACTGTGCTGTGTCTATGACTACCTTGAACTCTATCGTGGCAAAACAGTTGATGGATTTCAAAAAAGAAGTGGATGCGTTAATCGAGAAAAAAGATTTAAAGAAAGATGAAGCGATCTTCAATGTGTTGAGAGAGTACATCAAACAAACAAAAAATATCCTTTTCGAAGGTGATGGTTATAGCGATGCTTGGGAAAAAGAAGCAAAAAAACGTGGTTTAAGTAACCATAAAACAACACCAAAAGCATTAAAAGCTAAAGTTTCTAAAAAAGCAATGGAGTTATTCCACGAATTGGGTGTAATGAACCATGTTGAAGTAGAAGCGCGTTACGAAATCGAATTGGAAGAATACACGAAGAAAATTCAAATCGAAGGTCGTGTTCTTGGTGATATCGCTCGTAACCACGTTATTCCAACTGCAATCCGTTACCAAAATGTATTGATCGAAAACGTAAAAGGTTTGAAAGAAATCTTCGGTAAGGATTTTGAGAAAATCGCAAAAGAACAAATCGGTTTGATCAAAGAAATTTCAGAACATATCGAAGGAATCAATAAAAATGTGGACGATATGATCGAAGAACGCAAAAAGGCAAACAACCTTTCTTCTTCTGAGAAAATGGCAGAAGCATACTGCGATAAAGTAAAACCGTATTTCGATATCATCCGTGAACACTGTGATAAACTAGAATTGCTAGTGGATGATGAAATCTGGACATTAACAAAATACAGAGAATTATTGTTTACAAAATAATTTTTTTGAATTCAGTTATATTTCAAAGCCGTCAGAATCGCATTCTGACGGTTTTTTGTTTATATTCGTTTCATGAAGAAGTGGTTAATTCTAATGGTGTTACATCTGACGACGCTTGGCTCAAACGCTCAAGATCGCTTTTCAGTGTATTTCGATAGTAATAAACATACATTAAATGTAACGCAAACCGAAGCGTTGCTCAATTGGATGAATCAGAATAAGGAAAGTAAGATTCTTTCCATGTATGGCTTTACCGATGAAGATGGCTCAACGCAATATAACGATACGCTAGCTTCAAAAAGAGTGAATGCGGTTTTGAAAGTGATCAACGGTAAAATCAAAATTAGAGAGGATTTTCAAAAAATAAGTTTCGGCGAAAACTTTGCCCAATCCACTAAAAAAGAGGAAAATCGAAAGGTTATTATCTATTTTCTCCAAGCCAAAGACTTGCATAAAGAAGAGGAAATTCTCGGTCAAAAAGCAAAAGGATATACTACTAAAACAGTCACTTTCCCCGAAAAAGTCATTATTACCAACCCGAACGGCAGCCAATCGGAATTCAAACTGGATATTGATTTCATGAAAACGCTCTACCAGGCACCCAAAGGACAAAAACTGAAACTGAATAACCTGAATTTTGTGCTGAATACTTTCGCAGTGACCAACGACTCAAGAGGAAAACTTTACGAAATCCTTCTGGTAATGCAACAAAATCCCAACATGAAAATTGATATTCAAGGACATGTGTGTTGTGTGAAATCAGACAAACAGGACTTATCAACGCAAAGGGCTAAAGCGGTTTATAAGTTTTTGGAAATGAATGAAATCAACAAAGCACGAATGAGCTACCGTGGCTTCGGAAGTACTCAACCGCTACACGCTTTGCCCGAAAAATCAGAAGAAGAACGCGCTGCCAACCGCCGCGTCGAAATCGAAATCATCGAAAACTGACCTTTGCTAAGATCTTAGTTTTTTTGCTGAGTGAATAGTGCCGCTTGTACAGTCTCAGTTGCTGCTTGTGGAGCCAATAGTACCGCTTGTGGAGTCTCAGTTGCTGCTTGTGGAGCCAATAGTACCGCTTGTACAGCCTCATTTGTCTGTTGTGGAGTGAATAGTGCCGCTTGTGAAGCCTCAGTAGCCTGTTGTAGAAGGAATAGTATTTGTTGTGGAGCCACTAACAATAAACCATTAACAATAAACTATTAACAGTAAACCACAAACCACAAATAATTCATAACTCATAACTCATAATTCATAACTCATTACTATCTTTGCACCACAACAACTACAACAAAAATAATGAGTTCAGATACTTCTAAAAGGTATGCACTTCGTGGCGTTTCTGCTGCTAAGGAAGATGTGCACAATGCAATCAAAAACATCGATAAAGGTTTATTTCCAAAAGCTTTCTGTAAAATTGTCCCTGATTATTTAACCAATGATGCTGATTATTGTTTAATCATGCACGCCGATGGTGCGGGTACAAAATCGTCTTTGGCGTATATGTACTGGAAAGAAACCGGTGACTTATCCGTTTGGAAAGGGATTGCACAAGACGCTTTAATCATGAATATTGACGATTTATTATGCGTGGGTGCCGTTGATAATATCATGCTCTCTTCCACTATCGGAAGAAATAAAAACCTAATCCCAGGTGAAGTGCTTTCTGCCATCATCAATGGAACGGAAGAATTAATCGAAGAATTAAAGTCTTTCGGTGTTACCATCAATTCTACTGGTGGCGAAACAGCCGATGTCGGTGACTTGGTTCGTACCATCATCGTTGATTCTACTGTTACAGCAAGAATGAAACGTAAAGATGTAGTGGATAATGCAAACATCCAAGCGGGTGATGTAATTGTTGGATTGGCTTCTTATGGCCAAGCGAAATACGAGAAATCATACAACGGTGGCATGGGTAGCAACGGATTGACTTCTGCCCGTCATGATGTTTTTGCGAAATACTTGGCAGAAAAGTACCCGGAAAGTTATGATGCTTCGGTACCTAATGAGTTGGTGTATTCCGGAAACGTAAAGTTAACCGATGCTGTGGAGGGATCTCCTATCGATGCCGGTCAATTAGTGTTGTCGCCAACAAGAACGTATGCGCCTATCATCAAAAAGATTTTAGAACAATATACACCTCAAGATATTCACGGAATGGTGCATTGCAGTGGAGGTGCGCAAACCAAAGTATTGCATTTCGTAGACAACGTACATGTAATCAAAGATAATTTATTCCCTGTGCCGCCATTATTTAAACTGATCCAGGAACAATCCAAAACCGATTGGAAGGAAATGTACCAAGTGTTCAACTGTGGTCACCGCATGGAAGTGTATGTTCCTGCCGAAATTGCCAATGCTATTATCGCCATTTCCGAATCTTTCGGCGTGGATGCGCAAATTGTCGGTAGAGTGGAGGCATCAGCATCTAAAAAACTGACCATTACATCCGAATACGGTGTTTTTGAATATTAATACTCCGTTGTGTTGATACCTGATCAAGTTGCTCTTTCCTTTAGAAAGCATTTGGAAGCACTCATCTCATTAACTGATGAGGAGTTGGAATATATACTGTCTTTTTTTGAATACAAGGAACTGAAAAAATACCAGTTCCTGGTTCAAAAAGGAGGGAAGTCTGATTTCTCGTTCTGGATTTATGAAGGATTGACGAAATCGTTCTTCACCGATGCTTCGGGAAAAGAACATATCGTTCAGTTTGCCTTGGAAGATTGGTGGATAAGTGATTATGAAGCGTATTTCAATCAACAAAATGCGGCTCTCGATATCGATTGTATGGAAAACACAAAGATGCTTTGCCTGTCCTACAAAAACCGGGAAAAGTTATGCTCCGAAATGCATAAAATGGAACACTTTTTCCGCAAGAAAGCCAATAGTGGTTACATCGCTCTCCAAAAAAGATTGCTCAACAGCTATACCAATAACACTAAGGAACGCTACGAATTGTTATTGAAGCAATATCCAACGCTCTTTCAACGTGTCCCTAAAACATTTATCGCTTCTTATCTTGGGGTTTCCCGAGAGACTTTAAGTAGATTGCAGAATTCCTAATGTGACATACCTCACAATGAAGAAGTGATCTAACGCAGCTTGTACTGTTTTTTTAGTTCGGAATTTTGTATGAACTAAAAAAATAAAACAATGAATACAGTAAAAACTAACTTCTTCCTTTGCTTAATTTCTCTGGCTGCCTTCGCGCAGGAAATTCCTAAATCCAAATTAAAGATAGTTGCCGAAAGTCAGTTCCAATGGACTGGAATTGCCATCTCGAAAACGAATAGGGTATTTGTCAATTTCCCTCGATGGTCTAAAGAAAATCCAATGGCTGTTGCCGAAATAATCGATGGTAAATCCATTCCTTATCCGAATGTGAAATGGAATACATACGATAAGAAGGGTAGCAACCAATTCATTTGTGTGCAAAGTATGTGGATCGACAAACAAAATCAGCTTTGGGTATTGGATACCGGTTATGTCTTGGAAGAAGATAAAACAAATGCGGCCACGCTGTATGTTTTTGATCTTTTACAGAATAAATTAAAAACAAGCTATACCATTCCTGCCGAAAGTATAACTGCCAGAAGCTACCTGAATGATTTTCGGGTGGATGAAAAACATCATAAGGTATATTTCACGGATTCCAGATTGGGCGGATTGGTGATTTTTGATCTGATGACGCAGACTACAAAACGAATCTTGTCCAATCATTTTTCAACATTAGCCGAATTACCACAAATTGTAGTGGAAGGCTATGAAAGAAAAAGGGCCGTACACTCTGACGGAATCGAATTGGATAAAAATCAGAAGTATCTCTACTATTGCGCATTAACAGGTGAAAATGTGTATCGAATTCCTGTGAAGGCCATTCTGGATGAAAACAATAACGATATTGCTTTAGGTTTAAAAGTGGAGAAGTTTGCCAAAACAGGTCCAAACGACGGCATACTTTTCGATAAAAAAGGAACATTGTACTTGAGCAGTCTGGAAAAGAACGCTATTTCGATTGCCGACAAGAAAGGGAAATGTAAGATGCTAATTGCTGATGCGTTGATTCAATGGCCGGATTCGTTTGCTTTGAATAAAGAAGGAGATGTGTTCTTTACAACTTCTCAAATTCATCTTCCGAAAGATAAAAGAGGAACGTACAAAATAATGAAGCTGGCCTCCACTCTAAAATAAAGCGTTTTTGAGTAGTAATTTAAAAGCTTATGGTCAATGTTACTGCCGGCTGATTACCTGATGCTAAATCGGGAGTAAGATAGTGCTGGTTTCGGACAGCAAAGGTTGCTTCGGTAGCCTTTTTTTTGTTTTTATGAGCAGCTACAAAGAGTGGAATAGTGCTAAATACCATACCGCCTCCAATATACGAGAGTGTTAAGCCTGTATTGTTGTATGAACCGGAATTCATAAAGTTGTCGCTGAAATCTAAAGCAATGCCTCCCGCAATACCTCCAACACCCAAACCTAGTAAAACCCAAGCTGCAGTCGCATTGGTTCTTTTTTTCTGAAAATAGTATTCACTTGAGTGACCATTTTGAGTTTGACTGTACGAAACTGAGAGCATCAAAAATGCGATCAGGAAAAGGATTGTGTTTTTCATAACTGGAATATTAGGTTAAAAATTGACTTTAAAAAACTAACATTCAATGGGATATTAAAGTTACGAATTATTCTTGTAAGCAGTTCTCATTTGAATTAGTAATGGAAATAATCAGAAGAAATGTAAAAGAGCTCTAATTCAATAGGAATTTGCTACATTTGAATTCAGAAGTAAAGGGTGAAAACGCAACGGAATAACAATAACGAAGTAAGGATTAATTATGTACGAACTGCTTTTTTGGAAATATATCGATGAGGTTTACCTGAACCATCAGGAAGTGTATGAGGCCTTGATAGAAAAGGAATCGGTTGAAGGATTGGAAGAATTGCCTGTTCAGGTAATTTTGAACCGAATTACCAATGCTTTTGCGCAATGGGAAAAAGTGGACGAATTCAGTTTTAAAAATACCAAAGGAGTAGGAGCGTTCCACATTATCACTACTCCACAAAGTATTCAAATCAACTGTTATGGTACCGAAGGCAAAACCATGAATACATTGTGCGATATCATGACCGAATTCAAATGCCCGCTGTATGACCCACAAGTACCCGCTCGTTATGATGAATTTGAAGAATAATAGCATATGAAGATAAATCCAAAAACCGGAATAGATCAGTTAATTTTCGGGATGAAACAAAAAGACGTAAAAGCGTTATATGGCAATCCTGATCAACAATACGAAGACGAAGACAGCAACATCATTTACCTCTATAATGATAAAAAAATGCGCTTAACCTTTTATGAAGACGAAGATTTTCGCTTCGGTTATGTAATTACATCACATCCGGATGCCGAATTGTTTTCTGAAAAAATCATAGGAAAGCCTTGGCAGGAAATTGAAAAGCTATTGAACGATAAGAACATCAAATCATTGGAGAAGGAAAACTTCGATTCTGTGGATAATTATTTCAACGAAAGCAACTGGATGATCTTTCAAGTAGAATACAATGAAGTAATCCGTTTTGAATTAGGTGCCGTTTTTAATGAAAAAGCCGATGAGTTCGATTGGAAATTCAAAGGTTAAGAAATAAACTACAATAAAAAACCCCGGATATTCCGGGGTTTTATTTTTATTACTTAGTTGCTGCAGGAGCACTTTCTAATAGTTCCAATTCGAAAATTAAGTTAGCATTTGGAGGAATTACTCCGCCAGCTCCTTGTGCACCGTATCCTAAATTAGAAGGAATGAACAATAAAGCTTTGTCGCCTAAGTTCATTTTCTCTAAACCTTCCAAGAAACCTGGAATCAAACCATCTTTTCTTCCAGCTTGGAAAGGGAATGGTTGATACGCTTTAGCAGCTTGTCGGTTTAGATCTAGTTTGCCATTTTCTGCAGCTACGTTTTCATAACTGGTATCAAATAAAGTTCCATCTTCAAAATAACCCGCATAATGAACATATACTGTAGAACCATCAGCTGGTTTTTTACCTGAACCTTTGGTTATTATACTGTATACTAATCCTGATTCCGATTTTGTACCCGATGCTTTAGCTTGTGCAAAATAAGCTAGTTTGTCTGCTTTTGCTTTCGCTAGTTTTGCTTCGATTTCTTTCTGTTCAGCAGCTTGTTTTGCTACACTTTCTTTAAAGATTTTACCAGCATCAAATTTTTTCGCTTTAGATCCTTTACGGATGATCGTGATTTTTTTAATAACATCTTCTTGAGCGATAAGATTTACGATATCCTGACCTTTGATAACATGTCCGAAAACAGTATGCTTACCATCCAACCAAGGTGTTTCTTTGTGTGTAATGAAAAATTGTGAACCATTGGTACCAGGTCCAGCATTGGCCATAGATAAAATACCAGGACCGGTATGTTTTAAATCGGCAACAATTTCATCTTTGAATTTATATCCGGGACCGCCGCTTCCATTTCCGTCAGGATCTCCACCTTGAATCATGAAATTAGGAATCACACGGTGAAACTTTAATCCGTCGTAAAATGGTTTACCACTGAATTTTTCGTTTACCATTGGATTTTTCCCTTCAGCCAAAGAAACAAAGTTGGCTACAGTGATAGGCGTTTTCTCAAACTCCAATTGTACCATGATTTTTCCTTTGTTGGTTTCAATTTCTGCATACAACCCTTCAGGTAATTGGTCTCCTCCAGAATTACATGAGAATAATAAGGCAATTAAACTTAAAAATAGACTAGTCATTCGATTCATTTTAGTTAATAATTATAATAGTTATTCAATTGTTGTTTTAGGTTTGGCTACCGAATCCATTTTAATATCATTCAAAGTAACGGTATAAATCAAAGGTTGGTTGGTACCCACTTTCTTTTCATCGCCATGATAACCAAAAGCCATATGGGAAGGAAATAAGAAACGTACAGTTTCTCCTTTTTTCATCAATTTGATACCATGACGCAATCCCATAATGATATTTTGCTTATCTACCACATACTTTTGCGGTTTCAATTCTTCTTGTGTATAAATGATATTGCCTTTTAAATCTTTGATTTCATAATCAAAATAAGCAATTTCACCTTTTTCCGGCATATCTGTGGATACTTCGTTTTTAGTCAAATAGGTATACCAATAACCTTTAGTTGAAGCAATATAATCAACTGCCGTATCTTTTTTGATGATGGCCGCAATGATGCTCTCTTCGCCTTGGTTTAATTTCTTATTGCGTTCTATAGACTGTTTCATAAATTCTCCGCCAGTGTGCGAAATAGGTCTTCTGGCTTCTTGTTTCTGACTACAGCAAGTAACCAAATTCATGCCAAGCAATAAAGAGCCTACGATTTTTACCAACTTCATACTGTTACTTTTTTAATTTCTTTTACAATTGTTATAAAACGTGCAACGGTTTCTTCCATGCTCACTGTTGATTTTCCTCCTGCTGCATTGATATGTCCGCCTCCGTTAAAATAGTTTCGAGCAAATTGATTGACATCAAAATTCCCTTGCGAACGGAAGGATATCTTGATAATGCCTTCCGATTTATTTTCGATAAAGATAGCTGTAAAATTGATTCCAGCAATGCTTAAACCATA
This sequence comes from Flavobacterium sp. MAHUQ-57, assembly GCF_051908335.1. Classification (NCBI taxonomy): domain Bacteria; kingdom Pseudomonadati; phylum Bacteroidota; class Flavobacteriia; order Flavobacteriales; family Flavobacteriaceae; genus Flavobacterium; species Flavobacterium sp. MAHUQ-57. Next base: position 132,799 of record NZ_JBPZTE010000007.1, on the reverse strand, counting down.
ATTAACAAAACCTTCGGTATCACCTTTTTGATAATGATGTGCATCGAGTTCTGCTTGTGTCAGTGTAATGTAGGAAGTTTGAAACTCTGGAAGTAACTGCATGTTTTGTAACGCTTTACCCAAGAGTTGCATACGGTCGTAAGTACTGGTGTCAAATAAATTGTTGTGAATTTCTGCATTTCGGATGCCACGATCAATCAAATCTGCAGCTACTTGGTGCGTCGTACTTGAAGTACAGGAAAAACGGAAAGAACCGGTGTCTGTAACTAGTCCGGTATACAAACAAGTGCCTACAGTTTCATTGATTAGGTTTTGTAAACCCAGTTGATGGATGAAATGATACACCATCTCACAGGTAGAGCTCATTTTAGTATCCGAATACATATATTGAGCATAACTGTCCGGTAATTGATGATGGTCAATCATAACGAATGTTTTGTTCTCTAATTGTTCCAGGAAAGCGGCCATAAATTCGCCGGTACGGTGAAAAGCATTGAAATCCAATGTAAAGATTAATTCGGCTTCCTCCAACTTGGGTTCGCAGGCTTCGTGATTTTCTTCGAAACACAAAATATTTTCAGAGCCCGGTAACCAAGCCAGATAATCAGGGAATACATTCGGTGAAATTACAGTTACGTCATGTTGTAACTGTAGTAAGAAGTTATACAATCCCAGCGTAGAGCCCATTGAGTCTCCATCTTGATTTCGGTGGGGTATAATTGCTATTTTTTTGGGCGAAGACAATAACTGTTTAATCGCTTCAATCTCATGTGCGTTCATCATCTTGCGAAAATACAATTTTAGTTGCTAAGTTTCAAAATTGAAAAGCGGATTCCAAATGAATTGCTGATTACAACGGATCGGCAGTAACCTTGAAAGTCATATCGCTTTGCACATCAACTTTTTGCATTAAAGTTTCCTTGGTGGTAACTTGAACCCTTAGTTTATAACTATCCGCTTTGATGTATTTGTCCAATTTTGCCGAAGTACATGTCAAGTTAATGGTATTGGTAACCACATTAATATTGTCTAGATAGGCCAGTTCAATTTCATCGCTTCCGTCAGTGGAAATGTAAATATGTATGGCTTTTAAAAAGCTAAATGTTTTATCGGACGGATTCGTAATCGTCAATTTTAATTGCTTCAGTTTGACATCTTTTACCAGATTGGCGTTGGTATTGTTGTTGTTAAATTCAGCCGACGAATTAGTGGTAACATCTGGTGTGGGAACGTCAAAAGGGGAATTGAACGGCAAACCAGTATTGATTGAAAATGTAGTTTGGTCGTGCACTTCAAAAGTAAGTAAGCGATCAAGGACATCACACGATACAATTAGAAAAGAAAGCAATACGCTTAGATACAGTAGTTTAGTTTTCATGTTGAGATAAATTGGGTGCCTCAAAAATATAAAATTTTGCGAAAGTTGGAATAATAATTTTATGGTGTTTGATAATTCTTTAATGCTGTTTTCTTTTCTCCAGATTGTCATTCAAACGACGTAACTCTTTTAAAATGGAATCGTTTTTTTCTTTTCCGCTTATTTGTTGTAATGCGTTTTTGAGATGAACCGATAAAGAATCACTAAAAAAGGTTTCTTTTTCGGTTTCCAAAACTACTGTGCTTTTTCCATCGAGCATTTCACTTTTGGTTCCCAAGGTTACCGTAATGACTTTGTCGGACAATAGTCCTTGATTTTCAGCGGTAAACTTGGAGTCAACAGGGAGTTGTATCTCAGAGTTTAAAGTGGCATGAATAAGAACATGACCATATGAGTCCAATTGGAGGGTTTCAACTTCTCCAATTTCAATACCACTGACTTTCAATTTGGTTTCATTAGTAATGCCTTCCGCATTGTGGGTCGTCAAAATTAAGGTTTTGGATTGGGTACACGAAAAAAGGGTGAATCCCAAGATCATAAAAAATAGATTTTTCCTCATTGTTTTTTAGTTAAATAGCTACAGTAACCCATTTATTTTGTGTTCTTTTTTTTCCATTCGATGATTGTATCATTGGGTAAATCGTACTCGTATAGTTTTCGTTGTATACTGTCAATATAAACCCAACCGTCAGAAACAAAACGTTTGTTGGTATAGCCTTCATCATACACATCCTGTCCAATATTGAATAGCATATATCGAGTACCATCTTTGTCTATGGTTTGATCATACAGCCATTCTATAGAGTCGTTGTTTTTTAGCGCCATTCGAATTAATTTCTTCTCAGAATGCTTAATGTAATCGGCAATTAAAGTGTCATACCAATGCATTGTTGGTGCAGTAGCAGTAGGCTGTTTTTCCAAATCTGTTACTAAAGAATCCGCTAAAGGAATATTTGAATTTTCGGTTGCTTCTCGCTCGTTTGTAGATGGACGACACGATATAAGAATGCACAATTGTAGTACTGCTAAAGGTTTCAATAGAAGGCTTGGGTAGATTGTTCTCTTCATGATGAAATATAGATTGAGTCACTTTTGCTAATTTCGCAAGAGTGTTCCGTCTTGGGTTAAAATAATTTGTCCTTTTTTTTCTACTTCCAAGGTGATATCCGGACTATCTTCGGTGCCAATTATATTTCGGTATACATTGTACTTGTAGTCGCCACTTGTGAACACAATAACATGATTCCCACCGCTTCCTTGTATGTCCATTACACCATTGGTTAAAATAATATCGGGTTTTGAGGATTCTGCATTGCCTTTTTTCCAAGAAGCATAACGGTAGGTGTCATACGACAATTGATCTATCCGAATCAGATAATTTTTGGTGGTTATTTTGTATACTGGTGTTTCGAATTTTCGTAAGGAAGGATACAACTTGTTTTTGTCCGCCGCAATCAATTTTGTCCGCCACTTTTTTTCAAAGTCGCTTTGATAATTCACAGTTGTTATCCTACTTCCATCACTTTCAAACCAAACGGAACCGTTATTCAACATAATGCCTCGCCAACCCACTTCCGACCATTGGTCCATTTTGGATTGAGCAATCGTTTTGATTAAAGCAGCATCAAAAACCTCATGAAATCGTTTTTTGAATTCTTGCTTGTTTTTAATGCTTGGAATCGGATATTCTCTTCGCAACGGATAATTGACCATTCCCGCAATTTTATCAATGTTCTGTTGTTGAAATAGCTTTTTTATAGTAAGAATGTTGGCCTTCTGGTATTGGTCCAATTGTTCATCTTGTGCATGGCTCCACTGAAAAATTAGTAGCAGCAATACCAATAATCTGAATTTCATAGTTTGCATTGGTGTTAAAAGGTAAAGGTAACGAAATTAAGAAGCTGTAGTTTTTCCATAGTAAAAATTCAGATAATTCTTCTTCCAATAGTACTCAATAAAATCCCATTTTTTTTCAAATTCTGGGATATACTTGGTATAGGGAAGTGTCTGTACTAATTTGGGTTCACTGTCTTTCGTGTTGGTTATCTTGTAGACTTCGATAACCTGTGGTTCGGTTTTGGTGTCGAAATCACATCCTTTTCCATTGATATAACCATAATTGATTTGTTCGTTGCCTTCAATTTTACAGAGATAACTTTCCCAATCCATATCACTGCAGCCTACTGGGCTATAGGAATAATAAAAATCAGTTCCTTGTATCTTCTGAATAGCAAGATCGCAATTTTGTAGCAATTGATAGTTTTTGTCCTTTGGGTGAAAAAGAAAATTATCACACTGATTGGGTGTGTTACTGAAAAAAGACACTCGGATGTCTTTGTACCCATCCTCATTGATGTCTAGAAATTCAGCATCGAAATAATAGTCTTGGGGTTCAATTAGGGTATCGCCTTTTTGAGAAAGTAAACAATGAAAATGATTGTTGTCATTTAGAACACGTATGTACTTTTGCCCATTGAATGAAACGGTATCTTGATGTAGTTCTAGTGGTTCCTTTTGAACGGTTCTTCTACTGTCGATTGGTTTTTTGTCTGAGCTATCGGCCTCTTTTTTGGCATTGACCGAAGGTTGGCATGCAGAAGCTATACTGAGTACTATCGTAATTATGATGAAACGCATAGAGAATTCCGTTTTTCGTTGTAGGCAATGCATCTTTTTTATACTATTGATTGTTTAAGAAAGCAGCAAACATAATGCCCAAAATATCAATACAAACAAATGAATGAAGAAGGAGGTTTTGACGGGCTTTTTAAAAACAAAATACAGGACGCCGTTTACAATCAAAAGAAGTACATTCATGATTACTAAAAGGAACAAGGAAAAAACGTCAAGATTGGGTGCGCACGGACCCGATTTGAATTTTCCTGAACCATGAATAAGCGCAATTAACACTGCGGATAGTACGTAAAAAAGAAGGGTCTTATAACTGTTTTTGGTTTCTGGATTGGTCATACAATGAAAATGAAATCAATTGCTACTTGTTCGTTGGAAGTGTTGTTATTCAATTTTTTCGAAGCCAGCCTAAAATTCGAGCGTTTTCGATCTTCCATTTGCCATTGGTCTGTCCAAGTTGAAAATGTTCTCTGGATTTACTGAATGGCCCCGGGTTTTGCTGTATGATTTCGATTGTATCTTCTGTCACATCGGAAACAATTGCTACATGTCCGTAGCGATTAAGTAGTGTCCCTTCGAAAATAAGTAGATCACCCATTTTGGGCTGACTTTGGCTCGAATTGGTATACTGTGTTAAATTGCGTAGCTTATTGTGTTGTCCATCCAGTAGTGTCTCATCAAAAAAATCTTTCGCATGGCCATAACTGTCCGGCATTTTATGGTTGTAATGTTCGTAATAGTATCGCTTTACAAATTCAACACATTGGTATTTCAAACCTAGGTTATAACCATCTTTGGCAAGATTCCGCTCGGATACATGGTCAACTCCACCATTATAATAGACCACAATACCGTTCAGACTGTCTAGTTGTTGTCCAATGGAAAATTCGGGATTGCAATTGTATTTTTTAACGGCACTAATTCCCAAAAAGAGTAACGGAAAAAAGACTATAATTGGGTATTTCCAACGCTTGATGTTCAATTTGTTGTTGTTTTAGGTTCTAACTCAATAGTGAAATAAGGAAGCGTTAAATTGGCTTCCAATGCCATTATTTATTTGTTTAGTAAATACAATTCTTCTAAAAATTGAATTTTTTGAGCTTCTTCCCAACTGTTGGTATATACTAATAAGTTTAGGAAATTGGCCTTAACCGAACCAAATAAAAATACATTGTCGGCCTTTCCATCATTATACTTCCAAATAATATATTCCGATTTGGCATTCTCTTTTAGTTGAGTGACTGGATGACTTTTACCAATGTAATCTGTATCCCATTTATAAAACGCGGTCACACTTTTAAAATCAGAATCGTTTTTTTGATAAAACGGATAGGCTTTTTTAGGGTTTTGAGCGATGGCTATAATAACACCACTGTCATTTTTTAAATAGGTCTGACCCGAGTCGTTCATCGTATTCAATTGTTGCCATTTACCCGGAATTTTAACCTCTCCTGTATTGGTTTTTAAACTGGAAAAAGTACCTTCCTGACTGAAAATAAGGTTGGGAAGAACAAAAAGTACTGCAAGTACTAAGTTTCGAATAGACATAGATTTGTTTTTTTTAGTTGAAAGTGAGTGTCTTTAGGCTGCTTCTTGTTTTGAATTTGAAACCATCTGAACAGAGCAAATATAAGAATTAACTGAAAGTGCCAACGAATAATAGTTATTTGTAAACTATTCCAAATTCTTAGAATCGTTTGTAGGATCGATTTTGACCCATTTTTTGTCCGTCCAGGCATACTGTTCAGGATAAGGAACTATTCTTGCTTTAGGAAAATAATCGGAGGAATCCGGCGGATTCGTAATGAGCACTCGACTGTTCTTTTTAAATCGGTAACCCACAGCCGATGGCAATCCGTTATAAACCATTCCGGTTTTCATATCCACAATAGCACTACTTTGACAAGGAGAACCACAACCCCAAGAAACCAAACAATACTTCCCTGCGAAATTAACCCCCAGTTCATTTACACCATGCGTTATTGCAGTAATGTATCTTTTTTTGAATTCAGAAGAATCGAAGTTCAATTTTCTTGGCGGTTTAACAGCTTGTAGTTCTACTTCAAATGGTGTTGCATCCAATTGTGAATGAAATCGATATAGGGTATCTGTCGATTGCTCCGATTGAAGAATCAATAAGTTATTGTCTTTGTAGAGTGTGTCTTCAGGTACAATTATTGTCGTTTTTTTTGTAGCCGATTTCGGTACCGGGTTTTGCTCATCAATCGTGTTCGATGGCTTGTTGTTACAAGACGTCGCAAGAAAGGAAAGCAATAATAGCAATAAACCGACGGTAAAGTAAATTCTTTTCATTTTTACGAATGCATTTTGAGGTAATTTAATAGCTAATATCTTTAATTGTTGAGGTGCGCGCACAAATCGATTATTACTGTTCATCTTCCAATCTTTCAACGAATGAAATAAAAGGCTAACAGTTATTTCTAACGGTTGTGTTATTTCCAAGCTTAGCCGCGATTAATTCGATGATATCATTCGCTGCATTATGGTGTTGCTCTGTAATTTGCATAGAATTGGTCTTGTTTTTTATTTTAGTCATACATTTCCCCGTCCTGAACAAGATTGAATTGCTCTGGGAACAAAATACGATCTTTATTGGAACGGTTGATTTTCTCTATTAAGCCTTCAATCAAGTAGTGGGCTTTGAATGTCGTGTCATTCTCCAGTTCCAAAGTCATAAATGGTTTTCCAATGAGTTTTTCGTCTGTATCGTCAATTGCTTGTACAATATCAAAGTTGTATTTTGTGTCTATATTGTTGTCCCAATACACGATGAGCTTCTCATTTTGAAGCTGATAAGGGTACATAAGCCAACATTCTGGTGAATACGAAATGCTTAAAGTGTCTTTACTTTGAAAGTGAAGTGCAAGGGAAAAATTCTCCTTTTGTTTATCAACCCAAATAGAGTAGGTGCTGTCTTGAACTACTTCAGAAATACGGTTGAATGTCATTCTTTTTTGCAATGTATCAGTAGGTAGTGCACTCGAAGTACGCAGTACATCCTTTTGTTCTTTGCTATTTTGGTGGCAACTTGTGAAGCAAACCAGTAGCACAAAAAAGGGAAACGATGCTCTCATATTGTTTTTCTAAATTGATAGTTATGTACAGCCGGCAAGTAATTATTGTAGCTGAGGAAAATAGTGAATACTGCGGTAAGATTATTTTGCAATCCCACACCTGCAATACACATAGACTAAAGAAAACCGACTTTTTTGCATAAATGAGCTGCTTTGAAACAAAGTAAAGGAGTTACGGCTTTAGTTTAACCATTACACTTCCACTCAGATAATCATGAATGGTTCTCCTTTTTGTATTCCCGAAAACGGTGATAAAAGACAACCAACCCAGTGAAAATTTCAATACAAACCGAACAACTGCCTGAAAGAAATGAATCCTTTTGGAATGATCGGAGTTCCTTCTTACTCGAATTTCCATTTTGTCATTGCCAAAAGTGGCGCCCAATGTAGTAGCTATGGGTTCGTAGAGTAGTATAGCTGAAAATAATAGTACTCGTATGTAATTGTCAATGTTTTCAAATGAATCCAAAATTTCAGAACAAAAATACATGAACGCAATGACCAGTAAGGTGTCAATGGTTGTCGATTTTATTCTGTCGAGGATACTTGGGTATTCTTTTTCCATAATAGGGTTGGTAAAGTTTGGGTATAAGTTTTTGTAATGTGTCGCAAATTTACAATAGAATTGATTTGCTAATGGGATAAAATTTCCAGTAAGATAAAATTTTTATCAAATCGTTTTTAAACTTGTTGGGTTGTTCCAGAATAATCTCCCGAGTCTATTGCTAAGAAGACTCGAATGGAATACCCACATACTAGAAGTAAATAAGCAATCTTTTCCTCTTCTGTCATAGGGTGTAAAACATAAACGGAATGGTACAATACATCAGCAAAATAAACCAAGCCAAATAGGTTTTTTTGTTTCTCTTTCACTAATTGACCGTCAATGGTTAGCAATACCTTGTTGTCCTTGTCAGTTACCTCAAATCGTTGTTGTAAGGTAGCTCTTGTAAAGAAAAAAGTTTCATTGTCCATTTCAATTGTTGCACAGCGATGAAAAGGATTTTGCGTCACAATCGATACACGACCCATAGGAGAATTGCGTAAGGCTAACAAAATTCCTTTATTACTGTTGTGAATAGAAAATTCGTTGTCATTTAGTATCGCCTTCCCGGAAATGTAGTTTGAAAAAAAAGAATTTGATTTACAAGTCAACCTGTTGACTAAATTAGAAAAACGATCGTTTACCTCCACATTCCAACTGTTGTAGCCTACAGTTAACTCAAAGTCTTGATAAGTCATAACTTAGTAGTCTTGTACATTTTCTAAGGATTTATATATACCAGTTGCATTCTATGGAACAAATGGGGTGTGCTAAAGATAAAATTTCTTGCGAAAAATAAACTTGAATTTACTACAAAATTTACCATCTTGCTGAAAGCAGTTTACTCTACGTTTTTTATTTTATGTGATTAGTTATTCTTTCCAGTAACACTTCCAATTCCACTTCTTTGTCAACTTTTCCATTTCTTTCAAAGTCAAATATTTCCAATACCGAGGTTAGCGATTCCATTTTCCACGCATCTTTTTCTATGCATAATGTTTTCAAAAAGTTATCTATATTTTCAAATGTTAGTTTAGAATTTATTTGGAGTTTCAATTCTGAAACAAACTCACTTGGTTCGGTTAAATTTTCCGTTGGCCAATCTCTAATCGCTTCTAATAAATTTTCTGCAACAACTTTCATATTACTTTCAGTTGCAACATTTTCTATAGTGGTAATTAATTCTTCGGAAGTGATCATTTTCTCGTTTTAAGCTTTCGTGTTGTAAGTTACCGCTATCTTTCCGTAGTGGCTGCGTGAACGTTTATTTCTGGCTAAAATAAGATTTTCCTTCTGAAAAAACGAACGTGTGTTTATTGATTTGTAGCTATTGAGGTAAATCAAGATAGCGCGGATTTGTAATCCGTGCCAGTTCCGGCAAAGAATGTAAATTATAAAGATATAAAAAGTTCAGTAGTAAAACCCCGCAATTGCACAGTTACTGTTTTGAAGTTGCTTCTGTGACTAAAGATAGCGGACACGGATTGCAAATCCGAGCTATCGGGTATTAATACTGCGCCAAAAATTATGTACTCTTTCATGCTTACGTTGTTGTGAGGAAAGCTTGCATATAAAATCAGCCTGCGAAACTACCTCACAAACTCCATCAAATATACCAAAATACTCCCTTTAAAAAGAAAAGCATCTTGTTAATGGAATAGTTTGTAAAATACAACCTCCTTTACATAGCTGTAAAAGAGTTTTACTAGGATGCTTTTTTGAAGTTATTTTGAAAATAGAGGAGTTGCGCAACAGTTAACACTGTTAATGGCAGTTTATTTTTAATATTCGGTCGGAATAATCATTGTAATAACTGTCTGAAATATCATCACTTTTTTTAAGTTTATTTACATCTGTAAAATTGGCATGTACTTCATAACCAATACAACAAATTTCAAGTCCGTTGTTTTTGTCCGCAGTGTATTTTCCTGGCTTAAATTCGATTTTGTCTATCCAAAAAGAATTTGGAGAATGACCACCTTGACCACAAAATGCATCCAAAGTTATATCAATATCCATTTTTTTACCGAGATGAGTCCAAATTAGATGAAAATTTGAAACAGGAAATACTCTTGAAAGTGTAGCCGTAAAATAGTAAGAGGATTCAGAATATGAAGCTTCTAATCCTCTACCGTCCTTAACAAAGATTTCGATTTTGTCGTTGGTTAGACTATCGCATGTCATTACGATTCCTTTTTGGTTATAGAGTCGAAAATTGTATTTCGGTTTATAGGAATCTTGTGCAATTGTCTTATGAATAAAAAAAAATAGTAAAAAAAATGGAATCAATATATTTCGTTCATTTCTCATGTCTTCTGTTTTAATTACCGCTAACATCAGCCCGCAAAACTACCTCGCAAACCCTTTCCAAATATAACCAAAATACTTCCTTTATAAAGAAAAGCATCTTGTTAATGGAATAGTTTGTAAAATACAACCTCCTTTACATAGTTGTAAAAGAGTTTTACTAGGATGCTTTTTTGGAATTATTTTGAAAATAGAGGAGTTGCGCAACAGTTACCGTTGTTAGTCGTAGTTTTATTGAGGGAAATATCTTTTACAAAATATTTTTAATATGTATTCTATCTTTTCTTTAGGTTCAGTTATTTTCTGTAATGTACTATTATCAATTTCTATATTTAAATAGTGGTCAAAAAATAATTTTAAATCGAAATTAGGTGAAGCATTCAAAAAAAGCATTATTTGTGATGTTAAAATGTATTCTAATGCTGTTTTCGTGTCTTTTATTCTCAATTGAGTTGATTTTTGTTTTTGTATAAAATTTTCAAATCCTTGAAAGATGTTTCTCGTTTTTATTATTTCTTCATACAGGATGGAGTTATCATTTATAATCTCTAAAGGTGATAGTTCTCTTAATGCAGAAGTAAAAGATTTATAGGGGGCAGTATTTTTTAAAGATATTTTTTCCGCTACGTGCATTCCGTAACAAGTTGCCAAATTTAAATGTAAATTATTTTTGCTAATCTTATTGATTTCTACTAGGTAATTTTCTAAATCGGTCCATTTGAGAGTTTCTAAGTTTGAAAAATGTATTTCTTCATTTCCTCCGTGAGCTTCAATATGTAAAATTGTTTCATATTCATCGGATATATTTTCTTGAAGAATATTCAAAGCTTTCAAAAAATCTTTTCTTGATTCTACAAAATGATATTCAGATTTGATTTCATGATTGAAAAACGTAATATATCTAGTTATTATATCATCATAAAGTTCTTTACCTGTCAATTTTTCGCCAGCAGGTATGCTTTCTATTATAAATATTCTATTAATCATCTTTTGTAGTAAAATTTAAGCTAAAGTTTTACAGCTTGGTGAAGTGGCGGATTTTGAATTGTTTACTTTCAATTTAGACTGAACTTCATTTGAAAGCCTGATGTTCAAATTTGCGCTAAACCAGCCATTTTGCTAAACAACTGTTAGTTAGTGTGTTAATAATCTCTTGCGTAGTGGTTTTTAATGTATTCTCTATCTTTTGAATCACATAATTCTATTAATCCTTCAAGTAAATATTCGTATTCAGGATTATTATCAAAGTTTTTGCCTAACCAATAATTCTCAATCGCTGATTTATGTTTTGTTTTTTCATATTCTTCAATCCATTTAGAGTCAGCTTGGTGAAATCTATGCTTATATTTAATTTCTATTGGAGCAATAATAAAATTTGTTTTATCCCAAAACATATTTTTTAACATTGTTCTACTATCAAAGTTATCTAAAGCTAAAAATATGCAACACAAACGACTTGGAAGATTATTGTCAATTTCTCTTCTCACTCTTTCAAATTCTATTTCAAGCTCAGAAATTCTTGCAAATTTTTTAAGTTTTTCTTTAGAATAATATTGTGCATTCTCTATGCCAAGTCCTACTTTTAGTCCATTTCTTGACCAATTTGTTATTGTTAAATTAAGAAAACGTGGTGAAGAAAAGCCTATTTGAGTTGCGTCAAGTTCACTTAATAAATTGTCTAGGTTAATGGTATATATTGGATATTCAGTTTTGTAGGTTATATAATGAAACATTGCAGGTGAAGCCAAGTGATTACTCCGAATAAAATTTTCACAGACTAAAATGTAATCTAAATCTATATGATATATGAAGTTTTCGTTGGTCATAAATATAGTAGCTAACGTCCCGCCACTTGGCGAGGTTGGGGATTAAAGATGCGAGATTTTTCCATTGTGCACAAATTATACAAGTACAAAACCATTTTTAAACTTACCCAAATACCCAAATCTCGTGTAACAGCTTTTACCAGCAGATTTTATTCGTACATTAATTTTTCTAAGTATTCATCTTTTTTGTTTTTCCATTCTGCATCTTGATTGTCTTCGGGGATTTCAAACATCTTTAAAATTCTGTCGATTTCAATTTTTTTTCTTTTAAAATATTCAGTAGCGATTTCTATTTCGCTAAAGAATTCTGTGTGAAACATTAGTCCATAAATTCCAAGTGTAATAGCAAAAGGAATAGTTCCAGCATTGGCTTCAATCGTTATTCTTGCGCCTTTTATATTCTCTTGATCATTGAATATTTTACCACCTTCAGAACCTTTCTTTCCAATTGAATTTCCATTGTTATATTTGATCCAATTTTCGGTTAATTCGATTTCGACATTCAGAAATTTATCTGATGTTGATTTTCGGAATATTTTTTTAATGAATTCTTTCACTTTAGTTTTTCAAAAAGGCTACTAACATTCCCACGCTTGTCGTCAGTTGCGAACTTCGGAACTGATTATTTTCGGTTAAATTATAAATTTATTGCGAAACGTAAACTTGAATTTACCACAAAATTCGCACACGAGCGCAGCGACTGCCTAAGGAATCTTGCCAAACGACTGTTAGGCGACGTTTTTTTAATGTCTGTAAATGAAATTATCATTTTCGTCCACCAAATCATGAAATTGATGTTCACAATGTCTTACATAATCAACAACTTCTACCCATTTAGGGATTTTTCTTTTTGGGATTACACCAAAATAACCTTCTTTATTTTCAAGTAATACATAATCTTCATAAATTTCTTTTACTTGAATCTTTTGTCTAAAAGTTGTTGAATGAAAAACTAAATCTTCGCCAACTATAGGTTTTTCATTATTGCCAATAGATTTTATTTTATAAAGGCGAATGTTTTTATTTTCTCTATCTATTAAGATATTATCATTTTGTAATTTGTAATCAACCTTATTAAGATGCGAATAAATTATATTCTCATTTTCAAATGTTTTCTCAATCGAATTTTCAATTATTCGGTTTTGAACCTCCCAAAATAAATTAGAATTAATAGATTTTAGAACACCATTTTCTTGAATACCATTTTCAACGTTTTCCAACTCTACAATAATTCCAAAATTTGTGATACTATCTGAGTTTATAACTCTAAATTTTATTTCTGAATCCATGTTTTTTAAAATGATGCCTAACGTCCCGCCACTTGGCAAGGTTGGGGATTAAAGATGCGAGATTTTCGGTTAAAAACTGAACTCAAAGATACAAAACAAACTTTAAATTAAGCCAAGGAACCGCATAGCGCAAAACCTGTGTTAGCGGTAGTATTTATTTAAGATTAATTACTTTTGATAATTTTATTCTTTTTGATTTTATTTCCTCTTTGAATTGAAATATTTCGATTTGATTATTCTTAATATTTATTGAATCAATTATGTTGTCAAAATGTCCAACACCTCTTTTCCAATTTTCAGGAATCATTATTGTGTCATTTTTTTGGGAATCAATGTCAAATATTCTTAATTTTCTATTTCCGTTAGAATATTCTGTGCTACAAATACACAAATCTTTATTGTCGGTTGCATAATTGAAATAGCTAATATTTGGATAATATAAAACATCAAACCAAAATGGTTTGTCTTTTTCAATATTATAAATTATTGCGTATCTGCAATTTGTTCCACAACTATTAACTAATCCAAATGAATTATTTGTAGTCCATTCAATTTTGGCGTCAAATGGCGTTTGAAATTCAATCAATTCATCACCAATTAATAATGATTTATGTCTAATTTTATTTTTTCCCCATTCTGCATATATTTTCTTGTAATTGTCTTCAGAAGTTGAATATATTTTCAAAAACTTTTTGTCAGTTGTAATTGTATCTAACCAAACAGCAATTTCTTTCTCTTTTTTTTCGATATTGAGTTTAGTAACTGATGCGGATTTTCCAGATTGCTCATTTTTTATATTGCAACCTGTAAAAACAAGTAATATTGCTATTAAGATTCTGTTTTTCATAATATTACCGCTAACGTTTTCGGGCTTTGCGTTCGGGCGGGTTTCGGAGCGCAAAGTTTCATTTTATTACTAAAGTTCATTAGAAGCACAAAGCTCCAAGTTTGGACGTCAGCCCGCCTGACGCAAAACCCGTGTTAGCAGCAGTGTTCTTCATTCTGTTTGTGTATTGTCGGTCGTTTTATTTCGTAGTATGAATTTGTAGTACATGAAAATTATAATTGTCGAGATTACCCAATAATAAAGTGAAAAAGCAAGAAAGTAAACTAAAAACCAAACGAACCATATTCCAATATATTCAGCCCAATGGTCTGTCCAGTATTTTTCAATAAGTACCCAGTCATCAATTACAATCAAAATCCAATATACAAGAGTGAATAAGATTGCCAAGTATTTGAAAATCGTTCCTGCTTTTTTAAAACCTTGCCTCATTGGGTCCACTTATTATTCACTATACTTTTTGCTTGAATATTGATTTTGGCTGAGTAGTCAAACATTGCTGCTAACTCGTATATACCCGCTACTTTATAGCGCCTATACGTCTAATTTAGGGTGTATACCCGCTACAGAGTAGCGCTTTTCAAATATAGAGGAAATTTTTTAGGAATCGGCCAATACCCTTTATCTCTTAATGGTTTTTCACTATAGAAAGCTATGCCTCTCGAACCATCTTTATTAGAAAGACAAACTAACCTTCTTGAAGCAAAATGATACCTCGTGGTATTCTTATCGCAATTTCTACAATTACGCCCACAAACCACTACGTATTACTACTGGATTTTCACTCCCCCGATGGCTGAGGCTTGGTTACTGAGCCTGCCGAAGTATCATCGGTGGCTGAGGCACTCGAAGCCACAAACCCTCAGAGTTGTCCGTAATACCTTCATCGCAAGAGGCAAATCCAACAATCCAATAATCGAACAATCCAATAATCGAACAATCCAATAATCGAACAATCCAATAATCCAACAATCCAAATTTCAATTTTCCGCTCTGTTGCAAGGTTTTTTTATCCCTTTCTTTGAATAGTTGTTACTGTACGGTACATTATGGCTTCCACATTTTTTTTCTCGCAACTGCACTTTGCTTTCTTGCTCCTGCACTTTGCTTTCTTGCTCCTGCACTTTGCTTTCTTGCTCCTGCATTTTGCTTTCTCGCTCCTGCATTTTGTTTTCTCGCTCCTGCACTTTGCTTTCTTGCTCCTGCACTTTGCTTTTTCGCTTCCGCATTTTGCTTTCTTGCTTCCGCATTTTGCTTTTTCGCTTCCGCACTTTGCTTTTTTGCTTCCGCATTTTGCTTTTTCACTTCCGCACTTTGCTTTCTTGCTTCCGCACTTTGCTTTCTTGCTTCCGCATTTTGCTTTTTCGCTTCCGCACTTTGCTTTTTTGCTTCCGCATTTTGCTTTCTCGCTTCCGCACTCTACTTTTTAACTCCCATCACTCCCATACCGAAATCCCCAACCCGACCTTATAGCATACTCCGTTAAAAACAACGAAAGTACGCAGTGAGAGTGATCCGTGTAGTCGAGGAGGAACGACGAGCGGTTCGGGTCACGCAGCGCAGTACTGAGGTAGTTTTTAGGAGTAGACTATGCAGTCTTGACTTTTTGCTGTGTCTCGGCCTTAGACGAGATTTCTGCCTGTCTCGTCATCAGACGAGATGTCAAGGCAAAAGAAAAGAACATGAAAAATAATTTGTTTTTAGATTTTATTACGTCACCCCCTTCGGCCTCAGATTCGCAGGCGAGGTTCCAATCATTGAAGAATCCGTAAAAAGAAAAGCTGTTTGAGCC
>NZ_JBPZTE010000007.1:0-116940 GCF_051908335.1 Flavobacterium sp. MAHUQ-57 | reverse complement strand
CACGACGAGCGGTTCGGGTCACGCAGCGCAGTACTGAGATAGTTTTTAGGAGTAGACTATGCAGTCTTGACTTTTTGCTGTGTCTCGGCCTTAGAAGAGATTTCTGCCTGTCTCGTCATCAGACGAGATGTCAAGACAAAAAAGAAAAGACAAGTCGAGGAGGAACGACGAGATGTCAAGGCAAAAGAAAAGAACAAGAAAAATAGTTTGTTTTTAGATTTTATTACGTCACCCCCTTCGGCCTCAGATTCGCAGGCGAGGTTCCAATCATTGAAGAATCCGTAAAAAGAAAAGCTGTTTGAGTCTCGTCAGTCATGACGAGATGAGTTCTTTTCTTTTAGGATTCGAAATGGAATTGGAACGCCGAGAATCGAAGCCTTGACCTTTTGTTTCTTTTGTGTCAAGACAAAAGAAAAGAAAATAATCGTATCCCATTAGCAAACAGGAGGTAGGTAAACAAAAACTCATAACTCATAATCCATAATTTATAATTAAAAAGAAAACTTTTTCCAGTCTACGGGAAATTTCTATTTTTGCACATGCAACACAACGTCCTTATTTTAGATTTCGGGTCTCAGTATACACAGCTGATTGCCCGCCGGGTTCGCGAATTAAATATCTTCTGCGAAATATTTCCTTACAATCATATCCCGGATGATTTATCAAGTTACAAAGCCGTAATCCTTTCTGGAAGTCCTTTTTCTGTTCGTGCAGAAGATGCTCCACATCCTGATTTGTCTCAAATTAGAGGAAAAATGCCATTGTTGGCTGTATGTTACGGAGCACAGTATTTAGCTCATTTTAGCGGTGGAGAAGTGGCACCATCCAATATTCGTGAATACGGAAGAGCCAATCTTTCTTTTATCAAAGAAGACGAATTGTTCTTCGATGAAGTTAATATGAACAGTCAGGTATGGATGAGTCACAGTGATACCATCAAAACCTTACCAACAGGTGGTGTGCGTATGGCTTCTACCAAAGATGTAGAAAATGCCGCGTACCGTATCGAAGGAGAAACTACCTATGCGATTCAATTCCACCCCGAAGTATACCATTCGGAAGACGGAAAACAAATGTTGGAGAACTTCTTGGTGAAAATTGCCGAAGTACCGCAAAACTTTACACCAGGTGCTTTCGTTGATGATATTGTTGCCGAAATGAAAGACAAAATCAAAGACGATAAAGTAGTGTTAGGTCTTTCCGGTGGGGTAGATTCTACCGTTGCAGCCGTATTATTGAACAAAGCTATCGGTAAAAACTTATACTGTATTTTCGTAAATAACGGATTATTGCGTAAAAATGAATTCCATAACGTATTGAAACAGTACGAAGGAATGGGATTGAACGTAAAAGGAGTAGATGCTTCCGAGCGTTTCCTTTCTGAATTGGCTGGGGTAGACGATCCCGAAACCAAACGTAAAATTATCGGTCGTGTCTTTATCGAGGTATTCGATGATGAAGCACACAAAATAGAAGAGGTAAAGTTCTTAGCACAAGGAACTATTTATCCGGATGTAATCGAGTCGGTTTCGGTTAAAGGACCTTCTGCTACCATCAAATCACACCATAACGTAGGTGGATTACCTGACTTCATGAAACTGAAAATAGTGGAGCCACTACGCATGCTCTTCAAAGATGAGGTACGCCGAGTAGGAAAGACGTTAGGTATCGATGACGAATTACTTGGACGTCACCCGTTCCCAGGACCCGGATTATCGATTCGTATCTTAGGAGATATCACTCCGGAGAAAGTGCAAATCCTTCAAGATGTCGATGCAATCTTCATCAACGGATTGAAAGAGCATGGTTTATACGATAAAGTATGGCAGGCTGGTGCCATCTTATTACCGGTGAACAGTGTGGGTGTAATGGGGGATGAACGTACTTACGAAAAGGTAGTTGCCCTTCGTGCCGTAGAATCTACCGATGGTATGACAGCAGATTGGGTACATCTTCCGTACGATTTCCTTATGAAAATATCGAATGAAATCATCAATAAAGTCAAAGGGGTAAACCGTGTGGTGTATGACATTAGTTCGAAACCACCTGCAACTATTGAGTGGGAATAAATAAAACATAATAAAATGTTAAAAAAGTCGTTACAGTAGATATATTTGTAACGGCTTTTTTGTTGATAATGAGTTCGGGCCAAATTAAAAAAACCAAAAACAAACTAAAACATGAAACACTTTTTACTCTTCTTTTTAGGGATGTCTCAGCTTGTGCTTGCCCAGCAGGAAAAAGCATTCAAGCATAATGTGTCTTCTAACGAAACAATCACAGAGATCGCTAAAAAATACAATGTATCCGAAAAAGAAATCTTAAGACTTAATCCCGGTGCCGAAAACGGACTAAAAGAGAACACGCAGTTGTTAATTCCTAACAACAATTCAATCTCGTATTTGCTAAAGAAAAATGATGTTAAAGCTGAAGCTTATGTTGCGCATCAGGTGCAGCCTAAAGAAACGCTTTATGGTATTTCACGTCAACACAATACTACTATTGAAGCTATTCAATTGGCCAACCCGGAAATTCTAAAAGAAGGATTGAAAGTGGGGCAAACTTTAAATATTCCTAGTGTAAAAGTAGCCACAACTCCAACTCCAAAAGCAGTTCCCATGGTTACAGGTAACGTGCACGAAGTACAACCTAAAGAAACGCTTTTTAGTATCGCTCGTTTATACAATGTGTCTGTGAAGGACTTGGATGCACTCAATACCGAAGTCTTGAAAGAAGGTTTAAAGATTGGAATGAAAATTACAATACCGAATAAAAAGAAAACAATCAGCGGACAGGCTCGTATTATCAATAATGAAACGGTTTTCCATGTCGTACAACCAAAAGAAACAAAATATTCGATTTCTAAAAAGTATGGCATAACTATTGAACAGTTGGAATTACAAAATCCTGAAATCATTAATGGATTGACCGAAGGAAATAAATTGGCAATTAATAAGTCGATGTTGAAAGCCAAGAATGAAAACGAAGAGTTAATGATTGCCTTGGCAGAAAAACAGGCGGTAGTTGAAAAGTCAAAAGCACAAAATGCTAAGATTGAAGATCTGGAAGACCGCTTGACGGTTCAAAAGGAACTGAATAAAAAAATGATAACACTGAATAAGCTGAACATTAATTTGAATGCCATAGATGAAACCAAAACAGGTTCGGTTGAAAAGTTACGACTGGTTTTGGATGCCAACAAGAAAATTCAGGATGTGTTAATCGGAAAGTTGGATTCCTTAGCATCGACTATGGAACGTGATTTGGCCGATTTGAAAAACAGGGATGTGGAGACGTTAGAGGAGTCTAAGAAACTAGAAAAGGAATCGTATCAAAATATCATCGAAACCGATAATTTAATACTAGGACTGAAAAGAGATTTAGCAGAAAACCGTAAAATTTACACAGGTATCATGCAGAAGGTTCACCGCATCACTGTACAGGAAAATCAAGAGTATAAAAAGAAAGTGAAAGCGAATTTGTCGGATAAGGATTTGGCTTCTATCGATGAGATTAATAAGCTAAGTGAAGATCAATTGGCGAATGAGAAAAAGAACGATGCATTATTGGCAAAAGTAGCGTCTATCGATGCAGAGAAAAAAGACGAATTAAAACGCAAAATATCAAAAGCAACGTTTTATAGCTCAGAGGCAAGAGAGTATGATGATAAACTGGCACAAGTAAAATTACAGCGTTATCAGAAAACTGCAGAAGAAAATCAGAAAGATGTAGCGACAACCACAACACTTCCTGAAGCTGCTGAGATTAGAAAACAGTTG
This sequence comes from Flavobacterium sp. MAHUQ-57, assembly GCF_051908335.1. Classification (NCBI taxonomy): domain Bacteria; kingdom Pseudomonadati; phylum Bacteroidota; class Flavobacteriia; order Flavobacteriales; family Flavobacteriaceae; genus Flavobacterium; species Flavobacterium sp. MAHUQ-57. The sequence continues at coordinate 113,161 of NZ_JBPZTE010000007.1, read as the reverse complement.
AATAAGAATATCGTAGATGAGAAACATCCAACCAAGATGGAAATCATCCGCAATTTGAAAGATTTAGAAGATGGATTTTACATGGTGGCACAGGTAACAGATGATACAGCAAAGCGTGACGCTTATGCAATTCAGCTTACCGATGCAGGAGAAACAAAATCGAGTTTCTTCTACAATGTGAACACGTTATCTTATTATGTGTATACTAAAATCTTCAAAACTGCCGATGAAGCAATCTACGAATACAAAACAAAAATAAATGATCCGTTATTTAGTGGATTATTTATTGTACAAATCGCCAAGGAACAATAAATTTGTTTCCGCGAAAAAGCAGATTTAAAAAAAAGAAGAGCAATGAAGAAATTAGTTTGGTTAGTAGTGTTGGGTATGCAATTTTCCTTTGCACAAAATGTAGTAAAACATAAAGTGACCAAAGGAGAAACTATCATACAGATTGCCAAAAAATACAAGATAACTCCAAGTGAAATCTATAAACTCAATCCAGATGCACAAAAAGGTGTAGATGAAAATACCATGCTGGTAATTGCATTACCGGGTAAATCTGTTGCGGAATCAAAGAAGAAAGAAGAGAAAAAATCGGAGAAAAAGACAGATAAGGAAGCAACTGTAGTTGTAAAACACGAAGTGCAACCGAAAGAAACTTTATATACGCTGTCAAAACAATACGGAACTACTGTAGAAGAAATCGAAAAGAGCAATCCGGAAGTAAAAAACGGATTGGGTATTGGTCAGGTGCTTACTATTACCGCTAAAAAAGGCGTAGCAAAAAAACAGGAGCCTAAAAAACAAGAACCTGTATACCACACAGTGGAAACGAAAGAGACCAAATACGGTATTGCCAAAAAGTATGGTCTAACGGTTGAAGAACTGGAGAAGAAAAACCCTGAAATCGTAAACGGATTGCAAGTGGGGCAAGTGTTATTGATTAAAGGAGAAAGACCTAAACCAGTAGAAATTGTTAAAACTGAAACCCCTAAAGAAGAACCTCCAGTTGCTCCCAAAGCTCCAAATCAAGGAATTGCAGTTGTCGAAAAAACATTATCAACGATAGGTTATACAATTCAACCGAAAGAAACTTTATACAGTTTATCCAGACAATTTAATATTACGCAGGAGGAATTGATTAAAATGAATCCAGAACTGAAAGACGGTGTGAAGGAAGGGATGCTGATTGATGTGCCTGTGAAACCAGAGTTGAAAACAGTGGTGAAAAAGGAACTAACGAATTTAACCGAAAGTATTCAGGTGAACGGCAAAAAGAAACTGGCACTACTTTTACCATTCAATATTGCGAAATTAGATCAGGATACCATCAATTCTACGAAGTCTAGATTGAAAAAAGATAAATTCCTGAATATGACACTTGATTTCTACGCGGGTGCTTTGATTGCGGTTGATTCTGCAAAAGCTATGGGATTGAATGTAGATGTACTGATTTTAGATTCGGATGAAACGAAATCAACGTCGAATGTGGTGAATTTAATTCAGGATAATAACTTGAAAAATATGAATGCCATTATTGGTCCGTTTTATCAAAATAATGCAGAAAAAGCAGCTTCTCTTTTAGGAAATGTACCGGTGATTTCACCACTTTCTAAAGATTATGATAAGAAATTCCCTAATTTGATTCAAGCGACTACAATGCCGGATGATATCAAACAAGCCATGTTTGACTTCATGCGTAACAAAGGAGGAAATATAGTTGCAGTTGTCGATCCTAAAAAAGGTTCGGTGAAACAATATATTGAGTCCAATCATAAAGATGTCCAATTTGCTGCTTTCAATGCAAAAGGTGGATTGGATGTGGCTCAGTTGAAAACGCTTTTGGTAAAGGATAAAATGAATTATGTAATCATGGAAACCGAAAAAACGAACTTGATATTGAGTACTACAAGTGCTCTTACCACTTGGTTGAAAGAATATCAAATCAATCTAGTTATTCTTGGTGAAAATGAAGCGTTGGATTTTGAAGAGATTCCAATGAGTCGTCTTACAAAATTAAAAATGCACTATCCTTCAGTTTCTAGACCGAATAAATCAGAAGAAGCTGAAATTTTTGAAAACAACTTCAAAAAGAAAAATAAAGTGTTCCCTAACCAATTTGCTACTCGTGGATTCGATGTGACATTGGATGTTCTACTACGCTTGAATCAAGAGAAATCGTTCATGGAAACATTTGATGAAATAGCTTCCGAACAAGTAGAAAGCGAATTCAACTATGTACAAAATCCTGACGGTGGTTATATGAATAAGGGAGTTCATATTTTGTATTACGATACCGATTTAACAATTAAAGAAGCAAAATAATGGCTACTTCAAAAGTAACTTATGTGGGCGACTTACGTACGTCTTCTATACATATCAATTCTGGATCGGAAATCATTTCAGATGCACCGCTTGACAATAACGGAAAAGGAGAAGCTTTTTCACCAACAGATACTGTTGCTAACGCTTTGGCTTCTTGTATGTTCACTGTTATGGGAATCAAAGCCAATGAAATGAACCTAGATTTTTCTGGCTCTACGGCTGAGGTAACTAAAGTTATGGCGGCAGAACCTAGAAGAATTTCAGAAATCCACATTGTGTTTCATATGAATTTGGAAACCGATGAGAAAACCAAAACGATTTTAGAACGTACAGCGATGACTTGTCCGGTGCATTACAGCTTGCATCCGGATATTAAAAAGGAAATCGTTTTTTACTGGAAATAAAAACACTGCAAGAAACAGAGAATAGAATTCTTTTCTATTCTCTTTCTTTTTTATCATGACAAATCAGGAACAGTTAGTCAAACTCGCTCATACCAAAATGCCTTTCGGAAAATACGAAGGTCGTTACCTTATTGATCTACCCGAACATTACTTGGTTTGGTACCAAGGGAAAGGCTTTCCTAAAGGGCAGTTGGGAGAACAGCTTAAACTGGTTTATGAACTACAACTTAACGGATTGGAAGAGCTCGTGCGCAACATTCGCAGGAACTTTCCTAAACCATAATTTCTTAACGAATAATTGTCAATCAGGCATTGTTTATTATCAATTAATAATTGTATTTTTGCGCGTTTTTAATTGATATTATAATCAAGACTAAAATATATTCTCCCTGAGCATTGTAAAAGGGGTAATACAAACAAATAACACAACAACACAATACAACAACACAACACAATGAATCAAACAAAGTATATTTTTGTTACCGGAGGTGTAACTTCTTCTTTAGGGAAAGGAATTATCGCAGCTTCGTTAGCAAAATTATTGCAAGCAAGAGGTTACCGAACGACTATTCAAAAATTTGACCCGTACATCAATGTGGATCCGGGTACATTAAACCCCTATGAACATGGGGAATGTTATGTAACAGATGATGGAGCAGAAACTGATTTGGATTTAGGTCACTATGAGCGCTTTTTGAATGTGCCTACTTCTCAAGCGAATAATGTAACTACAGGTAGAGTCTATCTGTCTGTAATCGAGAAGGAGAGAAGAGGTGAGTTTCTTGGGAAAACGGTTCAGGTCGTGCCGCACATCACTAACGAAATCAAGGAACGCATGCAGTTACTTGGACAAAGTGGTGATTATGATATTGTCATTACCGAAATTGGTGGAACTGTTGGTGATATCGAATCACTTCCGTATATCGAGTCTGTACGTCAATTGGTTTGGGAATTGGGTGAAAATAATAGTATTGTAATTCATTTAACATTAGTTCCTTTCTTGGCTGCAGCTGGAGAATTGAAAACAAAACCAACACAACACTCGGTAAAAACCTTGATGGAAAGCGGTATTAAAGCTGATATTTTGGTTTGTCGTACCGAACACGAATTGTCGCAAGACTTACGTCAGAAATTAGCGTTGTTTTGTAATGTGAAAAAAGAAGCAGTAATCCAATCGATTGATGCGTCAACAATATATGATGTTCCTAATTTAATGTTGGAAGAAGGCTTGGATAAAGTAGCTTTGAAGAAGTTGGATTTACCGGAAAAGGCGTCTCCCGATTTAAAGCAATGGAACGAGTTCTTGCACAGATTGAAAAACCCGAAACACGAAGTTAACATCGGTTTGATAGGGAAGTATGTAGAATTGCAGGATTCGTACAAGTCTATTTTGGAAGCATTTATTCATGCAGGTGCTGCCAATGAGACAAAAGTGAATGTGATCTCAATTCATTCGGAACACTTGGATGCCAAAACGGCAGAAAACCAATTGAAAGGTTTGGATGGTATACTTGTTGCACCGGGATTCGGCGAAAGAGGAATCGAGGGGAAAATTGAAACTGTGCGTTATGCTCGTGAAAGCAAAATCCCTTTCTTCGGGATCTGTTTAGGTATGCAGATGGCAGTTATTGAATATTCTCGTAATGTTTTAGGTCATTCAGATGCGAATTCAACCGAAATGAATCAAAATACTCCACATCCGGTGATTAACCTGATGGAGGAACAAAAAAATATTACCGACAAAGGAGGAACCATGCGTTTAGGTGCTTGGAAATGCCACTTGGAGGAAAATACATTGGCGCACAAAATTTATGGGAAATCTGATATTTTGGAACGCCATCGCCACCGTTACGAATTCAACGGTGACTATTTACAAGCGCTGCAAAATGCAGGTTTGAAAGCGTCAGGTGTAAATCCTGATACAGGATTGGTAGAAGTGGTTGAATTGGAAAATCATCCGTTTTTTATCGGTGTACAATACCATCCTGAATACAAAAGTACCGTAGCGAATCCACATCCGATTTTTGTAAAATTTGTGGAAGCTGCTGTGAAGCACAAAATTAATCAATAGCGAAGAGCTCAGGCTTTCAGTAGATATGATTCCTGTAGTCGTTATTGTTTTTTACTGATTAGTAACAAAAACTAAAATAAAAGACTAATATAAGCTTATCGCTTGAAGCCTAATGCTTAGAGCAAAATTTGAAAAATGGAACAGAAAAAATTTGATCTTAATTCAATTATTGGATTTACGTTAATTTTCGGTATTATGATGTACATGATGTACACAAATCAGCCTACAGAAGCTGAAATTAAAGCCGAAAAAGCCAAAAAAGAACAAGCTGCAAAAGCAAACGAACCGACTCAAAAAAACGCTGTGGCAGCAACTGCTGTTTCCACGGATTCTACTAAAGTTTCCGCAGCTTTACAAGCCTCTTTAGGTAATTTTGCCTATTCTGCCGCTTTGCCTTCGGCTAAAAACGATGTGACTACATTAGAAAATGATTTGGTGGTATTGAAAATCGCAAACAAAGGTGGTTATATCACAGAAGCGACTTTAAAAAAATACAAATCAATTGATAAAAATGGTAAACTGGTTCAGTTAATCAAAGACAATAACGCCGGTTTAAATATTGCTTTGCAAACTAAAGACGGTAAAACGATCAATACAAAAGACGTTTTCTTTGAGCCTACCTTGACTAAAGTTGATGGTAATCAAGTGCTTTCAATGAAATTGAAATCGGGAGAAAATCAGTTCCTTGAGTACAAATATGTATTGAAAGCTAACGACTATATGTTGGATTTTGATGTACGTTCTCAAGGATTGGCTGGTGTTTTAAATACTACGAAACCGGCAAGTTTAGACTGGAATCTTAAAACGTACCGCAATGAAAAAAGTGTGGCTTATGAAAATACGCTAACAGAAGCGGTTTACGAATATGAAGAAGGGAAAGACGATTACCTTGGACAGTCAAAAGAAGAGGTATCGGTTGAAGGACTTACTTATATTGCATACAAGCAACATTTCTTTACGTCAATCCTATTAACTGGAGCACCAATTAATGAGGCAAAACTTAGTTCGGATAATTTAATTGCTGATGCTGCAAAAGATACCATCTTCACAAAATCGTTCAAGGCTGAATTACCATTGGCATTCAAAAATGGTGAATTGGATTATAAAATGAACTGGTATTATGGTCCAGCTGATTATAAAACATTAAATGCTTACGAAAAAAACCTAGATGAAATTATTCCTTTCGGTTGGGGAATTTTCGGATGGATTAACAAATTCATCTTCGTGCCTCTATTCGGATTCTTGAGTAATTTCTTGGCCTATGGTATTGCAATTATTTTGTTTACAGTACTTATTAAATTGGCTATGGCGCCAATTACTTACAAATCGTTCTTGTCTCAGGCAAAAATGAAAGTATTACGTCCTGAATTGAATGAAATCAATGACAAATTCAAAGATCCAGTAAAACGTCAGCAGGAAACAATGAAGCTATACAACAAAGCAGGAGTAAATCCGATGGCAGGTTGTATTCCAGCTTTGATTCAAATGCCATTTATGTTTGCATCATTCAAATATTTCCCATCGGCATTCGAATTAAGACAACAAGGTTTCTTATGGGCAAAAGATTTATCGTCGTACGACGCTATTGTTAAGTTACCATTCAATATTCCTTTGTATGGAGATCACATCAGTTTATTTCCAATTTTAGCTTCTATTGCGATCTTCTTTTACATGAAGTATACAACTGGTGATCAACAAATGTCGGCTCCACAACAAGAAGGAATGCCAGACATGAGCAAAATCATGAAAATGATGATTTACATTTCACCGGTAATGATGTTGATTTTCTTCAACAACTACGGATCAGGTTTGAGTTTATACAACTTGTTCTCTAATATCATGACATTAGGTATCATGTTCTACATTAAAAATTATGTAGTGGATGAGAAGAAAATTCATGCGCAAATTCAAGAGAATAAATTAAAAGAGCCTAAGAAACCCAGCAAGTTCCAGCAAAAATTACAAGAAGCTATGGAACAGGCTGAGGCGCAGAAAAACGCCAAAGGAAAAAAATAAGTAAATACAATTCCTAAAAATACAATCCCTGTTTTGATTCTTGTAAAAGAATTGAACAGGGATTTTTCTTTGATACAACTCTAAACAACTCTTTCTTATTATGAAAATTGCAATCATCGGTTTCGGAAATCTTGGTAAAACATTTGCCAGCAGCTTCATCAAATCTCGTTTTATTAAAAATGACGACATTCATGTTATCACTAGAACGTTGCCTAAACAGGAAATGACCTTTGGTATTCCAATGGAAAATTTTCAGGAAACTCCAACGACGAAAATTAAAGAAGTTGATATTGTAATATTGGCTACCAAACCTCAGGACTTTAATCAGGTGGTGTTTTCATTGAACGGATTACTTTCTGAAGACCAAATGATTTTATCGGTAATGGCCGGTGTTTCGATTGAAAAGATCAGAGAGCAATTGAAAGTGAAGAAAGTGGTTCGCTCAATGCCGAATTTAGGGACGCAAATTGGATTAGGTATGACGGTTTTTTCAGCTTCAGCAGAAACAGACCGCAAAGATTTATTCATCATTCAGAATCTTATCAATACCACAGGGAAATCCATTTATGTGGAAGACGAATCGCTAATCAATCCGGCAACAGCGGTTTCGGGTAGCGGACCGGCTTATGTGTTTTATTTTATGAATGCGATGGTAAAAGCTGCCAAAGAATTAGGTTTTTCCTCTTCAGAAGCAGAAGTTTTAGTACATCAAACCTTTTTAGGCGCGGTCAATCTGCAAAGTATGAGTAATTTGTCTAATGAAGAATTAATTGTCAAAGTGGCATCCAAAGGTGGAACCACGGAGCAAGCATTGCATGTTTTTGAGACATATAAACTTGATATTATTTTGTATGAAGCAATTCAAAAAGCAAATAATAGAGCTAAAGAATTAGGCGATACTTAATTAAAAAAACCTCCTTTTGGGAGGTTTTAGTCTTTGGATTAAATGGAGTAAACATGTAAATAAATTTATTATGGAATCTATTCAAAACTTGGTAGTAAAACTTTATCTAATACATGAATTATACCGTTACTACACTGAACATCCACTGCAGTTATGTTACTAACTCTTGCGTTTGCATCGGTAATTCTTGCTGGCGTTAAATTAACCGTGAATGTTTGATTTACATATGTGTTAACGACTTGTCCGTTTGTTAAGGAACTTGAAATAACATTTGCTCCATTCACAACATGATACTTTAATACTTTTGTTAAATTTCCACTTGATACTCCCGCTATCCCACTTGGTGCTAATTCACTGTCTAAACTAGTGAATGCGTCATTCGTTGGAGCAAAAACAGTAAAAGTTTCATTACTAGAAAGTATGTTGACAAAATCAGGCTGCCCTTCAGCGGTTAATGCATTTACAAGTGAACTGAAATTTGGATTGGCTGTAGCATGCGTCACTATAGTTGGTAATCCTATCACTTTGTCAACTATATGTATTATGCCGTTGTTGGCTATGATATTGGCAGTAGTTACAGTAGCAATACCATTAATTTTTACACCAGAACTTGTATTAATAAACATACTTAAAGTGTTAGTGGTTGAAGCGCTTCCTTTGGCTAAAGTTTTTACATAACCTGTTGTTAAAGACGAAGATTGGAAACTTCCAGAGATTACATGATTTAAAAGAATTTCTTTAAGAGCATTAACAGGTACAGCATCTAAATTAGCATAGCCATTTTCAGATAAGAAAGTTGCAAATGCAGCGTTAGTAGGTGCAAAAACGGTAAAGCTTCCTGATTCACTTAGAGTAGTTGTTAATCCAGTTTTGTTTAAAGCTGTAACTAGTGAACTTAGTTCACTGTTATTACTTGCTATTCCCGCAATTGAATTGTCTGAAGCGGAGTTGTCGTTATTGTCACAAGAAAACAATGAAATTGCTGTGACAAATAATAATACCAATCGTTTAATTTTAATTAAATTGTCCATAGTTTTTTTGTTTAAAGATTATGTAAATTTATTAAACAAAAATTTAAATTGTTTTAGAAAAATAAAAAAAAGTTAAACAAAATAATAAGTTTAACTTTTCGATAACATTTGCTCTTTTTTATTCTTAAATATTTGTTAATCAGGCAGTCTGTCTCTGTCGCTTTTTTTGCGATTGAATTTATAAGTGAACGTTATTGATGCTCTCGTGCCCGTAAAACGTCTTTCGGTAGCAATAGTGTAATTGTTACCTTTTATATCATCTTTGCTAATGCGACTATCAAAAATGTTGTCGACTTTAAATGTCACCGTTGCTTTTTCTTTCCAAAATTCTTTAGCAACTGCCATATCGGCCCAAAGTTGTTTCTGGGATTCGATTTGACCACTTTTTCTTGCACCAATGATGTTGAAATTATTCTGAATCGTCCATGTTTTAAGTTTAATACGGGAATTTAATTTGGAAGTCCATGTTTGATCTGATACCGTAAATAATCCTTTTTGGTCGAATCGGTAAAAATTGAAATCACTTGATAAAAACCACCATTTGTAAGGCGTATACGTTGCGTTTACTTCAAAACCATAGCGATTTTCGGTACCCAGATTCACTGGTTTTTCAATTAAGTAATCGTCAGCATTTCTAGTCACTGTAATGTCAAACAGGTTGATTGAATGCTGATGGTAGAACGATGGGTTTATCGTGAATTTTTCCCACTTATATAAAGTTCCCAGTTCATACGAATCGATGTACATCGGATTCAAATCAGGATTACCAATTCGGATATTTCTTCTGTCGGCAATCCCGCCAAACGGATTCAATTGATAGAAGGTCGGACGATCAATTCTTCGGCTGTAACTTAGCTGTACGTTGAAGTTGTTTTTAAATTCATACGTCAAATGCAACGTTGGAAACAATCGGGTGTAATTTTTATCGGTTTTGAATTCATCCTTCAAATCACTGCTTCCTGTATTGAAATGTTCGGCACGCAATCCTATTTGGTACTGAAACTTTTTGTATCCGTTGGAATATTGCGAATACAATCCAAATATACGTTCGTCATAGTGTAATAAATTGGTCAGCGTATCCACTTGTACGGCATCGTCCCAAACCTCATAATCACTGTTGATTCTTCTGATTTCTCCTTTGATACCCACATCAAATTTTGATTTTTCAGATAGCGGGAAGGAGATATCCGACTGGAATACGATGTCTTTACTGCTCTCTATGTCGCGGCTTTTTAATGTTTTTAGTGTTGGACTGGGAATTTCTGTCGTTTCGGTGATGAATTCGTTTTCATCATCGTTCCAAAAATCATATTGAATGTTTGCCGTTAACTTCTTCCCTTTTTTATCAAATGTTTTTACATAATTCAATTCAATCTGATTCGATTTTTGTGGCTCTTTGTATTTTTCACGTGCATTCACTGATTGAGTTAAATTTTTATTGGCATCCAAATAATCAAATTGATAATTCACATCATTTTTAGTGGTGCTATTACGATAATAATAACTTAAAGTTAGTATGTTGTATTGATTGATGTAGTAATCGCTTCCCAAGTACAAGTTGAAACGATTGAAGTTGCGGTTGCGATCTGTGTTTTGATCAATAAATCCGGTTACGGCATCATTTTCATAAGAAGTGCGGAATAATTTATCATCTCCTTCAATAGAAACTCTTCCATAACGGATATCGGTAAATAGATTGAATTTTTCTTTTTTGTAATTCATGTTCACACCTAGCGAATTGTTATTTGGAATTCCAACTGTTGATGTAATAGAACTTCCAAAACCGTTGACTTTGTTCTTTTTGAGAATAATGTTGATAATACCCGAAGCTCCTTGTGCATCGTACTGAGCTGAAGGGTTGGTAATTACTTCCACGCGTTCGATACTTTCTGCGGGAATTTGCTCTAAACCGTTGTTTTGAGTCATTACCGAAGGTTTTCCGTTAATGAGGATTCTAACACTCGAATTGCCTCTTAAACTCACCGCTCCAAGCGCATTCACACTTACCGAAGGTACGTTGTTTAAGATGTCATTTGCCGAACCGCCTTTGGAAACTAAATCTTTTCCAACATTGAATATTTTCTTGTCGAGTCTGGTTTCAATCGATGATTTTTCAGATTGAACCACCACTTCATCCAAAACTTTGGTAGGCTTAGCCACTAAGGCTATTTTGCCGATATGTTTGTCTTCGGAGAATTGAACTTGATTCAAAGTAACCGATTGGAAGTCCAAAAAGCTAAATTGTAAATTGTATTTTCCTGATTTGATTTTAGTTTCGAAATTACCTTTGCTGTCCGAAGTTGTTTCGTAAATAATGGCATTGGTTTCGGTATCCAAAAAAGCAATACTGGCAAGTTCAATAGGATTTTGATTGGTTTTTTCTACTACCGTTCCTTTTACAGTCACATCCTGTCCAAACAGTAATGTAGGTAGTAGCATTGTAATGGCATAAAGTAATTGTTTCATTGTTTCGTTTTTTAATCCCGACAAAATTGAGAAGTTTTGGTTAGCAAATTTTTTCCAGTAGACCAATACACTAAAAATGAAGTCATATGATAGAAAATCCGCTTTTTTTTGAATTCGACGCCTGTAATAGTATATTCGCATTGTTTTTAAACCAATTGGTCGATGTTTGGACGAATAAAGCGGTAGGTTGGTTACATTTGATGCAGATTTATAACTTATGGACTTACAGATTTTCAATCGATACCGATTCGCAAAACATCTTTTATTTTGGTTGGCTTATATAACCGTTGGAGTTTTCAATGACTATTCTAATTTGGATGAAGACTGTTTTCTTGAAATTGCGGTGTATCATTTGAATGACGCTTTTTTTGGCGCCATCATGGCTTATTTAGTTGCATATTGCTTCTTAAAAGAGCGTTTTCTTTCCAAAGGATATATTATAACAGGAATTAGTTTTTTGCTTTCTACCTATTTGCTTGCAGCTTTGTGTAGACTTTCAATGGTGCATTTTATTGAGCCATTGGTTAGGAAACCGCCATTTGAGCAGGAAACTCTGTGGGAGATTTTTACAGATTTACGTTACATCGCGTTCAAATACGGTCCGTCAATTTTAACGGCTGCTTTTATCTTTTTTATCGCTAAGTTTTTCTCTGATCATTCGAAAGAAAGAGAGAAACGATTACTTTTAAGTAAAGAAAAAACAGAAGTCGAATTGAAAATGCTTCGCGCTCAACTTAACCCTCATTTCCTTTTCAACACGCTCAATAATATTTATTCGTTGTCTATTGATAATTCTCCGAAAACATCTTCGGCCATCGGAAAGTTAGCGGAAATTCTTGACTATGTACTGTACAAATGCAATACTGATTTTGTTGGAGTTTCAGCTGAAATGCAACTGATTAACGATTATATTGAACTGGAAAAACTACGTTACGATGATCGTTTGGTCGTGGAGATTCACTCGGATATTTTATCTGAAAATCAAGTACCACCGCTCGTTTTTTTGTCATTGGTTGAAAATGCTTTCAAACACGGAGCAGGAGAGGATAGTGGTTCGCCTAAAATAGAGATTTCGCTCCTGTCTGATACGAATCGTACCGTCTTTAAAGTAACGAATACCTTTGTGAATGTATTGGATAATAGCGATAAAGAATCAATTGGATTGACTAATATTAATAAACAATTGAATTTATTATACGGGAAGAATTACAATCTAAAAACGAGTCAAGACAATAATTTATTTCACGTAACTTTGGTTCTGGAAAATACGATTTCAAATGAAAATTAGATGCCTTATTGTTGATGATGAACCTTTGGCTGTAAGGCTAATTGAAAATCATATTGCCAAAATAGATGCACTAGAAGTTGTGGCTACCGCAAATAGCGCCTTAAAAGCATTTGAACTATTGAATACCCATAAAATAGATTTACTCTTTCTGGATATAAAAATGCCGACAATTACAGGAATTGATTTTTTGAAAAGTTTGAAGCATCCACCTAAAACCATTTTTACTACAGCGTATAGAGATTTTGCTATCGAGAGCTATGAATTGGAAGCAGTCGATTATTTGTTGAAACCGGTCACTTTTGAGCGTTTTTTTAAATCGGTAGATCGGTATTTGAGAGAATCCAATCCGGTTACAATTCCCGTTCAAAATGATAGTAAGAAGGAACAGTATATTTTATTGAAATCGATAGGTAAAAATTTTAAAATTCCATTGGATGATATCCTGTATGTGGAAAGCATCAAAGATTATATCAAAGTGCATAAAACCGATGGGAATTCGGTGACTTCAAAATATAAAATTAGTACACTTGAAGCTGAACTTCCTCTGGAACAATTTATTCGTATCCATCGTTCATTTATCATCAATGCTAACAAAGTGACCGCCTTTTCAAATACAGATATTGAGGTTTCTGGCATTGAAATTCCAATTGGTGTGAGTCATAAAGAACAAGTTGATTCATTTTTCGAAAGATTGAAAAAATAAAACGTTCAATTGGACGTTTTTTTAGTGTAATTGAATGCGAATGAAACGGTCGAAATTTACACTTTTGATTTTTAAAGAAGTAGAAAGGTTACGTCAATAGTTTGTTAATGCACTGTTATTTGTTGTTTTAAATGGTAACTTTGGCAAAAAAATTGAGTGGAATTTAGATAAATAAGTAGAGATATAAAATGAAAGTAAGAAAAGCGATAACAGTATTATCTATTTTAGTATTGCCATTATTCGGAAATGCGCAGGATAAATTGAATCAATTGGATGCCAAAGGGGAAAGACACGGTGCTTGGAAAGGCTATTATGAGGATTCCAAATTACCACGTTACGAAGGGAATTTTATTCATGGAAAAGAAAGCGGACTTTTTACCTATTATGCTAACAGCGATAAAAAAATTGTAATGGCAACCCGAAATTTTGATGGGAAAGGAAATGCGTATACCATCTTTTTTGATGAAAAAAATCTGAAAGTTTCTGAAGGAAATGTGATGAATAAATTACGTCACGGACTTTGGAAGTACTATCATAAAGGACTAACAACGGTGATGACCACCGAAAATTATCTAAATGATAAATTAGAAGGAATTCGTAAAGTCTATTATACTAATGGAGTTTTAGGTGAAGAGATACCGTATAAGAATAATTTGAAAGAAGGTGTTGGAAAAAAATACAATAAAGAAGGTAAGCTTATCGAAGAAACCCACTTTATTGCCGGACAAATGCAAGGAAGTTATAAAGTATATGATGAATTCGGTAATATGGTAATTTCCGGTAACTTTAAAGACGATAAGAAAAAAGGAATATGGAAGTATTATCAAGGCGGTAAATTAGTCCGTCAAATGAATGCGGATACGATTAATGGTTATAAAAAACCCAGTTTGATGAAAAAATAGTTAGAATATATGGATGTTTCTTTTTGAAACTTTTCATTAGTACTTTATCATGAAACCTAAAAAGGAGTTAATGAAAGTATAATTCTTTTAAACTTTTGTTAAAAGCCACCCAAACGAGGTGGCTTTTATAATTGTAGTTAAATTGTAACAATAAATATTTTTAACTTTGCAGTCATTAAAAAATAATTTTCATGAAACGAGTTGTTGTAGGTTTATCGGGAGGGGTTGATTCAAGTGTTGCTGCTTATTTGTTGAAGGAGCAGGGCTATGAAGTTATAGGCCTTTTTATGAAAAACTGGCACGATGATTCTGTTACAATTTCGAATGAATGTCCGTGGTTAGAGGATAGTAACGACGCTTTGTTAGTCGCTCAAAAATTAGGAATTCCTTTTCAAACGATAGATTTGAGTGAACAATACAAAGAAAAAATCGTAGACTACATGTTTAGTGAATACGAAAAAGGACGTACACCTAATCCAGATGTACTGTGTAATCGCGAGATTAAGTTTGATGTATTCATGAAGATAGCACTTTCTCTTGGAGCCGATTATGTTGCTACAGGGCATTACTGCCGTAAAGGAGAAATTGAAGTGGATGGAAAACCAATGTATCAGTTACTTGCTGGGGTTGATGGTAATAAAGATCAATCGTATTTCTTGTGTCAATTATCGCAAGAACAGTTAAGTAAAGCTCTTTTCCCAATAGGGGAATTGACCAAGCCACAAGTTCGTGAAATTGCAGCAAAAATGGAATTGATTACTGCCGAAAAGAAAGATTCTCAAGGACTTTGTTTTATCGGTAAAGTGCGTTTACCTGAATTTTTGCAACAACAATTGCAACCTAAAGATGGTTTAATTTATGAAGTAGCAGCCGATAATCAATTGTACCATCAACAACCCGTTAATTTTGATTCAATTGAAGAAAAATTGAAATATGAGGCTTCCAATATTCAATATACACCGGAATCTGCTAAACAAGTAGGAAAACATCAAGGAGCTCATTATTATACTATTGGACAACGAAAAGGATTGAATGTTGGAGGTACAAAAGAACCTTTATTTATTATAGCAACAGATATTGAAACCAATGCAATATATACAGGGCAAGGCCATCATCATCCCGGATTGTTCAAAAAAGCATTGTTTGTAGCCAAAGACGAAGTGCATTGGATTCGTCCTGACTTAGCTTTGAAATCAGGAGAAACTTTGCAGGTAAAAGCTCGAATCCGTTACCGCCAGGAATTACAGGCTGCAACACTATATCAGTTCGATTATGGAATGTATGTAGAATTTGAACTGCCTCAATCGGCAATTACTGAAGGCCAATTTGTGTCTTGGCATTTGGGAGAAGAACTTATTGGGTCTGGCGTAATTTCTTAAAAACATTATATTTATAAAATCGCATTGTTTATCTTTGGTTTACCAAAGAATTCAATTATGAAACAAACAATACTATTTTTACTGTTAGCCTGTGGTTCGGTTTTCGGACAAACAGAAGATGCATGGATTTATTTTGCTGATAAACCGAATGCTTCCACTTTTTTTAGTAACCCTTTATCGGCATTAACACAAAGATCTCTCGACAGAAGAACTACACAAGGTATAGCCTTAGATGTAAAAGACGCACCGTTGCATCAACCCTATGTTGATCAAATCACCAATACAGCCGGAATAACGGTTTTAGCTAAATCAAAATGGCTGAATATGTTGCATGTTCAAGGGACACAAGCAACAATTGCTTCATTGGGTAACCTTAGTTTTGTGACTCGAATTCAATATGCCAATCATTCATTAAATCCTGGAGGTCGTATGGCTAAAAAAGAGGTTAGGTCGGCAAGAACAAACAAATGGATGGATACCCAAGAGAATTTTACATACGGAAATTCAGCAACACAAGTGCAAATGCTAAATTGTCATATTTTACATCAACAAAGTCATACGGGTGAAGGTAAAATTGTGGCCATTATGGATGCCGGTTTTCCTGCAGTGAATACAGCTTTACCTTTTAAACGACTTCGTGACAACGGATTAATTTTGGGTGGATATGATTTTGTAAATAATTCGACTAACTTTTATACGGGTAATTCACACGGAACCAATGTTTTGTCGACTATGGGTGGTTTTGCTACTAATCTAGTAGGTACAGCGCCAGATGCACAATATTATCTATTCATTACCGAAAATGCGGCTACTGAAACGCCATTGGAAGAAACCAATTGGATTGAAGCAGCTGAAGAAGCGGACCGATTAGGAGTTGATGTAATCAATACTTCTTTGGGGTATTTTGATTATGATAACTCTAATTATAGTTATAGTTATTCGCACATGAACGGAACCGTATCAGTGATGGCTCGTGCTGTTGATGTAGCTTTCAGTAGAGGTATGATTTGTGTAACTTCTGCAGGGAACTCAGGAGGAAGTGCTGAACCACATATCGCGACTCCAGCAGACGCGGCATTAAATGTAACCGTAGGTTCGGTAACATCAGGTGAATTGAAATCAGGGTTTAGTTCTATCGGGCCTTCTGCTGATGGCCGATTTAAACCTGACTTGATGGCTATGGGTACGGCTGCAGTGGTATCCAATACTGCAGGAACTATAACAACTAGTAATGGTACTTCGTTTTCATCGCCTATTTTGGCAGGAGCTATTACTTCATTCTGGTCTGCATTCCCTACCAAAAAGAATACTGAAATTGTTCAGTTGGTTCGAAGCTCTGCCGATCGATATGCCGCTCCTAATAATAATTTCGGTTATGGAATTCCTGATTTTCAAGCAGCATTGAATACTGCATTGTCTTCGGATGAATTTGAATCAAGAAAAATTAAAATATATCCAAATCCAATAAAAGATCTGGTAACAATTGAACTTAATGAGGAATTTTTAGGCACGCAAATTGTAATCTATAATGCGTTCGGACAAAAAGTTAAAGAACAAGAGATTGTTACTAAAGAGCAAAAGATTGCGATGAATACTTTTCAACCCGGAATTTATTTTTACACAATTTTGAAAAACGGATCAAGTATTTCCGGAAAATTAATCAAACAATAATTAATGAATAAAATCACTCGACTTTTTAATATTAAATATCCAATTGTTCAAGGTGGAATGATCTGGAATAGTGGTTATAAATTGGCCAGTGCAGTAAGTAACGCAGGTGGATTAGGTCTTATCGGAGCTGGTTCTATGTATCCTGAAGTACTCCGTGAACACATTCAGAAATGCAAAAAAGCAACCGATAAACCGTTTGGTGTTAATGTTCCAATGCTGTACCCAAATATTGAGGAAATCATGCAGATTTTGGTTGAGGAAGAAGTTAAAATTGTATTCACATCAGCGGGAAATCCAAAGACTTGGACCGCTTTTTTGAAAGAACATGGCATTACCGTTGTTCACGTGGTAAGTAGCTCAAAGTTTGCTTTAAAAGCGCAAGAAGCCGGTGTTGATGCTGTTGTTGCTGAAGGATTTGAAGCCGGCGGACATAACGGTAGGGAGGAAACAACGACACTTACTTTGATACCTATGGTAAAAGAAAAAATTACAATCCCATTAATTGCTGCAGGAGGAATTGCCACAGGTAGAGGAATGTTAGCGGCTATGGTTTTAGGTGCTGATGGTGTGCAAATGGGAAGTCGTTTTGCTGCAACAACCGAAAGTTCTGCACATGACGATTTTAAGAAAACGATTATAGACTTGGAAGAAGGCGGTACACAGTTGACTTTGAAAGAACTAGCTCCTGTTCGATTAATTAAAAATAAATTCTATAACGACGTTCAGGAATTGTATGCTAAATGTCCAACTACCGATGAATTGAAAACACTTTTAGGAAGAGCACGTGCAAAACGAGGGATGTTTGAAGGTGATTTGGTTGAAGGTGAATTGGAAATTGGTCAAATCGCAGGTTTAATTCACGATATAAAGCCTGTCGCTCAAGTAGTAGAGGAAGTAATAGCCGAATTTGAACTGGCTAAAAATGAAGTGTCAACGTTTTAAATTATATATGAAATCCTATCTTAAAATAATTATAGTTTTCCTGTTTTTAGGAACCGTAGCACAAGCGCAAGTTTACCGATTTGAAGTTTCTGCAGTGAGTTTGTCAGTGAAAGAAAAAGGGAAATGGAGTGCATTTACTCCTTTTAAAGAAGCCAAAATAATAGCCAATCTGAATACCAAAAAGAATTATATAGCGGTATATTCGGATATTGAACAATATTTAAAAATTCAAAAATACTACGACAAAAAAGTCGAAAACAATAAAGAAATTGTAGGGTTTGATTGCGTAGATCAATATGGTGAGCCCTGTTATGTGGAAATTCAAACCCGAAAAAAAGAGAATATGAGTCAGTTGTATATCAACTATAGCGATAGAATAATGGTGTATAACATGAAATATGTGAAAAAATGATGAGAAAGTTAACGTTAGTAATGTCGCTGTTAGCCGTAGGTTATGCTTCAGCACAAAAATCGACTAAGAAAGAAACTGCCGAACCACAAAAACCGAAATTGGTCATTGGTATTGTAGTCGATCAAATGAAAATGGAATATCTATATCGTTTTGCAGACGATTTTTCTGAAAATGGATTCAAGCTGTTAATGAAGGATGGGTATACCTTCCATAATATGCATTATAACTATATGCCTACTTACACAGCCCCTGGTCACGCATCGGTATATACAGGAACAACTCCTGCGATTCACGGAATTGTTGGTAACGAATGGTACCATCGTACTTTAGGGAAAGATGTGTATTGTACAGATGATGATGCTGTAAAAACAATTGGAAACGGTGTGGAATCTGAAGGGAAAATGTCTCCTAAAAATCTTCAAGCTAGCACTATTACCGATGAATTGCGTTTAGCTACAAATTTTAAAGGAAAAGTTATTGGTATGAGCCTTAAAGACCGTGGAGCAATTTTACCTGCGGGCCATTTTGCAAATTGGGCGTTTTGGTACAGTAAAACAGGTTCTTTTATTTCTAGTACATTTTACGGCGAAAATCTTCCAAGTTGGGTAAACGAGTTCAACAACGAGAAAAATTATGAAAAATACGCTGCAGAAGGTTGGAATTTATTCAAACCTAAAGAAGTGTATAATGAAAGTTTGCCTGACGATAACCCATACGAAGGGAAATTGTATAAAAAAGCACCTTTTTTTCCGTATAACATGAAGGAAATGATGGATGCTAATGATCCTGGAGTTCTAAGAGCGAGCCCATATGGGAATAATTTATTGGCAGATTTTGCGAAAAGAGCCATCGTTAAAGAAGACTTAGGAAAGGATGATATAACTGATTTCCTTACAGTTAGTTTTTCTTCTACAGATTATATTGGTCATAACTTCGGACCTCGTTCTATCGAATTACAAGATACGTATTTGCGTTTGGATCAAACCATTGCCGAATTTCTACAGTATTTGGATACTACAGTTGGTAAAGGAAATTATTTGATTTTCTTAACCGCTGATCATGCTGGTGCTGAAAATGTTACACATTTGAAAGACAATAAATATCAAGTGGAAAGTATCAGTGAAAAGAATGTGGAACAATCGATTGCTGAATTTTCGAAAACCTATTTTGGTGATGATTTGCTATTGAATTATTCCAATTATAATGTGTTCATCAATAAAACAAAAGTTAAAGAAAAAGGCTTGGAATTGATTCGTGTTAAGCAAGCGTTCAAAGAGTTTTTGATGTCACAAAAGCACATAAAACGTGTGTATACTGAAGAAGAAATTTTAGCGTCTTCAGGTGCCGATTATTATTTGGAATTTATGGCGAAAGGTTTTGATGCTACTCAAAACGGAGATTTGATTGTTTTGGACAAGCCTGGATATATTGAATATTACGGAACTGGAACTTCACACGGAACTCCATATTCGTATGATACACATGTTCCTTGTTTATTCTATGGATGGAATATCAAAAAAGGTGAAAGTCACGATAAAAAAGAAATTACACAAATTGCTCCAACGTTAGCGCAAAAGCTAAAAATTACATTTCCTAACGGTACTGAAGCCAAGGTAATGACAGAAGTATTAGTGAAATAAAAAAAAGGTCTCAATTTGAGACCTTTTTTCTTTTAATACATTGATTAACGTTGATAAATGAGTTTCAACGTTTTTATAAAAGTGGCAGTTTTCAATTGTATTAAGTACAAACCATTGCTTGTTCCTTGCGGCATTTCAAACATGATATTGGCTTGTCCAGGAATACGATTTATGTTTTGACCTCCAACGTGTTTTCCATTGGTGTCAAAGATATTCACTTCTATTGCACGACCATACCAATTAGCAGGAGTGTTGATGCTTCCTGTAGTCGTGTGCAATGGATTTGGAACTAAACGTAATCCATTCAAAAAGGCATCAGGATTATCATTGGAAAGTGCTGCTCTGTTGACTTCGATGACTTTACTGTATTGCTCATTGTCATCCAAGTTGATTAAACGCAATCTATAATACACTACTGTTTCGTTAGTATCGTCCAAATAGTTATAAGTGATAGGATTGAAACTTGTGCCTTGTCCCAGTTGTTCATTAATAGGAAGGAAGTTTATATTGTCTGTACTTTTCTCCAATATGAATTTTTTTGAACGGTATTCTTGGTAAGTATTCCAATGTAAAGTTATTGGTCCAGTCTGTGCAAAAGTTGCATAAAAATCAGTTACTAAAGTTTCCTTCAAAGTCAGATCTTCTTCTACAGTATATTCGGCTTTAGCAGTAAGTGCACCCAAAGTTGCGGTAATAAAACTTTGACCTGGAAGTTCTCCTTTTACACTGGTGAAATCGGTTCTGGAAATACGGTTGTTTTCAAGGGTGTAAACCACACCAGAAAGATCGTTGATTTTTCTTTCCACACCATCGCTATATGTAGCTAAAAGGCG
Organism: Flavobacterium sp. MAHUQ-57; assembly: GCF_051908335.1. Taxonomy (NCBI): domain Bacteria; kingdom Pseudomonadati; phylum Bacteroidota; class Flavobacteriia; order Flavobacteriales; family Flavobacteriaceae; genus Flavobacterium; species Flavobacterium sp. MAHUQ-57. The sequence goes on along the minus strand of NZ_JBPZTE010000007.1, from coordinate 92,171 downwards.
ATATTCATGACTACCTTTCTCTAAAACGGTTACTTTAGTTTCGGCAAATCGTATACTTTGTGGTGTTACACCACCCGGTAAGCTTATAGTCGGTAAAACATTGTGTTCTGTTACTAACTTACCTTCATTGAAACCGTAAGCGTTGATTTTTAATTGACCCAACGACTCAGATGGAATTGTAAAAGTAAATTCATTACGTAGCGCCAATCCTGTAGATTTGGTTAGTACAGCTACATTTTCACTATCGTTTGGATATTCTAATGTAATGATCATTTTATCCAAATCTTCTTGATATACTTTAAAAGTTACAGTACTTCCTGATGTTAGCGGCGCGGAAAAAGAATTTGGGTCAATAACAATTTTACCAGGTGTCACAGTTCTTTGTGAAGGTCTGTTTGGAAGTCCAGCAAAACCAGGGAAAAGATTGTATGTCAAAGCTGGAGGAGCAATTCCTCCGGTTGTAAATCGGTTGTTGTTGTGTTTCAGTTTTAAATAACTATATACGGATTCTTTTACGCCAAGGTTAACCGTAACTCCAGAAGAATTGGCAATGCCTCCGGTATCGATATGAGCAATGTTTTCACCTGTAAAAGGACTTACATAAGGCTCATTCAATCCGGTTCTCATACTTGAGTTGGGAACAATGGCATCATTGGTTTCTCCATTGTATAAGTATCTTACAAAGTCGCTCGCTCCTTGAACTCCATCATCCATCAGGAATTTAACCGCTTCATACACGTATAATGGCCAGAACAAACGTTTCGGTAAAATTTTCGGAACACTATTGTCCTCATTTCTACATAGTAAAATATCATCCAACTGACAAGGGTCGAAATTGGTTGCTACGGCATGAATTGGAATTCCAACTAATTTTTGAACATTTTGAGGCTGATTAAGCGTTTCAATGAATCGAGTTTCGCTATTGTAAGATCCAGATAGTACATCGTTTACAACCATTAAATTTTTAGCGCCCCAATTGTTTACTCGATCCAGTTGAGGAACTGCAGCTAAACTCATTAGATTACCAATTGTTTTTGGTGTTGTTGATTGAAACTCGATAGGATTCAAATTGTCGATATTGGTGAAATCGAAATTCGAGTTGAAAGTAGGGTAAAGTATACCAGGAATTACAACACGCTTATCCATAACAGCATTGGCAGCTTGTGATCCTGCATGTGGTGTATTCAGCGTTACAAATGCGTTGATGTTCTTTTTAAACTTGAAACGCGGTGAAATTTCCTCAATATAAGCTCTTGTATAAAGACCGCCTCGGCTATGAACAATAACATTCACTTTACCAGCCGATACTTTTGCACCTAAAGCTTTTCTAATCAAATTGTCGATGTAAGTCGGAATAATATTGGCATCACGCTCAAATGGATTTTCAGCATCAGCTCCATTCAAACGCCAAGCTTTTAATGTTTCATAATCCGTATAGCCTTTAGATTTGAAATGATCTTCAAACCCTTGCATTGATGCTATGTTTGACCAAACTCCATGCCCAAATAATACCGGAGGTAAACAGAATTTAGCTGGATGTCTGAAAATCAAGTCGTCTGTTTCCTGTGGTGTTCTTTTAAAAACGAAAATGTCATATTCAGTATAATGTTTTCCACTCACAAAATCTTGAAAGTCAATGTAAGTTGGATGTTTGTAAATGAAATCAACATATTTCAAATCTTGTAATTGTACATTGTTTCCGTAATCGCTCAATGGTTTCAATGTAAATTGACCATAACGAGCAATATATTCAGGGCTATTTCTATCTCCAGGTAGAGGATCGGAAGTGTTTTTTCTGAATTCAATGCGGTATGCACTGTTAGGTGCGTAGAAACCACCTGGGTCATTGGTTTTTAATCGTAATACTGTAGAAGTAGTGCCATCAACAGCGAAGGAAGGAATGTCTTCACTTAGCGGTACATAAGACAAACTGGTTTTCTTCAAATTGGCAAAAACCTCATAGTTTTCTTTACCTTCATGAGTTTCTTTGTTTGGGAAATCCTTATCGACAACATGATATGCCATGATATCTCCATAAGGTAAATAGGCACGCATGATTCCGGATGTAGTGGCAATCCAAGAAAAATATTGTTTTTGTGGACTTTCAATCGAACCGGCTATAATATCATTGGATACCATATCAGGATCATGTACACTTCTTCCTAGTGGCGAAGTGTAAGGGTCTTTGGTGTATAAAGTATACGAGTACGGACTGTCAACGTATCCTGAGCCATCATATACAATTAATCCTTTGTTGGTTCCCATATACACTCTTCCGAACGAATCACCCCAAATGGCCGCTCTGTTGAAACGTGTCCCGGGAGGAATAATTGATGGATTGGTAATGTTGTACCAAATGCCATTTTTTAATACAGAGAAACCATTTCCGGCTATCGTTGTGGTAGCCCAAACCCCTTTGTTGTTGTTAGCATACACACCATGAAAATTGCCACCCAAACTGAATCGGGCACTTTGAACAGTATGAAATCCAACATATTGTCCTCCAGTTGTATATTGCAATAGGCGGGAAGGAAGGTAATTTTCTACATTGTATTCTTTGTATGGAAAAACACTCACCCAAACATAACCTCTATCTGCGGAAATAGCATTACAGGTTCTGGATTGTGCAGTTTGTGATGGAGTAGGATTGTAAGTATAATCAGGATAAGGTAAACCCATATCCGGATTGGATGAAATAACGTCTTGCCAAGTACCTACCGAGTTGAATTTTCCGGCATAGTCATCAGCAACTCTATAAGAAAAAGTACCTGGAGTCAAAATATACGATGAACTTGGTGGTCCAGTAACTGTAAGATCATGGTAACGATGCGCAATCCAAACTTTGTTGTTTGGGTCAACTGCAATTTGCTGTGCATTCAAAGTACCGATACCATCTCGTTCCATAAAGGTAAAACCTCTGGCATCTCTATCTGGTGATAAATGTTGTACTTCGTTTGTTGTAGCATTGATTCTTTCAACTCCTCCCGATGTGTTGGAAGTATTGGTGCCTCCATGACCAACCCAGATATTTCCGGATTTATCGGCTGCCAAAGTTTGAATACGTAAAGAATTAACAACTGGCGCAGTACCTAAAGAGGTTAATTGGAATGTATTGACAATGGTGTCACTTTGATCCAATTTGAATAATCCCGCTCTGTCAGTCCCTGCCCAAACAGCTTTGTTCTGATCTACTGCAATTGAAGTAAAATTAGTTCCTGACTGATACGTTTTGAACCTAGGAGGATCAGTAGCCTGTGCCAGAGAAACCCCATATCCCAGCAAAGTGATCAGAAACAACAGATACTGCTTCATTTTGATTTGAATAGTTTTCATTTGTTTTGAGTTAAATTAGTAATTGTTTATATAATTGATTTGTGGTATTTTCTTTTAACGTTTCATAGCAAAATGGGCTTTGAATTCCTTTTTCTGGCCGTTTTCAGTATATTCAACTGTAAACCAATAATCGTCGGAAGGCATTGGTTTTCCATTATAGGTTCCATTCCAGCCTTCTCCTTCCGGATACAATTCTTTTAACAGTTTCCCGTATCGGTCAAAAATGTAAATCTTGGCATCAGGTTGTGCAAACACTCCTTTAATATGCCACTGATCATTATGACTGTCACCGTTAGGAGTGAAAAATTTAGCATATTTCAATACGATAACTTCAACGGTAGTGGAATCACAACCATTCATATCCAACACAGTAACAGTATGTGTACCGGCACTTACATTTTCAAAAAACGGATTTTCTTGTGGAGCGAAATTATCCAATTGGTATTGGTAATTACCTATTCCTGATGTACTCACTACGATATTTACGATGTCATTGAAAGAATATTCGGTTCTGGCTTTCGCTATAGCTGGTTCAGATCGAATAACCGTAGCCATTGCCGGTTTAGAGATGCATCCTGTAAGTGTGTTTGTTGCGATAACAAAATAATTCCCAGGCTGTGTTACTTCTAATGTTGCGCTAGTCTGGTTTGCAATTGGATTCGGATTCGTTTCATAAAACCATTCAAAGGTATGATTCGCATTGCTCAAATGAGCATCAAGGGTATACGATTGAAGTAGGGTTCCTGTAATCTGATCGAAACAAATAGTGCCATCATCCGGAGTTGGTTCTGGAAGCCTATTGACTCTAAGATCGAAATTCATAGATGTCCAACATTTATTCACACTTGCTTCATTAACCACTCGAACATAAATGGTCTGTGGGTTGCTGGTATTGACAAATTGAGTATTAGTAGTGATTGGTGTGTTATTATTGAAATCACTTTGAGATGCATAGTAGGTCACTGAATAATTAGGAACAGCTTGATTAGAGCCTAAAATGGCATTAGTATAGCGTGTTAAATCAAATGTTGTAAAGCCATCATTATTTTCATCGATATCGCAAGATACTGTTTCGACAGCTGAAGGTTGGTATGCCATTGTCAAAGGTTCTGCAATTAAATTCAACGGAGCTGTAATGGTACAGCCGGTAGTTAAATTTTTGACACTAGCCCAAATGGTTCTGGTGGTAGTGTGATAAATGAAATACAGCGCATTGGTGCCTGCTTTTGCTTCCTGTTCTGTCAGGTGATAACTCACGGTAAATGAGTTTGGACTCTGACCAGCTAAAGCTTCATTGTCTTTGGTGCTTAAATCAAACGTTGCTACAGTCGAATTCGAATTTATACAACTGTAATAATTACTTAGAGTTCCAATTAATGGTAATGGATTGATGCGTAGCTTTTGTTCCACAACAGCCGCACAGTTTGTTAATGGAGAAGTTGGACCTGCAGTTATACGTATCCAAATACTGTTGTTGCTACTTTCAAAAGCGGTAAAATTGAGAATCGGATTCAAATTATTTTGTGCATCAGTAGCTGAAGTATGATAACTCAAAACATATTGTAAATTACCATTGGTGATGTAGTTTTTATAACGTTCCAAATTAAAAAACTCTTTTCCATCTCCCGGATTGGTGTCATCACACTGAAACAGTACCGGAGGATTATAATTTACTACGGGATAAGGAACAACTTCTAATGCTTGTTCAATGATGATAGCACATTGTGTTAAAGTGGTCGGTGTATTGGTAGTTACACGTATCCAAATACTTGTAGTGGTACTTGAAAAACTGTTGGGATTATTGATTGGATTGGTCCCATTTTGTGCTTCACTATTGGTATGGTGATAAGTTATTACATAGCTGGAATTTCCATTGCGGATATAATTTTCATTTTGAGTCAGATCAAAAATTTCAGTCATATTACTAGCATTGTTACTATCACAAAGTTGTAACAATGGTGGAGTTAGATTCGGTGTAGGCATTGGAATCACCTTCAGTTGCTGTTCGATAATTACACTACATGATGTTAAAGCACTTACCGGACTCGTAACTACTCTTACCCAAACACTAGAATTACCACTATTAAATGCCGTAGTATTGCTAATCGGATTTAAAGCGTTTTGCGCATCGGCTAAACTAGTGTGATACGTAATTACATATGAGGTATTACCATTTCGAATGTAATTTTCGTTGGAGGTAATATTGAAAGATTCTTGTAAATCGCCGGTATTTGTTGTATCACAAAGCTCAATAGCCGGAGGATTAGTATTCGGATCGGGATAAGACACAATAGTAATCGTAACCGAAGTCACCGAGTAGCAGCCTTGTGCATTCTCAAATCGAATCCAATAGGTTTGTGTTGCTACTGTTTGGGTATAATTTGTGGAAGAAATTATTCCTATAGTGCTTCCTGTTTCAGCTTCTTGTTGTGTTAAATACGCTTTTATGGTAAAATTCGTCGCATTTGCATTGAGTTGGCCGAAATAGGAGTTTAAATTGATGATTTCACTGTTATTTCGGTTAAAATCACAAATGTTAGCAACATAGGGAGTCAATACAATCGGAGGTGGAACAATATAGTTCAACTGCTTGATGATGGGACAACCGTTGGCCAAATTGATGATTTTGACAAAAATAGGTGTACTAAAATTGGTGAAGATATAAGCAGTCGGATTCACAATGGCATTAGATCCAGAGTTCGCATCTGCCAATGAAGTGTAAAATTGTAAGCCTAATGTGTTTGATGGATACATCGATAAAATGCTATACACCGTGTCTTCCAGATTTACGGTTTCATTTCCATTCGCATTATTGTCGCAAATAGTAATACTAGGAGGAAAAATGTATTCCTGATAGAAAGGTTTTAAAGTAATTGTACCCCAAGAATCACAATTGGTTGCTGGAGCAGACAAACGAACATAAATCAGATTCGGATTCGGTGATAGATTCTGATAGGTTGTCGGATTTGTTATTGGATTCGTGTTCGATTGTAAATCGCTACTATTTCTATAATAGGTAAAAGTCACTCCAACCTGAGTCGTAAACTGTGAATTCGCTTCTGTTAAATCGAAAATTTCTACGCCATCATTATTTGAATCGCAACGAATGATATCCACATTATTAATTTGAGTCACTACTTCAGGCTTGTGTTCTAATGTTACGCCTTTAACTTTGCTACAATTATTGATGTTGGTTCCTTTTACATAAATGATTTTTGGGAACTGACTGAGTAAAAGGGTATAGTTGGCAATGTTAGTTATTGGATTGATGCCAGCTAAGGCATCGGCTTCCGAATTATAATAACCAAACACAAATGGGGATGGATCTTCTACTACAGTTCCGTTCAAGTTGGTAAGATTGATACTGTAGATTCCGTCAAGATTATCATCACAAACATCGTAAACACTATTTACGAATTTTGGTAAATTATAAATTTGAAGTTCCAATGTTTTAACAGTGAAACATTGTGTAATCGGATCCAAGAAACGAACATAAACATACGATGTTTGACTCGCCGTAACACCATAATTGGTAGTATTGGTAATAGGATTTGTACCTGCTGTTGCCTGTGCAAAAGTGCTGTGGAAACTGATGTTGTAATTGGCCGGATTAACAATCATACCTTGACCACTTACTCTTGGAATCGAATTCTCTAAATTGAATTCTCCTTGTAATTGATTGGTAGTCGAAATGTCACAACTAAACTGAATAGCATCAAATGCTTCTATAATCGGTCTTCTCTCGAATGTAATAGTTGTAATGGAAAAGCATCCCGAAGTATTAGTTACTCTAACATATACCGGTGGGGACTGATTACTTACGTTAAAAGAAGGAACGGTATAATTGAATGTTTTGAAATTCGAGAAAGCATTCAAATTCTGTAAAGCATCGGATTGAGATGCATAGTAGTTAAATGTTATTCCCGGAAGACTAGCCGTGATGGCATTCTGATACGCATTCAAATTGACGACTTCAGTATTGTTTCCCAGATTGTCACAAATGAGCGGTGTAATTGCATTGACTATTGGAGAGGAAATAAAATTGATTTGTACCGGAAGAATTGCAGAACAGCCCGTGTTGCTACCGCTTTGTATTCTGACGAAAACAGTTGTTCCATTAGTGATGGTGTAGTTTGACGGAATCTGTGGTGTTCCAGCAGTTGCATCAGCCAAACTGGCAAAATACTGGAAATTATAAAATAAATGGTTACTTGTAATTTGTGGATTGAAAATCGACATCGAATTTATAATTTCCTGATTGTCATTTTCAAAATCACATAAAGTAAGTGCATTGTTGGTTGTTAATGGTAATGATCGAATGTTAAAGTTGATTGGTACAATTCGTTCGCAACCAGTTACGCTGTTTTGTAGATGCAAATAAATCGTTCCATTGACTCCTAAGATATTGATATCATACACAAAGGTATCCCAATCAGGCAGTATTTCATAAATAGGGTCGTTCGTTTGAGCGGCCGTTAATGTGGTGTACAACCTTTTAATAATTGGCTCTGATGGGATTTCATTTACAATTGAAGCGACTATGGCATTCAGATTTGAAATGGTTTCTTGGCCATTATTGTCTAAATCACATACTTCAATAGTTGCAATTGAATTCGTGTCAACCGAATTAAAAAAACCAAAGTTAATTTGTTGAATTGTGGGACAGGTTAAAGGTAATAGCGTCGGATCTTCTTCGATTCGGATCCAAATGGAAGAAGTTACAGTAATCGGATAGTTCGTAGTAGTATTTGGAATTAAATTGGTTTCGTCAAAGGCACCATTCGAAGTGGAATGAACTGTTACGATAGGATTGATAAATCCACCACTATAGTTACCCAATATCGCACTGATGTCAAAATTTTCTGTACCATCGGCACCAACATCACATACTTGTTCCAATGCTGGGGTCCTTACCGTAAAAGGGGTTAAATTAAAATTCAAAGTATAATCACTATCACAGCCATATGAACTTACTTTTACATACACTGTAGTAGTAGGTGCTACTACATTAATTGATGTAATTGGATTACTATTAGTGAGATAATCGGCCATTGATGCATAAGCTGTAACCGTCTCTCCTGCATTTTCGGCTTGTATTTGCGCCAAGTAAGGAATAGGAAGTAGATTTACATTCTCTGTGCCGTCATTGTATATATCGCAAATTTCAAAATCACGTACTTCATGTGTTTTGAATTTTAAAGGGACGATAATTCGTTTAATTCCCGGAATACCATTGTTGTCAATATAACGAACCCATACTTCAGAATAAGGTGCAACTGGTGTATATGCTGCAATTTGAGCAGGTGTTAGTGCAAATCCCGGATCTTGGGTTTGGGCTGCTAAAAGTGTAGTGTAGTAGCCTTGTGGGTTGGGTATTGGACTCACACCGTTGGCGGTCATCACATTGTTATAAACTGGGGTTAAGTCAAATGATGGGACAATATCTCCATTTTCCAAGCAGGCGCCAAAACCTCCAAAACCTCCGTTGCCGCCACCGCCACCGCCGCCACCGTCACTACCGTCTGCTTCACAGAATGAGATATTGATGGGGGTGTAGTTCGGACAGAATCCAGGTGCGGTTGCTCCCGCATAAAGTGTTATATTGGTTAAATGAGCTGGAATGTTGATGAGGTAATTCGCCGGATTGGAAATCGGATTAGATCCGCTTTGTGCATTGGCTAAGGTTGTATAATACAAAACGGTCAAATCTGATGGATTTGTTGGTCCTGTGGTTGAGGTAACAGTTAATGTTGTTAAGTCAAAAAACTCTTGTAAGTTGAAATCAGGATCGTTGATGCAGAAATCGGCAATAGGAGCTAGTACTAATCTTGGACGAATTCGGATTGTCAATCTGAAAATACTGTGACAGGCAGGATTCGCAGGATTAAAAGCTCTGACATACACATCGTAAAAACCGGGAGGTTGTGTCACATTGACTGTCGTAAATGGGTTTACATTTGCTACAGCATTGGCTAAATTTTGAAAATAGGTAAAGCCCATCCATGACTGATATCCTGTAATTTGGGTGGTAAGACTGGAAAGTAAAACACTTTCTGTGTCATCATTGTTGGTGTCGCACACATATAGCTCTTGATCGCCAATTTGTGGAGTATTGTAAAGTTGTACTGTTATCGTACCAGTTGCATAACAACTTCCCTTGCTTTCTCGATAATAAAAAACTTGCGAAGTAGTTGTCATGTTATAAGCTTGCATCCCCGATAACGGATTGAGATTATTATCCGCTTCCACTTGTGAGGCATGAATGGTTTTTACAATACCCGTCTCTGGGATCAATAAACCTTCTATATCAACTGTTTCATTCGGAAACGATGCCGCAGAATCGCAAAAGGAAGCCGTAATATTTGGAGCAACGGGATAATCCAAATCATAGTTGATTGCAATGGAATTCTGAATTTGTCTAGGTGTACAAGTGTTATAATTGACTATGGCGGTATAAAACGTATTGTTTTGAGGTGGTACTACTTGTATTGGGTTAGCATTACCCAAAAAAGTACCTCCAGCATTATACCAGCTTATCTGTGTGGCACTGGCACCAGAAGGATTAAATCGATACGATTCATCTGTAACGGACCATACTCCGGTGTTTCTTCCCGGAGGAGCAATTCCCATTGTACCATTGCTGTTATTAAGACCGATTAGTGAATTACCGTTTCCATTTGCACTAATATTTCCATTACAAGTAAGGGGTTTTTCTTTTACATTGATTTCTACAACATTAGTCGTTTCATATAAAATGATTTGAAAGGTTGAATTACGATCGTTAAAACCACTACAGTTAAAGTGATTAACTTCATTGAAATTGACGATGAATTTTCGAAATGGAGCTGTTCCAGTGGTTAGGTAACTCACTGAACCACAGAATTCTCCTGTAGCACATCCAAAACCAACTGGTGCTAAAATGTGATCCTGAAAACCTCCAAAAATGGCATTTCGAACCAATGAAGGATTGGGTGTCGTATTGGTGATAGATGAAAATGAACCTTCAGGAATACTACTATTGTAACCGAATCGAACAATTCCGTTGTCACCTACATTTACACTAGTATAGGTGTTACCATAAAAACAGAATGGAAAGCCTATTTGTATTGAATTGCTCCAAACGTCATCATTATTGAATGGGATTGCTGTTCCATCCGTGTAAAGTCCGTAAGGATTGTAAGGTATAGTTTCAACAGTATAATCAGTGGTCGTTTTTAAATCAGGATATGTAGCGGTAAGTTCAATTCTTTTGGGTGGAATAAAATTATAGTTGCAATCTATAGTGATAGTTCCAGTGTTACCGTTGTGATCGGATAGAATGACAGAGGGATCATTTTGACCCATAAGTGTAGTGCTTAGCAACAAAAAAAATGTTGCCAAATGGAAGAGTTTTTTAGTTTTTTTCATTTGTTACTTTATTCAAGTAGCGCGAAATTAACTATTTTCAAACATAAGATTTTTCTTAACGAATTAAGTTTATATAAAAATCGATGAAAAGTATATTTTTACCGATGTATTACAGTTGATAAGTAAAAATGTAAGACTAATTATCTGATTTAAAATGAGATTTGAAAAAGAAATGGCTCTGAACTTTTAGTTGAAGTTAGAGCCATATCTTTATCTAATGATTATTGTGGTTTTAGAATTCAATCTCGACTTGATTTTTTAGCAAATCTTCGAAAGTTTCTCGTTGACGGATTAATTGTGCTTTACCATCTTTCCATAGAATTTCGGCAGGTTTATAGCGTGAATTATAATTGGATGACATACTGAAGCAGTAGGCACCAGCATTTCTGAAACTTAAAATATCTCCTTCTTTGATTTCTGAAATTCTGCGGTTGGTTGCGAAGGTGTCTGTTTCACAAATATAACCTACAACCGAATAGAAGCGTTCTTTTCCTTTGGGATGTGAAATGTTTTCAATAAAGTGTTCCGAACCATAAAACATTGGACGGATTAGGTGGTTGAATCCAGTGTCAATTCCAGCAAATACTGTTGAAGTAGTTTGTTTTACCACATTAACTTTTGCCAAAAAGTAACCAGCCTCGCTTACCAAAAATTTACCGGGTTCAAAAGCTAATGTCAATTCACGACCGTATTCTTTTTCGAAAGCCAAAAAACGACGGGTTAATTTTTTGCCTAATTCTTCCACATTGGTTTCAATGTCTCCTTTTTTATATGGTACTTTGAATCCGCTTCCGAAATCAATGAAATCCAGTTCTTTGAAATGTTTAGCTGTATCAAATAAAATTTCGGCAGCATATAAAAAGACTTCAATATCCAAAATGTCAGAACCGGTATGCATGTGGATTCCGTTAATATGCATTCCTGTGTTGTCTACAATTCTCAAAATATGAGGCAATTGATGTATAGAAATTCCAAATTTGCTATCAATGTGACCCACCGAAATGTTCGAATTTCCTCCAGCCATTACATGCGGGTTGATGCGAATACAAACAGGCGTTTTTGGGTGTTTTGCGCCAAATTGTTCTAATATGGATAAGTTGTCAATATTGATTTGAACTCCTAAAGCGGCCACTTCTTCGATTTCATCCATAGATACGCCATTGGGAGTGTAAATGATGTTGTGAGGTTCAAAACCTGCGTGCAAACCTAGTTGTACTTCTTGAATGGATACGGTGTCTAATCCCGATCCTAATTGTTTAAAAAGTTTTAAAATGGATACATTCGATAAGGCTTTTACGGCATAGTTAATGCGTACTTTTTCTACCTTAGAAAATGCATTGGTTAATCGGTGATACTGTGAAGCAATTTTTTCGGCATCGTAAACGTAAATTGGTGAGCCGAATTCCTGTGCGATTTGTAATAACTGATTTGATTCCATTTCTTAATTTTTTTGCAAAATTAAAGGTACAAATTCTGAAACACAAATAAATACACAAAAAGTATAAAAATACAACAGTTTGTTATATTTATAACAATTTATAGTTTTGCTAGTTCTAATACTACGCCATCGGTAGTGAGTTGATTGATATAGAGCTTGTTGTTATAGGTGTAGTAACATCCCAAATCCATCGCATCAATAGTTACTGTTTCGGTGCAATCGGCGGCTACCTCGGCCTGATGTAATGTATAGGTGTACTCTCCACTTTCCAAAACGTCATAGTTATATTCGGTGTCTGTATTGATCACCTTTACATTGGAATTAGTAAACGTCCATTTGATTTTTCCTATAGGGTAATTGTTTTCTATGCCGGCAATTGTTCCCGATACTTTTACTAAGGCCCAGGTTCCTTTTAAAGAGTTATTGCTTTCATCATCGATGTCATCACACGAGGAAAAGGACAATGCTGAAAATAGTAATAGGTAAAACGGAAGTGTTTTCATAAGGAATGTTTTTTAGTTGTTTTAAACTATGGATGTTATAAATTGGTATTGGTTGCGCTTTTTGCATCGAATTATAGAAGATTGATGAAATAAATGTGTGGACTACTGCATTTATTGTTAAGGAATTTATTATTTTTGTGGCACTTTTAAATAAGTCAAAATCTTTATTATGAATTTACACGAGTATCAAGGAAAACAAATATTAGCTAGCTACGGAGTGCGCGTGCAACGTGGTTATGTAGCAAATAACGCTGAAGAAGCGGTTGCAAAAGCGAAACAACTTACAGCTGAAACAGGTACAGGTTGGCATGTAATTAAAGCTCAGATTCACGCTGGTGGACGTGGAAAAGGTGGAGGAGTTAAATTGGCTAAAAATTTAGACCAGGTTAAGGAAATCGCTGAACAAATCATCGGAATGGATTTGATTACACCTCAAACACCTCCAACAGGTAAAAGAGTACACAAAGTTTTGGTTGCTGAAGATGTATACTATCCTGGAGAAAGTGAAACTAAAGAATTTTACATGTCGGTTTTATTAAACCGTGGTAAAGGTCGTAATATGATTATGTATTCTACTGAAGGTGGAATGGATATCGAAGAAGTAGCGGAACACACACCACATTTAATCTTCACTGAAGAAATTGATCCTGCGGTAGGTTTACAAGGTTTTCAGGCAAGAAGAATTGCTTTCAACCTAGGTTTATCTGGGGAAGCTTTCAAAGAAATGGTGAAATTCGTTGCTGCTTTATACAATGCTTACATCGGTTCTGATTCTTCTATGTTTGAAATCAATCCAGTATTGAAAACTTCAGACAATAAAATCATGGCAGTTGATGCTAAAGTTTCTTTAGATGATAACGCTTTATTCCGTCATACAGATTTGGCTGAAATGCGTGATATCACTGAAGAGCGCCCAATTGAAGTGGAAGCTAAAGAAGCAGGATTAAACTATGTTGATCTTGACGGAACTGTAGGTTGTATGGTTAATGGTGCTGGTTTAGCAATGGCTACGATGGACTTAATTAAATATGCGGGTTACGAGCCGGCTAACTTCCTAGACGTTGGAGGAACTGCTGATGCTAAACGTGTTGAGACAGCTTTCCGTATTATCTTGAAAGATCCAAACGTGAAAGCAATCTTAATCAACATTTTTGGTGGTATCGTTCGTTGTGACCGTGTTGCTCAAGGTGTTGTTGATGCTTACAAAAACATGGGTGATGCAATTAAAGTGCCTATCATCGTTCGTTTACAGGGAACCAATGCTGAAATCGCAAAAGAATTAATCGATAATTCAGGTATGCCAATTTTATCTGCTGTTCAATTCCAAGAAGCAGCGGATCAAGTTAAAGCAGCGTTGTCGTAAATAAAAGAATATTTATTGAACAAAACCCAAGCGTAAGCTTGGGTTTTTTTGTTTTGTTTGAATTATCTGATTTGAATTATTCGCAATGTTATGCTAATGTTATGATTTGATTTTTGATATTTTATTGTGTTTTAACAAAATTAGTAAGAATAATTGACTTGTTTCTCTTTTGGTTTTGAAGTAGTGTCAATGTTTTACGTTCTGTCTTTTTTGATGTGTTTTGTAAGGTTATCTTTACTTTAAGTAATTGATTAGCAGTAGTTTTTTTTAGTTCTTCAAAGTAATTTTGCCTCGTAATCAAATAAAAAAAGACACACAATGAAAAAAGCAGTGAAATTTTCAATTTTAGTATTCTTAATGAGTACAAGTATGGTATTTGCTAATGGATTTTCTCCTGTAGAGGATTTTCCAAAAGCGATAAAGGAAATTACAGCCTATTTATATGAAGCAATTGGTGAAGATGGAATTGAAGGACAAAAATCAGTGAATGTGATTTTTACGGTGAATTCAGATAACGAAATAATTGTATTGGATGTGAGAACCTCCGATAAAGATTTTAAAGGGTATGTAAAAGCTATCTTGAACAATAAAGAATTGAGTACAGCAGATTTGATTCCGGGTAAGCAATATACGTTCAAAGTGGTTGTGAGATAATTGCAATCAATTCTATAAAAAAACTCCCGGTAAATAACCGGGAGTTTTTTTATAGAATTATATATTTTCACTTTTCTTTAGTACTGCTTTTAAAGCGAGTAATCCAAAAACACCCGCTATTAGAGACGCGACAATGATATATAATTTTGCATTGTTAATGACTGCTGTATCAGTAAAAGCTAAAAGCGTAACAAAAATTGACATGGTAAAACCAATACCACCCAAAATTCCTACACCAAAAATGGAAGGCCATCTAAGTCCTTGGGTCAATCGCGCTAATTTTAATTGTACTGCAGTAAAAGAAAATAAAGTGATGCCCAACGGTTTTCCAATCACTAATCCAGCAATTATACCGTATGCATATAAGGGAAGTGTGTCTTGGTCGTTCAAATTAATGGCTATAGCGGTATTGGCTAAAGCAAAAATGGGAAGAATTAGAAAAGCTACAGGTTTGGTTAGTTTGTGCTCCAATTGATAGGAAATGGAGTTTTCTTCTCCATTCTGAAACGGAATGGCAAAGGCTAATAATACTCCTGTAATTGTAGCGTGAACACCAGAATTCAACATAAAATACCACATGGCGGCACCTAAAACAAGATAAAGCCATAATTGGTATACTTTTAGTCTGTTGAGAATTAGTAAAATACCAAAAATACCTAAAGCAATCGAAAGTGATAGGGCGTTTAGGTCTTTGGAATAAAATAAGGCAATAACAATGATTGCTCCCAAATCATCAATAACAGCTAATGCGGTTAAGAAAACTTTTAAAACAATAGGGACTTTGTCTCCTAAAAGCGACAAAATACCTATGGCAAAAGCAATATCAGTAGCCATGGGTATTCCTATACCATTTTGATAGGGTGTATCATGACAGAATAGATAGTAGATGAATGCGGGTACCAACATTCCTCCCAAAGCGCCCATAACGGGTAACATGGCATTGCGTATATTGGATAACTCTCCGATATAGACTTCTCGTTCAAGTTCAAGTCCGATCAATAAAAAGAAAATGGTCATTAAACCATCGTTGATGATGTGTTCAACCGACATACTGCCTATTTTGGTATGCCAAAAATGAATGTAATTTTCACCAATTGAGGAATTGGCTAGAGTTATAGAAATAAGAGTAGAGATAAGGAGGATAACTCCTCCGGTTTTTTCGCTTTCAAAAAAAGAGGCAAATAATTTCGTGGCTTTCATTTTAATTTTTTAAGGAGAAAATATTGCCTAAATTTACAATAATATTGGCAAACAGTTATGGCGGTTTTAAAAAAAACGAAAAAACAAAAGGCAAATAAGCATACCGGTTTCGGTACTAATGCAGCGAATTACGGTGGACGTTTCATCAATAAGGATGGAAGTGCAAATATCCAAAAAGTAGGAATTGGATTCATGGAACGAACCAGTTGGTACCATACAATGCTGAATATTCCACGTTGGAAATTTATGATTACTATATTTATTTTTTATTTGATTGTCAATTTTTTATTCGCTGGTATTTATTATTTTATCGGGGTAGAACACTTGAATGGAATTGTAGCGGACACCGCATTGGAAAAGTTTGGGCAAGCGTACTTCTTTAGTGTGCAAACTTTTACTACTGTAGGTTATGGTCACATCAGTCCAAGTGGCTTTTGGGCGAGTTTTGTAGCTTCTGTCGAAGCGCTATCTGGATTGTTAAGTTTTGCAATTGCAACGGGTTTGTTTTACGGTAGATTTAGTAAGCCACAAGCACATATTCTTTTTTCAGATAATGCGATTATCGCACCATTTCAGGAAGGAAAAGCTTTAATGATGCGTATTACTCCTTACAAAAATACAAATCTAACCGATGCAGAAGCCAAAGTGACACTCGGAATGAGAGTCAATGAAAATGGTCAGGAGTTCAATCGGTTTTTTACTTTGGATTTGGAATACGATAAAATTAACGCTTTGACACTTAGTTGGACCTTAGTGCATCCTATAACCGAGGAAAGCCCATTGTACGGTTTTACAGAAGAAGATTTTAAAAAGACCAAAGGGGAACTTTTGTTGTTTGTGAAAGCTTTTGATGAAATGTTTAGCAATACGGTGGCAATACGAACTTCCTATGTGTTCGATGAAATTATTTATGGGGCAAAATTTGTTCAGATGTTCGAAAATAGCCACAACAACAAAACCATACTAAATGTTGATAAGCTGAATTCGTTCGAAAAAGTGTTGCTTTAAAATTATTCTAATTTATAATCAAGCGTAACATTAACCTTTTTAGCAACCTTGCTTCGGATTAATGCTGGGAGTTCAATACCAAAATCATCAGTGATTAAATTGAAGTTGGAACTTAAAAGGACAACGTTGTTGTTCTTGGCAATTTTTGCAGTGATACTTATTTCCTTTGATTTGCCATGGAGTTCCATGATTCCAGTAATTGTATATTCTTGCTTTTGAGAAGTGAGTTGACTAAAATCGAAATTGGAGATTTTTCCCTTAAAAAACCCTTTCGGGTATTTGTCGCTTTCCATGTAATTTTCGTTGAAATGCTCTTGCATCAAAGCCAAACGAAATTGAAATCCTTTCATAAAAACTAGCCCAACGATTTCACCGGTTTTCGTGTTTAAAACACATCCCGAATTTTTATTGGTAGCTTTAACTTCTTCAAAAGAAGGTACGGATGCTTCAAAGGTGGTTGTGCCGGTTTTGGTAATCACTTTTTCCTGGGCACTTATGGTGAGTGTGGTAAACGTAATCAGTGAAAAGAGTAGTAAGTGTTGCAATTTCATAATTACTAGTTTAAGGTTGTAGTACTTAATCGGAAAAACCGTCATCTCTCCATTTAATAATTATATCAATTGAAGTTTGAGGTAATCTAGTGCCTCCGTTAGGCATCATGCCATCTGAGCCTTGAGGTCTTGAGATGCGATCTAATAATCCTCTATTTTCTATCGCATTTCTTACGTCTAGTAAGGTAACTAAAGACATAGGGGCGCCGTTTTGGGGTGGATTGGTATGGCAAAATAAACAGTTGTTTTCTATGATGGGTTTAATGTCTTGGACGTAAGAAATCTTCTCAGGTACTGGATTCGTTAAATCAGACTCGCTATCGTTAACACAAGCTACTAAAGGTGTTAAAAGAAGTAAACTGAGTATTTTCTTCATAAACTTCCAATTAGATTTAAATTTCATTAAAATTAATTCAAAATAGTAATAAAATAATAAAAATAGTGTTAAATTTGAGTAAGATTTCTAATGGAAATGAAGAGCAAATATATTTGTATAGTAGTACTGATTTTGTTATTGAGCTCAATCGAAACGTTTTCTCAATCGGATATTTTTGCCCTTGCCCGAACCGGAACTGTTGACAAAATGAAAGCTCTGGTGAACCAAAGCCCTGATGCAGTCAACCAGATAAATGAAGATGGAAATTCCCCACTAATTATTGCATGCTATAAAGGAAATTATGATGTTGCTGTTTTTCTGATGAATAAAGTGGAAAACATTAATTATACAAGTGCTATGGGAACAGCACTTATGGCTGCAACCGTAAAAAATGATGTGGCAATCGTTAAAATGCTTCTTGAAAATCGTGCTGACCCTAATCTAACCGATAAAAACGGAACAACAGCCTTACATTATGCGGTTAATTTTAAGTTGTATGAAATTGCTGCACTTTTAATGGCGCATCACGCCAATACCGAATTGACAGATAGTAGAAAGAAAACACCTTTTGATTATGCTGTCATTGCAGATGATGACAAACTAATACAAATACTAAAATCCAAGTAATATGAAAAAACTAGTACTTTCGTTGTTAATGGTATTGCTTTCGATAGGTGGGCTTTTTGCGCAAACCTATTCTACAGGCAATATGACTTTCTTTGGGGATTATTCCGGCAAAATAGATGTGACTTCTTCTACGGTTACAGTTACATTAGTTGGACCTGACACAAGTTGGCTAGGTATAGGATTTGATGCGACTTCAATGAATAATACCGGCAAAGATGTGATTATTTTTGATGGAACAAGTATCACCGATAGAAGTTTTAACGGGATTGGAGTAACACCACCAACAGATACTCAAAATTGGACACTTTCTTCGAATACAGTTGTTGCAGGGGAAAGAACTGTAGTGATGACCAGGGCTAGAGTGGCTACTCAAGGAACTGATTATACTTTTCCGGCTGCAGCTCAACCATTGAATGTGATATTTGCCAGAAGCATAGACTCACCAGTGATTACCTATCATGGAGGAGGGAATTGTGGTACAATTACAGCCAATTTAACACTAGGAGCTAATGAGTTTGCATTGGAATCAGTAAAAGTGTACCCAAACCCTTCTAAAGAGTTTTTTACTATAGAACTTCCTGAAACCATAGGTAAAGCGGAAGTTAAAGTCTATGATGCTGTTGGTAAATTGATTAAGCAACAACAAATTTCAACCATAGAAAATAAAATCTATACCGCGGATTTGACCTCTGGATCTTATTTTATGATTCTTAGATCAGACTACGGTAACACTACAAGAACAATTGTGATCGATTAATTGTATATGAGGTATTTGTTGATACTATACATCTTCTTTTTTACGCAAACTGTGTTTTCACAAGATGATTTGCTTTCCCAAATCGATTCTGTAGACACAGGAGGTAAAGCAAATGCTGCTTTTAAAGCGGTGAAAATTGTAAATCTCGAATCAACGAAACTGTTAGGAAAAAAGGAACTGTATCTTGTAATAGCTCATCGTTTTGCCTCAGTTAAAGAAGGAGTGGAGGGTTTCTTCGGTTTGGATAATGCCGTAACTCAAATCAAATTTATTTACGGATGGACCGATGGTTTTTCTGTAGCCGCAGCAAGAAGTGAACAAGCCTATGATTTTAGTGCCAAATATCGAATAGCCTCTCAACAGGAAAATCGATTTCCCTTTACCATTGTGGGGTTTCATAGTATCGGTTTCAACAATCAACTGAAAGAGTCGAATTATCCTAAAATGTCTTTCAATAATCGATTGATTTTTGTCAACCAACTATTGATCTCAAGGAAATGTAATGAAAATCTATCTCTAGAAATCGCACCAACTTATTTTCACGAAAATTTTGTGGTAGATGATGCTCAATCCAACAGCCAGTTGGCACTAGGAATGGGAGGAAGGTATAAAATTTCGAAAAGGGTTTCCATAAATGCAGACTATGTTCCTCATTTGAACCGCTCTTCTTCTTCTCCTTTCCGAAATCCTTTATCTATTGGGGTTGATGTTGAAACCGGCGGACATGTCTTTCAGATGCATTTTACCAATTCGCAAGGCATTCATGAATCTGGATTTTTGGGTAATACCACTGGAAACTGGGGGAAAGGCGATATCTTTTTCGGATTTAACCTAGTAAGGGTGTTCTAAGATTTTTTACAACAACCATCCAATCTTTCATAAGCTGCCTGATCTGCTTTCACGTCATCAGCATCATAACCTAACTTCGATATTGCGGTTCTGATAGCTTGAAGATTTGTTTTCTGCTCATTGTAGTAAACGGTAATCGTCATTTTTGTTGCGTCCAGTTCGTACATTTTCAATCCCTTTATCTTAAGCATATTGGCCTGAAAGTTTTTACCACAGGTTTCGCACTCTTTGCAATGATCACAGTAAATGGCAGTAGTAATGACCGCTTTTTTGTTTTTGTTCGGCGCTTGTCCAAAAGTGAATGAAAATGTGAAGAAGGCGAATAAAAGTAAAAGAGAATTTTTCATGTAATGTGTTTTTGTATCTATTGTAGTTTGATTTTTAAAAAATGTCCATCTGAACGTTGTGTTTGCTTAATTCGGATAAAGCTTCATCCGATTTATAATCAAAGGTTTCTTCGTGATTTTTTTTGTCTTTTTTGTTGGCAATCATTTTGATACAATTCCAAAAACGACGAATATCATCATCTGTAGATAAAATCAATCCGGGTACAGGAACATTGTTGCCGGTTTTATCTTTGGCTACCATTGTAAAGTAAGAGGAGTTGCAGTGCTTAATGGTACCGGTTTGAATGTTTTCTGCTTCAACCCGAATGCCGACAATCATCGATGTTTTTCCAACATAGTTCACAGAGGCACGCATAGTCACCAATTCACCTACCTCAATAGGACTCAGAAAATCGACAGTATCAACAGAGGCAGTAACGCAATAATGCCCCGAAAATTTAGAAGCACAGGCAAACGCTATCTGGTCAAGCAATGACAAAATATACCCTCCATGAATTTTTCCACTGAAGTTGGTATGTGACGGTAGCATCAGTTCCGAGATAACTACTTTCGATGATTTTACGGTTTTGAATGGATAGGCCATAATAGGATGTTTTTGCGTTAGAAATTAACCCGAGTTACCATAAAGAACGGAAATCCCGACTCTTGTGGTAACGCCCAATTAATTGTTGAAATGTTGCGGCTGTTTTTCCTCTTGGACTTTGATGATGAAATGCTTCGTGTCACCCCACCAAGGAAATGTCTTGTAGCGCTCAATATAAGTGGCTTTTACATAATGCCCTTGTAACGCTCTCAATTGACGGATAACATCGGCATCTTTATCCATTACCGAGAATTTGAATACCTGTGTGCCGTAAATTCCTTTTGAAATTTCTCCTTCCCAGGTTTTGAAAATATAGCCTTTGTGACTGAATTTTACCAACTGTCCTGTTTGATCGCCTTCGCTATAGGTCGCATAATAAAATACAGTAAAATAGCCTGTTACTCCTAGGATAAGTGTCAGAATCCCGATAATGATGATTTTACGTAGCATATTATTGTGATAATTCGTTAGTTTCTGCACGGTTGATGATACTTTCCGGAAGCGATTTTTTGGCTTTCGCACCCATTTTCTTCAGTTTTTCTACACTGGTAACTAGATTTCCTTTTCCTTCCACTAGTTTGTTCATGGCATTGCCGTATTCGGCTTTGGCTTCATCCATCCTTTTGCCAATTTTAATCAAATCGGAAACAAAACCTTCAAATTTATCATACAATGCACCAGCTTGTCGTGCAATCTCATAAGCGTTTTCTTGTTGTTTCTGATTGGTCCACATACTGTCAATGGTTCGTAATGTAGCCAATAAAGTAGAAGGCGTTACAATAACGATGTTCTTCTCGAAAGCTCTGTTGTATAACGTCGCATCTTCATTGAGTGCCAATGCAAACGCAGGCTCAATTGGAATGAATAACAATACGAAATCCGGACTTTCAATTTTATACAAATCCTGGTAGTTTTTTTCACTCAATTGCTCTACATGGCGTTTCAATGCAGTAACATGTTCTTTCAGATATTGTGCTTTGTTGTCTTCGTCTTCTTCATTGGTATAACGCTCATAAGCGGTTAAAGTAACTTTAGAATCGACAATCATTTTTTTGCCATCAGGTAAGTTAATAACGACATCGGGTTGCACGCGGTTGCCTTCTTCGGTAACAAAACTTTGCTGCACTTCGTACTCTCTTCCTTTCTCTAATCCTGATTTTTCCAATACGCGTTCCAATACCAATTCGCCCCAATTTCCTTGCATTTTGCTGTCGCCTTTTAATGCTTTCGTCAGGTTTAAAGTTTCCTTGCTCATCTGTGCATTCATTTCTTTCAATCCTAAGATTTGCTGACGTAAAGCGGCATGATAATCAATACTTTCCTTATGTGTGTCTTCCACTTTCTTCTCAAACAATTGGATTTTGTCTTGTAAAGGTGAAAGTATGTTTTTTAAGTTTTCTTTGTTCTGTTCCGTAAATTTGGTAGTCTTCTCTTCAAGTATTTTATTCGCTAAGTTTTCGAACTCTTTGGTGAACTTCTCCTGTAGCTGCTCTACTTCTTGTTTTTGCTCTCTATTTCGTTCCAGTAAATTGTCAAAATCGATTTCTTTTTTTGCCAATTGAATCGCTATGGCGTCCTTTTCGGTTCGGATACTCTCTTTTTCAGTGGTGTTTTGATGGAACTGATTTTCCCATTGGGTTCTTTCGGTTTGGAATTGTTGTTTCAATTGCTCGATTTGCCCCAACAATCCATTGATTTTTTCTTCCAATGAGGCTTTTTCCGACTTAGAATTGGCCGAAGAAAGCGCTTTCCCAATGAAAATTCCTATGGTTAATGCAATAACAAAAGTGATAAAGGCTAATAGGAGTAAGGTTACTGACATGGATTTTATTTTTGTACTGTAAAAGTAAACAATAAATGTTATTGGAAAAAATGGAAATGGAGGAAGAAACTTTATTCAAACGGATCCAAATCCGGCTTCAGAAATGTTTTTTTTGCTTCCTCCGATTGAAAGATATCTGTCGAATAATGGGTGGCCAACAAGGATTTGAAATGGGTTTTTAACGACTGGTTTTGAGTAACAAGTTCTAAAAATGTAGTACTCTGCGTTTTTTGGATAAAAAAGGCTACCGCTTTTACACTAGCCACAGTAATGGTTTCATGGTATTTGTCTTTGGCTCCGAGTGAGGCTGCATAGTTTTGAATCTGCACTCTGATGATGTCAATCGCTTGTTCTACGTGATTGTGTTGGAGCTGAATCCAAGCCAAACGCAAATGAGCTTCATGACTGAATAGTGCAGCAGGTAAGGTGCAATCCGAAAGTTGTTGTATAAATTCAGCGTCAGTAAATTCAAAATGCTTTTCCATAGCCATTCATTTAGCAGCAATAAAAGTACTGATGTTTTCTACAGAATGCCTTATTTTTGCAAAAGATTATGAAACACCACCACTTTATTTTGCACAAACCCCACGGGTATTTGAGTCAGTTTATTTACGAAAAGAAGCGCCCCAAGAAAAAATTGGGTGAATTGTTCGATTTTCCCGAAGGGACCATGGCTATTGGTCGTTTGGATGAAGATTCGGAGGGTTTGTTATTGTTGACCACTGATGGAATGATGAGTGAGATGGTGCGCAGTAAAACAATCGAAAAAGAATACTATGCTCAAGTTGATGGCGTAATTACACAAGAAGCCATAGAAAAATTGAAAGTTGGGGTAGAAATTGGCTTCAAAGGGATTCGATATACCACCCAACCGTGTGAATCCCATGCAATAAGTGTTTTGCCGGAATACATTGGGGCAGGCAGAAGAATTCGCGATGAACGTCATGGTCCTACCAGCTGGGTATCCATAACGCTTACCGAAGGGAAATTCCGCCAAGTGCGTAAAATGACCGCAGCTGTTGGTTTTCCAACCTTACGCTTAGTGCGTGTTCGTGTAGGGACTGTTACTTTACATGATTTGAAAGCGGGCGAAGTCCTGGAAGTAGAAAATTTTAATAGCTAACAATCTAAGAAGTCTAAGAAATCTAAGAAGTCTAATAATCTAACCATCTAAGAAGTCCAAATATGTTGAATATCGTTTTAGTAGAACCTGAAATTCCAAATAATACCGGTAATATTGGCCGACTGTGCGTAGGTACCGGAAACCGCCTGCATCTAATTAAACCGTACGGATTTGAAATTACCGACAAGAACCTAAAACGATCCGGATTGGATTATTGGGTGCATTTAGACTGGAAAGAATACGATACAGTATCCGAATGGATAAGCCAGATTCCGGATGCTTCAAGAGTGTTTTTGTTTAGTTCGAAAGCGGATAAATCCTACTATGAAGCAGCATTTCAAGAAGGGGATTGGTTGGTGTTTGGAAAAGAAAGCGTTGGTTTAAGCCCGGAAGTTTTAGCACAGTTCGAGAATCATCTCACAATTCCAATGACCGATAAAATCAGAAGCTACAATATTGCCAATTCTGTTGCGTTTGTAGTAGGAGAGGCAAGAAGACAATTGCTTTTTAAATAGAACGATTTCCAAAGTATAACCTAGAGCAACTTTGTAATGGTTAGTCAAGATAACAATTCCGATGCTGTGCCTTCCGAAGTGAAAATTTTTTACTCTAAGTGGAAATTGGTAGGGCAGATTTTGATAGGTGCTGCTGTAACGGCTACAGGAATTATAACGGTATATACCGACTTGCATTTCTATATTGGTTACGCCATCATTATAGCTGGTATTTATAGGCTGTACCAGTATTGTAGTAAACTACCGCTAACGCTTCCCGTTATTGTACTCAACGAGAAAGGAATCATAGCCAGCGAATACGGTTATTTCGACTGGAATGCCGTAGGTCGAATATATGTCGTTCGAAGAAGGGAATGGAGAAGTTTCAGTGATTACCTCGTTGTAATGACCAATTCTATTCATGAAATCCTTCTCGATGATTTGGACGTGTCGTTTGAAGATTTGGAAAATTACGTGGAGCGCTTCCAAAAGCGTCATAAATATGGAGTGTCTTCTAAGTAACCAAAGTAGTTGAAATTTACTTTCTACAAGAATAGAAACGATTTTAAGGCATCAAATAAATGGAAATCAATAATTCATTCTTTTGTCGCCAACGCAACCAACCGGTTAACGGATTTTTACATTGGTCAATGTACTGTGAACAGGGTTCTCCTTCATAAGGATTGTCACTATTATTATAAAAACAATCATATTTTACTTTGATCCAATCGCCTTTGATTTCCATAGGACAAAATAATTCGTTTCCTTTTGGAAGGGAAAGGGTATCAGAAGTGACTTCAGGATTCGTTCGCAATGGCTGATAGTCAACTCCTTCAACAACGCTTCTTCGACCTATTCCAAAAGAGGATGATATGTAGTCATTCCAGGTTGTAAACTCGAATTCTTTGGTTTTAGGTAGGTATTTCACATCGGAGTAGTTAATCAATACTTTATAGGCTTTGTTGGTCATCCCAAGACATACAAAGTGCATGATGCCATAATCGGGCTTGAAAAATTTGGTACAGAATCCCATGGCATCATAGTCTTCCTCCATATTTCGCTTAGTATAAAGCTTCGTTAACAATGGATCATCATAAATGACCAATTTTGAAGGAGCTTTGACTAATCCAATGCCCAAATCGGAAACAGGATTGTTGTATTCGCATTGTGTTGTAGAAACGTCTGGGGAAACCTTAGCCTCTGTGGATGTTACAACATGTTCAGTTGCTGTAGTATCACTCTCTATGTTTTTGCTCTTGGAAGTATCGCTTTTTTGCCCGCAGGAACAAAGGAGTGTGGCAATGAAAATAGAAAAAAGTAGTCTCATGATGGTTTGGATGTCTTTTGATAGTTAACTATAGAGCTATCGGCAATAGAAAATGTGTGATGAATTTACTTTGATTTGTTAGTGTGTTGTTTCCGATTCATTCCAAAAGACAATAAAAGCATACCCAATGCTATACCATACAGGAAACCTTTGGTAGAATCTGAAATCGAATAGTGCTGTGAAACGAATAGTGCAACACTCAACATGAAAAGCCCGAGAAGTATAAGAATGGAATGTTTAGGTTGCATAGTGTTTGAATTTGTTGATGTAAAGTGTAAATTAATGTTTTTTTGATTCAATCCAGTGAAGTAACCAAAGTAACTAAGTTATGAATTTCTTTGTTTTCTTATCCGTTTGCTTTACCAAAAATGTCATTTCATTCTTCAGGATATTCCTCCAACGGGTTAAAGTTTTTAAAACGAACATAGGCACCTTTACTTTTGATTTTTTTTATGGTTTTGATTTCCTTGTTTTTGTCCACTAGGGAAACAGTGTGAAAGTTTTCATCATTGTAGACATAGGCAAAAGGTTGCAAGCTGTCTTTGTTTATTTTAGCAAAAACACAAGTGGATGTACCATGAACCAAAAAGGCATCAATGCAGTTAAGTTGCTTGTTGAATTTCATATTTGGGAAGTCTTGGGAGTTGACAATGGATACCAATTCCTTTTTGGTATCGTCATATACAAAAAGTCGTCTCACTTCATTCGCACCGCGGGCTGCCGTAGCCGAAATAAAAGTAATGTCGTTCAATCCATCATTAGTATAGTCAGAAAATTTAGGTTCCAAACTACTTAATGCTGTGCATTCATAGAAATAGGTGTTTTGAATAAACCAATACTTCGGCCCCTTAGTGTAAAATTTGACAATAACATAACAGTCATCCAGTACCCGATGCTTGATCAATTCAATTTTCGATTGCCCTTTTCGGCCAATATGCACACTGTCTACAAAATGCTCAATAATTTCTGCACTAGCATCGAGGGTATCCATTGCAGTAACCGAATCTGTAGGCAGTGTATCGGTAGGTTTGGTTACTGTAGGAGAAACGGTCTCGGATGAATTATCGGTCGACTTGGTGGTACACGAATACAGTAGAAGAATAAAAAGGGTGAAATAGACTTTCATCGTCGTTTTTTAGATAAAATCATAATCAATCATCATGGTCCAACCTTCTCCAAGCCCCCAAACTTCAATCATTTGGTTTTTAGAATGGTACCCTTTTTTAGTTTCGATGGAAGGACACTTACTTTTAATAAAGGTAACCGTAGCATGGGTAGTCCATTTAACACTCAACTCAGTTTGAGTTATGCCATGACAATCAGTAGTGGAAAGCTGAAGAGTAGCAATTTCTAAATCTTCGATGTCCTCTTGGATGCCAGAATGTACTTTGGATTCATTGATAGAATGGCCAATTGTAGAAAGTGCATATTGGTCTTCATTGACTTTTTGTACTAACCGTTCAAAACCGATCTTATTTTCATAAAATCGTGCGATATAACTTTCAGTATCAGACTCAGTAACGCTACAACTGGATACTAAAAAAACAATGAGAACGGTATAAATGAGTACTAGGTGTTTTTTCATTTTGAAGTGGTCCTGCAACGATGCTATTGTGTTTTGTTTTTTAGGACTAAAAATACGATAAACTGAAGTATTTCCAAATCCATTGCTTCATTTTCTCTTAATTTAATGATTCAATTTCTAATTTTTCACTAACCTTTATTAGGCTTTTATCTTCGCTTATTTTGTAGAGAAATGCCATTAAATTCTGCCAGTGCCCGGATGGATAAATATATTTTATTGGCTTTCTTTTATTATCTATGTATAATATCAAAGTTAACTGAGATCCTTCGCTTAGAGTAATTGTATTTGGTGCAACAGGGGGTGCTTCCATTCCAGATTTTTCCCAATCAATTTTTTTTAATAAACTTTGAAATTCCTTATAAGTTTCCTTATCAAGTTTCCCACGATAAAAACCAATTCTTGCTGTGTCGATTTTACGCTTTTCATAAGCTTTTTCGATATAAAGCCTAATTTCTTTATTATGATTAAGTTCTAAGTGATATTCTGGACAAGTTCCAAAACACTTAGATGTGTGAAAAATTATTTTTTCAAATCCAGGATTGATTTTTCTACTAGAGCAACCTATTAAAAACTGTGTAATTATAATAAGTAAAATTGCTTTTCTCATATTTTTTATGTGCGATTTTGGAAAACTTACAGCAAACGTTCCGACACTCGGCGTGGTTTGGGATTAAAGGGGGAGTTTTTCCATAAAGCCCAAATTTAGTAAAACCACTGTTCGCGCTGGTTTTTTATTTCATCCATTTTTCAATTGCGTCAAGAAATTCCTTTTGTTGATCAACGAATAAGTAATGCGAACAATTGTCAATAATTTTAAAGTTTCGCTTCTTAACTATTTTCTTAATGTCATTTAATTGTTTATCTGAAAATATCTTGTCTTGTTGACCGTAGATTGCAAATAATTTTACGTTATCTTTTTTTAAGGATTTTAAAATCGATTTCGTGTCGATATTATTTTTGGCTTCATTTTTAAAGAACAAAATGGGTGCTTGTTGATTTCTTATGTTCTTTTTATAAAATTCACTTTCCTCATAATGTTCACGTAATTTCTTAGCTTCAATTGTCGGGAAAGGCATTTTGAAATAGTTATTTCGACTTGCTATCTCATAACATTGCGCTCTGTATTCAGCAGAATTTTTATTTAATTTTTCTATTTCGTAAACCTTTGAAAGCATCAAAGTATCCTTTCTCTCTTTATAATTTTTTTTGGTTTCCTCGAGAATGTGGTCATACGTTTCTTGTTGTGAAAACAATGCTCCAGCGAGTATCAATGAATTTACTTTTTCGGGATTTAGTTCTGTAAAAAGTGTTCCGACTAAACCTCCAAAACTATGTGCAATTAGATTTGCTTTTTCAATTTTATACTTTTGGTAAATTTGGTTTAAGTCATTTATCGCTTCTTGATAAGTAAAAGTTGCAGTTGTGTCAATTGAACGACCTTCTCCACGTCTGTCATAAATAATAACATAAAATCCTTTTTCTGCTAATTTTTTCGCAGTTGTTTCTTCAAAAAGCGTCGAATTCCCACTCGGTCCACCGTGGATGAAAATAACCGGTGGGTTTTTACTTTGTCCATATGACTTTGAGTAAATGGTATTTGTATGAGCGCTTATCTCAAATGCTGTTAAGATTGAAAAGAGAAGTAAATATATTTTTGTCATTCCTTGTTTAATGTTCTGATGGACTTCTGAAGCCAATTGCCACCAACGTCCCGGCAGTTGGCGACAGTGGCGATTTAAGCGTAAGTTTTATTTTTCGGTTAAAGTTAAAGTTTTTCGTGTTGAAATTGTTCCGGTAAAGAAAAACCAGACATGAAATAGGACCGATGTTATTCGCTGTATACTAATCCGGTAGTAAACCAAAAGATTCTGGTTTTCCATTTTTTACACACTTTTCAAAAAGAGTAGAAAAATAGAGTGTAATTAATTCTTTGGATTTTGTTGAAGGTGCTAATAAGTCGTTTTCGTTTATATCCTTGGCGAAGATAAAAACATGATAGCTTTGGCTTTTGTCAAGATCAATTCCGATGGAAACATTTAACCGAACAGTAATTTCGTTCTCGCTCCAATCTCGATCATATATTTTATATTCATATTGATTGTTGTCAACCTTCGGAGTTTTAAAATTCTGTTCCAACTCCTTGAAAAAAGTGTCAATTTTATTAGGCGTTATAAAAGATAGAAAATTTGTTCTCGAACCATTATCTGGATTAGTTGAATATCCATCATTAAAAAAATCATTTATACTTTGTGCATAAGTCATCTGTGGTAGTACAAATAATATAATACTCGTAATAATTATTCTAATAGGCTTGGTCATTTTATTCTCATTTTGAAGATAAGTCATTATTCATTTAGCGCATAGCGTACTTGTACTATTGCAGGTTTGGGATTAAATTAAGCTCTATTTTCGGATTTGCCACTCGAGCGATAGCGACAGGCGAAGCAAATCATCCCAAATACAAAATCATTTTTCCATTAAGCCTATTGCCCAAATCCGTTGTAGTGGCTTTTATGTGACGTTTTTATGCATATTTATTATTTGTATTAAATCTTTTGCTGTGATTTCTGATTCTGTAATATTAACTTCGAAAATTTCATTTATTGTTCCAATTATTACAATAGTTTCCATTTGATGTACCACAGGGATTTTAAAAATTCCTGTTATTAGAATATCGGTCCAAAGCACTTTTTTTTTGGAATTTATTATTAAAAATTCATTAGTCGTTTTTATACAAACACTTTTTCTTTTAAAAAAGAAAGCATAAGTAAAAACTATTAGGATTATTAAAAGTACAATTATAGACCAAAAAGCAATTGATTTTGTAGTGTTTTCATATATTTCTTTGTAAAAATCGTTTATAACAAATACCAATATTAATGGTATTAATATTATGAGTTTTATAAAAGCAATCTTGTGATTATAGAAAAAGGTCTTATTTGAAACTTCGGAAAAAGTTTTAAACCTTGAATTATGCACTTCAAAAATTTCTTCATAACTACTTGAGTGCAGTGGACTTTTTGGAAATTTTTTGCTGATTTTTTTCCTAATAAATTCGGTTTGCAATTCTAAACTTAAATCGATTTCAACCATAATTTCAGTTGTTGTTTTTCAATAAAATATCGCATAACGTCCTGGCGCTTGGCGTCAGTTGCGAACTTCGGAACGGATTTTTTTATTTCATCCGTTCGGCTTTCATCCTCGGGTCAGTTAAAGATAAAATTTCTTGCGAAACGGAAACGTGAGTTTACCTCAAAATTCGCATTCTCGCTAACCGCCTGTTGTGCGTAGTTTTAATTATATTCAGTTTTTACATTCAAATTACTCGGATGATATCCAATTATTTTGACTGGATATCTTTCATCAACAAGTAATTTTACTCGCTTTGCAACTTTTTCGTGGCTAGGGTTTACAATTATTATTTCTTCAATGTTTGGTGATGACCAACCAGCAGCAAGAGTTTGATTTAATTCAGCATCTAAAGGATCAAGTGAAATACCATAAAGAACTGTTCTATTACCTTTTTCTAATAAATCAATTAATGAGCCATGATTTTGCCCCATTTTTATTTCTTCTTCTTCATTTCTATAGTTTTCTTGAGTTATTTCAGATGGTAAGTAAAGTTCATCTGGACTACTAATACTACCATGAATATGAAAACTTTCAATATTACTATTTGGTTTTGGATGATTTGAGCAATATAGTTTATTAATTTCTATATCAATCACTTCATCCCAATTTGTAGAAACCAAGAATGCTTTGTCTGTGCTTGAAGAAACAAATTTTTGGACAATTTCTTTAAAATTTTCTCTAGGTTTTATTTCACCGCTATTTTGGGCAATTTTTAATTCAGAGCAGATATTTTGCTTTAGTAATGAAATGTTTGATTTCATTTCCACAATATATTCGGGATAATTTCCCTTTGATGCAACCTTGGCGTAAAACTTTAAAAGGTAAATATATCTTGCAAAAAGAAAATTTGCTCCATCTCCATCAGTTTCAACTTCTAATGTTTTATTAATAGCTCTAATTACGGGATTCCATGCATTTTCAACTGCACCAGCTCCAACGACAAATGTTATATTTTTACTTTGCAAATTCTATTCTTAAAGGTGGTTTCAAAATTGCGCACAACGTTCCGCTAGTAGGCGCAGGTTGGGATTAAAAATGCGATTTATTTCCATTAAACACAAAGTTTGCAAATACAAAACCGACTTTCAATAGTCACCAAAACCCAACTTACGCTTACTAGCTGTTACCTGCAGGTTTTTTTAGTCTATTCCAAGTCTTTTATGCATTTCATGCCATTCTTTTCCAAATTGAATGCTTTCTAATGCGGCTTTTCGTTTGTCTTCGGGTAAGCACTCGATACAGGTCGGATACTGAATTCCTTTGTAATGCTGTTTACAATTAGGACATAATTCCATTTTTTTTATATCAAAATTATATGCGCATTTTCTACAAGCAGTTATTGCGTCTTCAAATGAAAGATACTTAATGCAATCATCGAGATGGAGCAAGAATGCTTCTTTCTCAATTGTTTCAGAATCTTTATTTTTTGCATGTTCTCTTTGCATCCAATATTTTACACCTGACAAATTGTTTTTATTTCTCCATTTATCCTTTGATATGAAGCATTTATCTACAACTTCGTAGGCGTCTTTATTTTCATAAAATATTGAGATAAGCTCATTTAAAGATCTATAAATTGCTTCATCAAATTCATGCTTACAATCAGCACAACGATATTTTGGAGTTTTTCTTACCCTTTCGCTTGGATTTTTGCTCTTACAAATTGGACACAAAAGAACAGGAACATAATCATGATTTTTTATTACGTAATTTGTAAACTCAGATTTATCTATTTCTGGATTAGTGTTTATTTGGTCTTGGGCATACTTCCGTGTTATTTCTCGTAGATATTCCGAGTATTTTTTTGGGTGAGAAAGATGCTGTATAGTTAATGTTTCAGTGTCGGAGCATATTTCACATTTGTCTTTGAGAAATTCGAGTCTTCTTTCTTGCCAGTCTTTTGTGTGCCAAGATCGTTGTCCTTCTTTTACATCACCCCAAAATTGAGCCTTTGCGACTTCTAATTGAATTTCGCCATTGATCAATTTGTTTCTTAATTCTATATGTTCGTTATATGTCAACATTTTCTTCTTGCAAATAGTTTGTACGCGCGTTTTTAAACTTGCTGGTAACGTTTTGCCGGCTTTATGTCAGTGGCGGATTTTTTATTACTGACGTTTACAAATATACCGAAAAGTCTGAATGAAAAAGTTGAAAAATAGGGGAGATGTGCAAACACTGACCATTACTGATAAATCCCTAAAACCCCACTTGCTCAAAACCGCTGTTATGTGACGAATTTCTCTTTATATTTTTTATAATTTTCAACAATATCATCAGGTAGATTTATAGATATATCAGGAATCTTTTCGGGATTAAATTCTTTTATTACTCTTATTTCCGTTTCCTTGTCTTTGAATATTTCAAACGCTGAATCTTCAAATATTACAAAAGCATATTTACCGACATTCCAAAATTCTTGATCTTTTTTGTGATTTAGATGTAAATCATAATATTGGAAATCGTAATTTTTCATTTCTTCTCCATATTCTTCATCATCAAGCCAATACATTTCATCTAAAAATCCTGCTCCACCAAGCTCGTCATAATTTTCTTTGTACTCTTCAAATGATGTGAGTTTATCATTTGTTGTAATCTTTTTTAAATGTTCTAAAACTCGAATTATAATTTGACCATCAAAATCACCATAATAATCATTTCTACCCTCAAAAGCTTTATATTGATCATAAAAATTAAAGATTATAAAACCTAAATCTTCTTTGTCTAATTTATCCAAATCAATATTTTCTATTATTTCCTTTAAGACTTCATAGCTTGGATTTATATTAAATTTTACTTTATAATCTTTAATGTCCTTAAATAATTTTTCGTAATGATTTTCCGAAAAATAGCGTTCGACTAAATCTGAATATTGAACAATTCTATTTTTCAGTTCAGGACCTTCTATCAGTATTATTTTGTAATTTTTTTGAGATGATATTTTTTCTAACCAAGTTCTTGCAGCTGTTGTTATGTAAGAGCTTACGAAAAAAACCAGGAAATTAGGTTGCTCAGCATCAGCCCAAGCAATTTTTGAATTTAAATCTGCGGGCGGAACGCCAGCTGAATAGTGTTTACATTCAAAAAACCATTTTTGCTCAATGATGCTAAAAGGGTTTGAATAATTTGAATTTGCTTCAATATCTCGTCCATTATCACCGCCACCATCACGCCAAATAAGATTATGGAAATTATAATTCACAAGTAAATCATAGCATAGATTTTCAAATGCTTTTGGAGAGATTTTTTCAAAATTTATATCTTCAATTTTATATTTCATGCTTTATAAACGTGGTGTTTTGATAATTTGTCACATAACTCGTATATACCCGCTACAAAGTAGCGTTTTTAAAATATAATTGATATTTTATTACAAATCGTCAAACTTCTTTTTTATCTAAATGTTTTAGTCTGCGTAATATCCCAAAATTCATCCAATCCCACAATACGTAGTTCTACTCGTTTTTCACCCCAGTTGCTGAGGTTAGGTTACTGAGCCTGTCGAAGCATCATCGGTGGCTGAGGTTCTCGAAGCCACACTAAAGTCAAAAATCTTTCAATCCAACAATCCAATAATCGAACAATCCAAATTTCAATTTTCCGCTCTGTTGCAAGGTTTTTTTATCCCTTTCTTTGAATAGTTGTTACTGTACGGTACATTATGGCTTCCGCAATTTGCTTTCTCGCTCCTGCAATTTGCTTTCTTGCTCCTGCACTTTGCTTTCTCGCTCCTGCATTTTGCTTTTTCGCTCCTGCACTTTGCTTTCTTGCTCCTGCACTTTGCTTTCTTGTAGCTGCACTTTGCTTTTTCGCTTCCGCAATTTGCTTTCTCGCTCCTGCAATTTGCTTTCTTGCAGCTGCACTTTGCTTTCTCGCTCCTGCACTTTGCTTTCTTGCTCCTGCATTTTGTTTTCTCGCTCCTGCACTTTGCTTTTTCGCTTCCGCATTTTGCTTTCTTGCTTCCGCACTTTGCTTTTTCGCTTCCGCATTTTGCTTTCTTGCTTCCGCATTTTGCTTTTTCGCTTCCGCATTTTGCTTTCTTGCTTCCGCACTTTGCTTTTTCGCTTCCGCATTTTGCTTTTTCGCTTCCGCACTTTGCTTTTTTGCTTCCGCATTTTGCTTTCTCGCTTCCGCACTCTACTTTTTAACTCCCATCACTCCCGTACCGAAATCCCAACCCGACCTCATAGGATACTCCGTTAAAAACAACGAAAGTACGCAGTGAGAGTGATCCGCGTAGTCGAGGAGATACGACGAGCGGTTCGGGTCACGAAACGCAGTACTGAGGTAGTTTTTAGGAGTAGACTATGCAGTCTTGACCTTTGCCGTGTCTCGTCCCTAGACGAGATTTCTGCCTGTCTCGTCATCAGACGAGATGTCAAGACAAAAAAGAAAAGACAAGTCGAGGAGGAACGACGAGCGGTTCGGGTCACGCAACGCAGTACTGAGGTAGTTTTTAGGAGTAGACTATGTAGTCTTGATCTTTTGCATCAAGGCAAAAGAAAAGAACATGAAAAATAGTTCGTTTTTAGATTCCTATTACGTCATCCCCTTCGGCCTCAGATTCGCAGGCGAGGTTCCAATTATTGAAGAATCCGTAAAAAGAAAAGCTGTTTGAGTCTCGTCAGTCATGACGAGATGAGTTCTTTTCTTTTAGGATTCGAAATGGAATTGGAACGCCGAGAATCGAAGCCTTGACTTTTTGTTTCTTTTGTGTCAAGACAAAAGAAAAGAGTAAAAAATGAGTTAGTTTTTAGGCGTAGACTATGAAGTCTCGGCATTAGACGAGATATCAAGACAAAAGAAAAGAAGTCACTTTGTACGATGCAGTCGAGCAAAAGATATATTCTCTATTTTTTTTTGGAATTTTGAGATTGGAATTTTGAGATTGGGATTTTGAGATTGAGATTTTGAGATTGGGATTTTGAGATTGGAATTTTGAGATTGAGATTTTGAGATTGGAATTTTGAGATTGGGATTTTGAGATTGAGATTTTGAGATTGAGATTTTGAGATTGGAATTTTGAGATTGGAATTTTGAGATTGGAATTTTGAGATTGGGATTTTGAGATTGAGATTTTGAGATTGGGATTTTGAGATTGGAATTTTGAGATTGGAATTTTGAGATTGAGATTGAGATTTTGAGATTGAGATTTTGAGATTGGGATTTTGAGATTGGAATTTTGAGATTGAGATTTTGAGATTGGAATTTTGAGATTGAGATTTTAAGATTGGGATTTGGAATTTGAATTCCAGAAAGTCGAACAATCTAACAAACCAATTTACTATTTTTGCCTTATGCGTAATAATAACATTGATCTTTTAAAAATCGTTCTGGCCTTTTTGGTTATTGCCTTACATATGTTCCCCGTAACAAAACTCAAAGGGATTGAGGGTTTGATTTCGTTTGAAATTGCCAGTGGGATTACACGTATTGCGGTGCCCACTTTCTTTTTGATTTCAGGCTATTTTTTACGCAACAAATTGAATGATGCCTCGTATTTGCTAAAATACTCCAAACGGATCTTGTTGCTCTATGTTATATGGCAGTTGCTTTACCTGCCTGATTTGATTCGGTTTTATCATTTGGGATGGTTCAAACGTACCGATATGATCCTAAAACTGGTCTACGGATATTGGCATTTGTGGTATTTACTAGCTACTGTTATTGCTGTAGGATTGTTGTATAGTATCCGAAATAGTGCAATCCGTTTCAAATGGATGGTAATTATCTTACTTTTGACTATAGGCTTTGTATTTCAGCTTTTAATCCAATCGGATGCTTTACACCGATACCTGAACATTCAGTTTGTTTATGCAGTAATGGGAACAAGTCGTAACTTTTTGTTTTTTGCCTTTCCAATGATGCTCGTGGGAACTTTATACGATTCTTGGCAGCCATTTGTTTCGAAGATAACAAAATACTACGCTCTTTTATGGATCGTCTTGTTAATTGAAGTGGCTTTGTATTACCGCTTTCAAGTAAAAGCCATGGATTTTTTATTGGTGTTACCGCTGTTAAGCATGTTAACCTTTAGTATCGTAAAAGAAAGAGCATCCTTTTCGGATGCTCCTGTCAGTGCTACTTTATCGTTAGGGATATATCTTACGCATCCATACGCCATTCGATTGGTCTATGAAATCCTACCTCAAAAAACCTTCGGTTATATTGTGGTGAAGTACTTTTTGGTTTGCCTCACCGCTGTACTGTTCTGGTGGATTTTGGATAGAATCAATAAGAAGTTCCCTTATTTCTTTTAGTTCAAAATCTCAGCAAAGAATTGCTTCATGGCTTCCCACGAACGTCTCGCTGCTTTTTCATTATAAGCCACACCCGAACTTTTGTTATTACCTGCGTTTTTATGTGTGAAGGCATGTACTGCATCCGCATAGTAAATCATCTGCCAGTCGGCATTGGCTTTTTTCATTTCTTCTTGGAACGCTTTGATTTCAGCTTCCGGAACATAGAAATCATCGGCTCCGTGTAAGACTAAAACTTTGGGTTGGATTGGTGCTACGGTTCTTGTTGCATCTCTTCCCAAACCACCATGGAAAGAAACAATACCTTGTACTTTGAAATTGCCTCTTGCTGCTTCAATCGCTCCTGAACCTCCAAAACAATAGCCAATCACAGCAATCTTATTTGGATTGGCTCCTGCTTTTATAAGTTCGTCTAACGCAAGTTGAATGCGCTTTTGGTATTCGGTATAATTGGTCTTGTAATACCCCGCTTTTTGTCCGGCTTCTGTCGTGTTTTGAGGTCTTTTATCAACACCATAGATATCAGCTACAAGGGTAATGTATCCCATTTTTCCTAATTCTATGGCGTTCTCTTTCGCATTGTCATCAATTCCCATCCAAGCGGGTAATAGCAATACGCCGGCTTTGTTTTTTTGTCCTTTTTTGGGTTGCGCCAATAGGCCTTCCAGTTTTTGTTCACCATCGGTATAAGGAACAGTTTTTAGCTGGGCTTGTAATGGTAGTATACTCATCAGTATAAGGGTTATCAGAAAAAATGTTTTTGTATTCATGACGCTATTTTTTTAAAACCTAAAGTTACAAAAGTTCTGTAGATGATTTCTTTTTTGGATAGTATACCCTAAAAAAAAAGGTTGACATAGTTCCAACCTTTTTGAGAATTATAATACGATTCTATCGGCCTTGAATTGACCATTTGTAATCGTTAATGTCGATCCTCCATTATCGCCACTGAAAGAAAAGGTTCCCACAATATAGTCCTCAGTAATGGATGTAATGGTAATTGTACCGGATGTTGCGTCCATGTTGATAGACTCACCTTCAGAAGAATAAGCTGCATTGTAAGTGTCTAAATCAGATGGAGTGTCCGTTACCGAATAAGTGCCTGTACTAACATCATTAGGCAACCATAAAGAAATTCGCTTTAAAGTAGTATCACTACCTGCATATCCTTGGATTAATGTTTTGTTACTGCTGATCGTTTCCGGTTCATAATTGTAGTTTTGACCATTTACAGTAAATTTTATAAAGGTTCCTGAACCTTCATTTGATCCTTCACTATCAGATGAACATCCTGCTAATAATAATGTAAACAAGGTTAATAAACCAAAAATTTTTTTCATAGTTGCTTTTTTTAAAATTTCAGTACACAAATCTATAAGAAAATTCTTTA
Source organism: Flavobacterium sp. MAHUQ-57 (assembly GCF_051908335.1). NCBI lineage: Bacteria > Pseudomonadati > Bacteroidota > Flavobacteriia > Flavobacteriales > Flavobacteriaceae > Flavobacterium > Flavobacterium sp. MAHUQ-57. Next base: position 54,042 of record NZ_JBPZTE010000007.1, on the reverse strand, counting down.
AAGTCATATTGGTTATTTTAATTTCTCAGGACAAGAAATAAAAATAAATACGAAGGAGTACGTCTTGTAACTACTTTTTAGAAGGATTGTTATTTAAAGATAAATTTACCCTTTTGTTCATCAAACAGGATATCATCATCATCAAAAAGGGTATTAAAGATACCACTCTCAATTAGTTTGCAAGGATCATCCTGAACGATACCGTCTTTGGTCATAACTATCATTTCATCACTCAATTGAATGGCTAAATCAATATCATGAGTAGAAAATAGGATGCATTTTCCCATCTCTTTCGATAATTTCTTCAATAGTTTGAATAGTGAAACCTTATGGTGTAAATCCAAATGGGTAGTGGGTTCATCCAAAACGATCAATGGTGTATCCTGGGCCAATGCTCTGGCCACAAGTACTTTTTGTAATTGTCCGTCACTTATTTCAAAGTGTTTTTTATTACCGATTGCCTCGATGTTAGTCAGTTCAATGGCATTAATGACTTTCTCATAATCGTCGGGTGCCATTTTTCCTATCCAGTTGGTGTAAGGCTGACGACCCAAGGCAACCAATTCGTAAACGGTTAAATTACTAGGTGGCAGTTTTTCTGTGAGTACAACGCTAAGTTGCTGCGCCAATTCCTGGAGTTGGTAGGAGTGGATGTCTCGATCATTTAAGTATACCTTACCACTTAGTGGTTTCTGAATCCCAGTAATGGTGCGTAATAATGTCGATTTACCAATGCCGTTGGCGCCAATCAGGGTAATGAGTTTTCCTTCATGAAAATCCAAATTCAGGTTTTCAGCAATCACGATATTTCCCTTTTTGGTAGGGTAACCAATCGATAGGTGATCTGTATTTAGTACTTTTTTCATCACTAACGCACTATTTTTTGTTTTCTGACTAACAACCATATTACTACCGGCGCTCCAAAAATAGAGGTAATGGCATTGATGGGTAAAGTAATTTCCATTCCAGGCATTTGTGAAATGACATCACAAATTAACATAATAGCGGCGCCTAGAAGTAATGTACTCCAGTAGAGAATAAAATGATTACTTGTCTGAAATAGTAATTTGGCTATATGCGGTACTGCTAATCCCACAAAGGCAATTGGTCCGGCGAAAGCAGTAATGCTTCCTGCCAAAATACTCGTTGCAAATATGATGAGTAATCGGGTTCTCTTGAAGTTCAAACCTAAGCTTCGGGCATAATTTTCGCCCAACAACAAAGCATTCAAAGGTTTAATACACAGCATGCTGATTAGTAAACCTAAAAGTACCGAAAATGCCAGTATGATAATGGATAACCAAGAAAGGTTTCCAAGATTCCCCAAAGACCAAAAGGTGAATTTCTGTAATTGTTCCGCAGAACTGAAAAAGGTTAATATACCAACAATTGCACTTGTAAAACTTCCGAACATTAATCCTAAGACCAATATGGCCATGGTGTCTCTTAGTTTCTGGGAAACAAGCAATACCAAAAGTAATACGGCAAAACTTCCTATTGTTGATGCAATTACTAAGCCGTAGGGTGATAGGAAAATCGAACCTAAAAAGGAAGGCACTAAACCAGCTCCTAATATCACAAAGGCAACGCTCAAACTGGCGCCAGAGCTTAGACCCAATACATCGGGTCCGGCTAATGGATTTCTGAATAAGGTTTGCATTAAAAGCCCGCTGATAGAAAGCCCCATTCCCACCAAAATTGCGGTAATCGCTTTGGGTAAACGGTAATTAATGATAATATATTCCCATGTAGATTTACTGGCTTTTCCACCGGTTAAGCTATTGATAACTTCTTCAAATGGAATAGTTACCGAACCAAAGCTGATATTAACCAATAAAAGGAATAGTAAACCTATTGCTAGAATTACAAATAGTTGAATATTTCGTTTTTGATTCGACAATTTAGTTCAGTTTTTCAGCAAAGGTTAGTGTGTAATTCGGTAGTATATCTGGATGAAATATCTTGATGTAATCTTTCAGGATCAAATCAGGGCGGCTTGGCCCCAATTCATAATAAATGGTTCCTCCGGTTGCACCTAGTTTGCTCTCAAAAGTATATACATTTTTCTTTCCAAATGCATCAAATTGAGTATAATGCGGATTATTGGAGGATAAATCATTCAATGTCTTAAAAGTACCAGCAGCAATCCAAACGTCTGCATTTTTGGCTTTTTCCAATACCTTTTCAAAAGTCAGTGGCAAACTTCCAGTACCTTTTTCATTTGCCCACAAGTAATTGGCTTTGGCATCTTTTAGGAATTGTGCTACCCAGCTGTTTCCTTTGGCTACAAACCATTGGTCCTGGTACATATTACCATATAAAACAGTAGCTTTTGCTTTTTTATTTTTTACTGAGGTTTTAGCAGTTTCGTATTCTTTTACAATAGTCTCGAACAATTGTTTTGCTTCCTTTTCCTTTCCAAACAAAGCGGCATATAATTTTAACCATTCTGCCTTTCCAAGAGGTGATTGTTCCATCCAATCCCCTTGAATCATAACTTTTAAGCCACTTTTTTCTAGATTTTTAATCATAGGATTATTGTTGTCTACACCAAAAGTTACAATCAGTTCCGGAGATAAATCAATTAGTTTCTCCATGTTCAAACGTTCGTTTTGTCCTACGTTTTTAACAATACCTTGGTCTATTAATGCTCTTGTTTTTGGGGACGAAACGTAATCGGTATGTGGAAATCCAACCAATTTGTTTTCAACGCCCAGCATTTCTAGAAACGGAATATTCGTGGTAGAGGTAACTACTATTGATTTTAACGGTACTGGAATGGTAGTGTATTGATGTAAACTGTCGGGAACTACAGCATTTTTCTCCTGAAGTATATAGGTAAAATCCCTATTCGCATCGGGCCATGGATTGGTTACCTTCACTACAGAATAACCATTGTATTTGTATATAGATAATCCACTGGCATATTGAATATCATTTGGAGCAGTTGTATGTAGTGATGTAGCAATGACTTCCTTTTTCTTACAACCAATCGTGAATGCTAAAAAAGAAATAAAAAGGGCTTTATAAAGAAAAGTCTTCATTAGTTTGTGTTTCATTCTCGCAAAGGTAAAAGAATTTGCAAAAAAATTCGGATTCTTTTTTATGCCAAAAATCCACAAACACTATCTTTACAGCATGAATACCTTACGTGTTAAAAAATGTTCGACTTGTAAAACCGAGTTCAATTGTGGAGATTCTGTTGACGGGAATAAATGTTGGTGTAATGATTTTCCACCTATTTTTGCTCCTTCCGATGTAATTGATTGTTTATGTCCCAATTGTTTTAAAGAAGCTTGTTCGGTTAAGATTGACAAGTATGTGCAAACCGTAACGCCGGAATCAGCGCATGACAATATTGCAAAAGATTTGCCTCTGGCTCCTCATTTGATCGAAGGGATTGATTATTATCTTGAGGATGGAAAGTATGTTTTTAAATCGTGGTACCATTTAAAAAGAGGACATTGCTGCAACAACAATTGCCGCCATTGTCCCTATAAATTGAAAGACTTACAATAATGATATATCTTATAACAGGAGGAGAACGCTCCGGGAAAAGTAGTTATGCACAGGATTTGGCAATGCAACTTTCAGCCAATCCAATGTATGTGGCCACTGCCAGAAAATGGGATGGTGATTTCCAAAAACGAATTGACCGCCATCAGGCTGAAAGAGATGAACGATGGATTAATGTCGAAGAAGAGAAACACCTGAGTACACTCAATTTTTCAGGAAAAGTTGCCATTATTGATTGTGTCACTCTTTGGCTGACTAACTTCTTCGTAGATGCCAAAAATGATGTGGCTTTGTGTTTAGAACAAGCTAAAGCTGAAATCAATGACTTGATGGCACAAAAAGACGCTACAATAATCATTATTACCAATGAAATTGGAATGGGAGTTCACGCCGAAACTCATATTGGAAGAAAATTTACAGAGTTACAAGGTTGGATGAATCAGTTCTTGGCTAAAAATGCCGATGAGGTTGTTTTGATGGTTTCAGGTATTCCTGTAAAAATAAAAGGATAAGATGAATTTTATGACCTCCTGGAGTGGCGGAAAAGATTCCTGCTTCGCAATGATGAAAGCGGTTGAATTGGGTTTACAACCGAAAGTCCTTCTGAATATGATGAATGAAAACGGTAAAGTTTCTCGTTCGCATGGATTGCCTTTGCGTATTTTAAAAGAGCAGGCTGCCAAAATGAATTTGCCTCTAGTAGCAATTCCTGCAACATGGAATGATTATGAAGCTATGTTTATAGAAACATTACAAACGCTAAAAGCAGAATTTGAATTAGATGCTGCTGTTTTTGGAGATATTGACTTAGAGCCGCATAGAGAGTGGGAAGAAAAGGTGTGTAAAGCAGCAGGTTTAGAAGCAGTTTTGCCTTTATGGCAACAGAATCGCATCGATTTAGTTCAAGAAATGCTCGCGAACGGAATCGAAACTATGATTGTTTCCTGTAATACTCAAATGGGGGAGCACTACCTCGGTAAAATAATGACTAAAGAATTGGCAGAAGAGTTAGAAGCGAAAGGAATCGATTCTTGTGGCGAGAATGGGGAATTCCATACAATGGTCATCAATTGTCCGTTATTTTCTGAAGCGATTGAAGTGCCAGAGTTTACCAAACAAATCTATAACGATTATTGTTTTGTTGTTTGGGAACCCACAAAATTAAGTGTATGAGTTATTTAGATGATATTATGAAATCCCGCCGTGATACGCGTCATTTCTTAAGTGATGCCGTACCTGATTCGGTTGTAGAGAAGGCTTTACAGGCTGGACATTGGGCTCCTTCTGTGGGGTTGACCAATGCTACTAGGTATTATATCATCAAATCGACCGAAATAAAAAAAGCAATCAAGAAGCTGTTTTTGGAATACGATGAAAAGGCAGCGAATCAAACCGATAATGCTTTACAAAAAGAACAATACCAAGCATTAAAACTGGAAGCTATTGAGGAAGCTCCGCTCGGAATGGTGATTTGTTACGACCGTTCAGTACTGAATAGTTTTACAATTGGAACTGTAGGGAGTAACGAAGCAATAAAGTTTAGCGCGGTATGTGCAGCACAAAATATTTGGCTGTCATTAACTGAACAAGGTTATTCGATGGGTTGGGTTTCGATTTTGAATTACTATCAATTCAAAAAACTATTGGACTTACCGGAACATATAGAACCATTAGGGTATTTCTGTATCGGTAAACCTGCCACCGATTATAACAACCAACCGATGTTACAACAATTGGATTGGAAGCAAAAAGAGGAAAAGCCTTCGGTTACAGAAATTACCGAAATGCATAAAGATGAAGTTGTAAGAATACAAAATGAGAATTTAGAGAGGAACGATTTTTACTCACTTTCATCAGAATTGCAACATAAAATCGATAACAAAACTAAGCCAACGGGAGCTTTAGGTGTGTTGGAAACCTTAGCCAAACAAATCGGTACCGTATATCAAACTTTAAGACCGGAAATCAAGAAACCTTCAATAGTTGTTTTTGCAGCAGATCACGGAATTGCAGTCCACGGTGTTAGTGCTTATCCACAGGATGTTACACGACAAATGGTGACCAATTTTTTGGAAGGTGGTGCAGCTATCAATGTTTTTTGCAAGCAACACGATATCGAATTGTCGATTGTGAATGCTGGTGTGAATTATGATTTTCCACCCAATGCGAAATTGATATCGAATGCAATAGATAAAGGAACGCAATCATTCCTGCATGGTGCGGCAATGAGTCTGGAGCAAATGGAGCTTTGTTTTGAAAAGGGAAGTGACATTGTAGTCGAAATTGCAAAAAAAGGATGCAATTGCATCGGTTTTGGTGAAATGGGAATCGGAAATACTTCTACAGCTTCGGTTTTGATGAGTATCATAACCGGTATTTCTATTGAAGAATGTGTCGGTAAAGGAACGGGTGTGAATGCAGAAAAGCTGAAATTCAAAAGTGATATCTTGAGAAAAGCGATTGAATCGTATACCGGAAAGGAGGATTTGGAGAACAAATTGGCTTATTTTGGCGGATTTGAAATTCTTCAAATGGCGGGAGGAATGTTGGAAGCTTTTAAAAATAACATGCTTATTTTGGTTGACGGATTCATTTGTAGTGTTGCTTTTCTGATTGCTTATAAAATGAATCCGGCAATAATCCGGAATGCTATATTCAGTCACCAATCAGCGGAACAAGCACATGGAAAGCTGCTGAATTATATGAATGCCAAAGCTGTTTTGCAATTGGATTTGCGATTGGGAGAAGGAACCGGTTGTGCCATCGCCTTTCCGATCATTCAATCGGCCGTAGCTTTTTTAAATGAAATGGCCAGTTTTGAAACGGCTGGTGTAAGTAATAAAGAAAAAACAGAATGAAAAAAGAACTCGATATATTTTTTACTGCGCTGATGTTTTACACTCGCATTCCTTGTCCGAAGAACATCGATCACAATCCGGAATATCTCAATAGAGCATCCCGTTATTTCCCTTTGGTGGGTTGGATTGTTGGAATGATTTCATTTGTGACTTTCTATTTGGCTAATAGTGTTTTTTCGACTGGAATAGCTATTGTATTTTCAATTGTCGCCGGTATATTAACCACAGGAGCTTTCCATGAAGATGGTTTTGCCGACGTCTGCGATGGTTTTGGAGGCGGATGGACGAAAGAAAAGATATTGCTAATTATGAAAGACAGTGCTATCGGGGCTTATGGTGCCATTGGATTGATATTACTCTTCATGCTTAAGTTTTATTCGATTGGAGAAAGTGTACTATTGGGAAAAGCAAGAGAACCATATGTAAATGTAATAGTACTGTTATTTGTTTCGGCACATGCAGTAAGTCGTTTGGCGGCTATTTCTATTGTTTTTACCCATGAATATTCCCGTGAAGATGCCAAAAGTAAAAGTAAACCGATTGCCCAAAGTTATACTTGGCGCGAAGTAGTTGGTGCTTTCTTTTTTGGATTACTGCCTTTGTTTGTACTTGCATTTTTTCAATGGCAGTTGCTTTTGACGCTGATTCCTGTCTTTTTGATGCGTGTTTATCTGGCTCGTTATTTTCAAAAATGGATTGACGGTTATACCGGAGATTGTTTAGGTGCCACACAGCAAGTTTGTGAGGTTGTTTTTTATCTATCGACTATTGCAATATGGAAATTTATTTAATCAGACATACAGAAACAGTTTGTGAAAAAGGGATTTGTTATGGGCAATCCGATGTTGAATTGCGGCAGCCATATATGGATCAGTTTCAAGAAATCAAAAAACAATTGCCAGAAAAAGCCTTGTTTTATACTAGTCCGTTACAACGTTGTACTATTTTAGCTAATTTCCTGTCATCATCTGATTATACTGTCGACAAACGCTTAATGGAAATGGATTTCGGTAGTTGGGAAATGAAAAAGTGGGATGAAATTCCGTCCGATGAAGTCGATCCTTGGATGAAGGATTTTGTGACTGTGAAAGTTCCTCAAGGCGAATCATTTGTGGATTTGTACAATAGGGTTTTAACGTTTATGGATGGGCAATTAATCCATGAAGAACTACCTATTGTTATTGTGACTCACGCTGGTGTAATTCGCAGTTTTCTATGTAAAATAATGCACCTTGAACTGAAAGACGCATTCTCCAATTCGGTAGAATTCGGTCAGGTAATTAAAGTTATAATTTAAATTATGAATACAAGCTCTAAAGAATTCATGTTTGCGATTTATACAATCGTTTTTATTCACATTTTAGTGATCTCTTTGATACTATATAAAAGATATAAAAAGAAAAAGAAATAAACTTTTTGATTTAACATTTTTTAATATAATAATTAAAAAGTAGATAAAATTTGCATTATTCCTAATTGGAACTCTATATTTGCACCCGTATTGAGGTTGTCGTTTTTACAAGTAGTGAAAACGCATTAAAAGGGAATTAGGTTAAATGCCTAAGCTGTACCCGCAACTGTAAGCTAATTAGCTTGTTGTTATCTACACACCACTGTTTCGTTTTAAAATAGGAAATGGGAAGGTAAACAACAGGACGCAAGCCAGGAGACCTGCCTAGTACATTGAGTATCAAACTTTCGGGAAAAAAGGTTTGGGTATGGGTAAATTCTATACTTTTCTCCCAATTTAGTATTACAAATGTTTAATTAAAATGAACAAAAAGATTACAATGGTCAGTGCTTTTGTATTGGCTTCTCTTGGTGTATTCGCTCAAGAAAATGATTCTATCCGCAATTTGAATGAAGTAGTGGTTTCTGATTCAAAATTTGCTTTGTCAAAAGAGAAATCGGGTAAAGTTGTTGTGAAGATTACTGCAGAAGATTTAAAAAAGAAACAAGGACAGTCCCTAGCCACAGTTTTAAGTACCGTTGCTGGTGTTGAAATTAATGGAAATCAAAGCCGTAATGGAAAAGATTTAGGCTATTACATTAGAGGCGGTAGAAACCATCAGACTTTAATTTTAATTGATGGTATTCCGGTTACCGATGCTTCCGGACCTACTTTAGCTTTTGATATGCGTTTACTTCCTGTGGATCAGGTGGAAAGTATCGAAATTTTAAAAGGTGCTTCAAGTACTTTATACGGTACTGGTGCGGCAGCTGGAGTTATCAATATTACTTTAAAAAAATCACCAAAAAAAGCATTTCAAGGGAATGCATATATGAATGTGGGTTCGCAGGAAACTGTTGATAAAAACAATAACTATGAACCAAATGAATTCAATCAAGGTTTCTCTATTGGTGGTTCTGTGGAGAAATTCAACTATTCAGCAAGTTTAAATAGTACTTTTTCCGATGGTATTTCGGAAGCTAAACCAGTTAACAGCGCATCTATTTTTGAAAATGATGCTTTTTCGAGAGTGAATTCTGTGGTTAAAATTGGTTTTACCCCAACTAAGAAATTATCGTTCGACATTTTTGCGAATTACGACCGAATGAAAAACGAATTTGACACTGGTTCATTTGCAGATGATTTAACGAACTTCAGTACTTCCGAACAATATCGTGTTGGATTTACACCAAAATATAAATATAACAAAGTAGAATTTGTAATTAATTCTGGAGCGAATTTAGTAAACAGAGATTTCTTTTCTTACGGCACACCGGCAGAATACAAATCGAGAAGCGTAAATTCCGATTTGTATAATAAATATGAAATTTCAACACAGTTTTTTGTGGTGACAGGAGCACAATTCCAGTTTCATGATATGTCAAACTGGAGCCCAAGCAGCTCAATCGTAAAAGAATTGGCAAAATTCAATATGATTGATCCGTATGCTACAGTAGTTTATAATTCTGATTTAGGTTTCAATCTGAATGCAGGTGCTCGTTATAACATGCATAGTAAGTATGGTGAAAACTTAGTTTTCAATGTAAATCCTTCTTTCAATTTCTTGGATTCGAAATTTAAATTATTGGCGTCATATAGTACAGCTTTTGTAACACCAAGTTTATACCAGTTGTATTCTCCATATGGTCGTTTAGATCTTACTCCCGAAAAAGATGCTACAATAGAAGCTGGTTTCGACGCGAATGTTTTGGATAAAAAGCTGAATATTAATGCTGTATTTTTTCACAGAGAAGAGAAAAATGCAATAGGATTTGACATGACAACTTACAAATATTTCAATGTTGAAGGGAAAAACAAAGTAAATGGTTTTGAAACCATGGTTTCTTATGAAGTGAATGATAAAGTGAAATTGAATGCCAATTATACTTTTACAGAGTTGGAAAAACAATCCCGAATTTTAAATCCAAAGCACAAAGCAAATGCGTCTGTTGATTTTACAGCGACATCACGTTTAGGAATTAATGTAGCCTATCAATTTGTTTCTGATAGATTGACGCAGTATACTATTTATGATCCAATTACTTGGACTCCAACAGTGATTAATGAAATTTTAAAAGACTATCAATTAGTGAATACCAATTTGCGTTATGCATTGATTAAAGATAAGTTCAACGCGTTCTTAGCAGTGGATAACGTTTTAAACAAAGATTTTGTGGAAGCCAGAGGTTACAGTACAAGAGGCAGAAACTTCAAGATTGGATTCAATTTCTTATTTTAGAAATATTGAGTTTTTTGTTTGTCCCGGTTTAAGCGATTAAATCGGGATTTTTTTTTACCGAATTTTCTCATTATCTTGTACAAAATTGACATAGTTATGAATGAAAAATCTAAGATAAGTAGAACGCTGGTTTGGAGTTTGATTTTATTTTCGGTAATAGGAATATATGGTTTAATTACTTTTTTTTCGAATAATATTGAGTCGCAAGAGGCTAAAAATGAACTAGGTACTTTTAAAACGCCCGAAGAAGCTTTTCTTGAAACTCAAAAAGCGTTGAATTTATTATCTTCGAATATCAATTCTGGCATGGAAAATGCACAACATTTAAAAGAATATGAAATTGTCAAAAACAAAGTATTCAAAAAAGAAAAATAAAAGATGAAAAAGATAGTAGTATTATTCGCCCTGATTTTGTTACCCTTTTATGGTGGTGCTCAAACTGCTTTTGATAAATACGACGGTCAGGAAAATGTTTCTTCTGTTGTCGTTAACAAAAAAATGTTTGAATTGATGAGTAAAGTTAAGATGGAAAGTAAGGAAGATATTGCTTACCTGAACCTTATCAAAAAACTGGAAAATTTAAAAGTATATAAAACTTCGAGTCCCAAAACTACAGCAGATATGCGTTCAACAGTAGATAAGTATTTGGGAAGTGTTAAGATGGATGAATTGATGCGTATGAATGAAAACGGCAAGAATTCCAAAATCTTTGTGAAGTCAATAGCAGGTAGTAATAATGTAAGTGAATTGTTAATGTTTATTGAAGGTACTGGAGTCAAAGGAAATGAAACCGTTTTAATGTCTTTGACAGGAGACTTTAATATTAATGAAATCTCACTCTTGACTAAAAGAATGAATCTACCGGGCAGTGACGAATTGAATTCGGCGTCAAAAAAATAAAAGTGAAAAGCGACCATTAGGTCGCTTTTTTATTGTTTGAAATATTTTCTGGGTACAAGTAACATCCCAAAACATTCTCCATGTTCTTTACCAATATGTTTGTGATGCATTTTATGTGCTCTTCTGACTGCTTTTGCATAACGGTTGTTTACATTTCGAAAAAATTTGAATCGTTGGTGTATGAAAATATCATGAACCGTAAAGTAGGCTAACCCATAAGCGAAAATACCCAGCCCTATTGCTAGGCCTATTGCTAAAATATTATTTTGCCATAGGAGGAAAAAACCAATGCTAACTGCTGCATAGAACAAGAAAAAGGCATCATTACGTTCAAACCAGGAATCGTGATCTTTTTTGTGATGATCAGCATGCAGATGCCATAAAAAACCATGCATTATGTACTTGTGGCTAAACCAAGCCATGAATTCCATAAAGCAAAAAGTAAGTATAAAAACCAATAGATGAAGTAGCATTGTTTTAATTTTTAGTGAATGAATATTCGTGTCTTTTTATCCAATTTTTTGTACCCTCAAATTGAACATCCTTAATGATTGTATATTTCTTTGAAGATATAAAATAGGTATTTCTCAATAGTGCAGCTTTTTTATCATTTCCATCAGTACCTTTAATTTCAGTAATTATTTCAATAGCAAGCTTAGTTCGTTTAATTTTTTTAATGCTTTTTTTATTGAATAATGCACCGTCTTTTGAAATGACCAATGTGTCAGTTGAATTGGCCTTTGTTTCGTTAGGATAAATATTTTGATAAAGATAATTGTAGTTGTCAATTTTGTCTATAAAAACTTCTGCCGGCATGGTATAGGGTTTTCCTGAACTATAGTCCAAATAGGTTAATTCACCTTTCCATTTTCCAACCAAATAGGCTAAATCTTTTTCAATATCTAATTTTTTTTGTTGTGCAAATGAGTTGATACTGAATGTTAAAAGGAGTGCGATAAGTGATTTCATAATGAATGAGTTAGAGTAAATTCAATCGATATTTTACATAACAATTGGCAAGTAAACTTACTTTTTGATAATCGGGAACACGTATCCTTGTGTTTTTAATTTCAGTTGAAGGTGTTTTGTGTAACTTGGATAACAATTTTTTATAATAGATATAGGCAGTATATACTCCAAATTTAGCTTCTATGGGTAAATTTTTAATACCTTGAAATCCTGCTGCGAAATCGGCTTCAATGTCTTTAATGATTTCAGTCTTAGCTTCTTCGTTTAGGTTGTTTAAATCCGTATTCGGAAAGTAAGTTCTGTCAAGTTCATCATGATCAGTTTTTAAATCTCTTAAAAAATTTACTTTTTGAAATGCAGAACCCAAGCGCATCGCCGGATTTTTTAATTTGTCATACAGTTCATTATTTCCTTTTACAAAAACCTTAAGACACATTAGCCCAACAACATCCGCACTTCCATAAATATATTCCTCGTATTCTTCATTGGTAGTGTAGGATTTTTTGGTGAGATCAAGTTTCATGCTTTTCATGAAATCAGCTATCAGGCTGTAAGGTATTTTGTGCTTGTGAACGGTATCTTGAAAAGAGTTCAAAATAGGATTGAGACTGATTTTATTTTCCAGTGCTGATTCCAAATCCATTTCGAATTGAGCAAATAAGGATTCTTTATCATAATCGTGAAATGTGTCAACAATTTCATCGGCAAAGCGAACAAAACCATAAATGTTATAGATGTCCTGACGAATACTGGGGGCCAACATTCTTACGGCTGAGGAAAATGAAGTGCTGTACGATTTAGTGACAATCTTACTGCAATCAAACGAAACGGTATCAAAAAGTGATTTCATGGTCTTTTTTTATGAATATTTTTGAATTAATTCTGCGGCTAATTTTCCTGAAATTAAAGACGGTGGTACACCAGGTCCCGGTACTGTTAATTGTCCAGTGAAGTATAAGTTTTTTACTTTTTTACTTTTTAGTTTAGGTCTAAGGAAAGCAGTTTGTAGCAAAGTGTTTGCCATTCCGTATGCATTTCCTTTGTACGAGTTGTATTCTTTAACAAAATCATTCACACAAAAGGATTCTTTGAATAGAATGCTGTTTTTCACTTCTTGACCAGTTAATTGCTCAAAACGATCCATTATTTTATGGAAATATTCCTCTCTCAAAGCTGGAGTATCTTCAAGGTCTGGCGCTAAAGGAATTAAAAAAATACCAGCTTCCTTACCCTCTGGTGCAGTACTTTTATCGGTTTTAGAAGGGAAACTGGCATAAAATAAAGGGTTTTTAGGCCAATTGGGTTGATCGTAAATAGCTTTCGCATGCTCATCAAAATCAACATCAAAAAATAGGGTGTGATGCTCTGTATTTTCAATTTTTTTATCAAAACCTACATAAAAAAGTAGGGATGAAGGTGCGAATGTTTTTTTGTCCCAAAATTTTTCAGAGTAAGTTCTGTGTTCTTTGTCCAATAAACTTTCAGAATGATGGTAATCTGCACCAGATAAAATCACATCTGCTTCGATGATTTCTCCATTCATTTGAATGGCTCTAGCCTTTCCGTTACTTACAATTATTTTTTCAACATTGGAATTAGTAACTATCGTTACTCCTAACTTTAATGCTAATTTTTCCAAGGCGAGAATCACACTGTACATACCTTCTTTCGGGTGGAAAGTACCCAATCCAAAATCAGCATAATTCATAAAACTATAAAAGGCAGGTGTGTTCGACGGTTTAGCGCCAAGGAATAAGACAGGGAATTCTAGTATTTGTATTAACTTTTTGCTTTTAAATCGACTTCTGATTTCCTTAGAAATGTTACTAAAGAACTGATTTATTTTTTTTGCAGTTTCAACCGTAACTAATTCTAAAGGTGACAATCCCGGACGATAAACTAAATCTTTAATGGCAATATCATAGTTGTTTTTAGCTTCTTTTAAGAAGGATTCCAGCCGAAGTGCACTTCCTGGCTCTATTGTCTCAAATGTTTTCTTAATGGCTTCAATATTATCATCAATTGTGACAGTGTCATTTTTTCCAAAATAGACTTGATAAGCTGGCGATAATTTGATGAGTTCATAATAATCGGAAGGTTTCTGTTCGAAGTCTGAAAAAAAACGTTCAAACACATCTGGCATCCAATACCACGTAGGACCAATATCAAATGTAAAACCGTCTTTTTTCAATTGACGGGCTCTCCCGCCAATAGTTTGATTTTTTTCATAAATAGTTACATTCCATCCTTCTTTAGCTAGATAGCAGGATGCAGCAAGTGATGAAAACCCAGAACCGATAATAATGACTTTTTTTTCCATAATTTGTTTAACAAATATATAAAAAAGTTAAACAAAAAAAATAGATTTAATTGTTTAATTGTCTTAAAACTTCTTTTATGGTGTTGAAGACTTTTATATTTTGAGTAATATACTCCTTTTTTACATATGTTGCAAGTCTTCCCAAAATCCAATATTCTGAATTTCCGTAGGTTAGTATTTCTTTTTTTAGATTATCGATATATTCTTCAATAGTATCTGGGCTAGGTTGTGTTGTCCAATAACTTACAAAAACGATGTTGTCAAAGTATTTCTGAACATCTTGAAGGTTGTCAGTAGGGATGCTTTCCCCAAGATATATGGTATGACATCCGTGGCGGATGAGTTCGTAGTTAAGGTAAAGCAAGCCAATTTCATGAATTTCATTTTGAGGTAAATACAGAATGTAGGCTTTGTCGTTCTTTATGTTTGTTTCTAATTGCGCCTTTTCGGTGTGAAGAATAATCTTTTGGCGTATCAAATGACTAATAAAGTGTTCGTGAGCCGGTGAAATGGTTTCAGATTGCCACAACAAACCGATTTCATTCAGTAATGGTATGAATATTTCTTCAAAAATTTGATAAAATGGTTTTTCTTTGATTAGTTCTTCATATGTTTTAACAAATTGAAACTGATTGAAATTCATCATGGCTAATTTGAATTCGCTAATCGCATGATGATGAATGCTTTTTTCAGAGATAATTCCACGTGCAATAGTAGGTATTTCTTCATCTGAATAATTGGCTATTTTAGAAATCTTGTATCCATGATTGTGTAATAAAACGACATTAAGTAGTTTTTGGAGATTTTGTGCATCATAAAGTCTGATGTTTGTTTCTGTTCGCATTGGTTGTAATATCCCGTATCGTTTTTCCCAAATACGTATAGTGTGCGCTTTGATGCCGGATAGGTTTTCCAAATCTTTTATACTGAAAATGGATTTGATATTGTTCATTCTTTTTAACTTTATGTTAAACAAATTTAAAAATTAATTTCATCATTTGGTTATATTTGCTTAAATATCTAAATAAAGATGCGTTACGATTATATTTTTTCAGGAATGGGTTTGTCGAGTTTGATGATTTTGCATAAAATGATTCGGGCTGGGGTTTGTGATGGAAAAAAAATATTGGTAATAGAGCCTGAAACGCAAAAACGAAATGACAGAACATGGTGTTTTTGGGAGAAAGGCAGCGGTTCTTGGGATTTTTTACTTAAAAAGGCTTGGGAAGAAGCCTATTTTATGACTGAAGATGTGAATGTGAATTGTCTTGAAAGGGGATTTGTGTATAAAATGCTAGAATCTCAATCTTTTTATGATTTTGTATCTGAAGAAGTGTATCAGAACAAAGCTATTCAAATCGTGAGAGAGAAAACATTTTCATTCAAGGAATACGAATCGTACGTTGTGGTACAAACCGATAAAAGTGAATTTGAGGGATTGTGTTTCTTTAATTCGGTATTGGATCGAAAGGTAATGCAGCCAAACCGATATCCTTTGTTGCAACAGCATTTTGTTGGTTGGTTTGTGCAGACTGATGTGCCTGTTTTTGATGATTCCAAGGCCTTTTTTATGGATTTTTCGGTCAAGCAGAAAGGCAATACCCGATTTATGTATCTTTTGCCTGTGTCTGTCAATGAAGCTTTAGTGGAATATACTTTGTTTTCGCCGAATGTGTTGTCGGATGAGGAATATGAAACTGAAATAGTATCTTATTTGAAATCTCAGGGAATTGAACGTTTTACGATAACAGCTAAAGAAAAAGGGAATATACCCATGACTTCGTATCCGTTTTGGCAAAACAATTCGAAGAAGATCTTGCATATTGGTACGGCTGGTGGTTGGACAAAAGCGAGTACAGGTTATACTTTTAGAAATTCGGATGTGCTTTCTGATAGGGTTGTTGCACAATTAAAGCAAGGAACAATCGATTTTAGGTTTTTTAAAAGCCCTAATCGGTTTACTTTTTATGATCGATTGTTTGTAAGTGTGCTGTATGATGAAAATGCACTAGGTAAAAACCTTTTTACACGAATGTTTACAAAAGTACGTCCGGATAAGATTTTACGTTTTCTAGATGAAGAATCTTCAGTATTGGAAGATTTGGAAGTGATTTGGGCTTGCCCCAAATGGCCTTTTATCAAAGCGTTATTTAAAAAGTGACCTTGATGGGATTCGAACCCATACGTCTTGCGACACCACCCCCTCAAGATGGCGAGTCTACCAATTCCTCCACAAGGCCTGAAACAAAAAAAGTCAAACTTGCGTTTGACTTTTTGTGACCCCGCTGGGGCTCGAACCCAGGACCCCATCATTAAAAGTGATGTGCTCTACCAACTGAGCTACGGAGTCAGTGCTTTCAAGAAATTAATTCGGTCAAATTTGTGACCCCGCTGGGATTCGAACCCAGGACCCCATCATTAAAAGTGATGTGCTCTACCAGCTGAGCTACGGAGTCGAAATCATTTCCTGATTGCGGGTGCAAATATAATACCTTATTTTTAACATTTCAAAGGAAAATGATAATAAATTTGTCTTTTTTTTAAAATGGTTTTCAAAGTGTTTATTTATAGGGATTTATAATTATGAAAAAAATTGTCTTAGTGGGTTATATGGGGTCAGGTAAAACGAAAATCGGTCAACTTTTGGCGGATAAACTCGATTTGACTTTTCGAGATTTAGATTTTTTAATCGAAAATGAGCTAAAAAAATCGGTTATGGAGATTTTTTCCGATGAGGGAGAAGTGTTTTTTCGTAAAAAAGAGCATGAAATTTTCAAAAAAGTAATAGAAGAGGATGCTTCTTATATATTAAGTACAGGTGGAGGAACGCCATGTTATGCCAATAATCATGTTTATCTTCAAAATGAGGATGTTTTTTCGGTGTATTTGAAAGCAAGTATTCCGGTGTTGGTTGGAAGGCTTAAAAATGAAATAGCAAAGCGTCCGTTATTGCACAATTTGAATGATGAAGAAACCGTTGAGTATATTGCTAAACATCTTTTTGATAGAAGTTACTATTATAATCAATGTAAATACACAGTTGTGGTAGATGATAAGTCTCCGGAAGAAATTGTAGATGAAATCACACGCCTATTCTAAATAGGCGTGATTGTTATTGTCTTCGAAAACGACTTGAACGTGTTCTAAAATCGAGGTTGAAAGTGAAATGCCCTTAAAATCGGCTTTTACAGGGTATTTTTTATGATTGCGATCAACCAATACTGCAGTCTTGAATTTTTTAAGTGGTACATCCAGAAAATGACGTACACCATAGATTAACGTTGTGCCCGAATTTAGTACATCATCGACTAATATTAATCCCTTCTCGGTGTAATCCCTTTTGTCAATAGATGTGGTGATGGTTGTGTTGGGATTCTTTTTGTCAATTTTGACTTCACACAAAATAACTTTTATAGGCGATATTGATTCTAGTATGATACTTAGTTTTTGAGCAAAAACTAACCCGTTTCCCTGAATGCCTGCGATTACAATCTCTTTTTCTTCAATAAAGGTTTCATAAATCTGATATGCAATTCGTTTGATTTTGTAATCGATTTCCTGATGATTTAAGATTGTGTTGTGGCTCATAGTTTTGTTTTTTTGGTAAAGATAAAAAAGAGTTCGTTTCCTTGTCGTGGTTTGATTGAATTATGACAAGTTTCCAATACGTTAATATGAAATAATGAAGTAAACGAATTTTCATATTCCTTTTTGCTTCCTCCAAAAGGTGGTCCTACATCTGTTAGCGGAAATTGGAAGAGTAAACCTGATAGTTTACCGTTTTCAGAAAGCAGCGAATGCATCTTTTGGATGTATTTAGATCTCAATTCCGGAGATAATGCGCAAAAGAAAGTCTGTTCTATGATTAAATCATAAGAAGCGTCATGTTCAAAAAAATCCTGTTGAAGTATTTGCTTATGGTACGATTCGGGTAAACGATTTTTTAAATTTTGAACCGGGGTTGGGGCGTAGTCTAGTACAAAAACGTTTTGAAATCCGTTGGCGACTAAGTATTCAAATTCATAACTGTTGCCACAACCCGGAATAAGAATACGGATGTTTTTATCCTGAATCTGGTCAAAATATTCTTTTAAAGGAGTTGTGATGCTTCCTGCATCCCACGGAAAATCATTTTGACTGTATCGGTTTTCCCAATAGTCTTTATTCAGGCCCATCTTCTTCTTCGTTAAAGTCAAATTCAAATTCATCTAAATCACGACGGTCTTTTTTGGTGGGTCTTCCTTCTCCGAATTTTCGGTAATGGGATTTTGAAAGTTTAAGCATTTCCAAATGAGCAAAGGCTTCGGCTGGTGTTTCGTCGATTCTGTACAAGTCGACTAGCTTAGCGCCAACACGATTATCAGGAATTGCCAATACTTTTATAATATAGGTAATTTGGTCTTTTCTGAAAGTGATCTTGTCTCCAGGAAGAATGTCTTTGGATGGCTTAGCAATATTTCCGTTAAGGGTAATCTGATTTTTTTTACAGGCTTCAGTTGCCATGTTTCGTGTTTTGTAGTAACGAACGCACCACAGGTATTTGTCAATTCGCATAAATTTTAAAAAACTACGTTAAAATTTAAAACAAAAATAAATCAAAATTGTATCTTGCGAGCATTAAAATTAAAGTAATGAGTAGATTTTTTAAGACAATATTGGTAGTAACTGCCGGATTATTTGTTTTTTCTTGTAACAAGGATGATGATTCTAATGGGGCAAAGCCCGAGCCGTATGATGTACAATATAAAAAGGATTCGACAAGCATCAGGGAGTATATGAATAATCATTTCATGAAAGTGGATCCTGTTACTTTTGAAGTTGAGTTTACTAGAATTAAAACGCATGGGCCTGATAGTTTGCCTATTTTTAAACAGACTGAATATCCTATTGATTCTTTGGTTGTTGATAATTTAGTACATAAAGTAAAGTATAAAGTATATTACGTTAAATTTAGACAAGGCACTGGAACTAATCCATCACGTGTGGATTCTACACTTGTTTCTTATAGAGGAGAATATCTTTATAAAAAGAAAGTGGCTAAGGGTACGAGTCCTGAAACATATGATGAATTTATTACGGGTCAACAATTTGATCAGGCACAAAACCCAATTTGGTTTTCTTTGGATCAGGTAGTTGATGGTTGGAAAGAAATGTTGCCGTTATTTAAATCCGGAACATATTCTCATGATTCGGGTACGGGTGTTATTTCCTATGATAATTTTGGAGCAGGTATCTTTTTCCTTCCTTCAGGATTAGGATATTATTCGTCTTCTGGAACTATTCCTTCCTATTCGCCAATGGTATTTTCTGTTCAATTAAAACATATTAATAGAGTAGATCATGACTTTGATGGTATCGATTCTTATTTGGAAGATTTGAATGGTGATGGGAAATTTAAAGTTGTAGAAGGTGTAGATGCCAATACGGTGGATGATGATACTGATGATGATGGAAGGCCAGATTATAGAGATTTTGATGATGATGGGGATAGCTATTCTACAAAAGAGGAACGTCCAAATGGTGTAAGTATTGACACCGATAGTGATGGAAAACCTAATTACTTGGATAATGATGATGATAATGATGGTTTGATTTCTGCTGAAGAGAAATGGGGTGATGAGGATAATGACGGTATTAAGAATTACATGGATCCAGATACAGTGATTAGGAGATAATCAGACTAATATAAAATAAAAAATCCGCTCATTGAGCGGATTTTTTTATGAAGTAAATTCGTTGTGAATTATTTTCTTTTGATTACTTTTTCAACAGCTTCAACAATTGCTTGGTTGTTCAATTTGTATTTCTCCATCAATTGTTCTGGAGTTCCAGATTCACCAAAACTATCGTTTACAGCAACAAATTCTTGTGGCGTTGGCGTGTTTAGTGCTAATAATCTAGCAACGCTTTCACCTAAACCACCTAAGATGTTGTGTTCTTCTGCTGTAACTACACATCCTGTTTTAGCTACTGATTTTAAAATAGCTTCATCATCCAAAGGTTTGATGGTGTGGATGTTGATTACTTCTGCAGAGATTCCTTTTGCTTCTAAAGCTTCAGCGGCAACTAAAGCTTCCCAAACTAAATGTCCGGTTGCAACGATAGTTACATCAGTTCCTTCGTTTAATAGGATTGCTTTACCGATTACGAAAGGTTCGTCAGCAGGAGTGAAGTTAGGAACAACGGGGCGACCGAATCGTAAATAAGCTGGACCGTGATGATCTGCCAAAGCAATTGTAGCTGCTTTGGTTTGGTTGTAATCACATGTGTTGATTACAGTCATTCCCGGTAACATTTTCATCAAGCCGATATCTTCAAGGATTTGGTGTGTTGCACCATCTTCACCTAAAGTTAAACCAGCGTGAGAAGCACAAATCTTCACGTTTTTATCAGAATAAGCTACAGACTGACGGATTTGATCGTATACACGTCCTGTAGAGAAATTAGCGAATGTACCTGTGAAAGGAATTTTACCACCAATGGTTAAACCGGCAGCAATACCGATCATGTTTGCTTCAGCGATTCCAATTTGGAAGAAACGCTCAGGATGATTTTTTTTGAAGTCGTCAAACTTTAACGAACCGATTAAATCGGCGCAAAGTGCAACAACATTTTCATTCTTCTGACCTAACTCGGTCATTCCAGCTCCGAAACCGGAACGGGTATCTTTACTTCCTTGATTTGTATATTTTTTCATATTCAATGTATGATTGAAGTGATTTAAAAATTAAAAGTTACAGTCAAAATCATAACTTAAAATTCGTAACTCCTAATTCTTAATAATCGATTTCGTCTTCTAAATGGTTTTGAACCAATGCTTTTTCCAATTGCTCATCGTTAGGCGCTTTTCCGTGCCAAGCGTGAGTATGCATCATGAAATCTACACCATGTCCCATTTCAGTGTGTAATAGTACACACACTGGTTTTCCTTTTCCTGATAATGATTTAGCGTGAGTCATTCCGGCAATAATCGCTTCGATACTGTTTCCTTCTTTGATTTCTACAACATCCCAGTCGAAAGCTTCGAATTTAGCTTTTACGCTACCCATGTTCAATACTTCGTCAGTAGTACCGTCGATTTGTTTACCGTTCAAGTCGATAGTAGCAATCAGATTGTCTACCCCTTTAGCAGAAGCATACATGATTGCTTCCCAGTTTTGACCTTCTTGTAATTCACCATCACCACATAAAGCATATACTAAATGGTTGTCTTTGTTCAATTTCTTAGCTTGTGCTGCACCAATTGCAACAGATAAACCTTGTCCAAGCGATCCAGAAGCCATTCTGATACCCGGTAGACCTTCGTGAGTAGTTGGGTGACCTTGTAATCTAGAGTTTAACTTACGGAAAGTAGCCAATTCTTTTACAGGGAAATAGCCGCTACGTGCTAAAACCGAATAAAAAACTGGAGAGATGTGACCGTTGGATAAGAAGAAGATGTCTTCTCCGATACCGTCCATGTCGAATCCTGGTTTTCTGTCCATTAAATGTTGGTAAAGCACTGTGAAGAATTCTGCACACCCTAAAGAACCTCCCGGGTGACCTGAATTTACTGCATGCACCATACGAAGAATATCTCTTCTTACCTGTGTTGTAAATTTTGTTAGTTGTTGAATGTCAGACATTTTGAATACGTATAAATTATTTGCGTCCAAAATTACTTTATATTTTTCCGATAGGCAAAAGTTTTGTACAATTTGTGAGTGATTAGTAACTAGTAAAGAGTAATTCATGAGTTCCGCAATAGATGATATTGATTCCAGAATAGTTTACAGAGGCTCCGCAATAAATATATTGGCTCCACAATAGTTCATGGAGGCTATGGAACAGATTGTATTGGTTTTGCAACAGTTCACAGAGGCTATGCAACAAAAGATATTGGCTATGCAACAGATGTTATTCATTCTGCAATAGTTTACAGAGGCTTTGCAACAAAACATATTGGCTTTGCAATAGATGTTGTTCATTCTGCAATAGTTTGTGGAGGCTATGCAACAGATGCTATTGGCTTTCAACAGCTGTTGTTTATTAATCCATAAAACACTAAAACATTCCTAAATTTTCAAAAGAACTGATTTTCAAATTAACGAATTAACTTATCTTTGCCTTTCGAAATTTAAGGAAGAACGCATTATATGAAGTTTGATTTATTACACACCGATCCGCAAACACAAGCCAGAGCCGGTAAAATTACTACAGATCACGGAGTTATTGAGACTCCTATTTTTATGCCTGTTGGTACCGTTGCTTCGGTAAAAGGCGTGCATCAGCGCGAGTTGAAAGAGGAAATCAATCCGGATATCATTTTAGGAAATACCTACCATTTGTATTTACGTCCGCAGACACCCATTTTGGAAAAAGCGGGAGGTTTGCACAAATTCATGAATTGGGACAGAAACATTCTGACCGATTCGGGAGGGTATCAGGTATATTCACTTTCTTCCAATCGAAAAATTAAAGAAGAAGGAGTAAAATTCAAATCACATATTGATGGTTCTTATCATTTCTTTTCACCGGAAAGCGTAATGGAGATTCAGCGTACGATTGGAGCTGATATCATTATGGCATTTGATGAATGTACACCTTATCCGTGTGATTACCGTTATGCTAAGCGTTCAATGCATATGACCCATCGTTGGTTGGATCGTTGTATTGCGCATTTGGAGAAAACACCATTGAAGTACGATTATAATCAGGCTTTCTTTCCGATTGTTCAGGGAAGTACGTACAAAGATTTACGTCAACAATCGGCCGAATATATTGCGAATGCAGGAGCGGTTGGTAATGCGATTGGAGGGCTTTCTGTTGGAGAACCAGCAGAAGAAATGTATGCAATGACAGAAGTGGTTACGGCTATCCTTCCGAAAGACAAACCTCGTTATTTAATGGGAGTAGGGACGCCAATCAATATTTTGGAAAACATTGCGTTAGGTATTGATATGTTTGACTGTGTGATGCCAACCAGAAATGCTCGTAACGGGATGTTGTTCACGGCGCATGGTACGATTAATATCAAAAACAAAAAATGGGCGGATGATTTTTCACCTATTGATGAAATGGCGCATACGTTTGTGGATGTAGAGTATACAAAGGCGTATTTACGTCATTTGTTTGCAGCAGACGAATATTTAGGAAAGCAAATTGCGACCATTCATAACTTAGGGTTTTATATGTGGTTGGTTCGTGAGGCAAGAAAACATATCTTAGCAGGAGATTTCCGTGAATGGAAAGAAAAAATGGTTAAACAAATGAGCCAACGATTATAATGTTCAAGCAATTATTTTCTAAACTGACAATTATTGACAGGTACATATTAAGAAGGTATATTATGACTTTCTCTACTATGTTATTGTTATTTATTCCTATTGGGATTACTGTTGACGTATCTGAGAAGATCAATAGGATTTTAGAAAATAAAGTACCTTTTCCGAAGGTTGCTGCTTATTATTTGGATTTCATCATCTACTTTGCGAATTTATTATTTCCGATATTTCTCTTTTTATCCATAATTTGGTTTACATCCAAATTGGCTAATAATACAGAGATTGTAGCTATTTTAAGTTCAGGAATATCGTTCAGCCGATTTTTACGCCCCTATATTTTTGGAGCGACACTCGTATCAATTTTTGCATTGTTGATGGGTTTTTTCCTTGTGCCTAAAGCGAGTGATGGTTTTAATAACTTTAGGTATATGTATTTGCGTGGTGGCGGTCGGAGTGAGATGCGGCAAACCAGTGATGTGTATCGTCAAATCAGTGATACTGAATTTATTTATGCCAGTAATTTCAGTCAGGAAGCCAAAACAGGGTACAACTTTGTGTATGAGAAGTTTGATAAGGAAAAGCTTTTGTACAAGATAACGGCATCGTCGATTATGTATAATCCCAAGACGAAAGATTATACATTAATGAATTACATGAAGCGAACAGTAGGAGACTTGGACGATACTATTGTAACGGAGAACATGAAAAAAATGAAGTTCAATTTTGAGATGGACGATTTGACGCCTGTGATTTACATTGCCGAGACGTTGAACATGACCGAATTGAACAAATTCATAGAAAAAGAAAAACAGCGAGGATCTTCGAATATCAATCGTTATTTGGTGGTGAAATACCGTAAATACAGTATTCCGATTTCCGCTTTTATTTTAACCATTATTGCAGTAGCCGTTTCTTCGATGAAACGAAGAGGAGGGATGGGAATCAACTTGGCTATTGGTATTGCTGTAGCGTTTTCGTATGTCTTTTTGGATAAAATTTTCGGAACGATTGCTGAGAAATCTACTTTTTCCCCTTTATTGGGTGTTTGGATACCTAATATTATTTTCGGGATTTTAGCCTATTATCTACTTAAAAATGCCAAAAGATAAAGTTTTACAGAGTTATCTGCATCTGCACTTTATTGTGTTTGTGTGGGGGTTTACTGCGGTTTTAGGAGCGTTAATAACGTTAGATGCCTTACCCTTGGTTTGGTATCGAATGCTTTTCGCTTCCTTATTTATCTTGGTATATATTTATTTGACAAAGACTTCGGTTCGACTTCCTTTAAAAACCATACTCATTTTGCTCTTTGCCGGGCTGGTCATAGCCTTGCATTGGTATACCTTCTTTGAAGCTATTAAGGTTTCTAATGTATCGGTGACATTAGCTTGTTTGTCTACGGGCGCTTTTTTTGCATCGCTATTGGAGCCTATTTTTTTCAAAAGAAAGATTGTTGGTTACGAAGTATTGTTCGGGTTGATTGTAATTGCGGGTTTGTATCTCATCTTTAAGGTGGAAGGTAATTATGTAGAAGGTATTGCTTTGGCCTTGATTTCGGCTTTTTTATCCGCTTCCTTTTCGATGATTAATGGAAAGTTCGCACAGATGTATAATCCAACGATTATCTCATTTTACGAATTGGTGGGTGGGGTTTTGTTTTTCTCGATCTTCTTATTGATTGGAGGGAGTTTTAGCGCTGGTTTTTTCAAGCTGTCGTGGGAAGATTTGATGTATCTGTTCATATTGAGTTCGTTCTGTACAGCGTATGCGTTTATTGCGTCGGTAGCGGTAATGAAGTATTTGAGTCCGTATACTGTAATGCTTACCATCAACTTAGAACCCATTTATGGAATTCTATTGGCTTTGTTGGTTTTTGAAGAAAAAGAACAAATGAACAGTCAGTTTTATATTGGAGCCTTGATAATACTTTCAACAGTCGTATTGAATGGATTTTTGAAAAATAAACAAAAGGAAAAGCAAGTATAAATTATTGAATATTAGCGTAATACTTTGGTTTTGTAATAATATCGTAAAATATACTTTTAAACTCAACTAGAAATTTTATCTTTGTTCATTCATAATTAGACACAAAAAATAAAAATCTCATGGAATATTTGGATTTTGAATTACCAATTAAGGAACTAGAAGAACAATTGGAGAAATGTCAGGTTATAGGTCAGGAATCCGATGTTGATGTTACTACGACCTGTGATCAAATCACTAAAAAATTAGAAGAAACAAAGAAAGATATATACGCGAACATGACGGCATGGCAACGTGTTCAAATGTCAAGACATCCTAACAGACCTTATACATTAGAGCATATTGCGAGTTTAACAGACAATACTTTTTTAGAGTTGTTTGGTGATCGCGGAGTGAAAGATGACAAAGCCATGGTAGGAGGTTTAGGCCGAATTGGCGGACAATCGTTCATGATTATCGGTCAGCAAAAAGGAATCAACACCAAAATGCGTCAGTTGCGTAATTTCGGTATGGCGAATCCTGAAGGGTATCGTAAGGCGTTGCGTTTGATGAAAATGGCGGAGAAGTTTAATATTCCGGTATTGACTTTAGTAGATACTCCTGGAGCTTACCCTGGATTGGAAGCAGAAGAAAGAGGACAAGGAGAAGCTATTGCACGTAATATCTTAGAGATGATTCGTTTGAAAGTGCCTATTATTACTGTAATTATTGGTGAAGGTGCTTCTGGAGGAGCTTTAGGAATAGGTGTTGGAGATAGAGTATTAATGTTGGAAAACACATGGTATTCTGTAATTTCACCAGAATCTTGTTCTTCAATCTTGTGGAGAAGCTGGGAATACAAAGAGCAAGCTGCTGAAGCTTTGAAATTGACACCAGTCGATATGAAAGAGCATAAGCTAATTGATGATATTGTACCAGAACCACTTGGAGGAATTCACAGAGATAAAGAAACCGGTTTTAAAACCGTTAAAGAATATGTTTTAAAAGGATTTAATGAATTAAAAGACTTATCAACAGCTGATTTGATTGCACAAAGAATGGATAAATACAGCAAGATGGGGCAGTTCAACGAGTAAAATTCTTACAAATTAAGATAAAGTCCGAAGCCCTATGGTTTCGGATTTTTTTTATGTTATCAACAGAAAAATATAGTTTTCAACAAAAATTTGTTCACACATTTACGATAGCCTTTTGAACCGTTTTAGGCACAGAAGGTGTATTTTTGCATTATGGAAAATCTCAAGAATATTAACCCTGTAAAAGTTGATAAAACCACTATTATCAACTTAGAAAAAGGAAAGTTACCACCACAGGCTCTCGACTTGGAGGAAGCGGTGTTGGGCGCTATGATGATTGATAAAAAAGGGGTAGATGAAGTTATTGATATTTTGCAGCCGGATGCCTTTTATAAGGATGCTCACAAGTATATCTTTGAAGCAATCGTAACCTTATTTAATGATTCACAGCCTATTGACTTATTAACAGTTTCCGCCCAATTAAAGAAAATGGCGAAACTGGATTTAGCTGGAGGTGATTTTTATCTGATTCAGTTGACGCAGAAGATCTCTTCTTCGGCACATATTGAATTCCACTCCAGAATTATACTTCAAAAGCATATCCAACGTAGTTTGATCAAGATTTCTTCTGAAATCATTGAAGATTCCTATGACGAGTCCACGGACGTATTTGATTTGTTGGATAAGGCAGAATCGAAGTTGTATGAAGTAACGCAAGGAAACATCAAACGTAGTTCTGAAACGGCACAAAGTTTGGTGATTCAGGCGAAAAAGAGAATTGAGCAAATTGCCGGAAAAGAAGGATTGAGTGGTGTTGCGACAGGTTTTCATGCTTTAGATAAAGTAACTTCGGGTTGGCAACCTTCCGATTTGATTATTATTGCAGCGCGTCCCGGTATGGGTAAGACGGCTTTCGTCTTATCAATGGCGCGTAATATGGCGATTCAATTTGGTAACGCTGTGGCAGTATTCTCTCTTGAGATGGCTTCGGTACAGTTGATTACCCGTTTGATTTCTTCGGAAACCGGATTGTCATCGGAAAAATTGAGAACCGGTAAGTTGGAAAAACACGAATGGGAACAGTTGTCAGTGAAAGTACGTGACTTGGAAAAAGCGCCTTTGTTCATTGATGATACCCCATCTTTATCTATCTTCGATTTACGTGCAAAAGCGCGTCGTTTGAAATCGCAGCATGATATCAAGATGATCATTGTCGATTATCTTCAGTTAATGACTGCCGGTGGAGGTGGAAAAGGAGGAGGAAACCGTGAACAGGAGATTTCGACTATTTCTCGAAACTTAAAAGCATTAGCGAAGGAATTGGATGTTCCTGTAATTGCACTTTCACAGTTATCCCGTGCGGTAGAAACCCGTGGATCGAGTAAACGACCATTACTTTCTGACTTACGTGAATCGGGA
This sequence comes from Flavobacterium sp. MAHUQ-57, assembly GCF_051908335.1. Taxonomy (NCBI): domain Bacteria; kingdom Pseudomonadati; phylum Bacteroidota; class Flavobacteriia; order Flavobacteriales; family Flavobacteriaceae; genus Flavobacterium; species Flavobacterium sp. MAHUQ-57. The sequence goes on along the minus strand of NZ_JBPZTE010000007.1, from coordinate 26,109 downwards.
GCGATTGAGCAGGATGCCGATATTGTATCATTTATTTATCGTCCGGAATATTATAAAATTGACGAGTGGGATGACGATGAGCGTTCACCTACCCAAGGTCAGGCTGAGTTTATCATTGCAAAACACCGTAACGGTAGTTTGGAAAATATCCGATTGAAGTTCTTAGGCCATTTAGGAAAGTTTGACAATTTGGATGAATTCGGAACTGTATTCGACGATTTACCATCGAAAATGAATCTAGACGATTCGAATCCGTTCATTACACCCAATCTTCCAACTCCTAATGAAGCTTTTGGAAGCAACATGAATAGTTTTGATGATGATGATAGTGATGTTCCTTTTTAAAAAATACGATAAAGAGCTGTTCCTGATAAAGAACAGCTTTTTTATTTAGGAAAAGGGGAGAATAGAATTCTTTGAGTTTTTTCCTGTATTTCATCACAAAGAGGAATTGTTGTAGTACAATTTCTATTCTACCGGTTAAAAAGAATATTGTTGATTGGATAATTAAAATTGTATTTTAGTAGAAAATTAGGTTTCCTATGAATTCAATGAACAATTAAATGACTACTGTTTTATCAATTATAATTCCTGTTTATAATGAGGAAAGAACGATTCTGAAAATTCTGGAAAAAATTGAACTTGTTGATTTAGGACAAGCGATTGAAAAAGAAATTATTGTCGTTAATGATTGTTCTTCGGATGCCTCAGATAGCTTACTTCGAAACTATCTTCAAGAAAATACACATCTCAATATACGCTATTTTTCAAATGAAAAAAATGTAGGGAAGGGAGCGTCAATTCATAAAGGCATTAGTGAAGCTTCCGGGAACTATATTATCATTCAGGATGCTGATTTAGAATACGATCCCAGAGAATATAGTATACTTCTTCAACCCTTATTGGACGGATTTGCCGATGTTGTTTATGGTTCTCGATTTATGGGAAGTAAACCACACCGGATTTTGTTTTTCTGGCATACCGTAGGGAATAAGTTTCTCACGTTTTTGTCCAATATGATGACCAACTTGAATTTAACGGATATGGAAACCTGCTATAAGATGTTTTCTGCCGATGTTCTGAAATCGTTACAATTGAAGGAAAAGCGTTTTGGATTTGAACCTGAAGTTACGGCTAAAATTGCACGAATTCCGAATATTCGGATTTATGAAGTAGGGATTTCGTATTACGGCAGAACCTACCAGGAAGACAAAAAAATTACCTGGAAAGATGGATTTCGTGCTATCTATTGTATCATTAAATATGGACTTCTAAAATTATAATTCTACTATTTTATACTAAACTATTTTGATATGGCTGAGAAAAAGAAAATACATTCAAAAGATACTGTTGAAGTGAAAACAACGCAAAAATCCTATTCATGGATGCTTTGGGTGGTTGGGATTGTTTCTTTTGCTTTGTATGCGAATACTTTGGCACATGGTTTTGTTTTGGATGATATTGCTGTAATTCAGGAAAATAAATTTGTAAAAAATGGAATTCTTGGAATTAAAGATATTTTTACCACTTTTTATTGGCAAGGCTATTGGAATTCCAATAGTGGTTTGTACCGACCAATGTCATTGGTCTTTTTTGCTATTGAATGGCAATTGATGCCTAATTCTCCTTTTATACACCATTTTAGTAATGTACTATTTTATGTGTTGAACAATGTGTTGTTGTTTATAGTACTCCGACACTTTTTTAAAAATTATTCGTATTGGATTTCATTTGTTATTGTCATTCTTTTTGCTGTACATCCAATACATACAGAAGTAGTTGCCAATATAAAAAGTAGAGATGAGATTTTGTGTCTGTTCTTTTTTCTTTTAACAGTATATGGTTTATTCTGCAGGAAAGAGAAGTATTGGAAAATTCTTTCAGTTGTTTTCTTCCTTTTTAGTTTACTATCCAAAGAAGCGGGAATTTTATTCCTACCGATTTTGGCTATTCTATTCTGGAGTCAATTCAAGAATACTAAACAAGTAGTTCAATCTATTTTGCCTCATGTAGTTGTAACGATCAGTTGGTTAGTTGGTCATCAATTGGTGATCAATTCATCACCATTCCCAAAAATACAATATACGTATTTGGACAATTCTTTAGTTGCGTGTACTGACCCGCTAACACAAATAGCGACTGGTTTTACCATTTTAGGACGGTATATCTGTAATTCGTTTTTTCCAATGAATATGAGTTATGATTATTCCTTCAATCAAATTCCGTGTGTTGGTTTTTTTTCGTTGCCTTTCTTAGGAAGTGTGTTGGTATTTCTTCTATTATTAGTGATTGCGTGGTATTATAGAAAGAAATGTACTGAGATTTCGTTTGGTATTATTTTCTTTTTTGTAACGATTGCTTTAGCTACAAACATACTACTGTTGATTGGTACTACTATCGGAGACAGGTTATTGTATACTCCAGTTTTAGGGATTTGTATCGCTTTGGTTTTTATAGTTTTCCATAGCTTTAAAAAGTTGCAAAATGATACGAATAGTGGAAAATTAATTTTAGGCTTTGGTTTACTTTTTTTGACTTTCTTTATACATACTTTTCAAAGAAATAAAGATTGGAAATCGAATCATACGCTTTTCACTTCGGATATCCATCATGCTCCAAACAGTGCAAGAGTAAACTTTAATTATGCTACAGCCTTTTTTACACAGTTACCAGAAGATGTTTCCGATCAGCAATCACAATTGCCTTTAATTATTGAATATTATACTAGAGCGTTACGTATTGATCCCAACGATAAAAGTACATTGGTTAACCTTGGAGTTTGTTATTATAGAATTAAAGATTACGATAACGCTTATACATGCACTAGCAAGGCAATAGCAATTGATCCAAATGATACAACACTTTTTGGAAATTTAGCAGACATCTACTTTATGAAGTCGGATTATGAAAAGGCCATTATAGCATATAAAAAATGTATTTCAACTAAATCGGATTCATTTAATACGTATAATTTTTATGGAACTGCGCTTTTTAATTTGAAACGATACAATGAGGCAATCACTGTTTTTGATGAAGGACTTAAAAAAGAACCCAATCATTCCCAAATGTGGTTGAATTATGGTAATGCATTGGCAATATCCAGTCGTTTCAAAGAATCTATTACAGCTTTTGAAAAAGCATATGCTTTAAATCCAAATCAAAAACAAGCTTTAAATTGCTTGTTTATGGCCTACAATGCCATTGGAGATACTTACAAAGCCAATTATTATTACCAACTTTATATAAACAAATAGGCCGTAATACTACGGCCTATAATTTAGTATTTAAGGATTAGTTATTTCTTTATAACTAATTTCTTTGTTGGAATGTTTGTTCCTTTGTTTCCTTTAACAAAGTAAGTTCCATCACTTAGTTTCTCAATATTGATCGTTGTTCTAGCATTTGCTTTTGCAGTAAAACTTTCTACAATTTGACCTAATTGATTTACAATTACAAAATTCCCATCGGTTTCTGTTTCAATAGTAAGACTTCCATTGTTTGGATTAGGATACATTTTGAACTTATCAAATAAATTAAAATCATCCGTGTCTAGCGTAGTTACGGTGATGCAACTTGAGGTAACGGTACAGCCACCGAAAGTGATTTCAGCTTTATAATCGCCAACAATAGAAGGAGTATACGTTTGATTTGTTTCTCCAGTTAGCAATGTATTAGGACAACTGTACCATTGATAGGTCGCACCATTTTGAGTTGCGGTTAATATACCAGCAGATTGCGTTACACTGGCATCAACAGCTGTTGGTTGAGTGATTGTAAAGTTTACATCTGTTGTACAAGAGTTCGCATCGGTAATAGTACATGTCCATGTGCCGGCAGTTAGACCAGTCACAGATGTTGTACCATCACCTGTTGGATTGCCAGGTGTCCAGTTGTAAGTATAGCCACCAGCACCACCAGATACAGGATTAATTGAAGCTGCACCGTTCGATCCGCCATTACAAGAAACATTGGTTTGTGAGGCCGCAGTAGCCGATAAAGCTGTTGGTTGTGTAATAGTAAAGTTAACCGCTGTTGTACAAGAGTTAGCATCTGTAACTGTACACGTCCAAGTGCCTGGCGATAATCCAAATACAGAAGTTGTTCCATCCCCTGATGGGTTTCCAGGAGTCCAATTGTAAGTATATCCACCAGCACCACCTGTAGGTGTATTTATTGAAGCTGAACCGTTCGATCCACCATTACAAGATACATTGGTTTGTGAAGCCGCAGATGACAATAAAGCGGTCGGTTGGGTAATGGTAAAGTTTCTAGCGGTAGTACAACCATTAGCATCGGTTACCGTACACGTCCAAGTACCAGCAGATAATCCAGATACTGAGGTTGTTCCATCACCTGTTGGGTTTCCAGGGGTCCAGTTGTATGTATAGCCACCAGCACCACCTGTAGCTGTATTTACAGATGCTGATCCATTTGATCCACCATTACAAGATATATTAGTTTGAGTATTTGCATTCAAGACTAAAGAAGTAGGCTGAGTAATTGTAAAGTTAATCGCTGTTGTACATGCATTGGCATCGGTAACAGTACACGTCCATGTCCCCGCAGTTAAACCAGTTACAGAAGTTGTTCCATCACCTGTAGGGTTACCTGGAGTCCAGTTGTAAGTATATCCACCAGCACCACCTGTAGCTGCGTTTACCGCAGCCGCTCCTGTCGAACCACCATTACAAGCAATATTCGTTTGTGAGCTTGCTGTTAGCGAAAGAGAAGGAGGTTGTGTAATTGTAAAGTTTCTAGCTGCAGTACAACCATTGGCATCAGTAACAGTACACGTCCAAGTTCCCGCTGTTAATCCGGTTACAGAAGTTGTTCCGTCACCTGTAGGGTTTCCTGGAGTCCAGTTGTAAGTATATCCACCCGCACCACCTGTAGCTGCGTTTACGGCAGCCGCTCCTGTCGAACCACCATTACATGCGATATTCGTTTGAGAACTAGCATTTAATACTAAAGCTGTAGGTTGTGTAATAGTAAAGTTAGTTGAGGCTGTACATCCAATAGCGTCGGTTACAGTACACGTCCAAGTACCTGCTGTTAGACCAGATACGTTCGTAGTTCCATCTCCAGTTGGATTTCCTGGTGTCCAATTGTAAGTGTATGGCCCAATTCCACCAGTTGCTGCATTAACTTGTGCCGCACCATTGGATCCGCCGTTACAAGCTATGTTGGTTTGGCTTGCGTTGGTTAACGAAGGTACCGAAATAGTAAGTGTTGCCGAATTTGAATTTGTGAAACAGGTTAATGGACCATTATAGGTTACACAACGGTATAAATAACCACTCATACCTGAAGTTGCGCCGGTTATGGTTAAAGTATTTGTTGTCGCGGTTGAATACACACCACCATTGGTTATGTCTGTAAATCCGCTTCCTGTGTTTACCTGCCATTGATATCCAGTAGCACCTGTAGCAGTAACCGCAAAAGTTGTATTTGCATTATTACAAATACTTCTATTTGCAGGTTGTGCAGTTATTGTTGGCGCAACACAAGCAGGGGTTTCAAATAATCTAAAATTATCTATGGCCCATTCTTCATTAGTACCATTTGAATAGGCTCTAATTCGGATGTCAAGGGTATTTCCAGTTCCGACGATGTTGCCTTGAATATCAGCGAAAGTGCCCGATAATATTGGCGTATTTCCCACACTATCGCCATCTGTATCTAATGCTAATGCTTTATTATCCGTTCCTGGACTAGTAGCATTATTAGCAAAAAATGCCAAAAGTCTGGTATAAGCCCCGGCACCATTGAATCGATATTCAACAATTACATAATCGGTATGCGAACCTCCTAAACTACCGTTTGCGTTTTCAAAAGCTGCGTTGATATTGTTTGCGGCGAAATAACCTCTGAATGAAAGCCCAGTTTTACCACTTACATTAATTCCTGTCCAATTGATCTCTTGTTCTTCTTGTCCGCCTCCAAGTGGTGTATCATGATCTTCACCTGCCCAAAATTTTGCACCTTCCAAATTTAGATATCCACCAGGTGAAAACATGGTTTGTATACCCGCATTATTTGTTCTGAAAAAATAAGCAGTAGCCGGAGAACCAGTACTGGATTCATTTTCCGGACTTCGTGTTCCGTTTGATGGTGCTCCAGCGTCTTCGAACGTATCACTCCAAAACTGTGTTTGTGCATGAAGGTTAAAAACACCAAAAAGTACCATTACTAAGAGCAATGTAATTTTTTGTTTCATTTTATTAAGTATTTAGTTTGTATCTGAAAATATTTTATTTTACCAATTTAAAATTGAAAAAAGAAGCTATTTCGTTTTCTAAATGTTGGTTTTTTGGACAATCATTATAGTCGAAATTTTTGTTGTAATTCCATTCGTCACTATGCAAGTTACAACCGCTGGTAGACAAATAGATATATCCTGTATAGGGTTTGTATCCTGTAGCCGTAATTTCAACTTTAACTTTTTTACTTATTTTGCCTTCATCGGTAAAACCAGATACAATAGCATAATCACCGTTAGAGGTTACTATATCTTGAGTTGAGTTAAAAAGTCGATTTGCTTTAGCTTTAACAGACATTTTACAATTCTCAATTGGTTTTAAAGTAGTTGCATCTAAAATTGCTCCTTGTAAAACAATTTTTTTAGATACCTTTCTAAGAGGTAATAAATCGATGACAGTACTTTTATCTTTTTCTGTAGTATTCGCCAATACGTCAGTTCCAGACATTGCTAAAATACCTATCGAAGCTATACTCACATTTTTTACAAACAATCTTCTTTTCATAATTTCTCAGATTTGATTTTTATAAGAATACTTTTCAATGATAATTGGGAATTATCATTGAAAAGTTTGGATTTTTTAATTGGATTTATAAAAACTATTTATTAATAATTATTTTTTTGGTAACCATTTTTGTACCGTCTGTACCTTTTACAAAGTAAATACCGTCAGATAAATGAGTAAGATTAATACTGTTTATTGTATTTGAAATTACCTTAAAAGTACTTACGGTTTGTCCTAATTGATTGACTACTTGAAAATCTCCATCGAAATCTGATTTTATATTCATCGTAGTACCATTATTAGGATTTGGATATAAAAGGAAAGATTTGTTTGCCACAAAATCATCGTTGCTTAATGTGCTGTCTAATAATCTTAAATTATCCATTGCCCATTCTTCGTTACTAGAATTAGAATGCGAACGTATTCTTATATCCATCGTAGTTCCTGTACCAACGATATTGCTCTCAAACTGTTGAAAATTTGTTGTTAGTATTGTACCATCTCCTATATTGTCTGAATTTGTATCGACAGCCAAAGATCTATTGTTTGTTCCAGAAGGAACATTGTTATTACCATAAAATTTCAGAATTGGTGTATATGAACCTCCATCAATTCTACATTCAACAATAATATAGTCGCTGTGTGTTGCTCCTAATGCTTGTGTGTCGAAGGCAGCTGAAGTATTGTTTGCTGCAAAAAGTCCTTTAAATACAAGATCTGTTTTGCCACTAATATTGATACCAGTCCAGTCGATTTGTTGTTCTTCGTTTCCTGCTACTGGTGCTCCGGATAACTCATCGTGATTTTCTCCAGCCCAAAATTTAGCTCCTTCGGATAATTGGTATCCACCACTAAGTGATGAAACTAAACTAATGTTAGCATTGGTTGTTCTTGTGAAATACGAAGTGAATGGGGAACCTGAACCCGAATTGCTTTCAGCTGTTCTAACTCCACTAGAAGGCGATCCTGTGTCTTCAAAAGTATCATTCCAAAATGAAGGCGTTGCATCTGGTACATAATTTACCACAGCATCACCATTCATTGTTGCCGTACAAAGCCCAACGTTTCTTGTTCCTATTACAGTATAAGTTCCTGATGTTGTTTGTACACCAAATGAAAGGGCAGCTCCTGTGCCTGCAACTGGTGACCCCACATTAGCTACACCATTTTTTAATTGATAAGTTACACCCACTTCTGAATTGGACAAACCAACTGAAATTGATGAACCAGTTCCACCGCCAGTAACATTGTATACAATTGGAGTAACACATGCTGGTCCTTCCTGAAGTCTGAAATTATCTATAGCCCATTCTTCACTACCACCATTCATGTAACTTCTAATTCTAATCGTTAAAATGGTTCCGGTTCCTGCGATTTGTTTCTCAAAAGTTTGAAAAGTTGAACTAAGTATTGTGCCATCACCTACATTATTTCCATCTGTATCTAATGATAATGACTTGTTATTTGAGCCGCTATTTATTCCGTTGTTTGCATAAAATCTTAAAAGTGGTTGATAAGAACCACCATCAATATTGTATTCTACAATAACGTAATCATTATGACCTGAGCCAAAAGTTGTGTTTTCAAATGCTGCAGTTGAATTGTTTGCAGCAAAAAGTCCACTAAAGTGTAAATTTGTTTTACCACTGATATTTATAGAGGACCAGGTGATTTGTTGTTCCTCTGTACCTGCTACAATTGCTCCAGTGATTTCATCATGATTTTCCCCGGCCCAGAACTTCGTACCTTCTCCAGATAAATACCCTCCACTAATAGAAGTTACTACATTGATACTAGCATTATCGGTTCTTGCAAAATAAGAAGTATACGGTGAACCGGTTCCAGTGTTGTTTCCCGGAGTTCTTGTACCGCTTGAAGGAGCTCCCGCATCCTCAAAGGTATCACTCCAAAAAACTTGTGCTTGCCCGCTAAAAACACTAAAGACAAGTAAGATGATTGATAAAGTAATTTTGATCTTCATTTTATTAAGTTTTTTAGTTATAGAATGTTTATGTTGTTTGTTCTTAATATTCTTTAGTTTAATACGTATTGATTTATTTTCTTTAATTTCGAATACTCTTTAGAAGTCATAATCCCTTCATCGGTGCTTAAAATTGTTATTCCAATCATTTCATTATCAGAGCAAGCAACTTTTAATAAGTCTTCGTCAGATAATGCTATGATAGTGCCAACTTGCAAGTCATCATGGTGTTCATCTAGAACAACTGCTGATATAATTTTGATTTGTTCACCAAGTAGGGTGGCATCTGCACCACTATTCCAAGGATTACAAGCATTTATCAAAGCAATGATTTCCTGGGCATTCATATTTTTCCAATTAATGTAGGTATCTGATAATTCTGGTTTTTCATAATAACAAGAATCATTTTCATCCTGAACAAAGTTGGGTATTTTAGAACCGTATTCTAACATATTTGCCACATTCAGAACGACTTGCGATATCCGGGTACTGATTTTGACGGTTAGACTACCGTAAGTTTCTTTTTTATCTATAGCAATGGGATCATTAAATATAATATTACCTTGATCAAAGCGGTTACTCATAAAATGGGCACAAATTGCCGTGTTATTTTCTTGATTTCTTAAAACCTCAAAAATGGGCATTGGACCTCTGTATCTTGGTAATGGACCGGGATGAAAATTGATAAATTTGTCATATCCGTAGGATAAAACAGATTCAGGTAATAGAAATGGAAATGAAATCGAAAAAATGTAATCCGGTTGTAGTTCATCTAACCAGTCACGCATTGCAGATAGCGATTTTCTTGTTGGAAAAGAATGAAAAGCCAATCCGCTGTTTGAAGCTTCATTTTCTAAAGCTTCCGTAACTGTTGTATTGCCTTTGCCAATTGCTATTCCATATAGAAATTTCTCAAATGCTAATAATTGCAATGTTTTGAAAGCGAACTTTCCACCACATAATACGACTATTTTCTTTTTGTTTTCCATATTATATACAAACGTAACTATTATACCAAGCGGAGGTGATTCCTTCTAATTCTTGACTATATAAATCATCAAAATAGTGGTTGGTATTTTCAATTGTTGAATTTATCAGTACCGAACAGTTTCCATTGGCATCAGGCACAATAGAAGCTTCGTATAAAGGAGCAATGGTTTGATTGTGCTTTGAATAAAATGTAATCATTCCTCTGGGACTTTTAAATTGAAACTCATTCAATCCTTCAATGACTTTCGGGATATTATTAGTGTTAGATTCTAAAAGAGATGCTATTTTTTTTACTAACTCGGCGCTTTCCCATCCCAATAATGAAAATATATTGGGTGTTTTTCCTAACGATTCGATTGTTTCAATAAATGCTTTGTTTTCCGGATTGATTATGTTTTTCGACCATGACGCAATACCATGAATATTATCACTTGGACAAATTACATTTTTCAACATCGTTTCTTCAAAACCAAAAGGAGCTAAAAAAATCGGAATGTTTGTACCATTAAATAAGGCTTTTATTTTTTCAAAATACCATTGTACATAATCGCCACTGAAAAGTGATAAAAAAGCAGAATCTGGATACGAATTCAGAAAACCGGTTAAAGGCTCCATGGTAAAATCCTCTTCTTTGTATCCAGTCGCATGATTGAAACAAATTGTACCGCCTTCATTTTCAAAACTTTTAGATAAGCTATAAGTTTGTAAATATCCGCCATCATAATAGCCTGTTATCATTCCACCTGTAGTATAGCCTTTTTTTATAGCTAATTTTGAAGATAAAAACGCTCCCAACGAATTATGAAGGGAATGATAAATTATATTGGGACAAACAGACCATTCCTGAGGCATATTGGCACCTGCATCGAGAACAATCAAAATTTTATTCGTTGCTAAGAATAAAGGACGTAACAACTCGGCCATTCTATGACCTATATAGGCTATAACCAGATCAGCACTTTCGTCCAATAATAACTTTTCTGCAGATCTATAACATTGTTGCTTATCAGCACCAAATCCTATATTCTCAGTAACAATCTTAAAATCCTCTAATCCTAATTTTTTTAAATTGGATTTGAGCCCTTCGAAGAGGTCAAATCCAATTGTTGTGTAATAAGTGGATTTAGGTAATAAAAGTCCAATTTTTCTCATTTATAGTATTCTTGACAATCGATTATTGTCTTTATTTTTTAGTTACGTGAAGGGAAAATTCCTTCAATGGCAATAGAATAATTGATTGTTAAGTATGGATTCAAAATGGAAAACGGTTGACTTCCACCAGCTGGTGCTGTAGATCCAGAAACAACAGGTGCTCCTAATGAAGCCGTTGGTGAAGCTGCAGGTCCAAAAGTGTCATTCACCGCATTCCCTATATAATTGTTAGCAGCGGCAGAATCTTCACTTGCAGCAGTCACAGGTATTCTTACATTTATCCCAGTAGCAGCATGATTGTGTATTGGCATATTGTTAGTGGTTAATGTAGCCGTTGTTGTACCTCCAACTTGTCCCATAACATAGTTTGGTAATCCTGGTCCAGTTCCTTGTCCAATGGGTGCACGACCTTGTAAATCAGGTAAAGCAAATGTAGTTTGACCATTCCCGCCATAGGTTGTACCTAATAATGAAAATAGCGCTGTGTTTTGAGCAATACTCATAATTTGACCTTGACAGGTTGCATAACCTCTTGGTGCAAAGTTGAATCCGAGAATTTTGATTTCTCCAATAAATGGTTCGGTAGACATAGTTTTATTTTTTGATTGTTAATAAATTAGCTGGATTAATTTCTTGAAGGGAAAATACCTTGAAGAGCAATAGAGTAATTAATTGTTAAATAAGGGTTTAGGACTGAAAAAGGTTGGCTCCCTCCAGCCAATGCTGTAGACCCAGAAACTACAGGAGCTCCTAATGAAGCTGTTGGGGAAGCAGCTGGACCAAAAGTGTCATTCACCGCATTCCCAATATAATTATTTGCAGCTGCAGAATCTTCACTTGCTGCAGTTACAGGTATTCTTACATTGATACCAGTTGCAGCATGATTGTGAACTGGCATGTTGATGGAAAGTAATGTCACATTCGTCGTTCCTGCCAATTCTCCCATACTATAAGGAGGTAATCCCGGACCTTGTCCTTGTCCTACGGGTACACGACCTCTTAGGTCAGGAAGGGCAAATGTAGTTTGACCATTTCCACCATAAGTGGTTCCTAATAATGAAAAAAGTGCTGTGTTTTGAGCTATACTCAAAATTTGACCGGAACAAGTAGCATAACTTCTCGGAGCAAAATCAAAGGCTAAAATTTTGATTTCCCCAATAAATGGTTCTGTAGACATAGTTTTAGTTAGTTTAAGTTTGACTATTACACAAATATATGCTTTTTATTTAATTTCTCGAAGGGAAAATTCCTTGAAGTGCAATTGAGTAATTAATTGTTAAATAGGGATTTAGTATTGAAAACGGTTGGCTTCCTCCAGCCAAAGCTGTAGCGCCCGATACTACTGGTGCTCCCAATGAATTTGTAGGTGAGGGAGCAGGTCCAAAAGTGTCATTTACCGCATTTCCAATATAATTATTGGTAGCAGCAGAATCTTCACTTGCCGCAGTTACTGGTATTCTTACATTGATTCCAGTGGCAGCATGATTGTGTATCGGCATATTGTTGGTAGTCAATGTCGTTGTAGTTGTACCTCCAACTTCTCCCATTGTATAAAAAGGTAATCCTGGCCCTTGACCTTGACCAATAGGCATACGACCTTGTAAATCAGGAAGCGCAAATGTAGTTTGCCCATTTCCACCATAGGTAGTGCCTAGCAATGAAAAAAGTGCTGTATTTTGAGCAATAGATAATATTTGGCCTTGGCAAGTTGCATAACTTCTTGGGGCAAAGTTAAAACCGAAAATTTTGATTTCCCCAATAAATGGTTCTGTAGACATACAATTAAAGTTTAAAAGTTAATTTTTCTTTGAAACTGCTAATTTATCGTATAACTAAAAATAGGCTATAGGTATTTTTACTTGTTTTTCAATGAAGCCTTTTTTAATTGAATTATAGTATTATTTTTGTTAAATAAACAAACTTTTAAAATTATGAAAGAAAACACTATTACTTTAGAACAAGCGCAAAAATGGGCCGCTAGATGGAGAAATGAAGAAGGAACGTATAATGCACACAACAAATTAAAAGCGTTCTTAATCCCTAAAGTGGATATTATAGAAGTTTTAGCGGAAGATATTGATGCAGCTAGAGCATACATTGGGATCGATGATGATGGAGTAGAACGCCTTATGATTGTTGGTACAAAATACGATCCGAAAACAGATACTTATGTTGATATGATTTCCGGAACCACAAATGGGGAAACTTTGGTTGAAGGAGATATTTATGACTTTACACAACCTTGCCCAGATACGTGTGACAGGAAAAGTCCTTTATATCTTTAAATTAAAATTTAACATTGTGAAAAGAAAATTATTAGGATCTTTTTTAATCTTTTTAGCTTTAGAATCATGTCAAAAGGAGGATTTAAAAATCGAAAATTCAAGTGAGTCAAATTTTGTTGCTTTTCAAAAAAAATGGAAAGAAGCTGAACTAAATTCTAATGCATTAAAAATACAAGGGAATTCAACGTGTTATTTGTTTTCTAAAGAAACTATAAATGGATTGCTACTAAACACGCATGTAGTAAATTTTAGATTTGTGCTGGGGCTGACAAATGAAAAGTTAGACATAAAAGTGCAAGGTGTCGATTTGGAAGGTGTAAATAGGGGAGTTGTTAATTCTATAATTTCTAATGATAGGTCAGTAGCCTCTGTTTTAAAGGTATTGCATACATCAACTCTAAAATCTTCGAGCAATAGATCGATTGTTGGACAACATTTATTAGAACCCAAAGTAGCTTTTGATTATATAAATAAATGGAATACTAAATTGAAAAATGCTACAGGGGTAGAAGATGTTGTTTCCTATGATATGGAGCGTATAAGACATTTTAGTATTGAAAAAGAAGTTATAACTGAAATAGCTAAATCCAACGGGTTTAAATATTTGGGGGTGTTTTTTGGTATTAACCCAGAAGGGAAATTGACAACTGTTTTAGTAGGTTTAGATGAAAACAAAAATATAATATTACCATCTTCTCTTTCTAGAGATGCTAGTGAATTAGGAGGAGTTTATGATTTTACAAAACCTTGTCCTAATACTTGTGACCCTGGAAGTTCATTAAATAGGCAAATGAGTCAATAGTTTGATACTATGAGAAAAAAAATAATTGGATCTTTTTTAATCTTTTTAACTTTAGTGTCATGCCAAAAGGAGGATTTAAAAATCGAAAATTCAAATAAATCAAGTTTTTTTGATTTTCAAAAAAAATGGGAAGAGGCCGAACTAAATCCTAATCTATTAAAAAAACAAGGAAATTCAACGTGTTATTTGTTTTCTAAAGAAACTATAAATGGATTGCTACTAAACAGGGATGTAGTAAATTTTAGATTTTTGTTGGGGCTGACAAATGACAAGTTAGACATAAAAGTGCAAGGTGTCGATGTAGAAGGTGTAAACAAGGGAGTTGTAAATTCAATAATTTCTAAAGATAAGTCAAATGCCTCTTTTTTAAAGGTATTGCATACATCAGCACTAAAATCTTCGGATAATAAATCGATTGTTGGACAACATTTATTGGAACCCAAAGTAGCTTTTGAATATATAAATAAATGGAATACCAAATTAAAAAATGCTACAGGGGTAGATGATATTGTTTCCTATAATATGGAGCGTATAAGACATTTTAGTATTGAAAAAGAAGTTATCACTGAAATAGCTAAATCCAAACGGTTTAAATATTTAGGAGTGCTTTTGGGTATTAATCCAGAAGAAAAATTGACAACTGTTTTAATAGGTTTAGATGAAAACGAGAGCATAATAGAGTCATCTTCACTTTCTAGAGATGCTAATGAATTTTTAAGTGTTTATGATTTCACAAAACCTTGTCCGGATACTTGTAATAAATGAGGTAACTTTTAAGTAAAGATGATTGTAGAAATTGTTGCGGATTTAGGGTATTTACTTTTATTATTAAATATAATTCTTTTTACTATAGGTTTTTCCAATAAAGGAAAAGCCTATAGGATTTTTTTAAGCTATTTGATAATTATCTTTTTTATTCAAATAATTGCGAAGGTTTTTAATTATTTTAATTACAATAACTTATTTCTTTCGCATTTTTATTTTGTTCTGCAATTTATATTGTTGAGTTATTTCTATTTGAACTTAGATTTGAATGAATTTCAAAAAAAAACTATCAAAATGGGATTTCTTTTGTGCTTGTCGGCGTTAACTGTACAATACTTTTTGGATAGAAATTTTTTTACAAAATTTAATTTATTTGAAATTTTTATCACCTCATTTTTACTAATTATATATGCTACATTTTATTTGTATAATTTATTAAATGAGAGAAGGGATTTCTATTATGTGAATTTAGGGGTTTTAATTTACCTGTTTGGAAGTACTGTTATTTTTTTAGCAGGAAATTTATCTATCCTTTATGAGTTGAAATTGAAATTTAGTATATGGGTACTTAATGCTCTACTATATGTGATCTATCAGTTATTTATTTTTATGGAATGGAAAAAAAACTTTTCAGAAAAGGAATTATAAAAAATGGATAATAACAGCACAATTCAGCAAAATGAGCTTATAAGCGCAATTATATATACATTCAGTGGTTTTTTGTTGATGGCGTTGGTATTGGTATTGTTTTTTTATTTTTCAAGAAAAAAAATCATACAAAAGGAAATTGAAAAGAAAAATTTAGAGGTAAATTATCAAAAAGAATTACTGCATTCAATTATAGTAACTCAAGAAGAAGAAAGAAAGAGAATAGCACAGGATTTACACGATGATATTAGTTCTAAATTAAACATTGTTTCCTTAAATAGCCATCTTCTTACAGCAGATAACTTATCGGAAACCGAAATTCATACCATTTCTGCCAATATTATTAATTTGACTACAAAAGCGCTGGATAATTCAAGAAGAATTGCGCATGATTTGTTGCCTCCTGTACTAGAGAAATTTGGGTTACATGCAGGTGTTGAAGAATTGTGTTTTGAGATAAACAGCAGTAAGTCAATACAAATAGAATACATGAATTCCGTTACGTTTGAGTACGAAGATATTCACAAGCATTTACACGTTTTTAGGATAATTCAAGAGTTGTTTAATAATTCTATAAGACACGGGAAAGCTACCAAAATAAACCTTTCTTTTGAACAGAAAAACGGATTCGTGTATTGTTATTTTACGGACAATGGAATTGGCTTTGATACTAAAAAAATGGAGAACCAGAAAGGATTGGGAATGAAAAATATTGAAAGCCGAATTAGCTTTCTTAATGGAGCTATAGAGGTAAATTCTGAAATAAATAGAGGAACACAGGTAACGTTTAATTTTTGAAAATGGAAAATACGATTAAAATCATTTTGGCTGACGATGAAGTTCTTTTCAGAAAAGGAATCTCTTTTTTATTGGAAAGGGAGAAAAATTTTGAAATCATTTTTGAAGTATCCAATGGTGAAGAACTCGTTTCTTTTTTGAAAGAAAGTACCATTCATCCGGATATCATCATGATGGATTTGAAAATGCCTCAACTGAACGGTGTGGAAACTACCCGTATAATACATAATGATTTTCCGGATATTAAAATAATTGCATTAACGAGCTACGATTCAAAGTCATTTATTGCGAATATGATTGGTATTGGTGCGGCTTCTTATTTAGTCAAAAATACAACACCAACGGAAATGATTAAAACAATCAATGAAGTGTACCAGAAAGGAATTCATTATAATGAACAGGTATTGAAAATACTGCAAGAAGGAATTACTTCCTCAGTAAAGCAAAACAGAACCTTATTTGATGAAGATTATTTAACGAATAGAGAAAAAGAAGTACTACTGTTGATATGTAAGCAACTCAATACTCACGAAATTGCCGACAAACTTTTTATTAGCCCCAGAACTGTCGAAGGCCACAGAAACAATTTGCTACTTAAGACTGAATCTAAAAATGTGGCAGGATTAGTAGTATACGCAATTCAAAATAAAATAATTGCTGTCGAAGATTTAATGATTTGAGACAAGGTTTGAAATGGCCAAGAAATAATAAATTACCAAAAGCAAAGCCAATAGTAATACGCCCAATTTTTTAAAGGGATACGTAGCACTCTTTCTGATTTTATCCTCCAATGGCTGAATAGCTTTCATTTGTTAAGCTTTCAAATGGTTAAGTGTCAAAGTTAACGCATTGCAGTTGCTTTAAATTGCGTATTTATACGTGTTTTAGTATAGCTATAACAGTTTATTAGAAAAGAACTGATTATATTTGAATAGAAATATAATGAAGATGCGATTCCAAAAAATAGTTTTTTGTACTGTTTTGTTTTTGATTTCATTTGCAATGAGATCCAATTACGTATTGCTTCCTATGGATGAGAATTCTCAAAAAAACCATCTGAAAGCTTATGGAATAACCTATTGGGCTATAGAAAAACAATACAAAGCCAGCTGGTTGCTTAACTATCGTGGCGGTTCTTTTTTATTACCGGATGCCGGCGAAATCAAGAAAGAATGTCAGATAAGAGGGGTTAGTTTTGAAATACTCTCGGATGGAGAAACCAATCAACTCTTAGCCGAAATCGCTTCTCCTTCTCAAAATATGGAAGTAGTGGCTTTGGAAAAAGCACCTAAAATTGCCGTGTATACACCAAAAGGAAAACAACCATGGGACGATGCCGTAACCTTGGTGCTTAATTATGCTGAAATTCCATATAAAGAGGTATACGATGAAGAAGTTTTAAGTGATCAATTGTTATTGTACGACTGGTTGCATTTACATCATGAAGATTTTACCGGACAATATGGGAAATTCTATGCCAATTACCGGAATATGCCGTGGTACATCGAACAGAAAAAAGAAGCAGAAGCACTTGCCAATAGATTAGGTTATAAAAAAGTGGCTGAAGAAAAATTGGCGGTTAGCAAGAAAATTAGAGATTTTGTCATCGGTGGTGGTTTTATGTTTGCTATGTGTTCAGCTACCGACAGTTTCGATATTGCGTTGGCTGCCGAAGGGGTTGATATTTGTGAAACTATGTTTGATGGTGATCCAAGTGAATCCAATTATCAGTCGAAAATCGATTTTAGTAAAACGTTTGCTTTCAAAAATTTTGTTTTGGAACGCAGACCAGAAAAATATGAATTCTCGAATATTGATATGACAGAAAAAAGAGTGGTGCCTTTCGAAAAGGATTATTTTACGTTGTTAGAGTTTTCAGCAAAATGGGATGTAATTCCGTCGATGTTGTGCCAAAATCATACTCAATTGGTGAAAGGTTTTATGGGGCAAAGTACTTCTTTTGACAGGGAGTTAATCAAATCCAATGTCTTGGTTATGGGAGAGTGCCAAATTAATGGTGAAGCAAGATATATTCATTCTCAAAAAGGAAAAGGTTTCTTTACTTTTTATGGAGGGCATGATCCGGAAGATTATCAACATCGTGTTGGTGATGAGCCTACTACACTTGATTTACACCCCAATTCACCAGGTTATAGATTGATCCTAAACAATATTTTATTTCCAGCTGCTAAAAAGAAACATCAGAAAACATAGTTTTTTTCTGTAAGGATACAATAAAAAAATAGTATTTTTGTTGTATAGACAAACCAAACCCTAAGTTGCCCAATGAATAAAGATTCTGATTTTAGAATCACTTATAAAGATGTATTGTACGTGATTGCTGTATTTTTTTTAATAGTTATTATACTAGTCGCATAATCTAATCTAAGTGAAAATAAAAAGTCCCAAAGTCATTCGTGTTGAGTTTGGGATTTTTTAGTACTACATTAGCAGAAATTTTAGCAAATGAACTATTCAGGAATTCTTAACGATATCTATAATGAAGCGAAACTACAACCCAAAATAGGGCAGGTAGCGACTTCAATTCCAGAATTGGCTTCCATCTCTCCGGACAAATTTGGAATGCATCTTTTGACAATTCAAGGAGAAGATTATCACATCGGTGATGCTGCTGAAAAATTTTCAATACAATCGGTTTCCAAAGTATTATCTCTAACTCTTGCTTTTTCTTTTATTGGTGAAAAAATATGGGAAAGAGTAGGTGTAGAACCTTCGGGTAATCCGTTCAATTCATTGGTTCAGCTCGAATATGAAAAAGGAATTCCAAGAAATCCTTTCATCAATGCGGGTGCCTTGGTGATAGCCGATATATTGGTTTCGGAATTGAATAATCCAAAAGAGGATTTTTTGAATTTTATAAGGGAGGTTTCGGGCTATGATACAATCGATTTTAACCATTATGTTGCCAATTCTGAAAAGGCTACCGGATTTAGAAATGCAGCATTGGCCAATTTTCTCAAATCGTTTGGGAATATAAAAAATGATGTAGAGCAAGTACTCGATTTTTATTTTTATCAATGTGCTATCGAAATGACTTGTAAAGAACTAGCACACTCATTTTATTTCTTTGCTAACGAAGGAAAAACGAAAGCGGGAAAGCAAATATTGAATAATAGTCAAGTCAAACGATTGAATGCAATTATGCAAACCTGCGGGTTTTATGACGAATCCGGTGAGTTTACCTATAAGGTTGGGTTGCCTGGAAAGAGTGGAATAGGCGGGGGAATTGTAGCGCTTTATCCTAAGAATTTTGTGGTAGCTTCCTGGTCACCCCGATTGAATGAAAAAGGAAATTCGGAATTGGGAATGTTCGCTCTGGAACAATTGACAACCAAAACCGGAATGTCTATATTTTAAATAAAAGAGTCACTAATCAGTGGCTCTTTTTATTTTATTTGTTGTTTTCGATTACATAATCCAAAACTTTCTGAATCAAATGTACTCGGTCTTTGCCTATTACATTGTGCTTGTGCATTGGATAAGGGAAATAATCCACTTGTTTTTGCACTTCAACAAACTTCTTAACCAAAGATAGGTTATGTTGTTCTAAAACCACATCATCGCTTGTGCCGTGAATCAATAACAATTTTCCTTTTAAGTCTTTGGCATAATTCAATACGCAGGCTTCATCATATCCTTTAGGATTTTCTTCAGGAGTGTCCATATAACGCTCTCCATACATGATTTCATACCATTTCCAATCAATTACTGGACCACCTGCTACACCCACTTTGAAAATATTGGGTTGACGTAACATTAATGAAGTGGTCATGAATCCTCCAAAACTCCATCCGTGAACCGCTAAACGGTTGGCATCCACATAGGGTAACGATTTTAAGTACTCAATTCCTAATAGTTGATCTTCGATTTCATGGACTCCCAATCTGCCGTGAATGGCGCTTTCAAATGCTACTCCTCTGTTGTCTGATCCTCTGTTGTCTAATGTAAATACTAAATAGCCTTGCTCAGCCATATAATACATCCATAAATTAGCGCCGTCCAAATATGAGTTGGTAATCAACTGGGCATGTGGACCACCATAAACATATACCAAAACCGGATATTTTTTGTTGGGATCGAAATTACTTGGTTTGATAACACGGGTAAATAAATCGGTTACACCATCTGTCGATTTAATGGTTTTGATATCCGCCGTACCCATGAAGTAATCCGCATATTTATTTGCACTCTCTAAAAGTAGCTTGGATTTTAAACTTTTATCGTATAAAACAGATTTTGACGGTGTTGCATGGTTAGAATATTCATCCAAAATCCAATTGCCGTCAGAACTAACAGCTAAGGTATGTACTCCTTGGTCTTTAGTGATTAGGGTTTGTTTTCCTTTTAAATCTACTTTATAACCCAACATATTAGTGCCGTTTTCTCCGGTAGCCATAAAATAAATTTCAGTACCAGCTGTGTTCGTTCCTAAAATTGTTCGGGTTGGGAATTTATTCTGCGTTAGCTTTTTAATTAATCTTCCTTCTAGATTATAGTAGTACAAATTGTTGAATCCGTCTTTCTCCGAAATCCAAATGAAGTTGTTGGTTTTTGCTGATGGGAAGAATGCTTCATGTTCAGGTTCTATCCACTTGGTACTTTTTTCATTCAGTATGGTATGAACAAATGCACCCGAATTCGCATCGTACAAATTCAAATTCATGTCATTCTGACCGCGATTTAGTTCCGCTATGATGATGTATTTTTCATCCGGTGTCCAACTTAAATTGGTCAGGTAATCGTTCGGATTTCCTTTTGGTGCAATGAAAACGGTTTTGCCAGTTGACACATTGTAAATACCAACTTTTGGTTTTTCGGATGATTGACCCGCCATTGGGTATTTAATATTGACCAATTTTCCTGGTGTTTGAGTAATGTCTAACAATGGATAGTTGGCAACCTCAGATTCATCTTTTTGGTAGAAAGCCAAAAAGTTTGATTTTGGTGACCAGAAAATACCGCCATTAATACCGAATTCATTTCTCGCTATCGATTGGCCTGATATGATTTCAGGATTACTTTCGTTAGTTACTGCAATTTTTTCCTGATTTTGATTGTAGAAATATAAATTGTTTTTTTCGGTAAAGGCTAACTTTTGTTTCGCTTTATCAAAGGTTAGGTTGTCTGCGCCTTCTCCAATCTGTTGTATTTTTTTTCCTGTTTTAGTAGGAATATTGTAAGTATAATAGTTTGCACCATCAGTGAGTAAAACCGTAGTGGCGTCAATCCATTCCAATCCTCCAAAATTCTTCAGTTTGGTACCTAATGCTTCATTAATTTCGGTAAGCTTTAAGTATTCTGAAGTCGTGTTGTCTGTGGCTTGAGCTGTTACCATTTTGGTCCAAGCATCAGTGTAGTACACATATTTGTTGGTATTCGGTATCCACTGAAAACCGGTTAGTCGGTCCGCTCTGAATTGTCTGTTTTGTTGTAAAACCGATTCTTCTAAAGTTAGTTTTTTGCTTTGGGCAAAAGCACCGATACTTAAAGAAAGGCTCAACACCAAAAGTATTCTTTTATTCATAATAGAGTAATTTGATTTGTTGGCAAATGTATTAAAAATGAGATACTAATGTTTAATTTTTAGAAAACCTTAAGAAATAAAAAATCCCATTCGTTAGAATGGGATTTGAGGTAAGTAAGTCAAATATATTGTTAAACGTTTATTATTTTACTTTGTTAAGAATAGCTTTGAAAGCTTCTGGGTGATTCATCGCTAAATCAGCTAATACCTTACGGTTTAACTCGATGTTGTTCGCTTTGATTTTACCCATGAATTGAGAGTAAGACATTCCTTCTAATCTTGCACCAGCGTTAATACGCATAATCCATAAAGAACGGAAGTTTCTCTTTTTTTGCTTTCTGTCACGGTAAGCATAAAGCATTGCTTTTTCTACCGCATTCTTAGCAACTGTCCAAACGTTTTTTCTACGACCAAAGAAACCTTTGGCTTGCTTCATTATCTTTTTTCTTCTTGCTCTTTTAGCAACTGAATTTACTGATCTTGGCATAATTTTACTTTTTTTTGAAGTAAGGCGTTCTGATCGATATCAGACTCTTAATAAAGCCCACCCCAGGGTTATTGATTTTTTTAACCAAAGAACTTGAAAGTTCTATGTTATAAAATTGTATTCTCTAAGCCTTCGCTCAAAGTGTACAGTTTTTATTACATCATTCTTAATTGTTCTTTAACACTTCTCTCATCTGATGGGTGAACCAATGCAGAGTGAGTTAACGCTAATTTACGTTTTTTAGACTTTTTAGTCAAAATGTGACTTTTAAAAGCGTGTTTTCTTTTAATTTTTCCAGAGCCAGTAACTTTAAAACGTTTCTTAGCACTAGATTTAGTTTTCATTTTAGGCATAATTTCCCAAATTTATTTAATTCAACTTACTTACTTATCTTGGCTGTAAGCTTTAAGCAATTGCTTATAACTTGTAGCTATTATTTTTTCTTTTTCGGAGTAATGAACATAATCATTCTCTTTCCTTCAAGAACAGGCATAGCTTCTACTTTACCAACTTCTTCTAAGTCCTGAGCCAATCGTAATAATAAGATTTGTCCTTGCTCCTTATAAATGATAGAACGTCCTTTAAAGAATACGAAAGCTTTCAATTTCGCACCGTCTTTCAAGAATTTCTCTGCATTCTTCTTTTTGAATTCATAATCGTGCTCATCTGTCTGAGGCCCAAAACGAATCTCTTTAATTACAATTTGAGTAGATTTTGCCTTTAGTTCTTTCTCACGCTTCTTCTGCATGTAAACGAACTTCTTATAGTCCATGATTTTACATACCGGCGGTTCTGCGTTCGGAGAAATCTCAACTAAATCTAATTCTAGTTCATCTGCTAAACGTAAAGCTTCTGAAGTTTTTACTACTCCTGGTTCTACATTATCTCCTACAAGACGTACTTCTGGAACACGAATGAATTGATTGATTCTGTGCTCGTCTTTTTTTTCTACTCTGGGTTGAAATCCCCTGTTGTTTCTAATTGCGATAACTTTTAATTTTTTAGTTAAACATCAAATGACTTTAATGATTTGTTCACTTCTTCGTTAACAAGAGCAACAAACTCATCTATTTTAATGGTAATATTTCCTTTTCCTTCTTGACCGTGACGTCGTACCGATACCGTTCCGTTTTTCTCTTCTTCTTCGCCGACAATCAGCATAAACGGGTATTTCTTCACTTCAGCCTCACGGATTTTCTTACCGATCGTCTCGTTACGGTTGTCAATTAGGGCGCGAATTTCGTGATTTTCTAGCAAATCTGAAACTTTTTTCGCATAATTTTCATATTTCTCACTCAAACTAAGGATAATAGCCTGCTCCGGCATCAACCAAAGTGGGAAATTTCCTCCTGTGTGCTCTAATAAAATCGCAATAAAACGTTCCATCGATCCAAAAGGCGCTCGGTGAATCATTACCGGTCGGTGTAATTCATTGTCCGCTCCTTTGTAGGTTAAGTCAAAACGCTCTGGTAAGTTGTAGTCTACCTGAATGGTTCCTAACTGCCAGCTTCTTCCTAATGCATCTTTTACCATGAAGTCAAGTTTCGGGCCATAGAAAGCGGCTTCTCCTGCTTCAATAACATAGTTCAAACCTTTGTCTTTCGCTGCGCTGATAATTGCATTCTCTGCTTTTTCCCAGTTTTCAACACTTCCGATGTATTTGTCAGGATTGCTTAAATCACGTACCGATACTTGTGCAGTGAAGTTTTCAAACCCTAATGATCCGAATACATACAATACCAAATCAATTACATTTTTGAACTCCTGATCCAATTGATCTGGTGTACAAAATAAATGCGCATCATCCTGAGTAAATCCTCTCACACGTGTCAATCCGTGTAATTCTCCTGATTGCTCATAACGGTATACAGTACCAAATTCAGCATAACGCTTCGGTAAGTCTTTATACGACCAAGGTCTAGCATTGTAAATTTCACAGTGGTGCGGACAGTTCATCGGTTTTAGTAAAAACTCTTCGCCTTCTGCCGGTGTATGAATCGGTTGGAAACTGTCTGCTCCATATTTTGCATAATGTCCAGAAGTAACATACAATTCTTTCTGACCAATGTGTGGAGAAACTACTTGCTCGTAACCTGCTTTTTTCTGTGCTTTTTTCAAAAATTGCTCCAAACGATCGCGTAACGCAGCTCCTTTTGGTAACCATAACGGTAAACCTTGACCTACGCGTTGCGAGAAATGAAACAATTCCAATTCTTTTCCTAGTTTTCTGTGATCACGTCGCTTCGCTTCTTCAAGTAACTCCAAATAATCAGTCAAGTCTTTTTGTTTCGGGAATGAAATTCCGTACACACGTGTCAACTGCTTGTTCTTTTCGTCACCTCTCCAGTACGCACCCGCAACCGAAAGGATTTTCATCGCCTTGATGATTCCTGTGTTCGGGATGTGTCCTCCACGACATAAGTCGGTGAAAGTGGAGTGATCACAAAACGTAATCGTTCCGTCTTCTAAATTCTGGATCAATTCGGTTTTGAATTCGTTGTTTTTGTATAGTTCTAATGCTTCTGCTTTAGTAGCGGAGCGCATTTTGAATTCGTGTTTTTCACGAGCAATTTCAAGTACTCTGTCTTCAATTTTCTTGAAATCAGCATCGGTAATTTTTTGATCGCCAAAATCTACATCATAGTAAAATCCTCTCTCGATTGCTGGACCAATTGTTAGTTTGATGCCAGGGTATAACTCTTCAAGAGCTTGCGCCATCACGTGCGAAGTCGAATGCCAGAATGCTTTTTTACCATCTGCATCATTCCATGTAAATAATGTAAGCGTACCATCGGTCGTTAATTGGGTTTCGGTTTCAATCGTTGTAGCGTTAAAAGAAGCCGAAATCACATTTCTTGCTAAACCTTCACTGATAGATTTAGCCACATCCATAGGAGTTACGCCACTTGCGTACTCTCTAACCGAACCGTCTGGTAAAGTAATCTTAATCATTATTGTTAATTTAAGTCCGCAAATATATACCTTTCGCAAAACACATACAATATATATAGGTATATTCTTTCGTGTAACTAGTGATTAGTAGTTAGTGATTAGTGAAGAGTCCTTGGTCTTTAATGAGTGCAACCGACGATTAGCGTCTAAGTAATCTGAATTGTTTAAGTAGTCTAGATAATGGCGTGCCCCTTCGTTCCTTCGGGTCGCGTGTTCCGTTGTATCTTTTGTCTATTGCCATAGGTTGTATTTGGATAAGTTCAAACGCTACTCTGGGCAATAGATAAAAGGATGCCACTGCACCCGCTCACGCGAACATTGGGTTCAAAGAAAGTACACCTATATATATAGGAGTAAATATATAGGTGTGTAGAATTCGAAACAACTAAGTAGTTAACCCTGTCAGCGGTTTCCAACCCTGACAGCGGTTGCTTCCAAAAGTAGAACTTAGTAAAGCCGTTGATTTCAATAGCCTGCCACAAGAATTACAATGATGATAATCCCTAAATAGGGTATAAGGTTTGTATCGAATTGTTCAAAGTAGTATTAAAGTAGTATCAAAGTAATATCAAAGTAGTATCAAAGTAGTATCAAAGTAGTATCAAAGTAGTATCAAAGTAGTATCAAAGTAGTATCAAAGTAGTATCAAAGTAATATAAAGGTAGTGTTAGGCTAATAGTAAAGGATATAAAATCATGCCATCGCTCCTGCTAAAAGCCTACTTTATGTATTGTATAGTGCAATGGTGATAGGGTAGTGTAGCGGATGTGCTACAAAGCTGAAAAAAACTTTAACGTCTAACTTACTGAGGTTCAGATGGAGTAAAAAAAAGATGTAAAAAAGGTTATGAAAAGGTTAGGAAATGTAAAAAGAAGTGGTACTTTTGCACCCGCATTGAACAACAAGTGACATGCGAAACCGCAAAGTTCTTTATAATAAT
>NZ_JBPZTE010000006.1:1487169-1603654 GCF_051908335.1 Flavobacterium sp. MAHUQ-57 | reverse complement strand
CCCTTCGGGCTCGATCCGCTACCTTTCTTTATAAAACCCTATTCAGTTATGAATAGGGTTTTTTAATTATAAAATGTTTTTAAACTAAAAGGTTGTGGGAAATAATAACTTTCTTCTTTGTGAATAGTTTTATGTGTGAGGAAATGTTTAAGAGGTTATTGATTGGCAATAATGACAAAATATTTGGTATAATATTTCTTTTTTAAATATATCCTTAATGCAATAAATATTGCCTTGTATAAGGTTTTTTTTTGGTTCAATTTTAAGAATTAATCTTGTTTGATAATTCGTAATAGCTCTTTTCATGTGATTGCTAAAATTCGAAATTATAAGCTATTCAAATGTCTAGTTTGTGTATGGTGACTATCTGCAAGTTGAATTATATTTCAATTAATGTTTGTGGAATCTTATTTTAACGCATGTTTTTAAGTTTGTGCTTATCAATATGGCTTTGTATTTTGCTTAAACTATGATTGGTTATAAAAAAATCCAGCACTTGCTGGATTAATAAATTATAATAAATCTAAAGTTCTTTCCAAGGCCATACCCCGGGAACCCTTGATCAAAATTGTTGAATTTTGTGGTTTTTTGAGGTAATTTTTATTAAACTCATCAAACGTTTCAAAAAAATGCAAATGGCTGTCTATGGTTTTATTGGAATAAAAATCTTTGCCAATAAAACAAACTTCGATAGTTGTCTCTTTTTGTAGGCTTTCTACAATTTTCTTATGCTCTTCTGAACTTTCTTCTCCTAACTCGAACATGTCGCCTAAAATTGCAATTTTTGAATTGGACTCAAGTTGTATGAAATTTCCTAGTGCGGCACTCATACTTGAAGGATTTGCATTATAGGCATCGAGAATAATATGGTTAGTTCCTTTTTCAATTAATTGAGAGCGATTGTTGGATGGAATATAGGATTCAATTGCATCTTTTATGTCGTTTTCGTTAATGTTAAAGTATTTACCGATAGTTATTGCAGCGTTAATATTGTTTGCGTTGTAAATGCCGATAAGATGTGATTGAATTGTTTTGTCTGAAAAATTAATCTTAACTAATGGATTGGCGCTTACAGAAGTGATTACTATGTTGTTGTTTGTTGCACTTCCAAATGTGTATTTTGTAAATTCCGCTGTTTTTTTATTCTGAATAGGATCGTCAGTATTTACAAAAACTGTTTTATTGTTTTCTTTTAAGTAATCATAAAGCTCGCTTTTTCCTTTGATTACACCTTCAACACCACCAAATCCTTCTAGATGCGCTTTTCCGAAATTTGTAATATATCCAAAATCTGGCGCAGTAATTTTGCAAAGTAATTCAATTTCTTTTTGATGATTGGCGCCCATTTCTACAATGCCAATGTCTGTATCTTCATCAAAAGAAAGAAGTGTAAGTGGAACTCCAATATGATTGTTTAGATTTCCTATTGTTGCTTTTGTTCTGTATTTTTTGGAAAGAACGCAATTGATTAATTCTTTGGTGGTGGTTTTGCCATTACTACCGGTTAATGCAATTATTGGTAAACCTAGTTGATTTCTATGGTAATTAGCTAGCTCCTGTAGGGTTTTTAAACTGTCGGTAACCAAAATCATTTTGTCTTGATCCGTAAAGAAGTTTTTATTGTCTAAAATTACAAATTGAGCGCCTTTATTTAGTGCTTCCTGAGCAAATGTATTGGCATCAAAATTTTCTCCTTTAAGAGCAATAAATAGCGAATTTGGTTCAATCTTGCGTGTATCTGTGGAAATAGATTCACACTGTAAAAAACATTGGTAAATTTCTTCTATCTTCATGTGGCGAATTTACTAAAAAAATAAGAGCCCTAAAAATAGGGCTCTTATTTTGTATGAAAGTATTATTAATTTCTTGGTCTTTTCTTGAAATCAGATTTAGGACCAACTCTTGACATTGCACATCTAAAACCAATGTAATCAGTAGCGATGTCTTGGTGGCAGTATCTTCTTGTTGCTGGATCTAACCAGTAAGCTCTATCTCTCCAAGAACCTCCTTTGTAAACCCTTACATCGTTTCCGATTAATGTAGTTCTCTTAACGGATTTGTCGAATTTGCGATCCATTGCTGAAGTTCCACTAACTGTGTCTTTAACAGAAGAAACTTTATGGATTGGTGAGTCATACATTCTTTTCTTTTCAGAAAGAGGAGCAGCTCCTTCTTCACTTCCTCCAAAATCAAAGAAACGAGTTGACGACTTGTCTCCATCTCTGAAGTCAATATTGTTGCTTGTAGAGAAGTTTTGTCTTAAGTAAGTTTCTTGTTCGTCAACAGGAACTTGAGCAATTTCTCCTGGCTTGTTGCGAGCAATGATTTTACCATTACTTAACGTGTCGTATTTGATGTTGTCAGAAGTTACGAATTCTACTTTACCTTCTTTGTCGATTTTGTTTTTAGTATAAACGTTTCCACGGAAGTAGTTGAAGTCATTTGCTTCATCATCAACGATAGGTCTGTAAACGTCTTGTACCCACTCAGCAACGTTACCAGCCATGTCATATAAACCGAAATCATTTGGTTTGTATGATTTTACTGCGGCTGTAATATCAGCATTGTCATCAGACCATCCTGCAATTCCTCCGTAATCTCCTTTGCCTTGTTTGAAATTAGCCAATTGATCACCTCTAGTGATTCTGTTTCCAGAACGAGTGTATTGACCTTTCCAAGGATATTTCTTTTGTCCTCTGTAAATGTTGTATTCTCTATTTCCTACGTCAGCAGCAGCTGCATATTCCCATTCAGCTTCAGTTGGAAGTCTGTATTCAGGTAATAAAACACCAGATGTTTTTTGAGCGTATACATTTTTAGGCCCGTCAGCACCTGCAGTAGAAGTTGTATCTGTAGATTCTGCTTTTTTCGCCTTTTTCGACTTTCCAGCAGAACGTCCCATTTGTTTTTGTAAAATAATTTCTTCGTTACCTCCGAAAGAAGTAGAAGGAGAAACTAAGTAAGATTCTGTATTGAAAGTATTGTTGGCATCAACATCAACAACTTTTGCGCCTTTTTTCATGTAGCCTTCTCTTTCAAGAATTGCTTCATTAACACGGTCTGTTCTCCATTTCGCGAACTCGCTTGCTTGAATCCAGTTAACACCTACTACTGGGTATTGAGAATAAGCTGGATGTCTTAAGTAGTTGTTGGTCATAGTTTCATTATAACCTAATCTATTTCTCCAAACTAGAGTGTCCGGTAATGCACCTTCATAGATATGACGATAGTTTGCGTCAGACGGAGGAAAAACTCTTTTTAACCAATCCAAGTACTCCATGTACATGATATTAGTTACCTCTGTTTCGTCCATGTAGAAAGATTGTACGTGTTGTTGAGATGGAGTATTGTTCCAATCGTGCATAACGTCATCTTGTACTTTACCCATGGTAAATGTACCACCTTCAACTAAAATAAGGCCTGGAGCAGTTTCTTGTTTTGTAAAATTGGAGTTGTACTGGAAACCTCCGTTCGGATCATTGATCTTCCATCCTGTTGCTGACGAAGTGTTTTTCGTGCTTGACTTTTTACTACAACTAGTAGTAAAACCTAACAGTACCATCATGGAAAAAAGTACTCTTACTGTCATTGTTTTGTTTACTTTCATACTTTCAGTAGGTAATTATTTTGTGGCGCAATATAATAATTAACCATTAAACTGCAACACTAAATGAATAAATATTTTAAAAAAATCTTAAAATTTTAAACGTTAATATCAGATGATAACGTTATCTTGTTTTTTATATTGTGTAATTGGCTATTTTTACACCTTAAAAATATAAAAGGCTTTATTGCGTTTATTAAAGATATGAAAAAGATTTTATTTTTCCTTTTGTTTTCTTTTTTACAACCTCTTGTTGCACAGGAAAGTGGCAATATTGACTTGTTGTGGAATGATTCTAAGTACGTATTGAATCAAAAGTATCATTATTCGATACCTTATTTTCAAGAAGGAAACTTCCGTTTCGATGAAGCAAAGAAGGTTATCTTGTTCTCTAAAGCTATACCTCTGAACGCTCCGATTGATGAAAATTCTGTTCGAATTTCAAACGTAGTATACGAAACCGTTTCCAATGAGAAAATTGGGGAATTGGATAAGAAATATATTTCTAATGCCATAAATGTTAAAGTAGAAAATGTGAAAGCACGTGATAATTTTTTCGGTGTTATAACTTTTTCTCCTATTATCACTGAAAATGGTAATTTTAAAAGAATAAAATCATTGACGTACATCTTGTCTCCAGATACAAAAAGGAGCAGTTTCTCATCTCGTCAAAGAGCATTTTCGAATTCTGTGTTAAGCAGTGGAACATGGAAAAGGTTTTATGTTGAAAAATCAGGTGTTTATAAATTAACGAAACAATTTCTAAGTGGATTGGGGATTAATACAAATGGGGATCCAAGAAATATTAAGTTGTATGGTAATGGTGGAAAAATGTTGCCATTGTTAAATTCTATTCCTTATCCTGATGATCTTACGGAAAATGCCATTCAATTTGTTGGTGAAGAAGACGGGGTTTTTAATGATACTGATTATATATTGTTTTATGCACAAGGAGTTGAGAATTGGAACGATGAAAGTCAGACCCATACTAATTTGTATGCTTCAAAATCGTATTATTATATCACTTCCTCAGCCAATCCTGGTAAAAGGATTCAACAGTTGGTTGAACCAGTTGGAAGTCCGACTAATATTTACACTACTTTCGATGAATACCAATTTCATGAAGTGGATAATGTTAATATAGTGAAATTGGGTAGAAGATGGTACGGTGAACAGTTTCAAACACAAAATGAACAAACGTTTCCATTTGGTTTTCCTAACCTGGTTCCGTCGACTCCGGTTAGTGTTGTGGTTAACGGTGCCGCTGTTGGAGTTGTAGGTACAACATTCAATGTTAAAGTGAATGCACAGGATGTGGGGATTTTGAATTTTAGTGCAATCAATCCTGAAGGTCCGGTTTTCGCTTCTTCAAGTACGAACACTTTTACGACTAATCCTGCTCCTGGAACAATTTCAGTAACTATTAAATATAATAATGGAGGGGTGCCAAGTGCTAACGCCTACCTTGATTTTATTAAAGTTAACGGGAAGTCTTTTTTGAAAGGCTTTGGAAAACAATTTAGTTTTAAAGTTGATGAAGTTGAGGCTAATGTTGGTATTTGTGAATACCAGATCAGTAACGCGACAGCAATTAGTCAGGTTTGGGATGTAACTGATATATTTAACGTTACCGCAAAAGCCAACGCTGCCCAAAGTCAGTTCTCTGTTTTGGCTACCATGGGAGAGGAAAGAAACTATGTGGCAATCGATAATGCGGATTTTTACACACCGTTGCGTGACTCAGATACTACTGTAGCCAATCAGGATTTAAAAGGAGATGTGTTTAAAGATAATCAAGGTAATTTTCAAAATGTTGATTATGTCATAGTAACACCGCAATCTTTGCTTACACAGGCTGAAAGATTAGCTGCTTTTCATGTGAATAAAAATCAGTTAAAGGTAAAAGTGGTTACGTTAGAAAAACTATACCATGAATTTTCTTCAGGAAAGCAGGATATTGGCGCAATACGAAATTTTGTGAAGTATGTATATGAAAATGCTACTACTCCCGCAAACAGAATCAAATATTTGTGCTTGTTCGGAGATGCTTCTTTTGATTTTAAAAACCGAATTAGTGGCAATACGAACATTGTTCCTATTTTTCATGCTTTGGATAGTTTTTCTGTTATCTCTTCATTTATATCCGATGATTATTTCGGGATGATGGATGATAATGAAGGACGTATGTTGTCATCGCAAAGTTTGGATATTGCAGTGGGACGAATTTTGGCGTCAAATTTGAATCAGGCAGAACAAATGGTAACAAAAGTTATTGATTATTATGACGAGAAGTCCTATGGAAAATGGAGAAATAATTTAGTTTTCGTTTCAGACGATCTTGATAAAGTAAGTGATGCTTCGTTGCAATCTGTGGTAGATAATATGGCCAATACAATTACGTCCAACAAACCTTTTTTTAATGCTAAAAAAATCCATTCGGATGCATATGTTCAAGAAACTACTTCGGGAGGCCAAAAATATCCCAAAGCTAAAGAGGAATTTATTGATTCCTTTGCGCAGGGAGCATTGTTTTTTGATTATTTGGGTCATGGTGGTGAAGATGGATTGGCTCAGGAGCGTTTGTTTGAAATCGTAGATGCTCAGAATCTCAATAATAAATATAAGTATCCACTTTTTATTACGGTGACTTGTGAATTTACTCGTTTTGATAATCCTCTGCGAAAAACTGCAGGTGAATATACCTATTGGAATCCTAAAGGAGGAGCGGTTTCAATGGTGACTACTACAAGACAAATTGGACAAAATACCGGGGAAAGTTTTAATCAAAGATTTGCAGAGTATTTATTTGCTTATGGATCGAATAATTATGTTTCGATTGCGGAAGCTGTCAGACTTACAAAAGTAAATATGATGAATTCCGGAAATAATGTGGTGTTTTATATTGGAGATCCTGCGCTAAAATTAGCAATTCCTAAACCGAAAATCAGATTGACTAAAATTAATGATGTTCCAATTGCTTCGGTAACAGAGCCACTAAGAGCATTGAGTGTTGTGAAGTTTTCGGGTGAAGTGAGCGATGAGTTTGATGCGCTTTTGTCCGATTATAATGGTGCTTTGTCTGTAAATATTTTTGATAAGGAAATTGATCGAACTACTTTAGGAAATGACGGAACGATGGTTGGTGGGGTAGTGTATAAAATGAATTTCAAAACTTTGGGAGAGACAATTTTTAGAGGAAATGCTTCAATCAGAAATGGCTTGTTTGAATTTACTTTTGTGGTGCCTAGAGATATCAGAATTACTGAAGGGAATGGTAAAGTTAGTTTTTATGCTAAAAAAACGAATGTGTTAGAAGATCAAACAGGTTATGATACATCAATTAGAATAGGTGGATTGAATACCAATGCGGCAGTTGATAATACACCGCCAAGGGTGCGTTTATATATGAATGATGAGTCTTTTGTGTCGGGAGGAATTACAAATGAATCTCCTTTGTTTTTGGCATTTTTGGAAGATGAAAACGGGATTAATACCGCTAGTGGTATCGGTCATGATATTGTGGCCTATTTGGATGGTGATGAAACAAAACCGTATGTGTTGAATGATTATTATGAAACCGAATTGGATGATTATACTAAAGGAAAATTGCGATTTCCGTTTCAGAATTTGACACCGGGTTTGCATACGTTAACTTTTAAAGCATGGGATGTGTACAATAATTTGATTACATCTGAGTTACAGTTTATAGTGGTTGATGATGATAATTTGGTTTTGAAAAATGTTTTGAATTATCCAAATCCGTTTGTCAGTCACACTGAGTTTTGGTTTACACACAACAAACCTTTCGAGCCGTTGGATGTTCAGGTACAGGTGTTGACTATAAGTGGTAAGGTGGTTTGGAGTAAAAATCAAACCGTTACTACCGAAGGTTTTACGTCAAGAGATATCACCTGGGACGGAAGGGATGATTTCGGTGATAAAATTGGTAAAGGAGTTTATGTCTATAAATTGACAGTCAAATCTACCTTGACCAACAAAAAAGCCGAAAAATTTGAGAAATTAGTGATACTTTAATAAAAAGTATATATTTGTTGAATATTTTGAAAAATATAATGAAAAAACTAATCTTACTTTTTACTGGGTTGGTAGCATCTACGACTGTTTTTGCCCAGAATGAAAGACCAATTACAACTGGGGTACCCTTTTTATTGATTGCAGCCGATGCCCGCTCAGCAGGTATGGGTGATATCGGAGTTGCAACATCTCCTGATGCCTTTTCACAACAATTTAATCCTGCTAAATATGCTTTTTCACTTAAGAAAAGCGGTTTTTCAGTGAGTTATACTCCCTATTTGACAGATTTGGTGAATGATATTTCATTAAGTCAGGTGACTTATTTTAATCGTTTCAACGAACGTAGTGCTTTTGCAGGAAGTTTGAGATATTTTGGTTTGGGTGATATCGAGTTGACCGATCAAAACGGTACAACTACTGGTTCAGTAAAACCAAATGAGTTGGCATTCGACTTGTCATATTCATTACAGTTGAGTGATAATTTTTCCATGGGGGTAGCCGGTAGATATATTCGTTCAAACCTAAGAATTGCGTCGTCGTCAGGTGATGCTTCTGCAGCAAATACTTTTGCTGTGGATGTTGCTGGATATTACGAATCAGCTGAAATTGCATACAATGATTTTAATGGTCGTTGGAGAGCAGGTTTCAATTTGCAAAATTTAGGTCCTAAAATTTCTTACGACGGAGATGTGGAAAGAAGTTCAAACTTTTTGCCTTCAAATCTACGTTTGGGTGGAGGTTTTGATTTTATCTTTGATGAATACAATAAAGTAACTACAAATCTTGAATTCACAAAGTTATTAGTGCCAACGCCTCAAGTTGTTACTGATGCTAATGGTGACGGTTTTATAGATGGGCCGGAATATCAGGCTGCAGCAGATGCTTACAATAATGTTGGATGGGTTTCTGGGATTTTTAAATCATTCGGTGATGCACCCGATGGTTTTAAAGAAGAATTAAAGGAGTTAACGTATTCTGCAGGTTTGGAATATTGGTATCAAGATTCATTTGCATTGAGAGCTGGGTATTTTAATGAAAGTAAAGATAAAGGTGCTAGAAAGTTTGCAACTTTGGGAGCAGGATTCAAATACAATGCAATCAAATTGGATGCTTCTTATTTGTTTTCAATGTCAAGAGTTAAAAATCCATTAGAAAATACATTGCGTTTTTCATTAACATTCAACTTTGGTGATGATTACGAACAATATTAATTAGAATTAATAATTAAATGCAAATCCAAATTTCTTTATTGAAATTTGGATTTTTTTTCCCTTATAAAGTATGAAAGAAATTAAAATTGACACAAAAATCTTAGTATTTCATTCACTGGAGGAACTTTTTAGTGAAGACCAAGATTTAATGAAGAGAGCGATTGAAGTAAGGAAAAATGCCTATGCCCCTTATTCGAAATTTAAAGTAGGCGCAGCGTTGTTGTTGGATAACGGTGAAATCGTGGTAGGTTCCAATCAGGAAAATGCAGCATATCCATCAGGTTTATGTGCTGAGCGTGTGGCAATTTTTCAAGCAGGCGCAGTTTATCCGAATGCTAAAATTGTAAAAATGGCGATTACAGCAGGCGCAACTGAAAATGTTACGACCAAGCCAATACCTCCTTGCGGAGCATGCCGTCAGTCTATTTATGAATATGAATTTAGACAAGATGCTCCAATCGAAATTTTTTTTATGGGAGAAACAGGAGAAGTTTATAAATCGGATTCCATCCAAAATTTATTACCCCTGACATTTGATAAAAACTATTTGTAATCAACAAAAATAACGCTGTAAATTTTAGTAATTATTTGGAATGTCTTACTTTTGCTCTTCGCAAATTTGTGTGAGGTCAATTTTTTGCGTCCTTTAAAATAATTACACACAATACTTTACTAAGTCACATGAAAGAAGTAACAAAAGAAGTTTTATTGAAGTGGTATGAAGACATGCTTTTCTGGAGAAAATTCGAAGATAAGCTGGCAGCCCTTTACATTCAACAAAAGGTTAGAGGTTTTTTACATTTATATAACGGACAAGAAGCCGTTTTAGCCGGAGCATTACATGCAATGGATTTGTCAAAAGATAAAATGATTACGGCTTACCGTAACCACGTGCAACCTATCGGTATGGGAACTGATCCGAAAAGGGTAATGGCAGAATTACTTGGAAAAGTAACCGGAACTTCAAAAGGGATGGGTGGTTCTATGCATATTTTTGATAAAGTGCATGGTTTTTATGGTGGTCACGGTATTGTTGGTGCACAAATCCCAGTAGGTGCCGGTATCGCTTTTGCAGATAAATACTTTGAAACTGGAGGAGTTACCTTGACTTATTTTGGTGACGGAGCTGCTCGTCAAGGATCGTTGCACGAAGCCTTCAATATGGCTATGAATTGGAAATTACCGGTAGTTTTTATAGTTGAAAACAATGGTTATGCCATGGGAACTTCTGTAGAAAGAACCGCTAACCATACAGACATTTGGAAGTTAGGTTTAGGATATGAAATGCCATGTGGGCCTGTTGATGGGATGAACCCTATCAAAGTAGCTGAAGCAATGCAGGAAGCTATTGACAGAGCACGTCGTGGAGACGGACCAACGTTCCTTGAAATGAAAACGTACCGTTACAGAGGCCATTCAATGTCGGATGCACAATTATACAGAACCAAAGAAGAAGTGGAAGAATACAAAAAAATCGACCCAATTACTCAGGTTTTAGATATGATTAAAGAAAACAACTATGCTACAGATGCTGAAATCGAGGTGATCGATCAGAGAGTTGCTGATTTGGTAACTGAGTGTGAGAAATTCGCAGACGAATCTCCTTTCCCTGATCCGCAACAGTTGTATGATGTAGTATACGAACAAGAAAATTATCCATTCATCCCTCATAGATTATAAATTATGGCAACAGTAATTACAATGCCGCGCTTGAGCGATACCATGACGGAAGGAACCGTTGCAACATGGCTTAAAAAAGTGGGTGATACAATTAAAGAAGGAGATATTCTTGCTGAAATTGAAACAGACAAAGCGACCATGGAGTTTGAGTCTTTTAATGCAGGAACTTTATTGCATATCGGAATCGAAGCGGGCCAATCAGCGCCGGTAGATTCATTGTTGGCTATTATAGGTAAAGAAGGAGAAGATATTTCTGCTTTGTTAAAAGGTGGTTCAGCACCAAAAGCAGAAGAGCCAGCACCAAAAGTTGAAGAAAAATCAACTACTGCTACTGCAGCACCAGTTGCAGAATTACCAGCAGGTGTTAAAGTGGTTACAATGCCTCGTTTGAGTGATACCATGACTACAGGAACTGTAGCAACTTGGTTGAAAAAAGTGGGCGATGCAGTAAAAGAAGGAGATATTCTTGCTGAAATTGAAACAGATAAAGCAACAATGGAATTTGAATCATTCAATGCGGGTACTTTATTGTACATTGGAATTGAAGAAGGTGGTTCGGCTCCAGTTGACAGTATATTAGCTATTTTAGGTCCAGCCGGAACAGATGTTTCAGGGATTGTTGCTAATTTTAAAGTAGGTGGTTCAATTGAAACTCCAAAAGTTGAAGAAAATAAAGTAGCTACTACTGCTGCTGCTTCTACTCCAGTTGCAGCTCCAGTGGCTAATGCTTCGGGTAGAATTTTTGCTTCTCCGTTGGCTAAAAAAATTGCTCAGGAAAAAGGAATTAATTTAGCCCAGGTAAATGGTTCCGGAGAAAATGGAAGAATTACTAAAGCAGATGTGGAGAATTTTGTTCCTGGAACTGCTACTGCAGCTTCAACTCCTGCTCAAGCAGTTGCTCAGGCTACTTCAGCAGTTGCAGCTGTTAAACCATTTGTTCCAGCTGGTGAAGTATTCCAAGAAGAAGTGAAAAATTCACAAATGCGCAAAGTAATTGCTAAGCGTTTGTCAGAATCTAAATTTACGGCTCCTCATTACTATTTGACTATCGAGTTGGATATGGATAATGCAATTGCTTCACGTAATATGATTAACGGTTTGCCTGAAACTAAAGTGTCATTTAACGATATGGTAATCAAAGCATCGGCTATGGCATTGAAAAAGCACCCACAAGTGAATTCTCAATGGAAAGAAGAGGCTATGATTATTAATCACCATGTAAATATTGGTGTAGCTGTAGCTGTTGAAGATGGATTGGTTGTTCCTGTGTTGAAATTCACAGATCAAATGACATTGACACAAATTGGTGCTACTGTAAAAGATATGGCAGGTAGAGCAAAAGTGAAAAAAATTCAACCAAATGAGATGGAAGGAAGCACTTTTACCATTTCTAACTTGGGGATGTTCGGAATCCAGTCTTTTACCTCGATTATCAATCAACCGAACTCGGCTATTTTATCAGTAGGAGCTATCGTTGAAAAGCCTGTTGTTAAAAATGGTCAGATTGTTGTAGGTAATACCATGACTGTGACTTTGGCATGTGACCACAGAACGGTTGATGGTGCTACAGGCGCACAATTTCTTCAAACATTCAAAGCCTTTATGGAAAATCCGGTTACAATGTTAGCCTAATTAAAATATTTTTGCATTCAAAAAGTCCCGATTCGTCGGGATTTTTTATTTTTACATATCTCAAACTAATAATCAATGCGCTATCTCTTCATTATTTCTGCACTTTTTTCGCTGAATCTTTCCTGTGCACAATCGGGAAATAATTTGTCTTCCGAAGAAAGTATTACTAAAACTCTTTCTTTTTTGGCATCGGATGCGAATAAAGGTAGAGAACCAGGTACGCCTGAAATGGAAAATGTCATGGCTTTTCTGGAACAGATTTACAAAGAAAACAATGTTAAGCCTTACTATGCAACCTATAGAGATAAGTTGACTAATTTCGATAAACCGGCTTTTAATATCGTAGGGGTTATTGAAGGAACGGATCCAAAATTGAAAAACGAGTATGTAGTAATCGGTGCTCATTATGATCATATTGGTACAGCAAGTGAGGTTGAAGGTGATATTATAGCCAATGGCGCTAATGATAATGCCGTTGGTACAACTGCTGTAACAGAGTTGGTAAGGTATTTCGGGAAAAACAGGAATAATAAACGTTCTATTGTTTTAGCGTTGTTCACAGCTGAGGAAAAAGGATTGCTGGGATCCAGACATTTGGCTCAGAATATGAAAAAGGACGGGGTTGATGTGTATTTTATGTTCAACTTTGAAATGATTGGCGTTCCAATGAAAGATAAAGACATGTTGGTTTATATGACTGGTATCACCAAATCCAATATGGCCAAAAGAATGAATGAATATGCGGGTGAAAAATGGATTGGTTACTTACCCGCTGAATCGCATTACCAATTGTTTAAAGCGTCTGATAATTATCCATTTTACCAAGAGTATAATATTCCATCTCATACGATTTCAACCTTCGATTTTGAAAACTATGATTTTTACCATCACGCAGATGATGAATTCGAAAAAATGGATGTGAAACATATGAAGAAAGTAATCAATATTTGTATTCCTGTTTTGGAGAAAATGATTAATGCGCCTCAAAAAGAAATTCAATTAGATGGAAAATAAAAATATTATTATC
This sequence comes from Flavobacterium sp. MAHUQ-57, assembly GCF_051908335.1. Classification (NCBI taxonomy): domain Bacteria; kingdom Pseudomonadati; phylum Bacteroidota; class Flavobacteriia; order Flavobacteriales; family Flavobacteriaceae; genus Flavobacterium; species Flavobacterium sp. MAHUQ-57. Next base: position 1,590,465 of record NZ_JBPZTE010000006.1, on the reverse strand, counting down.
ACGGGAACTTCTCGTGGAATTGGGTATGAATTAGCACTTTTGTTTGCGAACGCCGGACATCAGGTTCTGGCAATTTCAAGAAAAACGCCACAGGCATTAATTGAAAATTCAAATATTACCTGTTTGTCAATCGATTTGTCTATTGAAGAGGATTTGAAAAAAGTTGAAAATTTCATTGAACATACTTGGAAGAAAGTAGATGTTCTAATTCATAATGCAGGTTCGTTATTGTTAAAGCCCTTTGATCAGATTTCAGGTGAGGAATTCGAAAATATCTATAAAGTAAATGTTTTTGGAGTAGCTAATTTAACTCGTGTTTGTATTCCGTATTTGCAGAAAGGGAGCCATGTGGTGACCATTAGTTCTATGGGAGGAATTCAAGGAAGTATGAAGTTTGCTGGATTAGCAGCTTATAGTTCCAGTAAAGGGGCAGTGATTACTTTGTCAGAATTATTGGCTGAGGAATATAAGGAGAGAGGAATTGCATTTAATGTATTGGCATTGGGTGCGGTACAAACCGAAATGCTACAGGAAGCATTCCCAGGATATGAAGCTCCAATATCTGCTGCAGGAATGGCGGATTATATTTTTAATTTTGCTTTGACCGGGAATCAATATTTCAACGGAAAAGTACTTCAGGTTTCATCAACTACACCTTAAATTGAGCGATGTTTTATTAAAATATCTACCGGAACATGCTGTTCCCGTGTGTTTTGAATTAATCAGAACCCATCATGTGCATCTTAAAATTGTCAATGAACGATTAACTCGACATGGGGATTATAGAAAGGATGCTCAGGGTTATCATCTGATTACAGTCAATGCCAGTTTGAACAAATACCGTTTTCTGATTACTTTAGTTCATGAGATTGCCCATTTGGTGGCTTTTGAAAAATACGGTCGATTGATAAAACCACATGGAGATGAATGGAAACTGACGTTTCAACGTTTGATGGTACCTTTCATTCGTCCGGAAATTTTTCCGAATCAGTTATTGCCTTTAATTGCAAGACATTTCAGAAATCCGAAAGCGAGTAGTGATACCGATGCTACTTTGGCTTTGGCTTTAAAACAATTCGATCCCGAGAATGACAAGAATTATGTTTTCGAAATTCCCTATGGAAGTAAATTCAGAATCCATAATGGGAAAATATTTAAAAAAGTGGCTCTACGGACTAAGCGTATAGAATGTATGGAAATTGCCACCGGGAAAATTTATTTGTTTAATCCGAATGCGGAAGTGGAGTTACTGCCTAGTTAAATAGAATTCTTTGTAACTTTGCCGATTCGTTACTTCGTAACTTTTAAACTATGAACAAGAATTATTATGCTATAATTATGGCCGGAGGGGTAGGTTCCCGTTTTTGGCCGGTAAGTACAACCGAGTTCCCAAAACAGTTTCATGATATGTTGGGTACAGGTGAAACGTTAATTCAAAAAACGTTTTCCCGCTTATCTCAGATCATACCAAAAGAGAATATTTTAATCCTGACTCACGAGAGTTATAACGATATTGTCTTGGAGCAATTGCCAATGGTGCAACAAGAGCAAATTGTTCTGGAGCCAGCTATGCGTAACACGGCCCCATGTATTTTGTACGCATCGTTAAAAATCAAGAAACAAAACCCAGATGCGGTAATGGTTGTGGCGCCTTCTGATCATTGGATTGAAGACGAAGTGCAATTTTGTAGAAATCTTCAGCACGCTTTTGATTTCTGTGATAGAGACGAAAATTTAATGACCTTGGGTATTTTGCCCACTTTCCCTAATACGGGTTATGGTTATATCGAATTCGATAAGTTGGATTCACGTCCCGTTAAAAAGGTGAAACAGTTCCGTGAAAAACCGGATTATGCCACAGCACGCAAATTCATTCAAAGTAGAAACTTTTTGTGGAATGCAGGTATTTTTGTTTGGAGTGCCAAATCGGTGCTAAAAGCCTTTGAAACCTTTCAGCCTTCTATGTATGCTCATTTTATGAATGGCTATGAAGTGTTAAATACGGATAAAGAAAATGCGTTTATACAAGACAATTATCCTTTAGCTCAGAATATATCTGTGGATTACGCCATTTTAGAAAAAGCACAGAATGTGTTTGTACTCCCGGCGACTTTTGATTGGAATGATTTAGGAACTTGGGGTTCTTTGTACGATAAATTGCCAAAAGACGAGCAAGATAATGCCGTAGTTAATGCTACGGTGTTTTTAGAGAATGCATCCAATAATATTATCCGTACCGAAGGAAAGAAATTAGTGGTAATCGATGGTTTGACGGATTATATTGTGGTAGATAAAGACGATGTACTTTTGATTTATCCCAAAAATAAAGAACAAGATATTAAAGCCGTTGTAGGGAAATTGAAGGAACGTTAAATTCCTTCCTTCAATACGGCTTCCCTTACTTTTTTGAACAATTCAGATGAATATACAAAATCGGTAACGGCTTCGTTATCGGTTTTGAAAATCTGAGTTTTATCTCCCTCCCAAGCTTTTAATCCATTTTTTAAGAATACAATCTTGTCGCCAATTTCCATCACCGAGTTCATATCGTGTGTGTTAATAACGGTGGTAATGTTATATTCCTTAGTAATTTCCTGAATCAGATTGTCAATAACGATGGCCGTTTTGGGATCCAATCCTGAATTGGGTTCGTCACAAAATAAATATTTGGGATTATTAACGATAGCTCTAGCAATTGCGACACGTTTTTGCATACCTCCTGAAATTTCTGAAGGCTTTTTAGTATGGGCATTGATTAAGTTCACTCTGTCAATAACAAAGTCAACCCTTTCTTTAATTTCTTTTTTTGTTTTATCGGTAAACATTTTCAAAGGAAAACCAATATTCTCTTCCACAGTCATCGAATCAAACAACGCGCTCCCTTGAAATACCATTCCGATTTCAGTTCTTAGCTCACGTCTTTCATCATCTCTCATTTCAGAGTAAATACGGCCGTCAAATGAAATGGTTCCGCTATCTACATGATGAATTCCCAATAATGATTTTAAAAAAACCGTCTTACCTGAGCCAGATTGTCCAATGATTAAATTGGTTTTTCCTGCTTCTAACGTAGTAGAAATTCCTTTTAGGACCATTTGGTCTCCGAATGATTTCTTAATGTCTTTTACTTCAATCATAATTATTTCGCTAAAAGGAGTTGCGTTAAAATATAGTTACATAAAATAATCACTACAGATGTCCAAACGAAGGATACTGTACTTGCTTTACCAACTTCCAAAGCACCACCTTTCATATAGTAGCCATGAAAAGAAGGAATAGTTGCGAGTAAAAATGCAAAAACAAAGGTTTTGATGAATGCATAGGTTACGTGAAATGGAATGAATTCAACCTGAATTCCGTTGATGAATTCATCTGCAGATGTAAAACCACCATAAACAGCTGCCATCCATCCTCCTAGGACTCCTAAAAACATACTGATGCCAATTACAAATGGATACAACAATAAAGCCATTAATTTAGGAAAAACTAAGTAGTTCAATGAGTTAACACCCATAACTTCCAATGCGTCAATTTGTTCTGTAACCCTCATAGTACCAATACTAGAGGTTATGAATGATCCCATTTTTCCTGCCATAATGATGGAAATGAATGTAGGGGCAAATTCTAAAATTACCGATTGTCTGGTCGCAAAACCGATCAAGTATTTTGGAATCAATGGATTGGTAAGATTTAACGCGGTCTGAATGGCTACAACCCCACCTACGAAAAACGAAATGAAACAAACAATTCCTAGAGAGTCGATAACTAAATCATCCACTTCCTTGAAAATCAATTGGCGCATCATAGACCATTTGGTGGGTTTTTTGAAGATTTCGCGAAGCATGATAAAATACCTCCCAATTTGTGATAAATATCTAACGAGCATCATAGGCTTAAAAATAATAGCGAAAATACGAAAATTGTCAGGAGTAGGATAGTGCTTCCGAATTATTTTAAGTCGTAGGCCTGATATTTGAAAACAGAGTGAAGGTTTGAAATAAATTTATGGTTTTGGATAGTTTAACATAAAATTGGGTAAAGATTTTGACAAAACGTTTTTTTTTCTTTTTTAAAACTGTAACTTTATGATATTCAAATAATTAAAAAATTTAAAAACATTTACATCCCATTGAACTTGTTTGAATTAGCCCCATGATAAATGAAAGTGTTAATTTAAAAACAGAGTATATGGAAACAAATAAATCCTCCTATGATGCGATTGAGAGTCGGATGGCGCATTTAAAAGAAAAGCTCATGGGTTTGTCCTTATTGTTGAATGATACTGATAAAGAGGCAAAGATTGTTTTAAATAGTTTGAATCTGGAAAATCCGGGTGGTTATCCACCTCAAAGTCCTGAAATGGTAGTGTCTTTTTTGAATAAAATCAAAGGTCCATTAGATACGGTCGTTGGTTTGTCCAATTTGTTATGTACTGCTTCTTTGGATGTGGAGGAGAAAAATAACTTTGCCGAGATTATTACCAATTGTTCCAATGAACTCCACGGACTTTTTGCCGAATTCACAAGTTACCATTCTTTCGAATCCGAAAATGAATCGGTTCATACCCAAAGCGTATCCTTAAATGAACTGCTTGATGATTTGAAAATTAAGTTTGTAGATCAGGTGTTTTATAAAGGGCTGAACTTGCGTTCTTTTAAAGGGTTGGCAGATGATGAAGATACCGTGATGCTTGATAAAGAAAAGATAACTCGTGTTTTTACCAGTTTGCTTCACAATTCGTTGAAATTTACCAATAAAGGCTTTATAGAAATGGGATACCGCTTGGTTAAGGATGAATTAAAATTTTATGTTCGAGATAGTGGTATTGGTCTTAATAGCAGTAGTAAGGAAAAATTGTTGAGTAATACAGGAGATGTTGGCTTAGGTCTTTCAACCGTAAAAAGATATGTCGAGTTGATGGGGGGCGATTTGAAAGTAGAATCGGAAGTAGGTGCGGGAACCGTTTTCTATTTTAAAGTGCCTTATGTACCGTCAACAATAGATGAATTGGCAGTTCAAGAAAAGAAAAAAATTAAAGTACTGATTGCTGAAGATGAAGAAATCAGTTTCATGCTACTTAAAAAATTATTGGAAAAAGGAGATGTAGAAATTATTCGGGCTAAAAATGGGGAAGAAGCTTATGAGATTTACAAAGAAAACCCAGATATCAATTTAATTCTGATGGATCTTCGTATGCCACAAGTTGATGGTTATACCGCGGCACAACTCATTAAAAATGAAGCGCCCGAGATTCCTATTATCGCGCAATCTTCCTATGCGTTTAAAGAAAATAAAGAAAATTACAATAAAGCGTTCAATGGCTATTTATCGAAACCGGTGAACAAAAAAGAATTTGAATCGGTTGTAAATAAATATATCGATGTGGCTTTTCTAAACTAAAAATAGAATCTTATTTAACGTAACGGTCATCCTGGAAGTATATATTTTAGGATGATTTGTTTTTTGTCAAATTTAAAAAAGTTTCGCCTTCATTTTTTTCCAGCGATAGGCTCTGACAAATTTGGCTTGTTCTGGAGTTACCAGCATCGTTTTGTTTTCGGCTTTGGCTTTCCAGAAACCTTTGATATAATCCAGGAACAATAAAGGTTTTCCTTTTCGCATGGCCAGTTTTAAAGATGCGACTGCAGTAATGAAAAAACCATAGCCCAGGGTATAGAATGCCTCGCCTTGTTTGTATCGTGCTGTTTTGTTGTAGTTGGCTCCCGTAGGTTTCAAGTGTTTTACTTTCAAAGTTTCGTCGGTAACCACTTTCCAATTGTAATATTTACTCAACAATTCATCTACCGTATCCCAGCCCATAGCGGGTTTCAATCCGCCAATTTGATGGAAGGTTGCTTTTCGATATGCCTTGAATGCACCGCGAATATGATCTTTATCGGTTAAATTTTCTAAAATCCACTCGCCCTCTTTTTCGATGTATGCAAATCCACCTACCATGCCAATAGTAGGATCGCTCTCAAAATGCTGTATAATTGTTTCGAAATAATGGGGAGGAAAAATTAAATCCGAATCACCTTTGATCATGATGTCATACTCTTCGTCCAAAGTAGCAAGTCCAGCTTGAAAAGCTTGTATCACTTTACTGCCTGGCAAATGAATGGCGTCCGATTGTTTATGTACCAATGAAATCCATGGGTATTTTTCGATATAGGATTGCACTATCGGACCAGTTTGATCCGTAGAATTATCATTAACAATGACCGCTTTTTTGGGTAAAACGGTTTGGTTGATCAAAGAATCAAGTGTTAATCCTATAAACTTTTCTTCGTTGTGTGCGGGTATGACGATGTAATAGTTCATTTTTCAGTATAATGACTACAAACGTACATAAATTTTAAGAAATAAATTTTAACTAAAGTGTCGGATAATACCAGAAATTAATCCCTTTCAAAGCGGAAATATCTTTATTTTTGTCCAATAAGAAATAGAAAACTCTTGGAAAAGAAGAAAATTGCTTTTATTGAAATGGAAACCCATTCGGCTCTGCTCGAACAATGGTATTTGTTGGTTTCTAGAATGAATCGTATTGATTTTCATTTTTTTGTAAGTCCGAAAGTTTATGACAAACTAACGGCAATTCCACAAGAACATATTTCGCTTATCGTTTCGGTGGCAGAAACAGATTTTTCCCATTTTGAAGGTGTCGTGGTTAATACGTTACACCGTGATTTTAGAGATTATGAGAAACTGTTCACTTCGCAACAGGTGTTGTGTCTGATTCATAACCTGAATTTCAGTTTGTTCTTCAAAACTATTTCTTTCGCTAATATTTTGAAAGAAAAGGAGCGATTTACCTATTTCTTGAAATTGTACCTGAAAGAAAAAGTGGCTTCGCAACGAAAAGTAATTCTTAAGGCAAAACAATACGGTGTTATTTCAGAAGCAGCATTGCAAACAATTCTAGCCAACGGAAAGCATTCGGCTAAATCAAAATTGATTCAGATGAATTATTGCCATGAATCTGTTTTTCCAGAGGATGAGGTAATTCACATTGTGATGCCCGGTAATGTTTCGAATAAAAGGAAAGATGTTGATTTGGTACTGAGCGTTATTTCTCGACTGCAACCACAATCTACTTTACAGTTTACATTCTTAGGGAAACCTGAAAATGATTCGGTTGTGAGTCAATTGGAACAGTTGAAAAAGAATTGTCATTCCAAAATCCGGATTACGTATTTCAGTCAGTTTATTCCGTGGGTGAGTTACAGCAAAATCATCAGTAAGGCGCATTTGCTTTTGTGTCCTGTCAAAGAACAAACCTCATTTTATTGGGTGGATGAATGTTACGGCAGTACGAAGGTCAGTGGGAGTGAAGCCGATTGTATATATAACGGTAAAATAGGAATCTTTCCGGGAAGTTATCCGAAAATGGACTGGCATAATCTGTATTATGAAAATGAAAACGAGTTGTACGAGATGTTGAATACTGTTACAGTAGAACAACTCAAAAAGGAATATGAAAAACTAAATCCTTACGTTGAAAAATATACCTTTGAAAAAGTGAAAAACATATTGGAAGAACAACTGCTAGAATTAACAAAAAACTAAATGTTACAAAGTCTTATTAAACTGGCCTACAAGTACTGGCCATCATTATACAAAAAGCGTTATTATAAAACGTTGCATTCATTGTCTACCGGTAATTATAAGTGCGAACCCGAATTGTTGTACATTCATCAAGTATTGAAAAGTGATTCGGTTTTTATCGATATCGGAACCAATAAAGGCATTTATTTGTATCAGGCCGAAAAAGTAATTCAATCCGGAAAGATTTATGGTTTTGAACCGAATCAGACATTGGTGAATTACATTCAGCCGCTTTTTCCAAAAGTAAAATTGTTTCCATTGGCGGTTTCTTCCCAAACGGGAACTTCGGTGTTGCACATTCCTAAAAAAGGTGACGGTTTGCAAGACACGCGAGCTTCATTGGAAGATATGGGTGATGCTGTTGAAAAAATAGAAATTCAAACCATTACGCTAGATGATTGGGCTCAAAAAGAAAATGTGTCCAAAATTGATGTCGTAAAAATTGATGTCGAAGGCCACGAGTTTGATACGATTAAAGGATGTAAAACCATTCTGGAAACAATCAAACCGACTTTCATCATCGAAATCGAATTGCGTCATGCACATTACCCAATCAAGGATATCTTCGATTTTATTGTTGGGTTTGGATACGAAGTGTTTTACTTCGACCGAAAAACATTAGGCTTACAACCTTTCGAAGTATCGCAAATGGCCGATTTCCAAAAGGATGAGTATCTGAATGATTTTAATACGTATATCAATAACTTCATTTTCGTGCCGAAAGAATTATAATTCATAACTCAAAATGAGCGTAGTAGCAAGGCAAAGTTTAAAATACAGTATCGTTGGGTACTTCAGTACGTTGATAGGGATTCTGTCAACGGTATTCTTGTATCCTAACGATTTGGAATTTGCAGGTAAAATACAATACATTCTGCCTACAGCCTTATTGGCACTACCTTTGGTAACTTTTGGGATTATGCATGCCAACGTTCGGTTTTATCCCAAAATGGAAGAAACCAATAACCAACACAATCTATTAAAGTATTCCATTTGGTTTATCCTTAGGAATTTTGTTATTGTCACGGTATTGTTTTGGACTTTGTCTTATTTTAGTGAACAAATCAGAGAATCGCAGTTTTATGCCTTTGGAGCATACATTTTTCCGGTTATGCTGTGTTTGGCGCTTATCCAATTGTTTTCACGATTTATTTCGATTAAAAAAAGAATCGTGGTTCCTAATATTTTCGAAAATGTTTTTCCTAAACTCGGATTGATTTTAGCCTTTAGTGCCTTTTTCTTTTTCAAAATAGCAGCTACGACAGCAATTTGGATTGTAGTGTTGTTTTTTGCATTGGCATTGATAGGGATGTTTTTTTATGTACAACGTTTGGATCGATTTACCGGAAAAACTTCGTTCGCTTTCTTAAAGGAAAACAATTTCCAGAAGGAGCTCATGCAATATTCGTTCTATACTTTCTTTGGTAGTTTGGGTTCTATCGTTGCTCTCAATATCGATGCTTTTATGATTGGTGAGTTCATTGGGAATAAACCTTTGGCGATTTACAATACTTCGGCTAATTTAGTACGTATGATTACCGTTCCGGCTTTGGGCGTGTATACCATTTCGGCACCTATTATCGCAAAGTATATTGAAGAAAACAATATGTCCGATTTAAAATCGCTGCATCATAAAACTTCTTTGTATTTGTTTACCATGGGAGCTGTTTTATTCGGGTTGGTCGCCTCAGGTATCGAAGATTTATTTTTCCTGATGAAAAACGGTGATGAACTGGCGCAAGGTCTTCCGGTGGTTTATATTTTAGGTTTAGCATTATTGTTTGATCTGGCGACCGGTTTTAACGGTTACATCATTACGAATTCCAAATATTACAAGTTCAATAATACCACTACCATTGCTTTGGCGGTATTAACGATAGTAAACAATCTTATTTTCCTGTTGATTTTTAAAATGGGAATTACGGGTGTTGCCATAGCGACCTCTATTTCATTAACGGTTTACAATTTGATTAAAATTGGTTTTAATTACCGCAAGTTTGGGGTGCATCCGTTTAGCAGTAAGTATTTGTATGTATTCGGGCTTTTGATTGTTGTGCTTGTGGTTGGTAAATTCCTGCCCGATGCACCTAATAAGTTTCTAACTCTGTGTTACAAACCTGCCATCGCTTTTGTAATTTTTGCATTGGGTAACCGGATTTTTAATATTATCCCGATTAAAGAGGTACTACCGAAATCGTTATTTAAATAATGATGAAGAAGTACTAGAATGGTTTAGTAAAGAGTCATGTTGGGACTTTTCTCGTTGTCTTTCTGTTTATTCTTTTGAAATTTTTTATATCGATCAATTTATTTACGACTATTCATTTTTCTCTTTATGAGTAAATACAGACTCATTCGGGTTAAGAAGTAAATCAGAAGGGAACAACAATTTAAAAGAAGGGCAAATCCAATGGCATATCCTGATGCTCCAATTGCTTTCGCTTCTAATTTGTAGATACATTTATCAAAAAGAATTCGAAAGGCATAAACAAAGGAAGAGGCGAGAAGTAATGTAATAAGTAAAAGAAGGATTCCGAATGTTTTTTGTATAAATTTCATTTGTTTACTGTAAGGTGGCTTGGTCAAAAGGTTGGTCGAAATCTCGAATTTTTGTTGGATGTTTATCGTTATGGTTTAGGTATTCGGCCCAAAAAAGTACATCTCTTGGATCATCGGTGGCCGCTTTGATGTATTTTTTTAGCTTTTCGATGTTTTGTTCGGCCAAAAACACTATGCATCGAACAATTCTTTCCTCCTTCAAATAAGCAGCACTTTCAAAGGCTTGATCGAAAAGGCCATACACTTCAGTCGCTTTGTGCCCGAAGTCCATTTCAATTTTTTTACTAATATCAAGAGTAATATACATAACTTTACTTTTCTTTATAATACAGTTGTTTCGCTTCTTCTACACTTTTGTTGTACTTTTCGAAGATAAGTGTCAAATTAGTTTCGAAGGCAGGAAAAGCAATTTCAATTGCCCAGTTTGGTTTACTTTGGGGTAAGTTTTCGACGATTTTGTCCAAAAACACATACCATCCGGGTGTTTCTTCAGAAAGTGTAAATGCAATATTATTTTCGCAAAAAACGTCCAAACGAATTTCGTCAACAGCAAATAGATCGACTTTATAGCCAAAAAGGCAAAGTACTTCAGTCCAGTTTATTGTGTGAAATTTATTTTGCAATGCTATTGTGAATCCTTTGTCTGTGTAAGCAAAAAGCCCAAAATCTGTTTTTCTTTTCGCTAATTCCTTTTTGATCTGTTCTTTGTATGCTTTGGTTCCTGTGAATATGATTTTTTTTTGTTTTGGATCGAGTAGCGGATAGCTAACTACGACTGCGCCTAGCCCAAAGAAACACATACCAAATAGATATAGTGTTGTCACGCTCATCAAAAACATACCCCAACAGATTATAAGTAAAGCAATATAGGAGTAGGGATTCTTGTAAACAATTTTTGTAGTAGTAGACTGGCTCATTTTTATGGTAACAAAGTAACTCTTAGAGAGCGTTTTTTTCGAATAGACAAAGATAATTTATTTTCTAAAGTGTAGCTTTTATTCCAGTAAATAGGATTCGTACTGTACAAAGCATGACTAGATACTATTTTGTTGTCTTAGTTTAGTTAGGTAAGATGAATAGTGTATGGTAAAAAGAAAACCGACATTATTATAATGAATCTTTGTGCCAGGTGTTTTCTCCTATAAAGCCATATTTTTTTGTTGCTATTTTCCAGTTTTCTATTTCTTTTTTCAAAACAAACTGTTCTTTTTTTCCAATACTTTGATAGAATTCAATTTCAACAACCGCTCGATTTTCGGATTTCATTATGAAAATTAACTTTGTATCTGGATAGAGCAGGTAATCATATTTTGCAGGGTTGCCAAAAGAATCAGGATTTCCCTGAGTAGTATCCAAGAAGATGGGGCTGACAATTTTTCGATATCGGGAAGTGTATTCCTCCCATAATTCATCTTCTCCAGGTTGAACTTGATTTGGTTCTTTTGGATTTTTTAACTTTTCACTGCGGTTAAAAATTTCTTGTTCAAGTCTATTGATTTCTTGTAAAATTGTGATAAGAAATTCTACCAACTCATTTTTCATAGGTAAGAATTTTTCAGAAGTCAGACTGTCGTCAATCGTTAAATTGTTTATGGTGACACTGAAATTTTCTTCTTTCAAATGTGGTGTTTTTCTGCCTAATAATTTTCGGAATAGTTGCATAGTTGATTGGTAAACTAAAAGGATTAAACTTTATTCTGTTCCAGCGAATGTATGCCTACATTTTGCTTATTTGTGATACATTTCAAAAGTAAATAAAATAGCCATAACAATTCGAATAGCCTTTAGAGGAATCCACTTTGTCGAGTAGTGTCGTTATGAAAGAAGACTTTGCGCAGCGGACTATTTATCGAATTGTATTGAAGAAAGTAATTGATCAAAATCTTTTTGATAATCGCGATTTTTTTCATCATTCATATATATTTCATAAGAAAAATTATTATTTGGAATGATATAAGCTTTGCTTCTATGCTGTTTTATTTTATTGTTTCTTGATTCTTGAAATTCAAAAGAGTAATATAATGCGTCCATTTTGTCAATTTTGATGATTTTTGGTTCGTCAGTAAATTGAATAGGATGATAAAATTCTTTATACAAGTCAACCTGTTTTTGAACAGAATCAAAAAAAGCGTCATCACTTACATGTTTATTTTCTCTTTTAACAATTGTAAAGAATGGATTGTCAAGGCTACTGTTAGACTGATGTCTGATATTTATATAGGTTTCTCTACTCACTATAGGTTGGTGTTTTGATTTCATATGTTCGAATATAGAATCTGATGTAATTTTTTTCCAACCTGTAGGTTTTTCAAATGAAAAAATTCCTTCTTGTTTTTTTAACGTACAAGAAGTACTACTCAATAGTATAAAAAGAAATAAAATTTTTTTCATTAGGTGCTGTTTTTTAGTTGAATACAATTTTTCGCGGCTTCTCTTTTGTAGCGAAGTGTAGAACTTTACATTTTCGAATAGAGATAAAATGTCTAGTAAAATAGAAATATGAGTTTACCACAAAATTCATAACCTTCTCGAAAATTTATGAGCAGTAACTCATTATGCTTGTTACCGTTTTTGTCTCCAAACTATTTCTTGGTCGATATAGGCTTGCATGTTCTCTCCAATTATTTGTTTTAAAAGTTTTGAGACATGTTTAAATTGTGAATCGTTAAGTGACTTTCTTTTTAAGATGTCAAGTGCCATGGAGGTTGCCATTGCAATATCTGTTTCAATTGTAATGAGTTCAAATAGGTTGACAATTTGCTCATCAGATAATTGGGATTGGGTTTCTAAATAGTTTTTGAACGCACGATAACGATAGTGTTCCGTATTTTCGTCCAAACCACTTTCAAAGTCTTTCACTTGTGTCAGTAGAATATCAGTTGTCAGTACGCCAAATTCCAGCCACAGTTGATTGTATTTTAATAATTTTAAATTGTTGTCGGTCATTTTTTAATTGCTACTATTGTTTTGCGGCTTCCCGATGGCAAAGCTTTCGAAGTGCCAGCAAGTCAAACTGCTAATAATTTATTCAATGCCTAAAAGTTTTTTTAACCACATCCGGCCCGTTTTTTGGGAGGTGCTGTTAGGAAGCGTTTTTCTTTCAGTTAAATTGTCCAATGGAACTATCGGGAGTTTTTTCAATTGTCGTGTTTTGTTGATTATGCTTTTTATCTTGTCCAAATTTGTAGGTTCTTTTTGTAGCCAATCCAATAATTCGTCTGCCGCTTTCTTTCTTTCCATTTCCCAGTCATATTTGCATTTCGTTTTGCTCAATTGAAAGAGATGTTTTCTTGCCTGGTCAAAGTTTAAAGTCAAAATATGTAAAACCGCCACCTCATAAATTCTCCAACTATCGTGCGCTTTTTCCTTTTCCACTGTTTTTAGTGCAGTCCAGACGTCTATACATTTTTGTTCAAGCTCCTGAACTCGTTGTATTGAAAGTTCACAAAGGTTGATTACTAATTTATGGAATTGCTCTTCGTCTTTGAACTCTTCAAATCCTTTTTCTCTGTAGCCGTATCCAAAAGCAAAATAGTCTCTTGGATAAAAGTTAAAGTCAATTCCTATATTCAAATAGGTTCCTTTTGTCCGAGATGAAGGTTGGAATTCAATTACAATAGTATACCAGTCTTTATCGTAAAGAAAAGTGCGTGATTGTCCTTTTTGAACTATTCCATAAGGTTTCAGTCGCTCTTTTGCGATTTTTTGGAGAAGTTTATTGTGGTCTATTGGTGTCGACATACAATTTACGTGTAACGTTTTACTACTTGTTGAGGTTGCGAACTTCGGAACTGACTGCTTTACTTTAATGATGCACTTTTAGCTTTGGTGTTATTAAAGTTAGAATTTCTAGCGAAAATAAACCTTTATTAACCTCAAATTCGCAATTGTGTAACACTTTTATTAGCAGCCGCTTTAAAGCGCTTCACGGCCATAACTACGTGAGGTAAAAATATAACCTGCAGAAACCAAGTAGAAGTTTGAAATTTTTGATATCGAATAGGACTTAAAAACGTCATCGTTTAATTCATTTAATTCTTCAATAACTATAGGTTTAAAAATAAATCCTGGGATGTTATAAACACTATCATTTTTAAATTTCGCATTTTGCTGATTAATTAATTCAATTGCTTTTTTGCGATCGCTTTTTTGAATTTTTAATTCAAAATTTTCAAATTCTGTATACAGATTTTCAATTTTTTGAGTTTCGATAGAAGTTTGTTTTTTTTCTCTTACATTTATTGACCAAATGGATGAAAGTAAGTGGTGCAATTCTCTCTTATTAGCATTTGTCAATTCTTTTGATTGATCTAAAAGCAAGGTGTTGGAAAGATGGTTTTCTTGTTTCTGACAAGCAAAATTCACTAACACGATAAGTAGCATCAATGAAATGAACGTAATGCCAAAAAGATTTTTCATAAGGAGTTTGTAAAGAAGGATTGCAATTCGGTTAAACCCACTGTTATATAGTGCTTTTCAAAAATAGGGAAATAGTTGGAACGTACAAGTTATATCTACAACTTTAGCCGAACGTAGTATCTGTTGTTATTTTGCTTTTTTTGCCACGAGTAGTATGCTGTGCCACGAATGGGGTTATTATTGATCGCCTCGGCGTCTGGAAATAGAAGATTCGACAAAATCAGACTTCGCGGAGCAGAAACAGGAAAATGCAAAGAGGTAAAAGAATGTTGATCGTGCATTTTTGATTTTTAATAATGATATCGCTTGATGTAATGGACCATTTCCAAATACTTGTCAAAATAATCTTGACCCCATCCATCAAAGTATCGTGCAAGATATGAACTGCCTTCAATCATTTGTTTTTCCTCTGCTGAAACTTTTCTGTTTGTGTTTATAAGTTGTAGTGATAATTCTATAGTGGAAATAATTTTTTCCATTACTTCCGGGGGTGCGGAAACAGTTGGTTTTTCTAACCATTGTGTTAATTCGTTTTTATATTCATTCAGGAAATTTAGTATTTCTGTCATACTTTCAAAGGGGATGATTTTTCGTTTTGGTGCTTGCTACAAACAACTGTTCTGTTTGACCTGCTGCGCAAAGTTACCTCACTTTGAGCCATTAATTATGTAAATTAAAGAAGATATATTGTTAATTATTGCCTCAAAGTCGGTTAATCGAAGATTCGACGTTGTCAGACTATGCGGAGCAGTGGGAGGTAGTTGAGTTTATTATATTTCACCTACTTTTTTGTCAAACCATACGTCTTCATAATTGTCTTTTCCGATTAAAAATCTGAATCCAACATCCAAACCTAAATATTTAATTACTTGTGGTTTTCTTTCCAGTAAATGTGCTGCACAAATTGGCTCAAAGAAATCTTCTCTTTCTTCATATTCGCCAGACCAAATAAACCAACCTGTTGTTCCGTCTTCTGAGTTATGTCGTAAACCATTCAACGGATCAGAATTCAAATCTGTTGAGATCCCAACTTTCAAATTTTCATTAATAGGCTTCCATAAAGATTTATATTCATTACAAATTTTCTTTTGTTCTTCAATGTAAGAATTCCAGTCGTTCATTTCTGTTGAGTTTTCGTTACAATTACTTGTAGTTATTATATGCCCGCTTTTAGTTAACGCTTTTTCAAATACCAGACAGCACCGATTCGCACACGAGGTTAGCGACTACCGAAGGAATCCAGCCAAGCGACTGTTGTATACTGTTATTTTTTTCGTTTCACTCTTTTTTCAGCTCTTTTAGTTTCTCTTCTTTTTCGTTGCCATTCCCAAATTTTTTGCTGAACAATTCCAAGACTAATTATTGGAAAGCCTTTTGTTGGTTTTTTGAGTTCTTCAGGAATATTCCATTCTAGATTTTGTTTACTCCAATCGATTCTTTTTTCCCTGTCAGCTGGATTGTATTTTAAGTTTGACTTTTTAAATTCTTTGTGATTAAACTTTTCGACTATTCTTTTAAGCAACAAAAAAATGTCTTTTTCGTAATCTGAAATTTCAGCTTCCGATTTCTCAAAATAGTAATCAGGTTCAGACGTCCAAAAAATAAGAGAGGCAGTGCCTTTATCACATTTTTTACTTTCAATTATCCATTTTAGTATTGCAATGCCATTATCCCAATTGTAATTTTCTGCAAGATAATATTGGTCAGTCGAATTTAATTTTTCAAAAAGTTTGAAATTAGTTAAGTTGTCATCGCCTTCGTTATTGAATGAAATATCCAAGAAATTTTCTCTAATCAATCTCTCTTTGTAAGGCAATAGTATCATTTCGTTAGTTTATTATGTGTTTTTGTTATATGATAATATTCAACTTGTCTAAACCAGCAATCGTATAGTGCTTTTCAAAAATAAGGAAATAGTTGGAATGCACAGGTTATATCTACAACTTTAGCCTGCTGCTCAAAGTCTCCTGATTTTGAGCCATTAATTATGTAAATTAAAGTAGATGTTTTGTTAATTATAGTCGCACAGTCGGGTAATCGAAGATTCTACGTAGTCAGACTATGCGGAGCGGGAGTAGTATTGGTTTTAACTCTTACCCCTTTTTGCTACAAATGTTGCCATTGTTGAATGAATACTTCCGAAAGTCATGCACACGAACATGTACACTAAGCCTCTCAGGGCTTCATTCATTTCCATGATTTTGTTTGAGTTGGAGACATCCTCAGCGGATAAGCCTGCTTGGTTGGCCGTTTTGTATTCTATTATTTTGGAAGCCAGTTCAGGGTCAATGTACGTATTGAGCACCACAATGTAAACGGTGTACAAGGCCGCACTTATGAGTCCGCTCAATAGCCCTATTTTTATGGTTTGCCTATAGGAAAAGGAGGCAGCATCCTGTTTTTTGAATTGGAACACAGCGTACCAAATGGTCAATGTGAAGATGCACCAATATACATAACTCAGTGTTTGGTCGTCGTGGAGTATCATTCCGGTTTTGTAACGTATAATCCCGATACTGACTACCACAATTCCCAACATTACACCGTAAAGTAAGCCTTTTTTTACCGGAAGGTTTTTAGTTTGATTCATAGTTGATTAGTTTTTTCAGAATTAGTCGGGGTTTGAATAAGTTTGTTACGGTAGGATGAATTGAGGGTTGGATCGGAAGTTATAAGTAGTAACAAATTAAGTAAACCTGCTTTATTGGGATCAAAAGCTGGCGAGCGTTCGGCTCGTGTCCAAAATTGATTAAAACATGAAAAGACTACAACATTTTTAAGTTATAGTCTTTTCATGTTTTATAAAGCACGGAATGCACCCTAGTCTTTAGCCGAACAGACGAAGTCAATCCGCGCTATCGGGGTTATTTTCTTTCATCAGTCGACAAAATTGCATATCCATAATTATCTGACCAGCCAGACTTTAAAGGCAATAATTTTCGTGTATGTGCTTCTCTAAGCATACCAACTTTTTCTAAAACACTGATTGAACCAATATTTTCAATTGCACAACCAGCTTCAATTCTATGTAGTTTCAAGTTTTTAAATCCGAAATCAATTATTTTTCTTAAACTTTCTGTTGCATAACCTTTATTCCAAAATTTATAATCATATTGAAACCAAACTTCCGCATTTTTATAATGATCTTTCCCTAAATTAATTCCAATCAAACCGATAAATTCATTTCCATCAATTAATTCAACTGAAAAAGTAAATCGTTTGGTGTCTTCTTTTGCATTTTCGACAATCCAATTTTCAACAGTAATTTTTGTTTCGTTTATATTTTTGGGAATTCCCGATGTATTAAACTTTGCCGTTTCTTCTAATGATTGCAACTTATAAATGTCTTCAATATTTAGTACAGAAATTGGTTTTATATTTAATCTTTCAGTATTTAAATTTATGTTCATCTTTTGTAATTATTTCTATCACACGATTTTTGGGTAAAATGCCGCATAACGGTTTGCAGCTTTGCGAAGTGTCGAAGTTCGGGACTTTATATTTTTCACTAAGATAAAATTAATAGCGAAATACAAATATGAATTTACCAATATTCTCGCCAATTCGTGAAACCGTTGTTATATGGCTTTTTTCTTGTTATTCAATTTTTATAAGTTTATTATTCTCAATTTCAAATACAGATGTCATTCTCCAATGGTCACAACGTTTATAGCCTGATTCATATCCCCACCATTCACTTAATGCTTCTGTGTTTATGATTAACAATCTACTATCAATTTTATATTCAGCACCACAATGCCCATCATTTTTGTCGAAAGGGATTTTGGAGTAAATTATTTCACCACTAATCCTGTCCACAATTGCCATTTGTGCACAAGCAGCTCCGCAACCCCATTCAATAATTGTGTAATGTCCTGCGAAATTTACACCAGTTTTTTTACAACCATCTTTTATTCGAGTAATAAAGCGTTTTGCGGATTTGTCTGTTGAAAAAATTGGATCTGCAAGTTTTCCTTTATAAATTTTATTTGTCTTAAAATTTTCAAATTGTGAGTTAAATTTAAACTTTTTAAAAATGCCAGGACTAGTTATTTCGTCAATATCTCCAAGAAGCACAATGTAATTATCAAAATACAATGTATCTCCTTTTGTTTTGATTTTTGACTTTTCACCCTTTTTTATAAATTCAAATTTTGCATTCCTTTTAGCTTCAAAAAGGAATTCCCCAATTTTATAAATACTGTCTTTAACTTCAAATTGTTTTTTAGTAATTGTGTCTGAAGAAATAACTTTTGATTTACTATCATTTGATTCTTGCGCTCTGCTGTTATAGAAAGCTAGCCCGAATGTAATTGTCAATATGTAAACTGTCTTTTTCACCGATGTTTTTCAAAATGCCATATAACTCGTAAATATACGCAGCTTTATTACATTTTTTAATGAATTGAATGAGTGTAGTATTTTAAATAGTATGCAAAAAAAATAAAACAAAACCTCTTCTCCCAACCTACTCATTTCTCCTTACTCCTTAAAAACACCAAATTCTCACTCCATTGATTCCTGTGTTTAGGATTTATTTTTTTACAATTAAACACTTTTTTTGTGTTTAATTTTTAATTTTTTCAAAAAAAGGCACAAGAGTTGTGTTTGATTTAAAAAAATAAAAAATGAAAAACACATGTAAAGAGAAGGACGTAATGAAACCGGTGCTGGGATTAACTCAGAGTGAAATTGCAAGGCTATTGGGGATTTCTGTGAGTCATTGGTCAATGTATAAATCCTCCAAGCGAGAGATTTCTTTTGCAGCAAAGATAAGATTGTTTTCTCTTATGGGGGAGGTAAAGAATGTCAAGGAGGTGCCTGATGCAACTAAATCGTTTTTAAAGACGGAAGAGATGAAAATACAGAAGCAACTAAAAAGCGAACTTCAAACGATAAAATTAAAACGGTATCGTATCCAAAAGGCAATTGAAACTCTTGAAAATCAACGTAAAGAATGTTTAGCGGCGTTAGTTGTTGCGACTGTGATTGAGAATGGATTTGATGGGGTGGATAAGGCTTTGGCATCCTCAATTCAATCTAGGGCCAAAAAAATGCTGGATAAGCGGAGTATGCATAAACTGGAAATGACTAAATTAAAATTGGAAAATCTTAACCTGTTGGAACATCAAATTATCAAAAGATTGAAGTTGGGTGAATCGGATAATTGGATGTAAAAAAAAACCTCCCGATAACCGGTAGGGTTTTTAGTATGTTAAGTCATGACTATAACCAAATTACTGGTAGGTGAGTTAAAAAAAATGCTGTGACTAGAACTAGAAGAAATGACAATGTTATTAGGTGTTCCCAGAAGTCAATGGTCGATGTTTAAATCAGGGAAACTAGCGCTGCCATTGAAGCCCATGCAACAATTGACTGCCTTATTGCTAAGCGTGCAACAGGAAAAAGGAATGTCTACAGCAGTGACACAATTGTTGGAAGAGGAGGAACAACGCACCAACACGCAATGTAAAAAAGAGGAGATCAAGACGGAGGTCAAGCTCCGTCGCATTCAAAAAGAAATCGCCATTGCGGAGTGCAACCGCATCGAAGCTTTAGCTGCATTCCAAACCATGGCGCACTTAAGCAAACAGGAAGTGCCCGATGATGGATTGATTTTGATTATCCGGGATCACGCACTGAAAACATTCAACAAATACAATCAATACAGTCTAGAGCAGTTGCATCTCAACCAGGAAAGTCTTCTTCTTATGAAAACCGCAATTCAGCAAAAGATTCAAAAAGTCGGAGGCGAAGTACAATTTACTGATGAGCCTGCATAAAAAAACCTTCCGTTTCCGAAAGGTTTTTGATGGTTGATTTATTGTTTAATGACTTTGAATATTTTTGTTTTTTGTTCGCCTTCCAGACGAACAAAATAAATGCCGCTGGCTGTGTCTTCAAGCGATATATTGATTTGTTGTTGTTGCTTGTAGTTCGTTTTTTTAATGATTTTACCCAGTAAATTCGTAACCGTCACTTCTGAAGATTCAAAAATGTGGGGTAGGGAGATGAAAAAATGATTGGTAACAGGATTAGGGTACAATACGACCGTCTCTAATTGATTTTCTTCAGTGCCCAATACAGCTTGGCATTCAGAAACGCTGTCGCAACTCCCAACCGTTAAAATAACTGCGTAATTTCCATCTACAGTTGGGGTATACGATTGGTTGTTAGCGCCTGGAATAAAAGCATTGTTGTTAGAGCAGTCTATCCATTGGTACGAATCGGCAGTCGAATCGGCAGTTAAAGTCATACCGTTACGGGTAATACTTGTATTGGCAGTCGTACAGGAAGTGTATTGCGCTAAATAAACATCCATATTATTCAAAGCAGTAGAGTAGCTGGTAGCTCCCGAAGTATCAAAATCAACGGTATTGTTAAAATATCCGGTTATGTGGACTTTGTTATTACGATCTAATGCAATGGCATTCGCTGAATCAACATTTAGACTTCCGATGGCTTTTGCCCAGATATAATTACCGTTGACATCGTATTTGGCAATAAAGATATCGATGCTTCCTGATGCCGAAGTTAAGTTGGCTACAGCTACTGGAGATGGGTCAAAATCAGCCGTGCCTTGAAAATAACCTGTAATATGAGGTCTGCCACTGGTATCCAAGCTTAAAGACATTGCTTCATCGGTACTAGTTCCACCCATCCCTTTTGCCCATAGGTAGTTTCCGTTAATGTCGTATTTGGCAATATAAATATCTCTCGCTCCAACAGCCGAAAGGTTGGCATTGCCTCCAGATGGATCAAAGTCTGCCGTGTTTTGAAATGTACCTGTGATATGAATTTGTCCTGTGCTGTTTAATGCTATGGAACGAACTACTTCAGGTCCAGAACCTCCTATGTTTTTTGCCCAGATATAATTTCCGTTGGAATCGTACTTTGCAATGAAAACATCTGAATTACCGGATACCGATGTAAGATTGGCAACCGCACCTGAGGGATCAAAGTCGGTAGTTCCTATAAATGTTCCGGTGATATGTATTTGGTTGTTATTGTCCAAAGCCATAGAAATCGAATATTCATCGCTGGTTCCGCTGATGTTTTTTGCCCACAGATAATTCCCGTTAGCATCGTATTTGGCAATGAAGCTATCGTAACCTCCAGCACTTGTCAGATTAGCAGTTGCAGGTGAAGGGTCAAAATCAGCCGAATTAAAGAAAAATCCGGAAAGGTAAATCTGTCCGTTATTGTCCAATGCAATGGAAGTTGCTTCGTCATTACTAACTCCACCCATGTTTTTTGCCCAAAGGTAATTCCCGTTGGTGTCGTATTTGGCTAGGTAAATATCCGAACTTCCCACAGGAGTTAAGGTTGCTGTTGCAGCGGAAGGATCAAAGTCTGCGGCCCCAACAAAGGTGCCTGTAATAAGTACTTGTCCATTGTTGTCTAACTTGATGGAATTGACATATTTTGCATTATTTCCTCCAATGGATTTAGCCCATAGGTAATTTCCGTTGGAATTGTATTTGGCTATAAAAATATCCTGATTGCTTGATATGGGCGTAAGTAAAGCGGTTGCTGCTGAAGGATCAAAGTCGGTAGCTCCGTTAAAAGTACCTGTTACATACACATTGCCTTGATTGTCGGTAGTTATTGATTTTCCGATCTCTGCAAAGATTTGGTTGGAATACCCTCCAATAACTTGTGCATTGTTAAAAGTCCCTGTTGCACTGTAACAAGCCATAAAGCAATTCGCATTTCCGAAACCGGCTGTCAGGTTGGAAACAGATACCGAAGCATCAAAATCTACGGTGTCTCTGAAAAAACCGGTAAAGAATATTTTGTCGTTGGTGTCTACAACAATGGCATTGGCAACGTCATCGTTAGCTCCTCCGCAATTTTTTGCCCAAAGGTAATTTCCGTTACTGTCGTATTTGGCGATAAAAATATCATTGTTTCCTGTGGAAGTAAGATTGGCGGTGGCAACTGAAGGATCAAAATCTACGGTAGCATAAAATGATCCGGAAATATGTACCTGTCCACTGCTGTTTATGGCAATTGAATTTGATTTTTCTATACTGTTTCCGCTAATGGTTTTTGCCCACAAGTAATTTCCGTTGGTGTCATATTTAGCAATAAAAATATCCTGAACACCTGCCACAGCTGAGGTAAGATTATTGACTGCGGCTGCAGGATTGAAATCGGCAGTATCATTAAAATAGCCGGTGATGTGTATTTGACCACTGCTGTCTAATGCAATTGCATTTGAACTGTCGGTGTTGTTTCCACCAATTGCTTTTGCCCAAATATAATTCCCGTTGGTGTCATATTTGGCGATGAAAATATCTGAATTTGTAGAAAGAGCCGTGAGGTTGGCGGCAGCTCCCGAAGGATCAAAATCGGCGGTGCCTGAAAATACTCCGGTGATGTGTACTTGCCCGCTGCTGTTTACCGCAATGGAGTAAGCGTAGTCAAAGTTGTTGCCACCTATATTTTTTGCCCAAAGGTAATTTCCGTTAGTGTCGTATTTGGCTATAAAACTATCGGTACCTCCTGCTACTGCTGTGAGGTTTGCTGTAGCACCCGAAGGATCAAAATCAACGGTGTTGTTGTGGTGACCTGTAATGTGAATTTGGTTGCTGCTGTCTAGAGCGATGGAACTTAAAGATATGCTGGCATTTCCAGAAATACTTTTGGCCCAGATATAATTTCCGTTGGTATCATATTTAGCAATGAAGCCATCTAATGCTCCTACGGATGTTAAATTATCGGCACCAGCGGAAGGATTAAAGTCCACTGTACTTTTGAAATTTCCGATAATATAGAACTGACCGGCATTATCCAAAGCAATAGCATTAGCTCTGTCGTCACCGGTGTTGCCTATGTTTTTCGCCCAAAGATAATTACCGTTGGGGTCGTATTTGGCTATATAAATGTCAAAACTGCCTAGGGACGTTAGGTTGGCTGTTGCTGCTGACGGGTCAAAATCCGCTGTTTTGTCAAAGTATCCTGTGATGTAACGGTTTCCGGATGCATCCACTGCGATGCCATTTCCAGTGGTGAAACCACCTTCGATGGAGGTGTTTTCGGTGTTTAATACCCACTGTAATTGTGGGTCAATTTGTGCATTTACAGTTGTGGAAACTGTTACACTTATAAATAAGAATAAGGTGTAAAGTTGTTTCATAGAAATGGGATTAATAGAGCGTACGAAGATAATTGAAAAAAAAATAGGAATCAATGTCGGAATGGATTGACTTTTAGAATGTTGAAAAGAATTTAGGTTATAAGATTTTACTTTCAATAGTGCTGGAGTAAGTAAAAGAATTGTATTGTTTAGTGTAAAGGAGTGTTTCCAAAATTTCACTCGGTTAAAAAAAAACAATAAAGAGTTGAAAAACAAAAGGCTACTCGAAAGAGTAGCCTTTTTATAGTGAACAGAGTTTATAATTCATAATTAATATCGATACACCACCGCATTGATGTTCATACCGGCACCTACCGAAGCAAAAATCACTACGTCACCTTTATTCAGTTGTTGGTTTTCGATTTCGCCTTTTACGATCAAATCGTATAAAGTAGGAACGGTGGCTACGCTACTGTTTCCTAATTTGTGGATACTCATGGGCATCACACCTTCGGGAGGTGTTTGTTTGTAGATGCGGTAAAAGCGTTGAATAATCGCTTCGTCCATTTTTTCATTCGCCTGATGAATCAGTACTTTTTTTACTTCCGAAATGTCAATACCACTTTTGTCCAAACAAGAAGCCATTGCTTTGGGTACTTGACTCAAGGCAAACTCATAAATTTTACGACCGTGCATTTTGATGTAACGCACATCCGGGTCGTGGTCTTTGTTGAACGAATTGCCAAAGAACAAATAGTAGGCTTCGTCATACGTAAAGGTTGCGGTTTCGTGGGCTAAAATTCCACCGTCAGCATCTGTTGCTTCTACAATGGTGGCTCCCGCACCGTCCGAATAAATCATCGAATCCCTATCGTGCAAGTCAACGACACGCGATAAGGTTTCGGCACCAATGACCAAACATTTTTTGGCCATTCCGGCTTTGATGAAGGCTTGGGCTTGGATAACACCTTCAATCCATCCCGGACAACCGAAAAGCATATCGTAAGCAACGCATCGTGGGTTTTTGATGCGCAGGTCAAACTTCACGCGAGTGGCTAAACTGGGTAAAATATCAGTTTGTATTGCGCCGACTTTCACGTTACCAAAGTTGTGCGCAAAAATAATGTAATCCAATTCTTCGGGATCGATGCCGGCATCCTGAATTGCTTTTTTGGCTGCAATACTGGCAATGTCCGAAGTTAGTAAATCATTTGTCACATACCTTCTTTCTTCAATTCCGGTAATGTCGTGAAATTTTTCGGTGATGGTTTCATTGGGTAATGGAAATGGGGTGCCATCATCATTTAAAAAAACGTGCTTGGCGAAATCTTTATTCGTCACAATTTCGGTCGGGATATAGCTTCCCGAACCAGTAATTCGGATATTCATAAGTTGAGATAAAGTTTACACTAAATTAACCATAATATTAATCTATTGATAGTAATTGGGTGTGTTTTCTTCATTTTTGCCAATAATCGAAAGAAAAAGTTATAAAATTATAGATGCTGTTTTTATTTCTTCTTTTTTTACGAATTATACAGTCATTTTGGGAAGAATATAAAAAGGCCAATTTGTGGTTAGCCTTTTCGTTGATTTATAATTTTGATTTGCATAATGGTTGCAATGCTCAATGCCTGTGTTTTGATTTGCTCGGCTTTTGCTCCTTTGAAAAAGGTATCGACCGTAGTATTGAAATGGTTTAACCAAATTTGAAACAATTCTGGTGTTAAATGTTCTTTTTTGTCAATGTCCAAATGAATGTCGGTGAGGTTGCGGGTGTAGCCTCCGGTACCTAAAATGGCTTGTGACCAAAACGTAACCAAAATGGGAAGGTGCTCCTGAATTTTAATTTTGACTACATCCGTAAAAATGTAGCTAATACTTGGGTCAGTCAATAGTTTTTTATAAAATTCATCTACAAGCAAGTAGAGGTCGTCTTGATTTTCTATGTCTTTCATGATGTAAAAATAAGGAAAAGCTCGGATTGTTTACTTCTCTAGTGGATGCATAAGCACTGTTTTTTTGAACAAAATGGGAGTAAAGAGGATAAAAAAAAAGGACTCCAACGGAGTCCTTTTCGTATTAGTTGATGTTCAACTTTTCCATGTGTAAGCTGATCTCTTTGTTTTTCTTGTCGTATTCTAACAATAAAACGCTTCCTACTTTTGCTGGTAAAGTTCTGAAGAACTTGTTGTCAGTAGTAAGGTAGATTTTGTCTTCTGTTAATTGACCTTCATCATAGATGATTGTTTTGAAAGCCAATTTGTTTTTCTCTCCTTTTAATCTTTCGTAATCGATGAAGTTAGCGTAGAATCTATCATTCGCTTTGTCTAACTGCGTGAAGGTATAATCGAATGCACCATAGTTTTTCAATGCGTGAGCATTCAATTGTGGGCTACCGAAATCAGATAAACTTGGCGCTCTTGATTTTCCTTTTTCGAATTCTTTAATTGAAGTCAATTTGAAATCAGAGTTGAATTTGAATACTACAGAGTTCGTAATTGTAATTTGAGTTACTGTATTTCCACCACCTAACATAGCACCAGCAATACCCATTGCACTTGCAGTTCTTTTGTAGAACTCACCAATAGCATAGTACTCGTTATTGTTAGTTTTTACGATGTTGTGGAAGTATACATATCCTTTGTCATCGATAAAGCTTTTTTCAGTTTTGAAAATTTTGCTTACGTCATTCGCCCAGCTTGTGAAGTTTTCTTTGATGGTTTTTCCAGTTACATCGATTACTTCTGTAAATAAACCTAAGCTTTTGTCAGCGAAAATGTTGTCACCTTCTTTGAAGTATTCTCCCATTAATACCACATTGTTGTTCGCATCCAAGAACGCATTGTTGATCAATCTTGGTTTTGCGTTTTTGCTGTATTCTTTTTCGAATAATAATTTACCGGTATTTACATCGATTACTTTCGTACGTAAAGTAATTTTTCTAGAAAGCAAACCTGGTTTTGAAGTTTCCAATGCAACTACTACTTTGTCGTTTACTTCAATAGGGTTGATTGCCAAAATTTCTTTTGATTCTTCAGGTGAATTGAATTCCCAAGCTTTACCACCATCAGTAGGGTAGTATTTCAAAGAGTAACCGATTTTTTTGTTGTCTTCAAATTTGTTGAAAAGGAATCCTTTATTGTCAACTGGGAACAATACGTTGAAGTCTCCTGTTTGTTGTGCCAATTGCAAGTACGCAATTTCTTTTTTCTCCAAAGGAATTTTAACGGTTTCTTTTGCGTTAGCTCCTTTGTCAAAGCTAAGTAGACTGATTTCTCTGTCTTTGAAATTAGCCATTGCAAACATCATAGCTTGGTTGTTAAAGCTACTTGTCATTAAGAACGTGTTCTTGTTGTCTACGTACGATTTTTTAGCAACCTCGTTTAAGTTTTTGTCTAAAATTTGAATAGCAAATTCAGCTTCTCCTTTTTTTAACTTGTCTACAAGGTAGTAGAAGTAATAGCCGTCTACATCCTTATTTTTATCTAAAATCGCTCCTGAATTTCTAAGGATGAAATTGTTTACCCCGCCAATTTTGCTGGTTTGAGAAAAAGCTGTTAGTGATAATAAGCTTATCACCAATGCTAAGAATTTGTTTTTCATTGAATTAAGATTAAATATTTAGGTTTTTAAAAAATTGCTCTATTTTGGCAAACTCCGGATTGTTTTTCATCAATTCCTTGTTTTTGGAACAGAAGGAATGTCCTAGTTTGCGTACGTTTTTAACTTCCAGATTATGTAGAAAGGTACGTACTTCGTTGAGGTGTTTCTCTTCTGAGAATGGACTTACCGGATCGACATACTTTCCGAATGAATGTTTAAGTTTACTATCGTAAGTACGTTTTAGTAAATCGGCAATCAAAAAGGTATAGCGTTCTTGGTCGATTTCTTTTCGATTGAATAATATCATGGTTTGATACAATGCCAAGTCAATTTTCGAATCGTCTATAAATATCAGGATGCTATTTTTGGCACTAATACTTTTGATTTCACGCAGGTTGTCAGACATTGCCGCCGTTCCATTGGCTTCGGATTTCAATAAAGCGTTCAACTGCTCAATACGAATCGGAATATCAGGATGCGTTTTTAAGGAGTCTTTGTGCATCGCATAATCATCCGCCGTTTCTTTCAAATCGAATAGGTTTTCTTCTTTGTTTAGCCATGCTTCTTTGAATGGATACTCCTCAAAATTAAAATGTTGTTTGATTAACGGATCTTCATTGAAAATCATCTCGTCGATTTTTTCTAATTTTTTCAACGCACTCACACTGGCCTTTTTGTCGTATTTTGTTTTGTTGAATAATGCTAAACCTAAGGAGTCGGCTTGTGTTTCTGCTTTTCTACTGCGTCGTAAAAAATTGTAATTCAAACCGGTTATCAAATCGTAAAAAGCTTTTCTTTTGCCGTATTCCTGACGGTCGATTTGTTTTACTTTCGATTTGAAATCCTTCGAATTCATTGTTTCAATATACTTTAACAGACTGCTGTCGTTGTGGTCCAACTGATAATGTGCAATCTCATGCGCAATGATGAAAGCCAATTCGTCATCGCTATCAATCAGATTGAATAAACCAAGATTGATCGAAAAAATTCCGTTCCCGTAGCATGCCGCATTAGGGATGGGTGACTTGTCGATAAGAAAATAAAATTTCTTCGCGTCTTTTATGTTGTTTTTTTGGTAAATCTCCGACAGAATCCCTTTTAGGTAATTGTTGATTTTCTTATCAAAAATATAGGTGCTATCTTCTATGGATTTGATGAAATTGTCTCTTCGTTCTTCAACAATTTTTTTGATGTCTTTTCTGTTCTTATCTCCAAGTTTTACTATTTTCTCTGCTGCGGCCGATTTGATGTAATTGTTTAAAGAATCTTTATTTGCCGGTAAATAGGAAAACTCTTTGCTTTGCGAAAAGCAAAACAAAGAGTTTAGTAAAATCATGTAAAACGATATTAATTGTTTCCTCATATTAATTTTCAATGTAAGCCTCAATTGGAGCGCATGAGCACACCAAGTTCCTGTCGCCGTAAGCATCATCTACACGACGAACCGTAGGCCAGAATTTATTGTCTGCGATGTAATCCAATGGATACGCCGCTTTTTCTCTTGTGTATGGTAAATCCCAAGTATCTGAAGTAAGCATCGCTAATGTATGCGGTGCATTTTTTAAAGGATTGTTTGGATTTTCGGCACTAGCTTCTGCAATTTCTTTACGAATTGAAATCATGGCATCACAAAAACGGTCTAGTTCAGCCAAATCTTCCGATTCGGTTGGTTCAACCATTAAAGTTCCTGCTACCGGGAAAGAAACCGTTGGAGCGTGGAAACCATAATCCATTAAACGTTTTGCGATATCACCCACTTCGATTCCGTTTTGTTTGAATTCGCGACAATCCAAAATCATTTCGTGAGCGGCACGTCCCATCTCACCAGAATATAAAACTGGGTAGTGTTCCTCTAAACGTGCTTTCATGTAGTTCGCATTCAAAATAGCATGTTCGGTAGAAGAACGTAAGCCTTCAGCACCTAACATAGTAATGTATCCGTATGAAATCAAACATACTAAAGCCGATCCGTATGGTGCAGCCGAAATAGCCGAAATAGCGTCTTTTCCTCCAGTAGCAATCACCGGGTTAGTAGGTAAGAAGTCAACTAATTTTTCGTTCACGCAGATTGGTCCAACTCCAGGTCCGCCACCACCGTGAGGAATAGCGAAAGTTTTGTGTAAGTTCAAGTGACAAACATCAGCCCCAATAGTTGCAGGATTTGTTAAACCTACTTGTGCATTCATGTTGGCACCGTCCATATATACCAATCCACCATTGTCGTGGATCAATTGCGTAATTTCGATAATTGTGGATTCGTAAACCCCATGCGTAGAAGGGTAGGTTACCATTAAACAAGATAAATTAGCTGCGTGTTCAATGGCTCTTGCTTTTAAATCTTCTACGTCGATGTTGCCTTCCGGAGTGGTTTTGGTAACAATGATTTTCATGCCTGCCATCGCTGCCGAAGCCGGATTGGTTCCGTGAGCCGATGATGGAATCAAACATACGTTTCTGTGACCTTCACCACGTGAAATGTGGTACGCACGAATAGCCATTAAACCGGCATATTCACCTTGTGCTCCCGAGTTAGGTTGCAATGAAGTGCCTTTGAAACCGGTTACTACATTCAATTGTTGCTCCAGTTTTTTCAACATGGTCATATAACCTTGTGCTTGATCAGCCGGTGCAAATGGGTGAATGCTATTCCAGTTCGGCATTGAAAGTGGCAACATTTCTGCGGCAGCGTTCAATTTCATCGTACATGAACCTAAAGAAATCATCGAGTGATTTAACGATAAATCTTTGCGTTCTAATTTTTTGATATAACGCATCAACTGGCTTTCCGAATGGTAGTTGTTGAATACGTCATGTTGTAAGAAAGTAGAAGTTCTTACTAAGTTATTTTGAATATTGATTTCAGAAGTCAATTCAGAAACATGAACTGCTGACTTACCTGCTGCTTCAGAGAAGATAGCAATGATGGTGTTGATGTCGGCAATTGAAGTTGTTTCATTGAAAGAAATCGAAACACAGTCTTTGTTAGGGTAGAAGAAGTTGAATTCGTTCTTCTCTGCAATCGCTTTCACTTTTTCTGCATCGGCTTTTACTAAAAGCGTATCGAAGAAAGTAGTATTCACTTGGTTGATACCTAAAGAAGCCAATGCTTTTGAAGTTGTCACTGCCGAAGCGTGTACTTTGTTAGCGATGTATTGTAAACCTTTTGGTCCGTGATATACAGCATACATACCTGCCATTACAGCTAATAATACCTGAGCAGTACAGATGTTTGAAGTTGCTTTTTCACGTTTGATATGTTGCTCACGTGTACCTAATGCCATACGTAAAGCGCGGTTGCCATTAACGTCAATTGAAACACCAATGATTCTTCCCGGCATTGAACGTTTGTATTCTTCTTTAGTGGCGAAGAAACCAGCGTGAGGTCCGCCAAATCCCATTGGAATTCCGAAACGTTGTGTTGTACCTACTACAACTGCAGCGCCCAACTCTCCCGGAGGAGTTAATTTTACCAAAGATAAAATATCCGCAGCAACAGCCACTTTAATTTCATTCTCAGTCGCTTTAGCAATAAATTGAGAATAGTCATGAACTTGACCGTATTTCCCTGGGTATTGTAAAATAGCCCCGAAATAATCAGCAGAAAAATCGAAAGTTTCGTGGTTTCCAACCACCAATTCGATGTTTAATGGAGTAGAACGGGTTTGTAAAATAGATAACGTTTGTGGTAAAATTTCTTCTGACACGAAGAATTTGCTCACGTTGTTTTTCTTTTGATCGCGAGTTCTTACGTCGAAAAGTAAAGCCATCGCTTCTGCTGCAGCAGTACCTTCATCCAATAACGAAGCGTTAGCAATTTCCATTCCGGTCAATTCAATGATCGTGGTCTGGAAATTCAATAAAGCTTCTAAACGACCTTGTGCAATTTCTGCCTGATACGGAGTATACGCAGTGTACCATCCCGGGTTTTCAAAAATATTTCTTTGAATTACCGGCGGAACAATTGCCGGGTGGTAACCCAAACCGATATACGATTTGAATACTTTATTTTTTAATCCTAACTGTGTGATGTGAGATAAATACTCATACTCAGTCAGCGCAGGATCTAATTGGATATCTTCTTTTAAACGAATTCCGTCTGGAAAAGTCTCATAAAGCAATTGGCTCATATCTTTTACGCCAATGGTTTTAAACATGTGTTGTAGATCAGTTTCCCTTGGACCAATGTGTCTTAATGCAAATGCGTCTGTTCTCATTTTGTTTGATAAATGCTATGTATAAAGTTGTGTGTTTAAAATCAGTTATGTATTCCAACAGCATTTTACGCTGAATAGGATGTCCTTCTTCATTGGAAATCACCTAAAATAATCTGATTTTTTGAGGAACAAAAGTAGCTATTATTTAGAAAACAAGTTAGTATTTAACGAAATTAATTTTAATGTTAAATTTCATGTAAATCTTCTTACATTTACTACTTAAAATTATTTAAAAACAACCTTCATCTTCTATGAAACTAACAAGGTTTATCGGGTTTTTCCTGATTTTTTCCGTTCTTTTTTCGTGTGGTAAAAAAGCGGCCGATTTTGATTCCAATTTTGAGCTTTTCAAAAATCACATTTCGGCTTTTACGTCCGGATTTGTTTCCGTCAAATCGGATATCAGAGTCCAACTTGCGTTTAACAATCCTGCCTGGAAACTCAACCAGGAATTAGACAGCGATTTGTTGGATATTTCACCCAGTGTCAGTGGAAAATTAATAGCGCTTTCGTCCAATACAATTGCGTTTGTTCCAAATGAAAAATTAGATCAGAATACCTTGTATCAGGTTTCACTGAAGTTAGATAAAATCACGAATGTTCCGAAGGAATTATCCGAGTTCAACTTCTCGCTGAAAACAATAAAGCAGGATTTTACGGTGACAACCGATGATATCCAATCGTCTGACAAAGAAACCTATTATATGAATGGGACTTTAAAGACAGCCGATTTTCTTGAGTTTGATGAAGTGAAAGAATTAGTGGAATGCAGCCAAAAAGGCGATGATTTGAACGTGATTTTTGATAAAGAGAACAGTTCAACAACCGAATTCAAATTTAGGGTGGAAGGCATCAAACGCTTTGATGAAGCAAGTGATATCACTCTGGCATGGGATGGTGATGATGCAGACATTGATACGGAAGGTAAAACGAAGATTGCCATTCCGGCTAAAGGCGATTTTAAAGTAATGGATATTAAGATCGGGGATGAAAATAACCAGTCATTGGTAATCAATTTTTCCGATCCGCTGAAAAAAGACCAGGACTTCAAAGGTTTGGTGGCCATTGAAAATACTTCTGACGTGAAATATGCTACTATGGGGAATGTATTGAAAGTGTATTTCAATAACCAGACTCCGGTGCAATCTGAAGAAGTTGTTGAGGTTACTGCAACGGAAGTGGAAACTATGGCTGTCGATTCAGCAGCAGCCGTTGTGGAAGCGGCAGCCGAAGCCGCGGCGGCAGTGGATGTGGATACTGCTGGAGTAGCTCTTGATACTGCAGCTGTTGCAGAACCTGTTGTAGAGGCAGTTGCCGACGAAGAATATGAGGAGGAAGAATATACACCGCCGGTTGCGAATACGGTCGCTGTTTCAGGAAATAAACTGGTGGAAGTATTTCAGGGTATCAAAAATGTCTATGGTGATGAAATGAATCAGAATTACTCGAAAAGAATCGATTTTGATCCGATCAATCCGGCAGTGAAATTTGTTAAAAACGGAACAATATTGCCAAGTTCCAATAATTTAAAAATCAATTTTGAAGCGGCTAATCTTAAAAAGGTTGACGTTAAAATCTATAAAATCTATAAAAACAACATTCTTCAGTTTTTACAGGATAACGAACTGAACGGAGCAAATAACCTCAAGAAGGTCAGTCAGCCTGTGGCTAAATCCACACTGGAACTCAAACAAAATGAATTGCTGGATTATACCAAGTGGAATACGTATGCACTTGATTTGTCTAAAGTAATTACCCCGGAACCCGGCGCTATCTATCGTGTGGAGTTTTCATTCAAGAAGAAATATTCTTTATTTAAATGTGCGGAGAGTACCGATGAAAATAATGGAGCTGAAGACGAAGAGGCTGAAGAGGATGACGTAAATTATAGCGGGAGCGGAAATTATGATTATTACTACGAAGAGGATTACGAATGGAGAGAAAGTCAAGATCCGTGTACCGATTATTACTATTATAATACGAAGGTTTCGACTAATATTCTGGCCACTGATTTAGGGGTAATTGCCAAAAGAGGAAATAATAAATCGGTGATGATTACAGTGAACGACATTGTAAGCACTGATCCGGTTGCAGGAGTTAAAGTGGAACTCTATAATTACCAACAGCAAAAATTGGCTGTATCGATTACTGATGGCGATGGTATGGCTCAATTTGATTTGAAGAAGTATGCGTATTTCGCCATTGTAACTAAAGGTGAGAACAGTACTTATGTCAAGTTGGATGACGAACTTTCCCTATCGGTGAGTAATTTCGATGTTTCTGGAGCAACGTTGCAAAAAGGATTAAAAGGTTTTATTTATGGAGAAAGAGGGGTTTGGCGCCCGGGCGATTCTATCCATTTGTCATTTATTCTGAATGATAAAGCGAATAAAATTCCTGCCAATCATCCGATAAAGTTCCGATTGAATGACCCAACAGGTAAAACCATATACCAAACCATTCAGAAAGCAAATGATTTGAATCATTATAAATTCGGATTGATTACCCAAAGTTCAGCCGTTACCGGAAATTGGGAAGCCATGGTAAGCGTGGGAGGTGCACAGTTTTACAAGAGTGTGAAAATTGAAACGATAAAACCAAACCGTTTAAAAATTAAAAACAGTTTCAATGAAGGCGTTTTGTCGGCATCAAAAAAGAATGCGAACACAGTTCAGGTATTGTGGATGCATGGTGCGGTTGCTAAAGATTTAAAAACGGAAGTTCAGGCTAAATTCTCCCAACAGGTAACCGCTTTCAAAGGGT
The DNA here is from genome assembly GCF_051908335.1 of Flavobacterium sp. MAHUQ-57. Taxonomy (NCBI): domain Bacteria; kingdom Pseudomonadati; phylum Bacteroidota; class Flavobacteriia; order Flavobacteriales; family Flavobacteriaceae; genus Flavobacterium; species Flavobacterium sp. MAHUQ-57. Next base: position 1,556,214 of record NZ_JBPZTE010000006.1, on the reverse strand, counting down.
ATGACCAATATGTGTTTGATGACCCAACGCGTAATTTCTCTACGGAAGAAATCAATGTCTATTCCGGTAAAGTCAATCAGGAAGGGAAAGTAAGCTTCCCGATCAATCCTTCTTTACAGGGACAGGCACCGGGAATGCTGAATGCCGCATTTATTACCAAAGTATATGAAAACGGAGGCGATGTAAGTACTGATGTTTCTTCGGTAAAATATTCTCCGTATCCAACGTATGTGGGTATTAAAGCTCCGGAACCGAATAAATACGGATTACTTGAAACTGGAAAAAACAACCATTATGAGTTCGTGACTTTAGGTGAAAACGGAAGACCTAAATCCGTTAGAGGTCTTGAAATAAAAGTATATAAAGTGGATTCACGCTGGTGGTGGGATGAATCTTCAGATAACTTGTCTAGTTACAGCACCGGAACATCAACAACTGCTTATAAATCATTCGTGATCAATACGGATGCATCGGGTAGGGGAAGTTTGAATTTTTCAGTTGCGGAACAAGACTGGGGACGTTACCTGATTCGTGCTATTGATCCTAACGACGGACACGCTTCGGGACAAACAGTATTTTTAGATTATCCGTATTGGTCGGAGCGTTCTAAAAATACGGAAGGAAAAGAAGCTACCATGCTGCGTTTCTCAACCGATAAAAAGGAGTATGCAGTAGGGGAAAAAGCTAAAATTTTCTTCCCGTCAAGTGAAGGTGGCCGTGCGCTGATTTCGGTAGAAAACGGATCAAGAGTGGTGAAGGCATTTTGGGCTAAAACCAAAAAAGGAGAAACTCAGGTTGATTTAGAGATCACTTCGGATATGACACCAAATGTCTATATTAATGTAACGATGCTGCAACCGCATGCTTCGACTAAAAACGATTCACCAATCCGTATGTACGGTATTGTGCCTATCAGTGTGGTGGACAAACAAACGGTTTTGGAACCTGAAATTTCGATGCCGGATGTATTACGCCCGGAACAAAAAGTGGCGGTGAAAGTGAGTGAGAAAAACGGTAAGGCAATGACCTATACTATTGCAGTTGTCGATGAAGGGTTGTTGGATTTAACCCGATTTAAAACGCCAAATGCCTGGGATAGTTTTTATGCCAGAGAAGCGTTGGGTGTGCGTACCTGGGATATTTATGATAATGTTATTGGAGCATACGGCGGAAAAGTAAATCAGATCTTCAGTATCGGAGGAGATCAGGATGCAGGAGGTGCTCAGGCTAAAAAAGCCAATCGCTTTAAACCGGTCGTAATGTACTTTGGTCCTTTTAAACTGGGTAAAGGCGATTCGAAAACACATCAGATTAAGTTACCGAAATATATCGGATCGGTTAAAACAATGGTGGTGGCCGCCAATGCAGAAAACAGTGCGTATGGTATGGCTGAAAAAGCAACTGCTGTGAAAAGTCCGCTGATGGTATTGGCTTCTTTACCTAGAAAAATATCGCCGTCCGAGAAAGTAACACTTCCGGTGACTTTGTTTGCTACCGAAAAACATGTGAAAAATGTAACAGTCCAAGTGAAAACAAACAGTGCGGTAAGACTGGCAGGACCGGCATCACAAAAAGTATATTTTGCTTCGCCTGATGAAAAAATGGCGTATTTCGATCTGGTTGTAGGGAATACAACCGGAATAGGGAAAATTCAGATTATAGCTACTTCAGGCTCAGAAAAATCAGTGTATGATGTGGAAATTGATGTGATGAATCCTAATCCGGTGACAACGGCATTTACCGATGCGACTTTAGGTTCGGGTGCCAGTAAAACCATCAGTTGGAATAGCTTTGGCGTAGCCGGAAGTAATAAAGCAATGGTGGAAATATCATCAATCCCAACGATCGATTTCGGCAGAAGACTGGATTATCTGATTCAATATCCTCACGGATGTGTGGAACAAACGACTTCTTCTGTATTTCCGCAGTTGTATCTGACCGATGTCATTGATTTGGATGCCAGTAGAAAACAATCAATTCAACGCAATGTTTCGGCAGCCATTGAAAGATTGACCAGCTTCCAGTTGGCTAACGGCGGATTTAGTTATTGGCCGGGTAGCCCTGAAGCAGACGATTGGGGAACGAGTTATGCCGGTCACTTCCTTATTGAAGCTGAGAAAAAAGGCTATGCTTTGCCGGTGAACTTTAAAACAAAGTGGATTGCATACCAGCAAAAAATGGCAAAACAATGGCGCCATGAAAGTCAGTACCAAAGCGATTTAGGGCAAGCGTACCGTTTGTATACATTGGCTTTAGCCGGTTCGGCTGATTTGGCTTCGATGAATCGTTTAAGAGAAACACAAAAGATTTCCAACGAAAGTAAATTAAGACTGGCAGCGGCTTACGCGGTCTTGAAGCAAAATTCGGCAGGATTGGCTTTACTTTCTAAAACCAATATCACCGAAAGCTATTCGCCCTATTACTATTACAGCTATGGTTCGGAAGACAGAAACCGTGCAATGACATTAGAAACGTTGATACTCTTGGGACAAAAACAGAAAGCTTTTGCAATGGCTGTGACTTTGGCTAAAAGTCTCTCTTCAGATAATTGGATGAGTACGCAAACCACCGCTTATGCATTGTATGCGATGGCTAAATTTGCAAAATTCAACGGCGGTAAAGGAATCGATGTGCAGTTCACTTCAGGTGGAAAAACAGTGAAAATTACCTCGACAAAAGCGATTGCCCAACGTAATCTGACCGTAACTGGCAAGGCGAATAAATTGGCTATCAAAAACAATAAAAAGAACACACTGTTTGTGCGTGTGATCAATAGCGGAATCCTTCCTGTCGGACAGGAAAAAGTGATGAGCAATAATGTGGTGGCCAAAGTAGTTTTCAAAGACCGAAAAGGAAATGTGGTTAATGTGAGTAAAATTAATCAGGGAACTGAATTGATTGCTGAGGTGATTTTAACAAACCAAAAAGGAGAGTTTGTGCCTACTATTGCTTTAACCCAGATTCTTCCGTCCGGATTTGAAATCGTCAATACGCGCTACACGGATTATGGTAATGCTACCGAAAATCTCGCTGATTATATTGATATTCGGGATGATAGGGCTAATTATTATTTCGGATTGAAATCAAGGGAAACACGTGTTTTCAAAATGTTGATCAATGCCTCTTATTTGGGTAAATATTATTTGCCCGGTGTACAATGTGAAGCCATGTATGATAATAGTTTCATTGCTCGAAGTAAAGGACAATGGATTGAAATTGTAAAATAAATGTTTAGTATCTGACAGGTTTTTAGGACCTGTCAGTTTTTATAATATGAACAGTAAAATCAAACTGGATAATTTTCCACGACTGGTAAGGATAATTAATTGGATAAAATTAAACCGCATCAAATCTATTTTGGGTTTTGTATTGCTGTTGACGTATTATTTTTCGTTACCACGGACTTTATTTGTGGAGCCTTTTTCGACTGTAATTGAAAGTAAGGAAGGCGATTTGTTGGCAGCTAAAATTGCCCGTGACGGACAATGGCGTTTTCCGGAACAGGATTCCATTCCGGATAAATTCAAACAATGCCTGATTTATTTTGAGGACGAACATTTTAATTACCATTTCGGATTTAATCCGGTTGCCATGGCAAAAGCGGTGAAGCAAAACAGAACTGCTGGAAAAGTAGTGCGTGGCGGAAGTACGATTACCCAACAGGTTATCCGTTTGTCCAGAAAAAATAAAAAAAGAACGTATTTTGAAAAAGTTATCGAAATCGTTCTGGCCACCCGATTGGAATTCAGACATTCCAAGGAAAGGATTTTAGAGTTGTACGCGGCTCATGCTCCTTTCGGTGGAAATGTTGTGGGTGTTGAAATGGCGGCATGGCGGTATTTTGGTGTACAGCCACATCAGCTTTCTTGGGCAGAAAGTGCCACATTAGCGGTTTTACCTAACGCACCCCGACTCATTTATCCCGGAAAAAACCAAGAGAAGCTATTGCAAAAAAGAAATGCATTGCTGAAAAAATTAATGGATAATGGGATCATTGATGCCATGACTTATGATTTGTCTTTACGGGAACCATTGCCTCAAAAACCCTATATGTTACCGCAAATTGCGCCACATTTGTTGGAGAAAGTTGCTTTGGAGCATGAAGGGCAAAAAATTAAAACAACAGTTGATCTTTCATTACAAAACAGAATCAACCAAATTGTAAAACAATACCACAGTCAGTACAGTCAAAACGAAGTGCATAACATGGCCGTTTTGGTAATTGATATAAAAAACAGAAATGTGATCAGTTATGTCGGAAATACTCCAACAGATGTGCTGCATGATAAAGATGTGGATATCATATCGGCACCCAGAAGTACAGGAAGTGTGCTCAAACCCTTATTGTTTGCTTCGATGCTGAATGACGGTGAAATTTTGCCCAACACACTTGTTGCTGATGTTCCAACACAGATTTCTGGTTATTCACCGCAAAATTTCAATCTGACTTTTGATGGCGCAGTTCCGGCACAAAGAGCGTTGTCGCGCTCATTGAATATTCCTTCCGTATTAATGCTTCAGGAACATGGTGTGCATAAATTTTATGAAACGCTGCAACAGTTCCAATTGAAAAATATCAATAAGCATCCGGATCATTATGGATTGTCGTTGATTTTGGGTGGAGCCGAAAGTAATTTATGGGATTTATGTCAAACTTATGCAAATCTTACGTCGACACTGAATTATAACATTCAGAGTTTTGGGAAATACCGTGAGGATGAATTTTCGGATTTGAATTATCAATACGACTTCGAACAGGATTTTGGTGACGAGACTTCAGAAAAGCCAATTCTTGGAGCGGGTTCTATTTTTTTAACGTACAATGCCATGAAAGAAGTGAATCGCCCGGAGGCGGATGAAGCATGGCGCTTTTATGATTCGTCACTTGAAATCGCATGGAAGACAGGAACGAGTTTCGGGAATCGTGATGCTTGGGCAATTGGAACCAATAGTGATTATGTGGTTGGCATTTGGGTGGGCAATGCTTCTGGAGAAGGGCGACCTGAATTAACGGGAATTGATAGTGCTGCACCGGTTTTATTTGATGTTTTCAATCTTCTGCCGAGAAAAAAATGGTTTACAGCTCCTTCGTATGATCTGGAAACTGTTGAATGTTGTTCGCTCAGTGGGCATTTAGCACAGGATAATTGTCCTAAAACAGAACAATTGATTCCTAAAAATGATAAGAAAACTAAAGCTTGTCCCTATCATCAATTAATCCATTTGGATGCGACACGACAATATCGGGTGAACAGCACTTGCGAAAATGTGGAGAATATAGTTGCTCAAAGTTGGTTTGTGTTGCCTCCGGTGATGGAATGGTATTATAAGAACCTTCATATTGATTATAAGCAATTGCCGCCTTTTAGGAATGACTGTCAGGGTGCACAACAGGCAAGTATGGGTTTTATTTATCCTAAAGGGAACAGTACCATTTACTTGACTAAAAATTTTGAAGGAAAAATCCAGCCTGTAGTCTTAAAAGTAGCACATAGTAACCGGGATTACAAATTGTTTTGGTACATTGATAAAGAATATAAGGGAACCACTCAAACTTTCCATGAAATGCCTGTTGTGGTCAATACAGGAAGGCATTTGATTACTGTAGTGGATGAAAAAGGAACTGAAATCAAACAGAACGTTGAAATCGTGAATGATTAGTTTTTTGAAAAAAATATTCGATTTTTATATTCACGGAAGTATTCACGTGGCATTGGCGGTGTATGCTTTGGTGCAAATGACTTTTCATTTCTTCCATATCGCCTATGATGCACCGATGGCAGCTTTTGCTTTTTTCGGAACGATTGTCGGATATAATTTTGTGAAATACGATGAGTTGGTCCGGGCTAAAAAACTCAAACTGACTATGGAAAGAAAAGCCATTGTTATATTGAGTGCGCTTTCTTTTGTAGCAACAGGATATTGTTTCTTTCAATTGCAATTTCATACCCAATGGATTACCGTTCTTTTTTTAGGATTAACAGTTTTGTATACGCTTCCTGTTTTTCCAAAGTTGGGTAACGCCCGAAATTGGGCTGGTGTTAAAATTTATATTGTAGCTTTTTGTTGGGCAGGGATTACTCTTTTACTGCCTATTATCAATGCTGATTTGCCAATTAATCAAGATGTGGGATTGAAATTTTGCCAGCGTTTTCTATTGGTCATTATTCTAATTCTAATTTTTGAAATTATTGATCTGAAGAAAGATGCATGGTCACTGCAAACAGTGCCGCAAAAATTAGGAGTTTACAAAACAAAACGATTGAACCTTTTGTTGTTGATTCCTTTTTATGGGTTGGAGTTTTTAAAATCGGATTTTCAGGTGCGCCAGCTTTGGATCAATTTTATTCTCATTGTCGTGTTGGCTCTTTTTACGATATTCTCAAACCCGAAGCGTTCTGATTATTATACTTCTTTTTGGGTCGAAAGCGTACCCGTGTTTTGGTGGTTACTCGTGTTGTTTTTTTGTTAAGTGTTTGAAATCACGTATTTATACGCTGATTTGATTTTTGTATTACTGTTACATTTGTGTGGTAATATTACTTAGACGTCGAAGTTGAGTTTGACACAACTTTAAAAACAAGGCGGAATCTGAAAAGCCATATGAGTAGGATATCAAATAAACAAATTAAATTATGTCAACGAACACATTATTAAACGACCAGGAAGTAGTAGTAGGAGGATGGACAGCATACCATCCACTAACAGCACAAGATAAAGCAGTATTTGAAGAAGCAATGAAGGGATTTGTAGGAGTAACTTATACACCTCAAACCGTTTCTACGCAAGTAGTTGCTGGAACAAATTATCGTTACAAATGTATTGCAAGCATGCCTCCAGCAGAAGTAGTTTGGGAAGCTATTGTTGAAATTTTTCAACCGCTGAATGGTGCGCCATACATTACAGGAATTGTAAGACTCTAATTTTTTTAGATTGTTTATATATTAATTGGATTTCAAAGCGGCTTCACCGAGCCGCTTTGTTTTTTTTCGGATATTTTCTTAATGGTTTTGTTTCTCTTTTCAATTAGCCGTTGAAGGTATTTTTTGAGAACAAGAACGTCAACTAGTTTTCCAATTATGCCATAAGGAGTTTCATAAAATAGTTCATCAATCATAATGGTGTTTCCTTCTCCATCACTTTCGAAATAATGATAATGAACAAATGAAGTAAAGTTTCCTTCTAGCATTTCATCGGTAAAGGAATTGGGGTAATGCATTTCGGTAATTTTACTTTGGTGCGTTAGGTTGAATCCAAAATGTTTTGCTTTCCAGGTAACGGTTTCACCTAATTCAATTCGACCGGAAGTTCTTCCTGCGATTGCTTTTTCCGATGTGTGCGATAACGATTGTTGATGGAAATCGATGTTTCGGGATAAGTCAAAAACGATTGGTTTGCCGGCGTTGATTTTTGTATATAATATAATTTCAGTCATTTTCTAATAAGTTTTTGAAAGCCTCATTTAAGTTTTCGAATTCATATTTGAATCTATTTTCTTGTAAACGAGTAGGAATCACATTTCTACTTTTTAATACTAGCTCAGCTTCTGTTCCAATAAGTTTTGCGCCAAATTTTAATAATCGCTTTCCAATAGGCGTTCCAAAAGGAATTCTCATCGCCTTCCGTAATGTTCTCATGAAATCGGTATTCTTTGCTGGATTTGGTGCAACAATATTGATAACACCAGTTATTTGCTTTTCAATAATAAATGCTAAGGCTCTGGCAAAATCTTTTTCATGAATCCAACTGATGAATTGATTCCCGCTTCCTTGTTTTCCGCCAAATCCCATTTGAGTCAAATTTTTTATTGGAAGGAATGCACCACCGCTTTTACCTAATACAATAGAAGTTCGTAATGCTGTTTTTTGAGTTTTTGGTGTTTCAGTTTCAAAGAAGGCTTTTTCCCATGATTTAGCAACATTCATAGAGAAATCGTCACCAATTTCACCGGTGTATTCGTCCATTTTTTTATCTTCGGAGTGTCTGTAAATGGTTGCTGTTGATGAATTAAGCCAAATTTTGGGTGGGTTTTTGCATTGTAAAACGGCTTTGTTCAACAATTGGGTAGTGTCAACTCGAGAATTCAAAATACCCACTTTATTTTCTTCCGTATAACGACAATCGACCGATTTTCCTGCAAGATTAATCAATGCATCTGCATTTTCTAGTTCCTGTTGCCAAGTGTTTAAAGTTTTGGCATTCCAATGAACAAATTTGATGTTGCCTTTTGTTTTTGTCTTTCCTCTTGTTAAAATGATGATTTCCGTTGTTTCTTTTTGGAAATAATCGACTAGAATTTGACCTAAAAAACCTGTGCCAGCTACTATTACAATTTTTTTCATGTTGTTAGGGTTTATATTGCGACTGTCATAACTCAGACAGTCGCAATTTTAATTGAATGATTACGCTTTATAAGTAATCACTTCTGTAGTTTGATTTTGTTTAGCTTTTCTTTTTCCTCTGAAAAACAGATACAAATTGAAAAACATCATAATGGCTAGGTAAATTGAAAAACCACCAATTTTATAACTTAAATTTTCGATTAGGTTTTGATAAGTGTCTTGGTATAGACTTAATTCTAAAATCAGTAAAGCGTATCCAAGGTTTAGTAAGTAAAAACCAGTTTCGAACAATTTGTTGGTAGCAAAAGCAATTTCTTCTCGGCCTTTGAATATGTCGAGCATGAATATTTTTCCATTTCTGAATAAGGTTCGTGAAACATAAAAAGTAAGTAGAAATACAACGGGTAAATAAATAGCGTAACCGATTAAAATTTTTGAAGTTTCCATAATGTTCTTATTTAATTAATTTTTGAATGTAATTGGTGAGTATAAAAATGGTTGTATAATGAAGCAACGAAAGGAGTAGTACTATAATGGCTGTTTTTGTCGCTATGATTTCCACCAATTGCTGTATTGAAGTAATGGCTTCCCAATTGACTATGGTCATAGCGCTGTAACCTAGGTTGACTAAATAATATCCGATCAAAAGCATTTTGTTGATCTGTTGGCATAAATCCATGTGTTCCGGAATTAGTGAGGCGACGTAAATATTTCCATTTCGGTAGCATATTTTTCCAACAACGAGAATGATATAGCTAATGATGATGAGGAAAATAACATATCCTGCAATGTTGAGGTTCATGACTGAAAGAGTTTATAATGTCCTGTCAGATTGTGAATGAAAAGCAAGGTGTTGGTTACCGCAAAAAGGACGAACAAGGTATTCATGAAGTAACTTCCAATCTTAAACAAGGTTCTTTTTGGAATGTCATACATGGGATAATAGGCAATTTGAGTGGCTACTTTTCCAACCCAATACGCAGCAATTAATCCTGTCAAAGCAACCGCAAGCGCCGATTGTTCTTTCAATTCATTGGTAAACAATAATGTAATAGCTCCGAAAGAAAAATTCAAACCTTGAATGTATCGTCCATAAGTTTTCGCAATTTCCTGATTTAATGGTTTTAGTTTTTGAACGTCAGTATACCAATCAAAAACGCGGTGTCGTATATACGGGTATATCATAGCGGTAAATATTTGACCTAATCCTGCCGAGATGATTAACCAATTGGGAATGTTCATGATTTTGAATTTAAAGTTTAATTTTTCGTTTTTTTTCTACACTGATTTCAGAACCTTTAGCTAGGAATACAGAAGATGGAATCAGTTCATTCAAAAAGGCAAAATCGTTACCGTACGCATTTTTGAAGTCAATTGTAATCTCGAAGTTTTTAATCAGATATTGTTGCCATTTTGGATGTTTTACTTCGTATTCGTAGGTGGTGTTTTCATTGTATTTGGTATAACCGAAGTAATGTTCGGTGATAAATTCAGCTTCGCTTCCTTCATCTATTGTTGAAGCAAAATCATATGCGTTGACCGTAATCTGATTGGTTTTCTTTTGATTTTCCCAACTATAACTCACTTTTCTGATTTCAGCTTTCAGTTGGTTCTCATGCTGCATGACCAAGGTTTTGTAATTTTCTCTGTAGAAGGTATTGGCAACCAAAGTAATCATGCTTTTGGGAACTATTTCCTGAATAAAAACCACTCCGCGTTTCCATTCTCCGTTTTCAAAACGTTTGACGTAAAACCGAAGATTGACTTCTTCAAAATTGGTGTGATTCGGTATTTTGAAACCTAAAACTTTTGTGTTTTTGAAGAGAAATCCAACCAAACTTACATAGCAGTTTCCGTTCCAGTAATCGAGTTCCGTTCCAGCTGGCAGGTATTTTTCAAGTACTTCCGAATTGACAACATAGTTTGCCATAATCAGGTTTTTCCATTGTGCGGTTAAGAAGCTCATATTTTAATTTTTTTCTGTTGTAACTGATTCTTGATTTTCCTTTTTTAGCTTCCATTTTTGATGGTAAATAATGAAGGTCAAAAAGAAAATCAGAAAAATGGGAATGATAAAAAACCAATCTTCCAAAGAACCACTCCAGACTGAAAAGAAGAAAATAACCAATCCGAAGTAGACATAAATGAATTTGTTTTTAGGGAAAGTTCCAACAAAAATTAGTGCGGCGACAACCTGTAAAAAACCGGTTACAGGCAAGCCATATGCTCCCATTAGCAAAAACATTAATGCGGCAATATTGATGATTTCAATTATTTTCAATGCTGTTTTCATAGTATTTGTACATTTTAAACTTTCAGAAAAAAATGAAAGTTTTAGTTAAAAAAAATAGTTATGTATTATTCTTTTTCTTTTTTAAGGTTTTATAAATAGCTGCTTTGTAAAAGAACTATTTCATGAACTTGATTAGAATCTGTGCTAACCAATTGTCTTTGTATTCCGTAATTTTATCCAAAACATTATCCGCTTTTAAAACGAAATCATACAGTTTTGCTGTTTGTTCTACAAAGTGTTTTTCTTCATCCGATGAGGAGGCGTCAATAGAAGAAACTTCTTTTAAAACCTTTAATGCCGGTTTGATTTCTCTTTTGCTTCGTTCACGAGAAATTTTAACAGCTAATTCATCCAAATCTTTTTCTGCTGTAAAAAACTCACGACGTTCACCTGCTTTGTATTCTTTATATACAATGCCCCAGTCCATCAACGCACGCAAATTCATACTAGCGTTGCCTCTGGAAATTTGCAATTCCTCCATAATGTCTTCCATAGAAACGGCTTCGCTTGAAATCATTAACAAGGCATGAATCTGTGCCATAGTTTTGTTGATTCCCCATTGTGAACCTAATGCTCCCCACGTTTGAACGAATTTATTTTTTGCTTCTTTGAAGTCCATTTGCTGCTTATATCACTTTATTAAAGGTCAAATGCAAATCGCATTAAAAATGCTCATTGTCATGAGACAAATGTATAACAAAGTTTTTAAACTTTCAAAAAAAAATGAAAGTTTATTTAAAAGAAAAGCATACACTTCATTTATGGTGAAATGAGTCTATGCTTTTCGGGTGTAAAACAAACATAATCAGTATTGTAATTGGGAAACTACTTTTTGTAGTACATTTTCCTCAATTTCAATATGAGATTCCTTTAATTGTTGTCCGATGGATTCGATACTATAATTCAGTTCGCTGAATTGTATATGACTTTGTAGAGAGTTTTTGATTCCGATGAACCATTGTGCATTTTGATCAAAAGTTTCTCCCATACTTCGTACTCTATAACCCGAATGTCCACTCTGGTTGTCCGGTTGGTCATTCATTCGGATGAATTTTCCGTTGAAACCGGTTAGTTGTGCTATTGCGGTACTTCTCAACTGAAAACCTATGATTTCATCTCGCGCAACGGCTGTTATCCAATCTGCCGAATACGGAGCCTGGACTTGTACGTAGTAATTGATATCATCTCTTACGCTGGCATAGATGGTTTTTGTAATGCAACTGTTGACAGGTGAAAGCGAAATATGTTGGTCGTCTATCTTATTGAATTGCCACAAAAAAGTAGAGTTGTCATTCGGATCGCAATTCAAAGAGGAATACAACCAGTTGCAAGTCACTCTTAATTTTCCTTTTCCTGTAAGAGAAACAATTTCAGCCTGCATAAATGGGCCGACATTTGCAGCCTGAAGTAAACTGCTGAGATTTTCGTTGGTTATTGTTATCATACGTTTAATTTAAAATGGGTTCGTCCAATAGTTCTCTTGTCCATTGGTTAGTAAAGGGAATGCGGTTGCTTCCGCTTTAATATTTTGCCAATCGATAATCGCAGCATCGATGTTCAGGGATGTGATAAATGCAAAGTCAACTGTAATAGGAGCGTTGAGCGTATTGTTTAAATCATCCGTTATAGCGCTCCATACCGAAGTGACATTACTGGCAGCGCCTTCTAATGTATTGATATTGTCTCCAATTGGTGCCCAAAATGTACCCAATGTATCTTTGTACTTTAGCATTTGGGTATCAACAATGATATTGTTATTTAAAAAAGTAAGTACTTCTGAAGAAAGACTATTGGAAGTATTTTCTAAAGGTATAGTATCATTTCTTAATTTTTCCAAAGTCGCTATCGTTTGTTGTTGCAAGTCATTAGGAACTTTGGTATTTCCTGCATTTAGAGAAGCCTTTACATTGTTATTCAGTAGCGTAAAATTGGATATGGCTTCGTCGGCATACTTTGCTAATTCATTGGACTGGTTTATCAGTCCAATGAATGTGCTTTTTTCCCATTGAAGACAACTTGTCAAAAGATCAGGATAGCCGGCAAGAATACTTGAAATGTAGTCTTTGATGTTTGCCGAAGCCTTAATTTCACCCACTCTTTTGTTAATCGCCGTCCAATCATTTACAGGAATTGTAAATAGTTCGCTAACAGCAGTTGAAGCTAAATTAAGCATTGTTCAATTTTTTTTGAGCATTCATACTTTTCGTTGAGCCAATTGCCGAACCTTCAAAATACATGGTTATTTTAGATACTTTTGAAAAATCGACACCTGTGTTATTTGACGTTAACGAGATACTCCATTCACTGAAAGGTGTGGGCTGGAAATAAGCATAGGCTACTTCTTGGTCAACTGATCCGTCAATTTGAACAAAACCATACGAGTTATTATCAAATTTCCAGTCGGGATTTTGCCCTTTGTCTGCAATACGGTATTTAAAAGCTCTTTTTAATTCTTTACTGCCAAACTGATAATTCTGATTGTTGTAACGGTCTAAATAATTACCAGCTGTTGTAATGTTGATATAAACCGAATCGCTATGCGGTTGTAAAGAAATACCTTCAAGCCATACGCGTATCTTTGAAAGTCGAACTCTATTCAATCCGTCGAACTCCGGATTATTCATAGGTAAAACCCAGGTGGTTTTTCCGGTTGTTCTCAATTCATTAAGTAATGATTCGTCTTCAATTTCGAACAAAATATTACTCATGGTTTGTGGTGGAGGATTGAATTGGTTTAGTGCATTGGCTGTATCCATAGCAATTTTAGTAATGTCTTTGATTCCAGCATTCAAATCATTCACTTTATCAATAATTTTAGGACGAATGTCTGATTTTCGGAACGCCCAATAAAAATAGGAAGCTTGATAGAGTTTTAATGCAGAGAATAAAGAGCTTTTGCTATCAATGTATTTTTGGTAAAACTGAAGCATCATTTCGTCAATCATTGCATCTCCCACTTTTAAAGTATCGACTAATTTTTGTAGGTTCTCTTGTTTTTCCTTTGCATAATGTAATTGAAATGTAATAGAAGCTACATCTTGCCCTGCTTTTATCACAGCAAGTTGGGAAGCAGAAAGCGATTGGCCATAAACCACCAAAATGTCTAACTCCTGTTTGTATTCAGCAGCGAATTCAATTTCTTTTTTTATGGGATCTTCCAAGATGTTATCAGCTTGAATTTTGAAAATGTCCCAAGCTTCTGTTGCACTTAAATCGACTCCGTTTGTGGCATCATTCATTTCCTGAATCACTTTGATTTGTCCTTTGGCTGTGCTGATATTACTTGCCACATCTTTAACTGCTTTAGATAGTTCGTATACTTTTTTAAGGACTTCTACGAGTTTCTTAAGCGATTCCATTGATTTTTTCAAACTGTCTGCGGTTTGAGCTACATCTTTTGCTGTGTCGGCTGCGTCGGCAACTGCCTTTGCCGAATCTATCGCACCTTTTGTAGCCGCTGGACCAGCCGCTGGATCGCCGGCAACTGTCATAGCAATTCCGGCACCAAACGTAATCACCGCTGTAGCTAAACTCACTATCGCTTTAATGATTTGTTCCCTTTGGTAATCTGGAATTCCAATTTGTTCAAATTTAGCCGCTACATCACTTACTTTTATTTCTTGTTTAGTAAAGTTGAATTGCGCTTTGTTAGAAGCAGCTACTGCATTGTCGTAATTTTCATTAGCTTGTTTTAATAAAGCATTGACATACTCAATTTCGCTTTGCGAATTTGCAGCCATAGTTTTGGCTAATGCAATATTTTCGAAGGTGGCTACTTTCTGCGTACTTAAATGCATGTAGTCATTCTCGTATTTTTCGGCTTCTTTAGAAAATGCTTCTGCAAGATTGGTGTAGATGCTTGAAGTAAGATAAGGTACAAATAGGGCACCGTTCGAAGCTGCATTTATTTCCGAACTCAATAAAGTAGCCAAACTGGTGCTTCTGTAGAAGAGTTCCTCCATGTCGGTACTTTGAGCAGCCCAGCTTTTTACCCATTGGAAAATTGATAATGCCAAGGATTGATTTTGATCGTACAACAAAGAGCCATAAATAAAGGCATTGCTTAAATACATAGTCATGTCGTAGGGTAACTGAAAGGGGATTCCTTGTTGTAGACTCAATTTTTGACTAACAGGCTTACCTTCCAAATTATTGATTGAAATTCCCGGTGAAATAATGTCTTTATTTAAAGTAAATTGTACTGGCTGATCTGTTCTGTTTTCGATTGCAGTCACATTGATTTCTCCTTCGATTTCAGAAGCGAAAATTACCAATTGCGCTGTTGAAGATTTTTCATAATTCAACAATATAGAAGCATTTTCAGAAGATTCTATACGTCGGGCATAAATGATAAGGCCGCTTGAGTCCAATAGCATACTTGTAAAGTCGCTAATGGTTAATACATCGGCATAAATAGTGATGAGCGATGGAGTAAAACCTGAGTTTCGGATTTTTTCTTTCACTGCGGCTAAATCCAGATACATATCTCTAAAAATGGCATTGTCTCTATTTACTATAGCGGAAGAAGCGTTGGGAATATTTCCTTTTTTTTGCAATTCACTATAATAAGTTGACCAGTCTGTAAATGCTACAGACTGGTTCATAACTAAATTATCGACTAACATGACAATTATTTTTGTACTGTTATGTAAGCATTTAAACGATACGCTTGAGCTAATCCGCCTACTTCAGTCCATTCGTTTATTGCAGTTTGTACTCCTAAATTCATGATGATAGGTAAAGCTTCTGCAATATTAGTATTGATAGTAGTGATGATATTGTTCAAGTCATCCGAAATCGCGCCCCACACCCCTTGTATTTTTTGAATAACCGGCAGCGCCGCGTTTAATGGTTCAAGGATGTTGGTAATACTAGATTCGGTTGTGGTAATGTTAATCATCAACATTGTGTCAGCTGCAAGTTTGCTGCTTAATGAATTGATTTGTTGTTGAGCGGCTCTTGATCTCTCCAAAGCTTTTACAGCTTTGTCTCCATAAACACCTGCAACAATAGCGGCAGCAATAGTTCCAAATGGCCAAACCCATGCGTAAGTTGGAGTGGTGGAAGCCACAATAACATCATGGTCGTATTCTTTATTAGCAGCATCTAAAATCACTTTTTGTGCTTGAAGTTCTTTGGTTAGTTCTTCTACTTCTGAACTGGTTGCACCATATTTGTCGTTGTAGTATTTTTTCAAACCACCGTTGCCATCCGTTCCGTTTAATGTGTTTTTGTCAGCTTGCGTATCGTTGGCAAATTTTTGAATTTTCTCCGCAACCTCTTTTGCTTTGTCATGATATCCACTAGCACTTTTGGATAACATATCTAAGATGGCAACCAATTCCTTTTTAGCATCTTGGTCATCTGGATTAGCGGTTAATTTTTTTGCAAGTGGTAAAATTGGAGCGTAATAGGTTGGCGCTTGTTGCGCATAATTGTAAATGTCAGATGCTAACGATACACTTTTTGGAAAAGTATCGGTTTGCCATCCTGTAACATGACCATTAATGAGTTTGTAAGCATCAATTAGTGGTTTGAAATCAGATAAATCACTAGGAGCCCCCGATCCTAATAATTTTTTAAAAGCATCATCAGTTGTAGGCAATGCCATACCACTTTCAACATACGTTTGAATGGCTAACCATTCTGTCGAAGATAAAATAAAAGCAGGACCGCCTGCTACTTGTGCCTTTGCAATCGCACCAGGACCAAGATCAATAGTTGTAGTTTCGCTTAACATGATATTAGTTTTTATTAGTTTGTATCCTGCTAAATTATTGCAATCTATGTGCTTGGGTTTAGGTGTTTTTACGCGTTTTTCGATGTAAAGGGTATTTCAGGTGTTTCTACTTGGTTTTTGAATTTAAAAAAAATGAATAAAAAAACCGAAGGGTTAACTTCGGTTTTTATTGATTATGATTGTTGGGTTTTTTATATCAATCCAGCTCTTTTTAATAATGCTTCGGGTTTAGGTTCCTGACCTCTGAACTTTTTATATAAAGTCATTGGATGATCCGTTCCTCCTTGCGATAGGACAAAGTTTTTGAATTTATCAGCAACTTCAGTATTGAAAATTCCTTTTTCCTGAAAATAAGCGAATGCATCGGCATCTAAAACCTCTGCCCATTTGTAGCTGTAATAACCTGAAGAATAGCCGCCTTGGAAAATGTGAGAGAAAGAAACACTCATACAGTTGTCTTCCACATCGGGATACAAGGCAGTTGCTTCCATTGCATTTTTTTCAAAAGTCTTGACATTGTCAACGGTAATTGCTTTACCATGGTATTCCATATCTAATAACCCAAAGCTCAATTGACGCATTGTAGCCATTCCTTCCAAAAAGGAAGCGCTTTCTTTGATTTTGTTCACATATTCCTGCGGAATGATTTCGCCGGTTTCATAATGTTTGGCAAAAATGGCCAAAGCTTCCGGTTCATAACACCAGTTCTCCATTACCTGGCTTGGTAATTCGACAAAGTCCCAATATACCGAGGTGCCCGATAAACTTGGATATGTAGTATTGGCTAACATGCCGTGTAAGGCATGCCCGAATTCGTGAAATAAAGTTGTCACTTCATTGAACGTCAATAAAGAAGGTTTGGTTTCGGTAGGTTTTGTGAAATTACAAACAATTGAAACGTGTGGCCTTTCGTTTTTTCCCTCTTTACGATACTGTGATTTAAAAGAAGTCATCCAAGCACCGTTTCGTTTTCCCTTTCGTGGGAAGAAATCAGAATAAAAGATAGCAACTAAATTGCCATCCGAATCATTTACCTCAAAAGTATGAACGTCTTCGTGGTATTTATCGATGTCGAAAACTTCAGTAAATGTTAGTCCGAATAATCTTTTTGCTATTTCAAATGCACCTTCTTGTACATTTTGTAATTTGAAGTAAGGTTTTAATTTTTCATCATCCAAATTGAATAACTCTTGTTTGAGTTTTTCAGAATAATAGGCCCCATCCCATTTTTCTAGATGGTCGATATTGTTTAATTTTTTTGCAAAAGAAGTTAATTGTGCGAATTCTCTTTGAGCTGCAGGTTTTGCTTTCGATAATAAATCATTCAAGAACGATTTGACTTTGTCAGGATTTTGTGCCATGCGTTCTTCTAATACAAAATGTGCATGCGATTCGTATCCTAACAACTGTGCTCTTTCATGACGTAAGGCTACAATTCTTTTTACGTTATCCTGATTGTCAAAATCATTGTTTTGAAACGCCTTTTTTCCATAAGCAATAGCTATTTCTTTGCGTAGTTCGCGATTGTCAGCATAAGTTACAAATGGTGAATAGCTAGGAATGTCTAAAGTAAAAATCCAACCCTCTTTCTCTTTGCTTTTTGCTAGCGAACGGGCGGTTTCAATAGTATCTTCGGGTAAGCCTTTTAAATCATTTTCCGAGGTAATGTGTAACTCGTAGTTGTTGGTTTCTGCTAATACATTTTCTCCAAATGTCAATTTTAATTTGGCTAGTTCAGTATCGATTTCGCGAAGACGTACTTTTTTGTCTTCAGCTAAAAGCGCTCCGTTTCTGGAAAAACCTTTGAATTTTTTCTCCAATAAAGTAGCTTGCTCCGTAGTGAGTTGTAACGCTTCTCTTTGGTCGTATACTGATTTGATGCGCTGAAATAAATCGGCATTCAATGTAATGTCGTTTGCCAATTCGGTTAATAAAGGTGAAATTTCCTGTGCTAATTTTTGCATTTCATCACTGGTTTCTGCCGAATTCAAATTAAAGAAAATGGTAGATACACGATGCAACTGCGGTCCGGCAAATTCCAAGGCCTCGATTGTATTCTCAAAAGTTGGACTTTGCGAGTTGTTTACTATCGCGTCGATATCTTTTTTAGTTGCCTCAATACCTTCTTTAATAGCAGGTAAATAATCATCTAATTTAATTTGTGAAAAAGGAGCAGTATTGTGCTTTGTGTCAAAGTATTTTGTAAGAATATTCATTTGTGTGTGTATTTCGTCGATTTTATTTGTTGTATACCGAAATAATAATTATGTTTGGGCTGTAAACCAATAAAATAGGTTTTAAACGTTCAATTTCAGGATTACAATATATAAAATTTAAATATTGATTTAACCCATATCGATATTTATGTTTGTATTACTTAAAAGCTCCAAATACCACATTTAGGAGCTTTTTTTTGTTTTATACTTATTGTTTTAAATTTTCAGAAGCGGTTAAAACGGCTTGTTTTAAACTTTCTTTGTAAGCGATAATTTTGTCTAGTACTGCGGGATTGTTAGATCCGATGATTTGTGCAGCCAAAATACCAGCATTTTTAGCACCATTCAAGGCTACTGTAGCTACAGGAACTCCACCTGGCATTTGTAATATGGATAGCACCGAGTCCCAACCGTCAATTGAGTTGCTTGATTTTACCGGAACACCAATAACGGGTAACGGACTCATACTAGCAACCATACCCGGTAAGTGGGCTGCTCCGCCAGCACCGGCAATAATTACTGCAATTCCTCTTTTGTGTGCGTTTTGACTGAAATCAAATAATTTTTCCGGGGTTCTGTGTGCAGAAACGATATCTACTTCTGTTTCGATAGCAAAACTGTTTAATATGTCTATGGCTTCTTGCATTACTGGCATGTCAGAAATGCTTCCCATTACGATGGCTACTTTATTCATTGTGTGTTTTGTTTTTTGATTTGATTGTATGTAATCTTTTTTGAATTATTGACTAATCACTCTAATTGTATTTTTGACTTCCTCGGCAATTTTGCGGGCTTCCTTCATGTCTTCATTGATAATGGTTACATGGCCCATCTTACGAAACGGGCGGGTTTCGCGTTTGCCATAAATATGCGGTGTAACGCCAGGGATTTTCATAATCTTTTCAATGTTTTCATAGATTACTTGTCCTGTAAAGCCTTCAGCTCCAACTAAATTCACCATAATGCCCGCTACCTTACTTTCAGTACTTCCTAAAGGTAAATTTAAAATGGATCGTAAATGTTGTTCAAATTGAGAAGTATAACTAGCTTCAATACTGTAATGTCCTGAGTTATGAGGTCGAGGGGCTACTTCATTTACCAAAATTGCATCATCTTCGGTTTGGAACATTTCAACGGCCAATAACCCAACATGATTAAAAGCTTCCGAAACTTTTAAAGCAATTTCTTGTGCTTTATCGGCTACTTTTTTACTTATTCTTGCAGGACAAATAGTGTATTCTACTTGGTTGGCTTCAGGATGGAATTCCATTTCTACTACTGGGTAGGTTTTGATTTCGCCCGATGGATTACGGGAAACAATCACTGCTAACTCATTTTTAAACGGTACCATGTCTTCAGCAATACATTCAACGTCTGGTAAAGCAACCATGTCTATAGTTGAACGAACAATTTTCACACCGTTCCCATCATATCCAAACTGAGCACTTTTCCAAACAAAAGGAAAATTCAAGGTGTCATTTTCTAAGGCTTCATTTAAAGCATTCAAGTCTACAAAACGTTGATGTGCTGAGGTTGGGATTTTGTTCGCTACATAAAAATCTTTTTGTTTGCCTTTGTTTTGAATTAGGCGAAGTGTCTTTGGTGAAGGATAAACAGCTAATCCTTCTTCTTCCAATTTGTCTAATGCATCTAAGTTTACATTTTCGATTTCTATGGTCAATACATTCACCATTTTGCCAAATTGATATACCGTGTCAAACTCCATTAAGCTTCCTTTGTAAAAAGCAGTACAGCCAAATTGTGCAGGTGCTTCATCACTGGGGTCAAGAACTAAAGTTTGAATGTCAAATTTTCGGGTTTCGGTCAGGAGCATTTTACCTAGTTGGCCTCCTCCTAGGATTCCTAATTTAAAATCAGAAGAAAAATATTTCATTGTGTTGTAGTTGTGTGTGGTGCAAAGATAGTATTTTTTAAAAAAAATAGGATCTTGACTTAAAGCTACAATGCAATACTATAGAAATAAAAAAAACCCGGAACGAATCCGGGTTTTCCAAATAAAAATATTGAGTTTTGGGGTGTAATTTTTTGTTTTTGTCGTTTTTTGGAACTACTGGTGGATTATATTTTGTATTTACAATCTATCCAAAAATCCAAAACTATTGTTGTTTGGATCTCTTGATGTAAAATTAAGGGAACTTGTATTATAATACTTACGGTTTTCCAGTGTATTTTGTTAAAATTTGCGATTTACTTATTTTATTTTTTTTAAAGTATTTCGTGCAGTCGCCTTGTATGCTGCAGTATGATGGGCATAATCTTGTTGTACAATAGTTTTTAATTCTTCATGAACCCAATCGTATTTTTTGCCCAAAACAAATAACGTTTTAATTGCGTAGGCTTTTGTAGCCACTTTTTCATCACGAATGAGCCAGTCCAGACACATCTCAATGATTTGGGTTTCCTGAAGTTGTGATAATGAAATCCCATTGGCGCGATGATTGCTTTTGGCCAGAAAAAGACAGATTTTAGCAGCTGGTCTAATGGCAGAATCATTTCTTAAATTTGGAATTGTTTCTAAAAATTGTTCGATGTAGGGTAAGAAGGCTTTTAGTTTTTTTTCACAAACCAATTCTAAAATCCAAAAGGCTTTGTGGTGGTTTTTGTCATTCAGATCAAAAGCAACTTCTGTTACTTCTTTCAAGTAGTCAGGGTTGCGAAGGGCTAAATTTCTATTCTTTTCGCGGTCTTTTCGATACGCGGCACAATTTTCAATTTTAATGTAAAAGTCTGATTTCATTGCTCAAAAATAATTAATTTCTGCATACTCAACTCTTTTATTATCTTTGCCCTTTATTTCTAAACACAACTATGGAAGTTAAATTACACGATAAGTATTTTGAGCCTTTTATTTCGGCACAAGAAATTGATTTTGCAATTGCCAATATGGCGAAGCAGATAGAGGATGATTTTCAAGATGAAGTTCCTGTTTTTATAGGTGTTTTGAATGGCTCTTTTATGGTGCTGTCCGATTTAATGAAGCATTATGATAGTCCATGTGAGGTATCTTTTGTTAAGATGTCTTCTTATGAAGGAACGGAGACTACAAATGAGGTAAAACAATTGATTGGTTTGAATCAGAATTTGGAGGGTCGAACCGTAATTATAGTTGAAGATATTGTGGATACCGGAAATACAATTGAAGAATTGAAGCATATTTTCAAAAGCCAGAATGTGAAGCATTTTAAAATTGCAACATTATTTTTAAAACCTGAAGCATATAAAAAAGATATTAAATTGGATTATGTTGGTATCAGAATTCCAAATAAATTCATTGTCGGCTTCGGATTGGATTATGACGGATTGGGAAGAAACCTGAAAGACGTTTACCAATTATCAAAATAAACAACATCACTATTATATAACAATAAACCTTAAAAATTAGAATGATCAATATTGTTCTTTTCGGAAAACCAGGTGCAGGAAAAGGCACACAAGCAGAATTTTTAAAAGAAAAATACAACTTAACTCATTTGTCAACAGGTGATATTTTTCGTTTCAACATGAAAAACAACACCGCGCTTGGTATAGAAGCCAAAACGTATATCGATCGAGGAGATTTGGTTCCAGACAGTCTTACGATTAATATGTTACAAGATGAAGTAGATAAAAACCCGGGCTCAGCAGGATTTTTATTCGATGGTTTTCCAAGAA
This sequence comes from Flavobacterium sp. MAHUQ-57, assembly GCF_051908335.1. Taxonomy (NCBI): domain Bacteria; kingdom Pseudomonadati; phylum Bacteroidota; class Flavobacteriia; order Flavobacteriales; family Flavobacteriaceae; genus Flavobacterium; species Flavobacterium sp. MAHUQ-57. The sequence goes on along the minus strand of NZ_JBPZTE010000006.1, from coordinate 1,533,951 downwards.
CCTTAACTCAAGCAGATGCTTTGGATCAGTTTTTAGCATCGAAAGGACAATCAATCACCGCTACGATTGCCTTAGAAGCCGATGATGAAATATTGGTACAGCGCTTGTTGGAACGTGGGAAAACATCTGGTAGAGTTGACGATCAGGATGAAGAAAAAATAAGAAACCGTTATCAGGAATACAATGAAAAAACGGCTCCTTTGATGGATTACTACAAAGCACAAGATAAATTTTACGCAGTAAACGGAATAGGTACTATTGCTGAAATTACAGAACGATTGAGTGATGTAATTGAAAATTTGTAAATTAGTACAAACGAAAATCAAACAATAAACAATTGGAAATAGTCATAATTTTCTTGCTGATTTTACTTAATGGAGTTTTTTCCATGTCAGAAATCGCACTCATATCAGCAAGAAAGAATCGGTTAGAAACCGCTGCCAAAAAAGGCAATACGAGTGCAAAAACAGCTTTAGATTTGGCGAATTCGCCCAATAAGTTCCTTTCAACAGTTCAAATAGGGATCACGTTAATAGGTATTTTAACCGGTATTTATTCAGGAGAAAAGGTAACTGAAGATGTGAAATTATTCTTGAATGGTTTTACCGCTTTACAACCGTATTCTCAAAGTTTGTCCGTTGGAATTGTAGTGGTAATACTGACTTTCTTTTCCTTAGTATTAGGAGAATTATTGCCAAAACGTATTGGTTTAAATTACCCCGAAGCAATTGCAAAAGCAGTAGCGGTTCCAATGAAAATGGTGTCTATTGTGGCAGCTCCTTTTATTTGGTTGTTAACTATTTCTACAGAATTCATTTTAAATGTTTTCAAAATTAAACCTACTGCAGACGGTAAAGTAACCGAAGAAGAAATTAAAGCCATCATTAAAGAAGGAACTGAAGGTGGAGAAGTTCAAGAAATTGAACAGGATATCGTGGAACGCGTATTCCATATTGGTGATCGTAAAGTGAATTCATTGATGACACATCGTAAATCGGTAGTGTATTTGTCGCTGGAAGACGGTTTACAGGAAACTAAAGCGAAGGTGTTGGATGAATTGCATTCGGTGTATCCGGTATGTGATGACAATTTGGATAATATTACAGGTGTGGTTTTGCTGAAAGACTTGTTTTCAAGTTTCGAGAAAGGCAAGTTTGATCTGAAAGCCATTACCAAAGAACCGGTTTATTTTATAGAACATACTTCTGCTTACAAAGCATTGGAGATTTTTAAGAAGACCAAGGTGCATTATGCGTTTGTAACCGATGAATATGGAGTGTTACAGGGTATTATTACACTGAATGATATTTTGGAAGCTTTAGTGGGTGATGCCGCTGAGTTTTATGAAGAAGAGTTTCAGTTGATTGCCAGAGAAGATGGTACATGGTTAGTAGATGGTCATTATTCTTTGCATGATTTCTTAACGTATTTCGATATGGATGAATTGATCAATGATTATGAAGTGACTACAGTGAGCGGATTGGTCATGACCGAGTTGTCGTATATCCCAAAAGTGGGTGAAAAACTCATTTGGAACAAAATGGAGTTGGAAGTAATTGACATGGACGGAATTAAAATTGATAAAGTTTTAGTGCGTTCACTGAAAGAAATAAATTAAAATAGATAAATAAAACAGCTTGTTGAAGTTGTTTGAAAATTGTTAAGGAGGGTAGAAGAATGACGGAAGGAAATTTCGTAGACTATGTGAAAATTTATGCTTCTTCCGGAAAAGGAGGGAAAGGATCTTCGCATCTACATAGAGAAAAATTTATTGAAAAAGGGGGACCTGATGGAGGTGACGGAGGTCGCGGAGGCCACGTGATCTTAGTAGGTAACAAAAACTTATGGACGTTGTTCCATCTGAAGTTTTTGCGCCATGTAAAAGCAGGTCATGGTGGTGACGGAGGTAGTTCTCGAAGCACTGGACATGACGGTGAAGATAAATATATTGAAGTGCCGCTAGGAACTGTAGTGAAAGATAAAGATACAGATGAAGTATTGTTTGAAATTACAGAACATGGCGAGCAAAAGATATTGGTTAAAGGTGGAAAAGGTGGATTAGGAAACTGGCATTTCAGAAGTGCTACGAATCAGACACCACGTTATGCACAACCAGGAATTCCAGGAGCAGAAATCGATATCATCTTAGAGTTGAAAGTTTTAGCAGATGTTGGCTTGGTTGGATTTCCTAATGCTGGGAAGTCAACCTTATTGTCCGTTTTAACCTCGGCTAAACCTAAAATTGCAGATTATCCGTTTACAACTTTAAAACCTAATTTAGGAATTGTGGCGTACAGAGATTTCCAATCGTTTGTAATTGCTGATATTCCTGGGATTATAGAAGGTGCCGCGGAAGGTAAAGGTTTAGGTCATTACTTCTTGCGTCATATCGAGCGTAATTCGACTTTGTTGTTTTTGATTCCTGCTGATGCGGATGATATCAAAGAACAATATGAAATTTTATTGGATGAGTTGCGTCGATACAATCCGGAAATGTTAGACAAGGATCGTTTGGTTGTTATTTCCAAATGTGATATGCTGGATGATGAATTGAAAGCAGAAATGAAAGCACAATTGGATAAAGAATTTAAAGGTATGCCGTATTTGTTTATTTCATCTGTAGCACAACAAGGGTTGCAGGAATTGAAAGACAAGTTATGGAAAATGTTAAATACAGAAGCATAAAAAAATCCCTCAATTGAGGGATTTTTTTTATGCTTGATTGTCTTTTGATCTTTGTTCGGACAAATTGTACTTTGCTCTTTTATTGCGACCTGATTTGTCGTAGTTTTGCCAATCAAATAAACAAACAAATTAAAAATGAGAAAATTAGTAACACTGGTTTTTTGCTTTTCTTTTTTTGTATCAAATGCACAATTGTTTGATTTAATTAAGGATAAGGCAAAAGATAAAGCGCTGAATTTAGGTGGGGACAAAGCAGCGAAATTATTGACGAGACAAGCCATTACGACCAGTTTCAAAGACTGTGATGTAAAGAATGTGAAAGAAGCATCTTTCGGGAAGGATAAGAAATACAAAGAACTGTGTAATGAAAATTTTTCTGCGGAAGGTTTTCTTTTAAAGCCAGGCTTTTATTCCTTCAAGGCGAAAAGCTTTTGTTTGAAAGCGGGCACACACGGACCTAGTAAAGGTGATGGATATCTTTATGCGCCAGTGAAAGGGCCGAAAGAAGAAATTGTAATTGCAATTATCAAAAACTGGAAAGAGAATCCGAAAATTGAACAAAGCAAAGTGCAGTGTTTGCTATGGGCTATTATTGCACATACGAAATTCAAAAATCTTCCGATGGAACTTCAGGAAACGGCTATTAAGTTGTTGAGCAAAGCGCAAATTTTGGATTTGACCAATAAAGGGTTGGATTTCCTTCCACAAAGTGTAATGGATAAAGCTACTGCTGAATTGCCTAAGCCTGTTCGCTTGGTGATGGAGGCAGAAAATAGAATCAGAGAATTTTTTAACTCATCCAGTTCATACAATTATCAAGAAATTGAAAAGTTGGCGATGTTGGCTGGAATGAATAACGAACCGTCGGAAATTGAAAGAGGCACTTGGGGACTTCATCCTAAAGGGTATTATATTGCCTATTTGCCAAACGGTTATTCCTCTGTGGAAGTGCATATTTATGTGCCGGATACGGTAAAAGAAGTGTATTACCTTCCTTCAGATGATGTAGCAGTACCCGCTTCCACAGGAAGTCAGCGTCTTGCCATCAGTGATATGACCTATTGTGGTACAAAATAATAAATTAAAAGCATCCTGAGAAGGGTGCTTTTTTGTTTGGTGTAAATTGTAATTCCCAATATGACTTTACGTTGAGCCTTGTGTGTTTAACGTTAGGGCATGTGTAAAGTTTGTTAAGCCTTGAGCAAAGTTTGTTAGGCTTTATGTAAAGCTTGTTAGGTTTTATGTAAATAGTGTTAGGTCTTGAGCAAAGTTTGTTAGGCCTTGTGTAAAGCTTGTTAGGTTTTATGTAAATATTGTTAGGTCTTGAGTAAATATTGTTAGGCCTTGTGTAAAGGTTGTTAGGTTTTATGTAAATATTGTTAGGTCTTGAGTAAATATTGTTAGGTCTTGAGTAAAGTTTGTTAGGCTTTGTGTAAAGCTTGTTAAGCCTTGTGCAACTTCTCTGGTTTAATGAATAGCATTTTTTTCGCTCACCGAATCCCTTTATTTGCTAAATCACATCATGATATAAGGTTTTGGATGTTGTACAGAATGAAAATTGTATAACGTATTGTTTCATAAACGGTTGAATGCTTTTTTGTATTGATTGAAAACGTTAAAGTTATCTTAACAAAAAGGTAAAATGGAAGGTAAAATTTTCTAAAAATGGCCAAATCACCTATATTCGCACCACTAAAACTAAATTTTATTATGAAAAAATTACTTTTATCTCTAATCGTTTCGATTATGCTTGTTCCTTCAAGTGTAAAAGCAGACGAGGGAATGTGGTTTTTGATGTTCATTGAGCGTTTGAATCACAGAGATATGCAAAAAATGGGTCTTCAGTTAACCGCTGAGGAAATTTACAGCATCAACAACCACAGTTTAAAAGATGCTATTGTACAATTTAATGGTGGATGTACTGCTGAATTGATCTCTAAAGACGGATTGGTATTAACGAACCACCACTGTGGATACGATGCTATTGCCGAATTGTCTACCGCTGAGAAAAACCACTTGAAAAATGGTTTCTGGGCTGGTTCAAGAAAAGAAGAAATCAAACCATCAAGCTTATTTGTACGTTTCTTCGTTCGTATGGACGATTGTTCAAAACGTATTTTAGGTGTGGTGAATGATAAAATGACAGAAGCTGAGCGTGAAAAAGCAATCAATGCTGAAATCGCTAAAATCGAAAAAGAAAACAACGAAGGAGGGAAATATGTAGTTTCTGTTCGTCCTTTCTTTCAAGGAAACGAATACTACTATTTCGTTTACCAAGATTATAAAGATGTTCGTTTAGTTGGAACTCCGCCAGAAAGCTTAGGTAAATTTGGTGGTGATACTGACAACTGGGAATGGCCACGTCATACTGCAGACTTCTCGATGTTCCGTATCTATGGAGATGCTAATGGAAATCCAGCTGATTATTCAGAGAACAATGTTCCTTTAAAGCCGAAACATTATTTACCTGTTAATTTAGGTGGTGTTAAAGAAAATGATTATGCTATGATTTTAGGTTATCCTGGACGTACTAACCGTTGGATGCCTGCAGGAGGTATTGAGCAAAACGTGAAGTTTGCTTACCCTGCTTGGGTTGAAGGTGCAAAAGTGGGTATGGATAACATGAAGAAATACATGAACCAAAGTGATGCTTTGAACTTGATTTATGCTTCTAAATTTGCTTCAACTGCAAATTACTGGAAAAACCGTCAAGGGATGATTGATGCTTTGAGCAAATTTGGTACTGCTAAAACAAAGGCAGCACAAGAAGCTAAATTCAATGCTTGGGCTAACAAACCTGAGAATAAAGCGAAGTATGGTGATGTTGTTGCAACGATCAACAATTTCTATAAGTTGACTAACGAGAAATCACGTCATGATAACTACATGAACCAGTTGTTCAGAACAACAGCTTATGGTCCTGTGGCAAGAACTTTAGGAAAACAATTAGAGAATTACGCAAAAGCAGATCCTGCGAAACGTGCTCAAATGGCTCCTGCTATCTTAGAAATGGCTGATGCCATGTTCAAAGAATTACACATTCCGGCTGAGAAAGATATTTTAGCAGCACAATTGAAATTGTATTCTACTAAATCTACAGGTTATGCAATTGCTCCTTTAGTGGAGAAAATTGGTAAAGAAAACAATGGTGACTTCACGAAGTATGTAAATGCTGCTTTTGACTTGAGTATCTTTACTTCAAAAGAAAGAATCAAAGCATTCTTGGATTTACCAAGCGAAGCTTTATTGACAAACGATCCATTATATGTATTGTCAAATGATATGTTAACGCACTTTGCTTCTAAATCGGATGCAATTGCTAAGGCACAAAACGATTACGGAGCAGCTTTCCGTAAGTTAGTTGAAGGATTAAGAGAATCTAAAATTGGTTCTATCAAATATCCGGATGCGAACTCGACTTTACGTTTAACATATGGTAAAGTTCGTTCATTACCTGCTGACAAGCGTAATGATGCAAAAGTGAACAACTACACTACATTATCAGGACAAGTGAAAAAATACAAAAAAGGGGATGCTGAATTCGACTTACCTGCACGTATTTTAGAAATGAACCAAAACAAAGAGTTTGGTCGTTATGCTGATAAAGATGGTACATTACACGTTAACTTCTTGACGGATAATGATATTACAGGTGGTAACTCTGGTTCGCCAGTATTGAACGGAAAAGGAGAATTAATCGGTTTGGCTTTCGACGGAAACATTGAAGCTATGGCTGGTGACGTTATCTTTGATAAAAACTTACAAAGAACGATCAACGTTGATATTCGTTATGTGTTATGGGTAATTGAGAACTTCTCAGGAGCAAAACACATTGTTGACGAAATGACATTGGTGAAATAATAATCCATCGGATTAAAAATATACAAACCGGGTTCTATTTGAATCCGGTTTTTTTATGGTCTTTATGTATCTTTACGCTAGTATTAGATCATGAAGAAATTTTTATTTTTAGGCTTACTTCTTTTTTTATTCTCTTGTGAGAGTAAAGACGCACCATCGGTATCGTTTTATTATTGGAAAACTTTTTTCAAGCTTACTTCGAAAGAGCAGCAGGTAGTACAGACTAATGAAGTTCAAAAACTGTATGTGCGTTATTTTGATGTGAAGTTAGAAAGCGGAAAACCTTTTCCGGTAGCGCCTATTCATTTTGATACAGCAAAACCCAAAATCGAAATCATTCCTGTTGTGTTTATTAAGAACGAAGTCTTTTTGGATAAGCGTTTAGATGTACAAGATTTGGCCATGAAAATTGTGCGATTGGTGGATCAGATCAATGCCAAAAACCGTATTGAAAACCATGAGATTCAAATAGATTGCGATTGGTCATTACAAAGTAGGGATTTGTTTATGCGCTTTCTTCACCAATTAAAAAAGCAGTATCCTAAAACAATTTCGGCAACCATTCGTTTACACCAAGTGAAGTATTTTAAAGAAACCAAGATTCCACCTGTGGATTACGGAGTTTTGATGTTTTATAATATGGGAGAACTGAAGGCTGAAGAAGGCAATTCTATTTATGATAAATCGATTGCGGAACGCTATCTACCGTCGTTGAAAAAGTATCCGTTGGATTTGAAAGTCGCTTTACCGGTGTTTTCTTGGATAGTGCATAGCAGAAATGGTCAAATTGTGAATTTGATTGCTAAAATTGATGCTTCGGAATTTCAAAATAATGCTACTTTTGAATGGAAAGAAAATAAGGCAGTACTAAAGGACGATGTAATCACTAAAGGATTCTTTTTTAAAAAAGGGGACCAACTCAAAATCGAAGCGATTCAGGAGGAGGATTTAGAAGAGATGGTTGATTTGTTGCGAAAGTATATGCCGAAAAAACCAAAAGAAATCATTTATTATGATTTGGATCAAAATAATTTTAACAAACTAACGAATGACACTTTTTTCAAAACCTGTAACGCTGATTTTTAGTTCGATTGCCATTGTTGCTACGACCATTTTTTCATTATGTTCTGATGGTGAATGGGATTGGTTTGAGAGTAGTTCCAACTTTGCTCCCGAAGCTTATGTTGAAGATGACTCTTATGAGCAATTGTTTTATAGTACCAATATGTTTTATGGTGACAATTGGTATGACAATGCACATTCTACTCGATTTGGAAGTTCAGTTGTTTACGATTGGAAAACGTATTTGAAAAATACAATCAGTGCAAAGGAGTTGGAATATTTTATTCTGAATGATTCGGCTATCACCGATCTTAAGCAGATAACCCAATTGATTTCCGGAAACAAGCAAGACAAGAAATGGTCGGTGAAATACAATCTGAAAGACGATAAAATCCGTAAGTTTTTTACGTTTATGAATTTGTCAAGATCCTTGGAAAAATATACCAACAATCAAGCTTCTTGGAATTATGATACAGACAGCATGGATCCTATGAATTACATGACTGTTGAACAAGCGAAGAAAATAGAAAATATTTATACTATTGCTAAAGACCCATTTCTAAAAAGTCGCTATTGGTTTTTAACGATGAAATCCTATTTCTATAGTCAAGATCCTAATCAAACTACACTTTTCTATACAAAATCACAAGCCAATCAGGAACGTGATGAATTGTATTACAGAGGATTGTCCTATGTTGCGGGAGTAATGTATAAGAACAAAGATTATGCACGATCCAATTTTATGTACAGTCTGGTTTTTGATAAATGTCCAAAACTTCGTGTAGTAGCGACCTATTGTTTTCATCCGCAAGAAGATAAAGACTTTCAACAATCGTTGGCTATGGCAAAAAACAACAGCCAAAAAGCGTCACTTTGGGCTTTGTATGGATATTATGCTGATGAAGTAAAGGCTATCAATGAGATTCATACTTTGGATCCCAAGAACGTACATTTGGATTATTTATTAACACGTGCGGTGAATAAGGAAGAAAGTAAACTCAATACTTGGGAATGGGGAGGTAGTTACGGCAATAAAACTGCTTTTAAAAGTCAAGGTTTGGACACAAAGTTGTATCAGTTAGTTGTCAAAATTGCCAATGCAAACAATACAACATCACCTCATTTGTGGAATATAGTGGCGGGTTATTTAGAGGTTATTAAAGGGAATAACAGTGTTGCGGCTAATTATTTTGAACAAGCCGAAAAAAATAATCCCAATACAACAGTGGCAAAAGAACAGTTGCGATTGTTTAAGATTTTTAATCTTTTGGCTTCGATTAAGAAAATGGATACTGCTGCGGAAAATAAATTACTTCCGGAATTGCAATGGTTGTATGAGCTTAATGGAAAAGTATCTTCGAGTTCAGTGCTTCGTTCGACTTTTCTAACCAACTGGTCACGTAATTATATCGCTGAGTTATACAAAAAGCAAGGGAATTTGGTAATGGCTGAATTGTTTTACAGAGAAAAAGAGTTCTACTTGAATCCGGAACGTACCCAAAAAATGCAAGATTATTTGTCTAAGACATCGCTTACAAGCTGGGATAAAATGGCACAATCGCTTTATAGTGTTACACTGGATGATATCTATGAATTTAAAGCGATAAAGTTGGCCTACAAAAATCAATTACCTCAGGCTATTGCAGAAATGGAAAAGGCTACAAAAAACAAAGAAGTGGTTTTATATGGTAATCCATTCAATGGCAATATTAAAGATTGTAACGATTGTGATCATGTCGCTTATCAAAAAACGAAGTATACTAAAATTGCTTTCTTGAAAAAACTGGTAGAGATACAAGGAGGACTTACTTCTGCTTCGGGTAATGACAAATACAATAATGCCTTATTGTTAGGAAATGCCTTCTATAACATGTCGTATTATGGAAATGCCCGATTGTTTTACGATAATAAAATTATTGATCAGTACGGTAATTATAATGATTATATTTCCGATATATATCAGGAAATGTTGTCCAGCAACACATTAAGCCAGGAATACTATCAAATGGCTTTTGATGCGGCAACAAATGATGAACAAAAAGCCAAAACGGTATATATGCTGACTAAAATTGAGCGGAATGCTTTCTACAAAACTCCTGTGTACAAGCCGTGGGAAGTAGATTATGTCGTATTCAATGGTTATAAAAAACTGATAAAGAATTATTCCAAAACAAAATATTATCAGGAAGTAATTAGAGAATGTGGGTATTTTAATAATGTAGCTGGTAAGTAATGAAGAATTTTAATATCCTATTAGTGCTATTTTCTCAAATCGTAGTAGCGCAGTCTAATTTTGAAAAAGCGGAGAAATTGTTCCAGCAAAAACAATTCGATCAGGCAAAACCCTTATTGGAAAACGAATATAAGAACAAACCCAACGATGCTAAAGTTGTGGAGTATTTGGGAGACATTGCAGGACATCAGAAACAATGGGATAATGCGTTGTTTTATTATACCAAGTTAAGAGATAAAAATCCTAAATCGGCCAATTATCAATTCAAGTACGGAGGTGCTTTAGGAATGAAAGCTAAAAACAGTAATAAGTTTAAGGCTTTGGGTATGATTGATGATGTTAAGGAAGCCTTTGAAACAGCTGCGAAACTGGATTCCAAACATATTGAATGCCGCTGGGCTTTGGTGGTACTGTATATTGAATTACCCGGGATTATTGGTGGAAGCGAATCGAAAGCACAAAAATATGCAAACGAATTATTGACTTTGTCTAAAGTAGATGGGTATTTAGCAAAAGGGTATATTGATGTCTATTTCAAACGTTTTGATAAAGCCGAAGTCAATTATAAAAAAGCACATGAAATAGGTCATTCTAAAATCACATTTGAAAAGCTATATGACTTATATTTGAACAAGCTTAAGAATAAAGAAAAAGCACAAAAATTAAAAACCGACTTTAATACATAATTTTTACGAATAGGAATACGAATGAAAACTCACTTCATAGCCATTGGCGGCGCCGCTATGCATAATTTAGCATTGGCATTACACTATAAAGGATATCACGTAACCGGTAGCGATGATGCTATTTTTGAACCTTCAAGATCAAGATTGGCAAATAAAGGGTTGTTGCCAGAGACATTAGGATGGTTTCCGGAAAAAATTACAGCGGATATTGAGGCTGTTATTCTAGGGATGCATGCTAAAGCAGACAATCCCGAACTATTGAAAGCACAAGAGCTAGGATTGAAGATTTATTCGTATCCTGAATTTTTATACGAACAGTCCAAGAATAAAACTCGTGTGGTTATTGGTGGTTCACACGGGAAAACAACCATTACTTCGATGATTCTTCATGTAATGCACTACCACAATATCGAGGTCGATTATATGGTGGGAGCACAGTTGGAAGGTTTCGATACGATGGTGCATCTAACAGAAGATAATGATTTCATTGTCTTGGAAGGAGATGAGTATTTGTCTTCCCCAATAGATAGAAGACCGAAGTTTCATTTGTATCAACCTAATATCGCTTTGATTTCAGGAATTGCCTGGGATCATATTAACGTGTTTCCAACCTATGAAAACTATGTAGAGCAATTTGAAATTTTCATCCAAAAGATTACTAACGGAGGAATTTTGGTTTACAACGAAAACGATCCGGAAGTAAAACGCGTTGCAGAGAACGCCGAAAATCCAATTCGTAAAATTGGATACCATACACCAGAATACACTGTGCAAAACGGAGTGACATTATTAGCTACACCTGAAGGGCCGATGCCAATTGAAGTTTTCGGTGCGCATAATTTAAATAATTTGGCCGGTGCGAAATGGATTTGCCAAAACATGGGCGTCGATGAAGCGGATTTTTATGAAGCTATCGCTAGTTTTAAAGGAGCATCTAAACGTTTAGAGAAAATTGCCGAAAGTACTACTAAAGTAGCTTATAAAGATTTTGCACATTCACCAAGTAAAGTGGCAGCTACCACAAAAGCGGTGAAAGAACAATATCCTGATCGTACATTAGTAGCTTGTTTGGAATTGCATACTTACAGTAGTTTGAATGCTGAATTTTTGAAAGAATACGAAGGCGCTCTAGATCATGCAGATGTTGCCGTGGTATTCTATTCTCCGGATGCAGTTAAAATCAAACAATTGGAAGAAGTGACTTACGAACAGATTGCAAAAGCATTCAAACGGGATAATTTGGTGATTTATACCAATCCTGCCGAATTCAAACAGTTTTTATTTAGTCATAATTTTGATAATTCAGCTTTGCTTTTGATGAGTTCAGGAAATTATGGCGGATTGAACTTTGATGAAGTTAAGGGTTTGATTGGCTAATGGCAACCTTTTTTGAGTTGCTTTTTGAGCTTTTATCATTTTCAGGTTCTTTTTCTGATTCGTATTTAAAGAGGAAAATAGAAGTTTTTACAGATAAAACAGAATATAAAGGAACAAGGATTTTGGCTTTTTTGTCATTTTCTCTACTGTTTTTATTTTACTTGGCTTTAGTTGTATTGTTGGTTTTTATTTTACAAAAATCATTTACTTCTGATACTTAAAATGCCCAACAATTTTATCAATAAAGAGACAGTCGTCCAATAGTTGTCCGTATCCCATATTATGAACAATTAATGGACGCTTGCCGTCTTGCGATCGTAAGTGCGTGACAATTCCGATATGCGTTAACTCACCATCGATTATCCAACTAACAATTTCACCCGGTTTATAATCATCCGGATTGTCTGAGATGGCCAATTTTGTGCCTTTTCTTCTGAAAAAAGTTTCAAGATTTGGCACTCTCCTGTGGTCAATATTGGTGTCGGTTTTTTTCAATCCCCATTTTTTTAAATTAGGGTACAATTTGAAATTTGCTACCATATCCTCATGTACTTCTTTTTGTAAATCGATATTGAGTTTGCGGTAGGCTCTGATAATAACATCGGTACATACTCCTGTTTTTGCGGGTACGTCGCCATTTGGGTATTTTATGCAAACATAGTCAGGTGTGTATACTACTTCAGGATCAATTATAGATACTGCTGCAATGGAGAGTTCTTCATAAAAATCGGTTGGTTTTTCTTCTTTTTTAGAATCGAAATTAGTCAACGTTAAACATAAAGCAATTAAACAGCAATATTTGTACATAGTATTTTGTGTTGAATTTATCTAACGCAACTTACAAATGTTTTATTTTGAATTGTTTCAGAAAATAAGTTTCTTTACCTTTTAAGCCAAGAAATTATGTATACGCCAATTAATCAGTGGGCCGAAGACGATCGCCCACGTGAAAAATTCCTTCTCAAAGGAAAATCTACTTTATCAGATTCTGAATTACTAGCCATTCTTATTGGTTCCGGTTCCCGAAATGAAAGTGCCGTGCAATTATGCCAACGCATTTTAGCTTCGGTGAATAACAATCTTAGTCATTTGGGAAAACAATCCGTGCAACAATTAATCCAGTTCAAAGGAATTGGCGAGGCCAAAGCTATTACTATTGCAGCAGCTTTGGAATTGGGTAGGCGTCGGAGAGATGAAACTGCTTTGGAACTTTCTAAAATTACTTCCAGTAAAGCTGTTTTCGAATTGATGCAACCTATTATTGGAGAATTACCTCATGAAGAATTTTGGGTTTTGTATCTTAATAATTCGAATAAAGTTATTTACAAATCGCAAATCAGTAAAGGCGGAATTACCGGAACTGTAGTTGATACCCGTTTGGTTTTTAAATTGGCTTTGGAGCATCATGCCACTTCAGTAGTTTTAGTTCATAATCATCCGTCCGGAAAATTACAAGCAAGTGAAGCAGACAAGCAAATCACAAAAAAATTGATTGAAGCAGGAAAACACCTCGATATTTTAGTGTTGGATCATATTATTGTCACCGAAAAGAGTTATTTTAGCTTCGCCGATGAAGGCCTATTGTAAAAAATGATTGTCACTAAAAATCTTTCTTTTTCTTATAAGAACGAAATTCGGTTTGAGTTTCCGGATATCGTTTGCAATGCTTCCGAATCAGTATTGATTACTGGGAATTCAGGAGTAGGTAAGACTACATTGTTGCATTTGTTAGGAGGTTTGCTTCGGCCTGAGTCGGGAGAAATTCTTTTCGATAATGTAAATATTAATCCGTTATCAGAAAAACAATTGGATGCATTCCGAGGAAAAAATATTGGAATTGTGTTGCAACAAAATCATTTTGTCGAATCCATTTCTGTTTTAGAAAATGTAATGTTGGCTTCTTGGTTAGCAACTGGGAAAAAAGAAAAAGAGAAAGCAAAATCTCTTTTAGCGCATTTGCATCTTGAAAAACAGGTACACAAATTGCCATCTCAATTAAGCGTTGGACAACAACAAAGGGTTTCAATTGCCAGAGCATTAATAAATAATCCGAAAGCACTTTTGGCTGATGAGCCTACTTCGAGCTTGGATGATGCGAATACATTCAAAGTAGCCGATTTGTTAGAGAATTTGGCCAAAGAATACAATACTGCTCTAATAATTGTTACTCATGATTCTCGGTTGAAGCAACGATTTACGAACCAAATAGCATTGTCATGATTGCAAAATTAGCGTGGAGAAATATTTGGTTTAAACCGCTAAATACATTGTTAAGTGTTGTTTTGCTGGCATCGAGCGTGGCCATTATCACTTTGCTTATTGTATTGCAAAAGCAATTTGAAGAACAATTTTCCAGTAATGCAGATAACATTGATTTGGTATTAGGCGCACAAGGAAGTCCGTTGCAATTGGTTTTGTCTTCAGTCTATCAAGTTGATGCACCGACTGGTAATATTGATTATGATTCGGCAAGCGTTTGGATGCGTCATCCATTTGTACAATCGGCAATACCATTAGCGTATGGCGACAATTATTTAGGATATAAAATTGTGGGAACTACACCGGCTTATCTTGAAAAATTCAAGGCAAAAATAGCTGTTGGTGAAGTTTTCAAGAACGAATTTGAAGTTGTGTTAGGGCACGCTGTTGCACAAAAACTGAATTTGAAAATAGGCGATACGTTCAATGGAACTCATGGAGATGCCAAAGAAGGTGAACAACACGACGAGTTCCAATATGTGGTGGTAGGTATTGCTTCAAAAACCGGAAAAGTAGTAGATAATCTTGTGCTGAGTACTATCGGAAGTGTTTGGGCCATGCACGGTCACGAACATGAACACGGGGATGGAGATGCTCAAGAGCCAAGAGAAATCACTTCGGTTTTGCTGAAATTCAGAAGTAAAATGGGTATTGTGACTTGGCCAAGAATCATAGCGCAAAACACTAAGATGCAAGCAGCTTCACCTGCAATAGAAATCAATCGTTTGTTTACATTATTCGGAATTGGGTTAAAAACGTTAGAGTATTTAGCCTATGGAATAATGCTAATTTCGGGAATCAGTATTTTTATTGCATTGTACAATCGACTCAAAGAAAGACAATATGAATTCGCATTGTTGCGTGTTCATGGTGCGTCAAGATTACAAATTCTTTCCTTGGTAATTATAGAAAGTTTATTTTTGTGTGCAGTAGGCTACTTTTTTGGAACAATTATTGGTAGAGTAGGATTGCGTTGGATTTCCAATGCATCGGCAGACGATTTTAAAATGGAGTTCAACCCCGTAGAAATAATTTGGGACAAGGAAGGGTATCTTTTTTTAATTACATTATTGGTGGGAGTTTTGGCTGCTATTATACCAGCTATTAAAGCCTACCGCATGAACATATCAAAGACATTAGCAAATGGGTAAAATAAAAATTGGAATTGTAGTATTAGTTTTTGCATTAATGGGTTTTCAAAAATCAGACTTTGTTAAGGAGCAATCCAAAAATGCACAAAAAGCATTCGTATCGGATACTTTGACTTGGAAAAAACTAGGTCAAATTAAGTACATAAAAAAACAACATAAAGATTATGGGAGTATTGATTTTCCTTTGATTAGTCCCGAAATCAAAAAATACCATAATAAACGCATTTTTATGTCGGGATTCATAGTTCCTATTGACAATGTGAATTATGCGTTGAGTAAAAATGTATTTGCTTCTTGTTTTTTCTGTGGAAAAGCAGGACCGGAAACCATTATGGGAATTAAATTCAAAGCAGGAAAATTAAAACTACGTACCGATCAATATGTTACTTTGGAGGGAATTATGAAAGTCAATGAAAATGATCCTGACAATTGGATGTATAATATTGAAGAAGCCGTTATCGTTAAAGGGAATTAGGGCGTGCCCCTAAAGGGTCGCGTGTTTCGCGTTACACGGTAACTTGCTTCACCCGCTCACGCAATCTTACACATACATGTACTCAAAAATCAATCATATTTTTTTCGACTTAGACCATACACTTTGGGATTTCGACAAAAACTCGGAACAAGCTTTTGCAACGATTTTCGCCGATTTGTTGCCTGAAATCAATATTGATGAATTTATAAAGATGTATGCACCCATCAATCAGGCTTGTTGGAAATTGTACCAAAACAATTTAATCACTCATCAAGAGTTACGGTACCAAAGATTGAAACAATCCTTTGAAGCGTTAAATATCGCTGTTACTGACGCTTTGATTGATAAAATTTCGGATGATTATATAGCACATTTGCCCAATAGCAATCATTTGTTTGAAGGTTGTGTCGAAACGTTGGAATATCTACATAAAAAATACAAATTGCATATTATTACCAATGGATTTGCCGAAGTACAGTTCAAGAAACTAAACAATTCAGGAATTTACCATTTTTTTGATACAGTGACCAATTCTGAAATGGCGGGTGTAAAAAAGCCACATTCGGGAATTTTTGAACATGCATTGAATAATGCCGGAGCAATTAAAGAAGAGAGTATTATGATAGGCGATTGTCTAGATGCCGATATTGGTGGAGCTAAAAATTTTGGTATGGAATCCATTTTTTTTAATTCGGAAAACATTGAAGTTGCGAAAGATATTTCTCAAATTGTTACCTTAGTGGAACTTAAAAAACTTTTTTAGCATGAAAAAACTACTATGCCTAGGTTTATTATTAATGTCAGTATTTGGGATGGCACAATCAACATTGAATGATTACAATATGGCTGTAATCCCTGCTCGATATAATTTTCAAAAAGAAGATAACGAGTATAGAATCAATTCTACCATTAAGTCGTTTCTCAAACAGAAGGGTTTCGAAGTGTATTTATCCAATGAAACAATGCCTGAAGGATTTATGGATTATAATTGCAATAAGGTTTTTGTTGATTTGAAACAAGAAAGCAATATGTTCGTTACCAAATTACAGGTAGAATTTAAAGATTGCAAGAATCAAGTTTTGTTTACCACCGATTTGGGTGAAAGCCGAGAAAAAAATTATGCAAAATCCTATAACGAAGCATTGCTGAAAACTTTAAAATCATTTGATAATTCGAAATACAAATATTCAGGCAAAACATATTTTGATGAAGAAGCACAAGAGAAATTAAAAACGCGTGAAGTAGAAAATGTTTCTGTAGAGGTTGTGAAAACTGAAAAGAACGAATCATTCATCAAAGTTGTCAACTCTTCCAATCAAAAAGAATTAGTCTTGTTCAAAACGTCAAAATTAGATGTATATCTTACAACCTACAATGGTAGAAATGGGATTGTAGTGTCAAAAGGCGGAAGTTGGGTTTTTGAATATATCGATGGTGATAAAACAACTACGGAAAAACTCGAAATTAAACTCTAAATTTTAATAATCGTATTTGTCTTTCCAGCGGTTTTTTAGAAACTGACGTAATTCTTTTTCCCTTGCATTATCACCAGGATCGAAGAATTTAGTTGCCGAAATTTCTGTAGGTAAGAATTCTTGTTCGGCAAAGTTGTTGGCATAATCATGCGAATATTTGTATTCTTCACCATAGCCCAATTCTTTCATCAGTTTGGTAGGAGCATTGCGCAAATGTAATGGTACAGGTAAATCGCCGGTTTGTTTTACTATTTGTTGTGCCTTTCCTATAGCCAGATAGCTGGCATTACTTTTTGCCGATGTTGCTAAATAGACGGCACACTGACTCAAGATAATTCTACTTTCAGGATAACCAATTGTAGTTACTGCCTGAAAGGTATTATTAGCCATGATTAATGCTGTCGGATTCGCATTTCCAATATCTTCTGAAGCCAAAATAAGCATTCGTCGGGCAATGAATTTTACATCTTCACCACCTTCAATCATTCGTGCTAGCCAATAGACTGCCCCGTTGGGATCACTTCCTCGAATGGATTTGATGAAGGCCGAAACTATATCGTAATGTTGTTCTCCGGTTTTGTCATATAAAACGGTGTTTTTTTGCACCAATTGCATTACTTTTTCATTGGTGATTTCTATGGAATCTCCTTCAGAAGCATTGATGATTAATTCAAAAATGTTCAACAACTTTCTACCGTCACCACCCGAAAGGCGTAAAAGCGCTTCGGTTTCTTTAAGTTGGATGTCTTTGGTTTTTAAAACAACATCTGTAGTTAGGGCACGGTGTAACAATGCTTCCAAATCATCTGTTGTGAAAGCATTTAAGATATAAACCTGACATCTTGACAATAAAGCGGGAATGACTTCAAAGCTCGGATTTTCTGTTGTGGCACCAATTAATGTTACCCAGCCTTTTTCTACCGCCGCCAATAATGAATCTTGCTGCGATTTGCTAAATCGGTGAATCTCATCAATGAACAAAATTGGATTTTTGGTAGTAAACAAACCGCCACTTTGTTTGGCTTTATCAATTACTTCTCGAATGTCCTTAACGCCAGAATTAATAGCACTCAACTCAAAAAAAGGGCGCTGACTTTCGTTGGCCATAATTTGTGCTAAAGTGGTTTTTCCAGTACCTGGTGGCCCCCATAATATTAAGGAAGGAATAATGCCACGACTAATTTGATGAGTAAGGGATCCTTGTTCGCCAACCAAATGAGTCTGACTGATGTATTCTTCTAATGATTTTGGGCGTATGCGTTCGGCTAAAGGTGCTTCCATTGATTGAATTTGATTGTGCTACAAATTGGGTATCAAATTTAGGACTTTTCAGTCATCAAATCAACAAAAACAAATTATCCGGTCATGAGGTTATGACAAAAGTTCATTAAATTCGTTTTGGTTATATTTTTGATGGGATTTTCATATGAAAGAATCGGATTTTAAATTTTCTACTTCGGTAATTGCTTGGCCACTTTTTTTTGTATTGGCTTTATGGGGCGTTTTTGTATTGGAAATTATTCTGCCTGGGGATTTGTTGCATTATGGAATTTTGCCAAGAACTACATCAGGGTTGAAAGGAGTTATATTTAGTGTTTTTCTCCACGGAGATTTGAATCATTTGTGGAATAATAGTATTTCACTTTTTGTATTACTGATGGCTCTTCGTTATTTTTATAGAAAACAATCTTTAAAAGTATTACTGCTGGGTGTTTTGTTTTCGGGAGTAGGTACCTGGATAATTGGAAGAGAGAGTTATCATATTGGTGCGAGTGGTTTAATCTATGTGCTGGCTAGTTTTATGTTTTTTGAGGGATTTCAAACCAAATATTACAGGTTGATAGCCTTGTCCTTTGTGATAGTATTACTCTATGGAGGGATGATATGGTATATGTTTCCTTCTACGGAAGTGCAAATTTCTTGGGAAGCCCATTTGAGTGGATTTTTAGCAGGTTTTGTATTGTCTAGAATGATAGATTCTCATGTTTACGAAAAGCCAATTGTTTATGATTGGCAACGCCCTGATTTTGATCCGTCACAAGATGATTTTATGAAACATTTTGACGAGAATGGGAATTTTGCTCCAAAACCAAAAGAGCCTGAACCAAAAGAAGAAGATGATGTAATACGTTTTTTTAATTCAGATTTCAATGTGTTTTACAATTATAAAGAAAAAGACAAGCAATAGCTTGTCTTTTTTATAGAATATTTTGATTTGTTTTTTACATTCTTTGTCTGAGGGTTTCGTAAAGAAATGCACCACATGCCACCGAAACATTTAAGGATTCAATAGTGCCGAACATAGGAAGTTTCGCTTTTTCATCTACGATTTTTAATACCGATGGATTCACCCCTCGATCTTCACTACCCATAATAATCGCTACCGGTTCATTAAAGTTGATGTCGTAAATGTTATTGTCTGTTTTTTCAGTTGCAGCAACGGTTTTGATACCAGAACCTTGAAGATAAAAAACAGCATCTTTGATGTGATCTACTTTACAAATAGGTACATTGAAAACAGCTCCAGCCGATGTTTTTACCGTATCTCCATTAACAGGAGCGGAGCCTTGTTTTTGGATAATGATACCATCAACTCCTGTACATTCCGCAGTTCGGATAATGGCACCGAAATTACGGGCATCAGAAAGTTGATCCAATATCAATAATAAAGGTTTCTTTTCTTTTTCTAAAAGAGATTCTACTAAATTTTCAAGGGTGTGAAATGAGATAGGGGCAATGGTTGCTACTGCACCCTGATGATTATTGTGTGTAAGTTTGTTCAGTTTTTCAACAGGTACATAGGAGAAATTGATATTGTTTCTCTTCATGGTTTTCATCAATTCTTGCATCAAATCGCCTTGCGCATCTTTTTGAATGAAAACTTTGTCAATCTCTTTTTTAGCATTGATTGCTTCAATTATAGCTCGTATTCCGAAAATTTGGTGTTCTTTTTCCATGTTGCAAAGATATAAAAAAACCACCAAGCTTTAAGGCTTAGTGGTTTTTCAAACATAACCAACTCAAATAAACTTAGAATTTATCCCAAAATAATTTGGTTTTTAATTTGTCACCTCCAATAGCAGCTGAAGCGGCTTCATGGTTCGTACCATTTAATGTTTGTTCTAAAACAGGATAGGTGTATCGCTTCGGTACTACGCCCTCTGCTGCAGATACTGCATTTGATGGAGCGATAAGATTTGGATAATCCAGTCTTCTATAGGTTGTCCAAGCTTCAAATCCTCTATTGTAATAACCTAACCAGGCTTGTTCTCCAATTTTTTGTCTCCATGTGCCTGAGGCAGTTGTGTAAGCCACAGAAGGTTGTAATAAATAGTTAGTAGCCTCAGCGTTCGTTCCACCCCAATACATTATTGATGAGGTGATGGCATTGTTATAATGAGATTCAGCAGTTCCTCCTACATTAAATCCTCTCTCAATTGCCTCAGCTAAGTAAAATTCTACTTCGGTGTAATCCAATAAAATTCCTTCCAAAGTAGGGTTTAATAATCTGGTTTTTGGTCCATTACTTTGCGGATCTCCAGCTGATGAATAATTTTCGAAATCACCTCCAGCGGCATACGGACAGCCTATGTAACTTCCGTTGATGTCAATGAAATACTGTCCACGACGAGGATCGCTCAAAGAGTTCATTTTATCTACTAAGGTTGATGCAGCCACGAAATCGTACCTTCCACTGGTAACCAAATCTGAATACAATGGGTTTGAATTGGGTTCATTCGACAGATAATGTAAAACGGCATTGTCAGCATTGGATTGAATAACTCCGTTGCTTACGGCAGTTTCTGCTTTTGTTTTTGCTAATGTGCTCAAAGAGGGTTCGTCAGCCACAGTGATGGCCATTCTTAACTGCAATGAATTTGCAAATTTTTTCCAATGTGCGATATCTCCACCATAAATAAAATCATAGTCACCGAAGCTTTCATAATTCTCATCTAATTTTGCGATGGCATTGTCCAATCGGGTGAATAAATCGGTATAAATCGTTTTTGCATCATCGTATTTTGGTGACGGGTGATTCAGCGGATCTAAAGATTCTGTATACGGTATATTTCCAAAAGTGTCAACAAGTACACTATAAGAGTAAATATTCAGTACTTCAATTAAAGCTAATTTATTGTCTTTCACTTTTTGAGCACTTGTAGTTAGCGCTTGTTCTTTGTTGGTAATATCATAAGCTTCTTTCAAATCCCTTAATACATCTCTGTAAAGTGTTCTCCAATGGGTGTCAGGAACATTCCGCTGCAAAACATCATATCTAGATTCGTCTAGGTAGGTAGTTTCGGTCCAATGTTGCGCGAAAAGTCTGAAAACATTTGTGTTTACATTGGAGCTTGTCATTTGATCGAACAAGTTTTTTTCGGCATTGCCTAATAAAGTGCCTGCAGGTACAACGGTTAGATTTTTAGGATCATTATTCAAATCGGTGATCGAATCGTCATTGCAAGAAGTCAAGGAAAGAAGTAATCCCAACCCCATTAGTATAGATATTTTTTTCATTTTTAGAGGTTTTAAAATTTAACTTTTAAATTGAAAGCCACATTACGTGTTGTTGGTAATACACCTGATTGGAAACC
Organism: Flavobacterium sp. MAHUQ-57; assembly: GCF_051908335.1. Lineage (NCBI taxonomy): Bacteria > Pseudomonadati > Bacteroidota > Flavobacteriia > Flavobacteriales > Flavobacteriaceae > Flavobacterium > Flavobacterium sp. MAHUQ-57. Next base: position 1,512,092 of record NZ_JBPZTE010000006.1, on the reverse strand, counting down.
TTGTAGATTTCCCGAACTTAATCCAGATTCCGGATCGGCATCAGGTAAGTTTTTATGAATGATCCATAAGTTAGACCCTGTTAACCCAAAGTATACGTCTTGAATTTTTTCTCCTAAGTATTTTTTAGGTAGAGAATAGCCTAAAGTAACCTCTCTCAATTTTATATAAGATGCATCGTATACATAATCGGAATTGGCGGAGCCCAAATATCCAAAGTAACCATCCGTTCCAGTGCTAGTGTCGATTCTAATGTCGTTAGGAGTTCCATCTTCGAAAACACCCGGAAGAATTACACCACCACCATCAGCTAATGAATTTCGAACTGGATTTCCTAAATCATTGGTAAAAACCGTATTTTGATATAAACCTGTTCCTTCACCATACCATCTGTCCAATGAGAAAACATCACCACCTTTTTGAACGTCAACTAAGAAACTGAATGACAGATTTCCGTAAGAGAATTTATTGTTGACACCACCATTCCAATCGGGTGTAAAATTTCCAATGACATTGTCGTTGGTTGGAGTAATCAGATATTTTCCTGTTGATGAATCAACTACTCTTTGTCCATTTAGGTAAACATAATCTGTTCCTTGAATTGTACCATAGGGTTTACCTACAGAAGCATTGACAGAAATACCTCCTTGGAACTGACCCAATTGGTAATTTTCGATGCCTTTATCAAGTTCCAAAACCATATTTCTATTCATTGACCAATTTACTGCGATATCCCATTTGAATTTTTCGGTCGCTACTGGATTGATATTTACAATAGCTTCCAAACCTTTGTTTTCAATATTTCCAACATTTTTGAATACTTGTGTAACCCCCGTGGCCTCAGAAACAGGAAGGTTTACAACTTGATTGATGGTATTGGTTTTATACGCTGAAAAATCAAATCCAAGTCTTTTTTTGAAAAATTGCATTTCTAAACCGGCTTCCCAACTTTTCGTTCTTTCCGGTTTCAAATTAGGATTGTTTTTGATGTTAGGTACTGAAAACAATGGTGAAGTGAATGGAGTTACACTTACATAGGTGTCTTTTAGGATAGCAAATCGTGCATCGTTTCCTACTTCAGCATAGCCAACTCTAATTTTACCCAAATCCAACCAATCTTGTTTTAGAAGATTGGAAAACAGTATGCTAGATGAAACAGATGGGTAGTAGTATTCGTTGTTGCCTTTCGGTAGAGTAGAAGCTACATCTCTTCGTATTGTACCATCGATATAATAGGTGTCTTTGTATCCCAGCGAAGTGCTTAGATAATAGCCATTTACACCTTGTTTGGCTTCAAATTCAACTGGTTTTTCCACTGGATTTAGAGAGTTGGCCAACGAATAAATTCCTGGCACAATTAATCCTCCTGAAGTCGATGCTAAAATGGAGCTGATGTGTTGTCTTCGTAAACTGATACCGGCTACTCCTTTTATATTGAGGTCTTCGGTTAAATCTTTGTTGAAGTTCGCCATTACATCATAGTTAAATTCAGAATAATCTCGGTTGAATCTTTGGTATCCTGCCGGATCGTTTGTAAGTGATATTCCAAATGGATCACCTGCATACGAACCAACTGCTCTTCTTTCTTCTTGGATTTGAGAATAAGTATCAACAGAAACTCGTCCCATTACATCCAGCCAATCATTGAACTTATAATTTAACGAAGTGTTACCAATGAAACGGTTTCTGCTATCATTTTGGTAATTTTCAAAACGGTCAAAATAAGGGTTGTTCCAATAAGCTGGGGATAAATTATTCGGGTTATTGGCATTCCATGTGTAATTCTGCTTAGTTTTAGTGTAAATGCTTTCTAATTCTTTGATGTCGGCATTAGTGGCCCACCATTGTCTGAAATTTGAAACGATGTTGCCTAAATATCCAGTACCATTTCTACCTAATGTTTTTGTATTGATATAATTCCCCATAAAATTAGCTGTAATTTTATCAGTTACTTTTAAACTAGCATTTCCGATGAATGAATTTCGATCTTGCTTGCTGTTGGGTAATAATCCAGTTGCAATTAAATTGGTATAGGACAATGCAAAATTTCCTTTTTCACTACCACCATTAAGCGATACTGTATTGTTTGTTGAAACTGGAGATTTGAAAAATGTAATTGCTCCATTTTTGGCAATGCTCCATGGGCGTGCTGTTTGATAATATGGCGATTCAGGCACAAATGAATCCCAACCATATACCATTATGCTCGAGTCATATGCTGGTCCGAACGAAGCATCATGATTGGTTCTTGCAACTAAGTCGTTGATTCCGTCCCCGTCAATATCGAAAGTAGTCCTGAAAGAAGGAAAATAACCTTGACCGTATTTGGTTTGGTAACTTGCGAAAGTAGTTTTGTCTACTTTGCCAATGCTTACTCCCGAATCTAATGTAACGCCAATTCCTTTCTGATTGTTTTTTCCTTTCTTAGTGGTAATCATGATGGCACCATTAGCCGCTCTAGAACCATAAAGTGCTGTTGCCGCTGCGCCTTTCAATACGTTAATACTTTCAATATCGTTCGGATTGATATCTGATGCTGCATTTCCATAGTCATAACCAATAGTACCAGTTTGTTGCAATGCGTTGTTTGTATTGGAATTGTCTACAGGTACTCCGTCAATTACAAAAAGAGCTTGGTTGTTGGAACTGATGGATTTAAAGCCTCTTATGACCACATTTGTTGAACCTCCAATATTATTGTTGGTTTTGATTTGGAGTCCTGCGACTTTTCCTGAAAGATTATTGATGAAATTGCTGCTTGGAGTTTTGGATACTTCATTTCCATCAATTTTTTGCGTTCCGTAACCTAATGATTTTTTCTCACGACCTACACCTAATGCTGTTACGACAACTTCGTTAAGCACTTTGGCATCTTCACGCATCACAACATTGATGGTATTTGCAGTTCCGATTGTTCTTTGAACATCTGTTAGTCCTAAGAATGAGAATACTAAGATTTCACCTTCGCGTGCTTTAATGGAATAACTTCCGTCAAAATTGGTTTGAATTCCTCTTGTTGTTCCTTTAACAACAACATTGGCTCCGGGTAGTGGTCCTGTGTCATCAGAAACAACACCAGAAACAGTTTTTTCTTGTGCAAAAGCCATTTGCACAAAGAGCGCAACATAAAGCGCAATAATCCATTTGAACTTTGATTTCATAATCTGTTTGATTAATTGTTATTATTTGAGATGAGTGCTTAAATATTTTATTTATCAAACAATATTAAAGAGTGTTTTTGTAGGAAAACAATTTCAACTACCAACTGCAATCAAGAGTCTATCAATGTTGTGGAAGGTTGGTTAGAAATTGGTTTTAAAGCTAATTTGAACTATAGAGTTCGAAAGTTTAATGGGTTGATTTTTGGTGCTTCCATTTGCGTAAACTAAATTGAATAAACCGTTTTTGGTAGCCATGCCAAATCCGAATCCAAGGCCTAGAAGTGTGTTGTTTTGATTGGTGGATTTGTCTTGCAAATAGCCGTAATCTATTATAGAATGTAGATAAAGGTTAGGAGTAGCCAAATAGCGGTATTCCGTTAAAATGGATGTAAAGAAATTGCCTTGAAGACTATTTTCATTAAAACCTCTAATGGAATTAATTCCGCCAAAACGAAATAATTCATTAATAAGGTATTGGTTACTTTTTAAATAAGCGTTTTGGGTTTTTGCAAAAAAAATATTTTTTGAATTCAGGTATATATTGTGGGCTAAGTCAACTTTGGCTAAAAACTGATTGTCTTGAAATTCGACAGCAGTTCTCTTTCCGGTTCCGACTTTAATTTTTATGGAAGTTTTTTCTGGGAATAAAAAGGAATTGTTGTCGTAATTGAAATGCTCCAGTTGAACTGTTAAAAACTGATTGCTAAAGTCGCTAAGGGTGGTGCTGTTTGTGTTTTGAATATCACTGGATTCGGATTCTTGATAGCCGATATAGGCACGTGTGTTGTATTTGAAATAATACCCCAGATCGAGATTGGTTTGTGTGTTTTGAAAAATTGTGTCTTGTTTGAATATGTTGAGTTGTGCTTTTATACCAAGGGGAGATTTGAAAATGTAAGGTAGTTCGGTAGAAGCATTGAATGTTTTTTGATTGCTTCCATCACTTTTCCAGAAAATGTTGATTTTTTCTCCTCCATTCATTAAGTTTTGCAATTGTAGATCCAAATAACCACTGAACACTATTTTCTTTTGCTCGTTATTGGTGAAGCCGATAAATCCATCGAAAGAATTGGCTTTATTTTTTTCAAGATACACGTAGGCTTTGGTTGAGTCTTTTGTAAATAATATTTCAGGAAATTTAGTTTGTTTGACAAATCGGAATTTTGAAACATCATTGTAAACTTGTTTTAGATTGTCTTGATTGAAAATTTTATTGCGATAGATACGAACAAGGTTTTTAGTGTGGCTTTTAGGGAATTTATCGTATCCATTTATTACGATTTGGTCTAGTTTGCGAATCTTTCCATTGGTAATTTCTAATTCGCAATAAAGAGAGTTTCCTTGTAATTCTTGTTTAATGAGTCGAAGTTTTACAAGTGCATAGCCGTTTTTTTCAAATCGTGATAAAAGCTGATTTAAATAATTTTCAACGTCTGAAGTTTTAATTTTGACCATCTCTTCATTCGCATTGAAAATTGTAGGATTATCATCCCTGTTTTTTTGCCCAATTTTGATATGAGTAGAGGTGGTTTGTCTGCCAAGAGCGACTGAAACTTGAAAAGTGGTATCGTTTATTTTTTGTATTTTTTTGAATTCAGACTCAAAAAAACCATGGTTAGCAATCTTTGTTTTGAATTTCTTTTCTTCTTCAAGAATCGATTTAACATTGTTGTGTTTTTTTTGATAACCGATACTGTCTATGCTTTTATTTTCGATTGTGTTTTCGGAGGTAATAACGAAAAAGAAGTCTTGTCCAAAAGTGTTTTGGAAACTGAAAAGGAGAAATAGAATTAAAAATTTGATCTGCAATGAAGATATTTTTCGATAAAAATAACGTAAAAAAACTAGAAACAGTACTTGAAAAATAAGTGTGCTGAAAATTAATAAATTACAGTTTGTTTTTACAAAAATAATATATACATTTGCAACCCCGTAAAATGCGGGATTTTATAAACAAGTAATTTTTAGTATTTAATTATGCCAACAATTCAACAATTAGTAAGAACAGGGAGAGCCCAAATGACTAAGAAGTCTAAATCGGCTGCTTTGGATTCTTGTCCTCAAAGAAGAGGTGTTTGTACGCGTGTTTACACTACTACTCCAAAAAAACCAAACTCTGCAATGCGTAAAGTTGCGCGTGTACGTTTGACAAATGGAAATGAAGTGAATGCTTACATCCCAGGAGAAGGACACAATCTACAAGAGCACTCGATAGTATTAGTTAGAGGCGGAAGGGTAAAAGATTTACCAGGAGTTAGATACCACATCGTTCGTGGTGCTTTGGATACTGCCGGTGTTAACGGTAGAACACAAAGAAGATCTAAGTATGGTGCTAAGAGACCTAAAGACGCTAAAAAGTAATTTTTAAAAACTTTTAAGAAAAAGACATGAGAAAAAGACAGGCCAAAAAGAGACCTCTTTTACCAGATCCGAAATTTAACGATCAATTAGTAACACGTTTTGTGAATAACTTAATGTGGGATGGTAAAAAATCGACTGCTTTTGCAGTATTTTACGATGCATTGGATATCGTAGAATCTAAAAAGCAAGATGCTGAAAAATCAGCTTTAGAACTTTGGAAAGATGCATTAACAAATGTTATGCCTCACGTTGAAGTACGTTCTCGCCGTGTAGGTGGAGCTACTTTTCAAATTCCAATGCAAATTCGTCCAGATAGAAAAATTTCTATGGCGATGAAATGGTTAATTCTTTATGCAAGAAAAAGAAATGAGAAATCTATGGCAGGTAAACTTGCTTCTGAAATTTTAGCAGCAGCTAAAGAAGAAGGTGCAGCTGTTAAGAAAAGAATGGATACTCACAAAATGGCAGATGCTAATAAAGCATTCTCTCACTTTAGATTTTAATTCATAAGAAATGGCTAGAGATTTAAAATTCACAAGAAACATAGGTATTGCTGCTCACATTGATGCAGGAAAAACTACTACTACAGAACGTATCTTATTCTATACAGGAAAATCACACAAAATTGGTGAAGTACACGATGGTGCTGCAACAATGGACTGGATGGCACAAGAGCAAGAGAGAGGTATTACAATTACTTCTGCTGCTACAACTTGTGAGTGGAATTTCCCAACTGAGCAAGGTAAATTGATTGGTGATTCAAAACCATATCACTTTAATATTATTGATACTCCGGGGCACGTTGACTTTACTGTAGAGGTAAACCGTTCGTTACGTGTATTGGATGGTTTGGTATTCTTGTTTTCTGCTGTTGATGGTGTAGAGCCTCAGTCAGAGACTAACTGGAGACTTGCTGATCAATATAGAGTTCCTCGTATGGGATTCGTTAACAAAATGGACCGTCAAGGTTCTAACTTCTTAAACGTTTGTCAACAAGTTAGAGATATGTTAAAATCTAACGCTGTAGCAATTACTTTACCAATTGGTGAGGAAAACGATTTTAAAGGAGTAGTTGACTTAGTAAAAAACCAAGCAATTATTTGGCATGATGCAACTCAAGGGGCAACTTTTGATATTGTAGATATTCCTGCTGATATGGTTGATGAGGTAAAAGAATACAGATCTATCTTAATTGAAGCAGTTGCTGAGTATGATGAAAATCTACTTGACAAATATATGGAAGATGAGAACTCAATTACTGAGGACGAAATCAACGCTGCATTAAGAGCTGCGACTATTGATATGGCTATCATTCCTATGATTGCTGGTTCATCTTTCAAAAACAAAGGTGTTCAATTCATGTTGGATGCAGTATGTAAATATTTACCATCTCCTTTAGATAAAGAAGGTATTGAGGGGATTCACCCTGATGACCAAGATTTATTGGAAGAAGATCAAACTAAAATCTTACGTCGTCCAGATGTAAAAGAGCCGTTTGCTGCTTTAGCATTTAAAATTGCTACTGACCCTTATGTTGGTCGTTTAGCTTTCTTCCGTGCTTATTCTGGTCGTTTAGATGCTGGTTCTTACATCTTGAACACACGTTCAGGAAACAAAGAGCGTATTTCTCGTATCTACCAAATGCACGCTAACAAACAAAATCCAATCGAATATATTGAGGCTGGAGATATTGGAGCGGCAGTTGGATTTAAAGATATCAAGACTGGAGATACAATGTGTGATGAAAAACACCCAATTATTCTTGAGTCTATGAAATTCCCTGATCCGGTAATTGGTATCGCGATCGAGCCTAAAACAAAAGCTGACGTAGATAAAATGGGTATGGCTTTAGCTAAATTAGCTGAAGAAGATCCAACGTTTACAGTTAGAACTGACGAGGCTTCAGGTCAAACGATTATCTCTGGTATGGGTGAGCTTCACTTGGATATCTTGGTAGATCGTATGAAACGTGAATTCAAAGTTGAGGTAAATCAAGGTGAGCCTCAGGTTGAGTACAAAGAAGCTTTCACTAAGCCTGCACAACACAGAGAAGTTTATAAGAAACAATCTGGTGGACGTGGTAAATTTGGTGATATTGTTTTCCGTTTAGAGCCTGCTGAGGCTGGTGCAATCGGTTTAACTTTCGTGAATGAAGTAAAAGGTGGTAACGTACCGAAAGAGTATGTTCCTGCAGTTGAAAAAGGATTCAGAGAAGCAATGAAAACAGGACCTTTGGCTGGATACGCTGTAGATAGCTTAAAAGTAACTTTATTGGATGGATCTTACCACGCGGTGGATTCGGATGCATTATCATTCGAATTAGCAGCTAAGATGGGATACAAAGAAGTTGCTAAAGCTGCTGGTGCTGTAATTCTTGAGCCAATCATGAAAATCGAAGTTATCACTCCGGAAGAAAACATGGGTGATATCGTAGGTGACTTGAACCGTCGTCGCGGTCAGGTTAATGACATGGGTGATAGAGCTGGTGCTAAAACTATTAAAGCTAATGTGCCTTTATCAGAAATGTTTGGATATGTAACTACTTTAAGAACTTTATCTTCAGGTCGTGCTACTTCAACTATGGAATTCTCTCACTATGAGCAAACTCCATCTAATATTTCAGATGAGGTAATTAAGAAAGCAAAAGGTAACGCTTAATTTTTAAGAAAATGAGTCAAAAAATCAGAATAAAATTAAAATCTTACGATCATATGTTGGTTGATAAATCAGCAGAGAAAATCGTAAAAACTGTAAAGAGTACAGGAGCTGTGGTAACTGGTCCAATTCCATTGCCAACAAACAAAAAGATTTTTACTGTATTGCGTTCTCCGCACGTTAACAAGAAGTCGAGAGAGCAATTTGAAGTAATGTCATACAAAAGATTATTAGATATCTATTCTTCATCTTCAAAAACTATCGATGCTCTAATGAAATTAGAGTTACCTAGTGGAGTTGAAGTGGAAATCAAAGTGTGATAAATCACTGAAAGTAAATATTTAAGCATTATGTTTTGAAATTCAAAACATAATGCTTACTTTTGCGCACTCAAAAAATAAAAATTTTAATAAATAATTAATAATTAGTTTAATATGTCTGGGTTAATCGGAAGAAAAATTGGCATGACTAGCATCTTTGATGAGAACGGGAAAAATATTCCTTGTACTGTTATTGAAGTGGGTCCATGTGTAGTTACCCAAGTCAGAACCAATGAGGTTGACGGGTATGAGGCTCTTCAGCTTGGTTTCGATGACAAAACTGAAAAGCACACTACAAAAGCTGCTGAAGGTCACTTCAAAAAAGCAGGTACTGTTGCTAAGAAGAAAGTTGTTGAGTTCCAAGGATTTGAAAACGAGCACAAATTAGGTGATGTAATCACTGTAGATCTATTCTCTGAAGGAGAGTTTGTAGATGTTCAAGGTGTTTCTAAAGGTAAAGGTTTCCAAGGGGTTGTAAAACGTCACGGTTTTGGTGGTGTTGGACAAGCTACTCATGGTCAACATAACCGTTTAAGAGCGCCTGGTTCTGTAGGAGCTTCATCTTATCCATCTAGAGTATTCAAAGGAATGCGTATGGCTGGAAGAATGGGTGGAGATAATGTAAAAGTACAAAATCTTAGAGTTTTAAAAGTAGTTGCTGAAAAGAACTTACTTGTTGTTAAAGGATGTGTTCCTGGTCACAAAGACTCTTATGTAATCGTTCAGAAGTAATGGAAGTAAAAGTTTTAGACATCAACGGAAAAGAAACTGGCAGAAAAGTTCAACTTTCTGATTCAGTTTTCGCAATTGAGCCTAACAAGCACGCTGTTTACTTAGATGTTAAGCAATATCTTGCTAATCAAAGACAAGGTACTCACAAATCTAAAGAAAGAGCTGAAGTTGCTGGTAGTACTCGTAAAATCAAGAAGCAAAAAGGAACAGGTACTGCTCGTGCAGGATCTAAAAAGAGTCCTTTGTTTAAAGGAGGAGGAACTGTTTTTGGTCCAAGACCAAGAAGCTATTCTTTCAAATTGAACAAAGCTTTAAAGCGTTTGGCTCGTAAATCAGCTTTGACATTAAAAGCGCAAGATTCAAATTTAATCGTAGTAGAAGACTTCAACTTTGAAGCTCCAAGTACTAAAAATTTCATTAACGTATTGAAAGCGTTAGGATTAGAAAACAAAAAATCTTTATTCGTATTAGGTGATGCAAATAAAAATGTATATTTGTCATCTCGTAATTTAAAAGGTTCTTCTGTGGTAACTAATTCAGAATTAAGTACTTATGCGATATTAAACGCAAATAATTTAGTTCTTTTAGAGGGATCTTTAGAAGGAATTGAAGAAAATTTAAGCAAATAATAGGCCATGAGTATCATTATTAAACCTATCGTTACAGAAAAAGTAACTAAAGACGGAGAATTATTCAACCGTTTTGGTTTCGTTGTAGACAAGAAAGCAAACAAAGTGCAAATTAAGAAAGCTGTAGAAGCTGCTTATGGAGTTACTGTTGTAGAAGTTAATACAATGAACGTACGTCCTGATCGTACAACTAAATACACGAAAAGTGGTATGATTTCAGGAAAAACGAATGCTTACAAAAAAGCAATTGTTCAAGTACAAGAAGGAGAAACAATAGATTTTTACAACAATATCTAAGTAAAATAAGATGTCAGTAAGAAAATTAAAACCTATTACCCCGGGTCAGCGTTTTAGAGTTGTTAATGGTTTTGACGCTATTACAACTGATAAGCCGGAGCGTTCATTAATCGCACCGAAAAAAAACTCAGGAGGTAGAAATAGTCAAGGAAAGATGACCATGCGTTATACAGGCGGTGGTCACAAACAAAGATATCGTATCGTTGATTTCAAAAGAACTAAAGTTGGTATTCCAGCTACAGTGAAATCGATTGAATATGATCCAAACAGAACTGCTTTTATCGCGTTATTGGCTTATGCTGATGGTGAGAAAACGTATATCATTGCTCAAAATGGTTTACAAGTAGGTCAAAAAGTGGTATCTGGTGCTGATGCAGCTCCGGAAATTGGTAACACCATGCCATTAAGTAAAATTCCTCTAGGTACAGTTATTTCTTGTATCGAATTACGTCCAGGTCAAGGTGCGGTTATCGCTCGTTCTGCAGGTACATTCGCACAGTTAATGGCTCGTGATGGTAAATATGCTACTATCAAAATGCCTTCTGGAGAAACTAGACTTATTTTGTTAACATGTTCTGCAACAATTGGTGCAGTTTCTAACTCTGATCACCAATTGATCGTATCTGGTAAAGCAGGTAGATCTAGATGGTTAGGTAGAAGACCTAGAACGAGACCGGTAGCTATGAACCCTGTTGATCACCCTATGGGAGGTGGTGAAGGACGTTCATCTGGAGGTCACCCACGTTCAAGAAAAGGTTTACCAGCTAAAGGTTACAGAACCCGTGCTAAACAAAACCCGAGCAACAAGTATATTGTAGAACGTAGAAAGAAATAATAAGATATGGCACGTTCATTAAAAAAAGGACCTTTCGTACACTATAAATTAGAGAAGAAAGTACAAGAAAATATCGAAGGTGGAAATAAAGGAGTTGTTAAGACTTGGTCTAGAGCTTCTATGATTACGCCAGATTTCGTAGGACAAACAATTGCAGTTCACAACGGTCGTCAATTTGTTCCGGTATATGTTACTGAAAACATGGTAGGACACAAGTTGGGTGAGTTTTCACCAACTAGATCTTTTAGAGGTCACGCTGGAGCTAAAAATAAAGGTAAAAAATAAAAGAAGACATGGGAGTTCGTAAAAGAGAAACGGCAGAAGCAAGAAAAGAGGCTAACAAGTCTTTGGCGTTTGCTAAATTGAATAACTGCCCTACTTCACCTAGAAAAATGCGCTTAGTAGCAGACTTGGTAAGAGGTCAGAAAGTTGAGAATGCACTAAATATATTAAGATTTAGTCAAAAAGAAGCTTCAAGAAAATTAGAGAAACTATTATTATCTGCAATCAATAACTGGGAGCAAAAAAATAGTGAAGGTAATGTTGCTGAAGCAGGCTTATTCGTAAAAGAGATCAAAGTTGATGGTGGTATGATGTTAAAAAGACTTCGTCCAGCTCCACAAGGTCGTGCACACAGAATTAGAAAGCGTTCAAACCACGTAACAATCGTGTTAGGGGCTATTAATAACACACAAAGCAATTAATAAAGATGGGACAAAAGACAAATCCAATCGGAAATCGCCTTGGTATCATCAGAGGATGGGATTCTAACTGGTATGGTGGTAATGACTACGGTGATAAAATCGCCGAAGACTACAAAATCAGAAAGTACATTCATGCTCGTTTATCAAAAGCTAGTGTATCTAAAGTAATCATCGAGAGAACTTTAAAACTTGTAACCGTTACTATCACTACTGCTAGACCTGGTATCATTATCGGAAAAGGTGGACAAGAGGTAGACAAGTTGAAAGAAGAACTTAAGAAAATTACTGACAAAGAGGTTCAAATTAACATCTTTGAAATCAAAAGACCTGAATTAGATGCATATTTAGTTGCAAATAGTATCTGTCGTCAAATTGAAAGCCGTATTTCATACAGAAGAGCTATCAAAATGGCAATTGCAGCGTCTATGAGAATGAATGCAGAAGGAATCAAAGTTATGATTTCTGGACGTTTGAATGGTGCTGAAATGGCACGTTCTGAAAATTTCAAAGAAGGAAGAATTCCTCTATCAACTTTCAGAGCAGACATCGATTATGCTTTAGCTGAAGCACACACTACTTATGGTAGAATGGGTGTTAAAGTTTGGATCATGAAAGGTGAGGTTTACGGAAAGAGAGATCTTTCTCCGCTTGTAGGTATGGATAAAAAATCTGCAGCTGGTAAAGGTGGTGATGCTCCACGTGGTGGAAAATCAAACGGTAAACCTGGAGCTCGTAAAAGAAAGTAATTTTTAAATTAAAGAAAAATGTTACAGCCTAAAAGAACAAAATACCGTAAGGTACAAAAAGGTAGAATGAAAGGGAACTCTAATAGAGGTCATGAACTTTCAAATGGAATGTTTGGAATTAAATCTGTACATGAAGATGGTATGTTTTTAACGTCTCGTCAAATCGAAGCAGCTCGTATTGCAGCTACTCGTTACATGAAACGTGAAGGACAATTATGGATTAAAATTTTCCCGGACAAGCCAATTACTAAGAAACCTCTTGAAGTACGTATGGGTAAAGGTAAAGGTGCAGTTGAATACTGGGCTGCTGTTGTTAAACCAGGAAGAATTATGTTTGAGGTAGGTGGTGTGCCACTAGCTGTTGCAAAAGAGGCGTTACGTCTTGCTGCTCAAAAATTACCAGTAAAAACTAAATTCGTCGTTGCTAGAGATTTCGAAGCATAATAAATAAGATTATGAAACAATCAGAAATTAAAAATCTATCTGCAGCTGAGTTACAAGAGAAGCTAGTTCAATTAAAAAAGACTTATGCCGACCTAACAATTGCTCATGCTATTTCTCCAATCGAGAATCCACTTCAAATTAGAAGTCTTAGACGTTCAGTGGCAAGAATTGCAACTGAATTAACTAAAAGAGAGCTTCAATAATATTCAGCTGAAAAGATGGAAAAAAGAAATTTAAGAAAAGAAAGAATTGGTGTTGTTACTTCTAACAAAATGGATAAGTCTATTGTTGTTTCTCAAGTAACTAGAGTAAAACACCCATTATATGGTAAGTTCGTGTTAAAAACTAAGAAATATGTTGCACACGACGAAACAAACGACTGTAACATCGGTGATACAGTAAAGATCATGGAAACAAGACCTTTATCTAAATCAAAATGTTGGAGATTAGTTGAAATCATTGAAAGAGCTAAATAATTATGGTACAACAAGAATCAAGATTAAGAGTAGCAGATAACACGGGAGCTAAAGAAGTTTTAACTATCCGTGTGCTTGGAGGAACGAAACGTCGTTATGCCTCTGTTGGAGACAAAATTGTAGTAGCTATCAAAGATGCAACCCCTAACGGAAACGTTAAGAAAGGTGCGGTTTCAACTGCAGTTGTTGTTAGAACTAAAAAAGAAGTAAGAAGAGCTGATGGTTCATACATCCGTTTCGATGATAACGCTTGTGTATTGTTAAATGCAGCAGGTGAGATGAGAGGAACTCGTGTATTCGGACCAGTAGCTAGAGAACTTCGTGAAAAACAATTCATGAAAATTGTATCATTAGCACCAGAAGTGCTTTAATTATTATTTACAATGATAAAGCTAAAAATAAAATCAGGTGATATCGTAAAAGTTATCGCAGGTGACCACAAAGGTGCTGAAGGTAAAGTTTTGCGTGTATATCGTGAGAAAAACAAAGCGGTAGTTGAGGGAGTAAATATGGTGTCTAAACACACTAAGCCAAGTGCTAAAAATCCTCAAGGTGGAATCGTTAAGAAAGAAGCTCCTATGCATATTTCTAACTTGTCTTTAATCGATCCTAAATCGAAAGAAGCAACTAAAGTTGGATTCAAGGTAGAAGGAGATAAGAAAGTAAGATTTTCAAAAAAATCTAATCAAGTATTATAGTAATGGCTTATATACCTAGACTTAAAGAAGAATATAAGAGTAGAATCATTTCTGCTCTTACAGAAGAATTCGGTTACAAAAACGTAATGCAAGTTCCAAAATTGGAAAAAATCGTTTTGAGTAAAGGAGTTGGAGCGGCTGTATCTGATAAAAAACTTATCGATTACGCTGTTGAAGAATTGACAAAGATTACTGGTCAAAAAGCAGTAGCTACGATCTCTAAAAAGGACGTTGCGTCTTTCAAATTGAGAAAAGGAATGCCAATTGGTGCTAAAGTAACTTTACGTGGAGAGAGAATGTATGAATTCTTAGACAGATTGATCACTGCATCTTTACCACGTGTAAGAGACTTTAACGGAATTAAATCTACAGGTTTCGACGGTAGAGGAAATTACAATCTTGGAGTTCTTGAGCAAATTATCTTCCCTGAAATCGATATCGATAAAGTGAATAAAATTTCTGGTATGGATATTACTTTTGTAACATCTGCAGAAACAGATAAAGAAGCAAAATCATTATTAGCTCAATTAGGTTTACCTTTTAAAAAGAATTAAGACATGGCTAAAGAATCAATGAAAGCCCGCGAGGTGAAAAGACAAAAAACGGTAGAAAAATATGCAGAGAAAAGAAAAGCTTTATTGGAAGCTGGAGATTACGCTGCTTTACAAAAATTACCGAAAAATGCTTCACCAGTTCGTTTACACAATCGTTGTAAATTAACAGGTAGACCAAGAGGGTATATGCGTCAATTCGGTATCTCACGTGTAACATTCCGTGAGATGGCTAACCAAGGATTGATTCCAGGAGTTAAAAAAGCTTCTTGGTAGTTTGCAAAAAAGTATTATATTTGCAAACTTAAAATATTAAAGTTTAATAGGTTAAAGGTTCAACTCACTGAGGGTGAGTTGAAAACCATAACCACAATTTTGTTTATAATGTATACAGATCCAATTGCGGATTATCTTACGAGAGTTAGAAATGCAGTTATGGCAAACCACAAAGTGGTTGAAATTCCAGCATCTAACTTGAAGAAAGAAATCACAAAAATCTTATTCGATCAAGGTTACATCCTTAGCTACAAGTTCGAAGATAGTACTGTACAAGGTACTATCAAAATTGCTCTTAAGTATGATAAAGATACTAAAGAGCCAGTAATTAAAGATATTCAAAGAATTAGTAAACCAGGTTTACGTAAGTACGCAGGTGCAGCTAAATTGCCAAGAATTTTAAATGGTTTGGGTATTGCTATCGTGTCAACTTCTAAAGGAGTTATGACAGGAAAACAAGCGAAACAATTGAATGTTGGTGGTGAAGTAATTTGTTACGTATACTAAAAAAGAGATAAGAAATGTCAAGAATAGGTAAAAATCCAATTGCAATTCCAGCTGGCGTAACTGTTGAAGTTAACGGTGCTGTAATTACAGTGAAAGGAAAACTAGGGCAACTTTCTCAAGAGTTTACAAACAATGTAACTGTAACTGTTGAAGAAAATCAAGTTCTTGTTACAAGAGCTGCCGATAGCAAAGAAGAAAGAGCTCAACATGGTTTGTATAGAGCTTTAATCAATAACATGATTACTGGTGTATCTACTGGTTTTACTAAAGAATTAGAACTTGTGGGTGTAGGTTACAGAGCTTCTAATCAAGGAAACAAACTTGATTTGGCTTTGGGATATTCTCACAATATCGTTTTAGAGGTTGCGCCTGAAGTTGTTGTAGAAACAATTTCTGAAAAAGGTAAAAACCCTATCGTAAAATTAACATCATACGACAAACAACTTTTAGGTCAAGTTGCTGCGAAAATCAGAGGTTTCCGTAAGCCAGAACCGTACAAAGGAAAAGGTATTAAGTTTGTGGGTGAAGTATTAAGAAGAAAAGCAGGTAAATCAGCTTAAAATTTGAGAGTATGTCATTAACAAAATCTGATAGAAGACAAAGAATACAGTACAGAATTAGAAAAATTGTAAGCGGAACTGCTGCAAGACCTCGTTTATCTGTATTCAGAAGTAACAAAGAAATCTATGCTCAGCTTATAGATGATGTGAATGGTGTTACATTGTTAGCCGCTTCTTCTCGTGAGAAAGGTGTAGATACTAAAGGAACTAAAATCGAAGTTGCTACTGCAGTTGGAAAATTAGTTGCTGAAAAAGCTTTAAAAGCAGGTATCGAAAATGTTACATTTGATAGAGGCGGATATTTATATCACGGTCGTGTTCAATCATTAGCAGAAGGTGCGAGAGCAGCTGGATTAAAATTCTAAGAAATTATGTATCATAATTATAAAAACGTAGAGTTAGTAAAACCAAGTGGTCTTGAATTAAAAGACCGTTTAGTTAGTGTAAATCGTGTTACTAAAGTTACAAAAGGTGGTAGAGCGTTCGGTTTTTCTGCAATTGTAGTAGTAGGTGATGAGAACGGAGTTGTTGGTCATGGACTAGGAAAATCTAAGGATGTTTCTGAAGCTATTGCTAAGGCAGTAGAAGATGCAAAGAAAAACTTAGTTAGAATTCCTTTAAGTGGACAATCTGTGCCTCACGAGCAAAAAGGTAAATTTGGTGGAGCAAGAGTATTCTTAATGCCTGCATCTCATGGTACCGGAGTAATTGCTGGTGGTGCTGTACGTTCAGTACTTGAATCTGTAGGTATTCACGATGTATTATCAAAATCTCAAGGATCTTCAAACCCTCACAATGTGGTAAAAGCAACTTTCGATGCTTTATTACAAATGAGAAGCGCAGTTACTGTTGCTAAACAAAGAGGAGTATCTTTAGAGAAAGTATTCAAAGGTTAATTCAAGGAAATTATGGCAAAGATTAAAGTAAAACAAGTAAGAAGCAAAATCAACTGTCCGGAAAACCAAAAAAGAGTTTTAGCCTCTTTAGGTTTACGTAGAATAGGACATGTTGTTGAGCACGATGCAAATCCTGCTATCCTTGGAATGGTAAATAAAGTTAAACACTTGGTTTCTGTAGAAGAAGCTAAATAACAAATAACTGTTATGAATTTAAGTAATTTACAGCCAGCTGAAGGGTCAACACACAATCAAAATAAAAGAGTAGGTAGAGGAGAAGGTTCTGGTAAAGGTGGTACTGCTGCACGTGGTCACAAAGGAGCTAAGTCTCGTTCTGGTTATTCTAAAAAGATTGGATTTGAAGGAGGTCAGATGCCGCTTCAAAGACGTGTTCCTAAATTTGGTTTCAAAAATATCAACAGAGTAGAGTACCAAGGTGTAAATCTTGATACATTACAAGCTCTAGTTGATAACGGTTTGGCTACAGATACTGTAGATTTCACTACTTTCGTAGAAAACCGTTTAGCTACTAAAACTGAAGTTGTTAAAATTTTAGGTAGAGGTGAGCTTAAAGCAAAATTAAAAGTAAGTGCACACAAATTCACAGCTACTGCTAAAGCCGCTATCGAAGCTGCTGGTGGTGAAGCTATAGAATTATAATTTTCTGAACACGATGAAGAAATTTATTGAATCGTTACAAAACGTTTGGAAAATTGAGGAACTAAGAAACAGAATCCTAATTACATTAGGATTTCTGTTGGTTTATCGTTTTGGTGCTCAGGTAACATTGCCGGGAATCGACGCTACTAAATTACAAGGGTTAACTGATCAAACTGAAAAAGGTATTGGTTGGTTAATTGACGTTTTCACAGGTGGTGCATTTTCACAGGCTTCAGTGTTTGCCTTGGGTATTATGCCTTATATTTCAGCTTCAATTGTAGTGCAGTTAATGGGAATTGCGATTCCTTATTTACAAAAGTTACAAAAAGAAGGTGAAAGTGGAAGAAAAAAAATGAACCAAATTACAAGATGGTTGACTATTGGTATTACTTTAGTTCAAGGTCCTGGTTATATTTATAACTTGTACAGAACTTTACCTGGTGATGCTTTCTTATTAGGATTCAATTCATTTGCTTTCTTATTCTCTTCTGTATTGATCTTAACTACAGGTACAATTTTTGCAATGTGGTTAGGTGAAAAAATTACAGATAAAGGTATCGGAAACGGTATATCGTTATTGATTTTAGTTGGTATCGTTGCAAGACTACCACAGGCTTTTACCCAAGAATTTTCGTCTGTTATTTCTGAAAATAACGGTGGACCAATGAAATTGGTTTTTGAGATAATTATTTGGTTGCTTGTGATAATCGCTTGTATATTGATGACAATGGCTGTTCGTAGAGTACCGGTTCAGTATGCGCGTCGCACCGTTTCTGGTGATGTGGAGCAAGACTTAATGGGGGGTAATCGCCAGTTTATTCCACTAAAATTAAACGCTTCTGGAGTTATGCCTATCATTTTTGCACAGGCTATTATGTTTATTCCTGCAGCTGTTGCTGGTTTATCATCTTCAGAAACTGCTCAAACTATTAGTACAAGATTTCAAAATATTTTTGGATGGGAGTATAATTTGTTATTTGCGTCGTTAATCGTAATTTTTACGTACTTTTACACCGCAATTACCATCCCTACTAATAAGATGGCTGATGATTTAAAAAGAAGTGGTGGTTTTATTCCTGGTGTTAAGCCTGGTGTAGAAACTGCAGACTTTTTGGATAGAGTGATGTCTTTAATTACTTTCCCTGGAGCTTTATTCCTTGCTTTCCTTGCTGTGTTCCCAGCAGTTGTAGTAAGTGTTTTAAATGTACAAGCACAATGGGGATTGTTCTTCGGAGGTACATCATTGTTAATTTTGGTTGGAGTTGCAATCGATACGATTCAACAAATCAATTCATACTTGTTGAATAAACATTATGATGGTTTAATGAAAAGTGGTAAAAACAGAAAAGCAATAGCTTAATATGGCAAAACAATCAGCAATAGAACAAGACGGATCAATTATTGAAGCATTGTCAAATGCGATGTTCCGTGTTGAGTTAGAAAATGGGCATATCGTAATTGCTCACATTTCTGGAAAAATGCGTATGCATTACATCAAATTATTACCAGGTGATAAAGTGAAACTAGAAATGAGTCCTTACGATTTATCCAAAGCAAGAATTACTTATAGATACTAAAGCTACTAAAATGAAAGTAAGAGCATCAGTAAAAAAACGTAGTGCCGAGTGCATTATCGTACGTAGAAAAGGAAGATTATACGTTATTAACAAAAAGAATCCTAGATTTAAACAAAGACAAGGATAATTATGGCAAGAATAGCAGGGGTAGATATACCTAAAAACAAAAGAGGAGTTATCGCTTTGACATATATCTTCGGAATTGGAAAAAGCAGAGCTATCGAGATCTTAGAAAAAGCTCAAGTAAGTCAAGACAAAAAAGTTCAAGACTGGAATGACGACGAAATTGGAGCAATCCGTGACGCAGTTTCATACTACAAAATTGAAGGTGAATTGCGTTCTGAAACTTCATTAAACATTAAGCGTTTAATGGATATCGGATGCTACAGAGGAATCCGTCATAGAGCTGGTCTTCCATTAAGAGGACAAAGAACTAAAAACAATTCTAGAACTAGAAAAGGTAAAAGAAAAACTGTTGCTAACAAGAAAAAAGCAACTAAATAATAAGTAGTAATATGGCTAAGACAAGCACAAAAAAACGTAAAGTTATCGTTGAGTCGACAGGAGAAGCGCATATTAGTGCAACTTTTAACAACATCATCATCTCGTTAACTAACAAGAAAGGTGAAGTTGTATCATGGTCATCTGCTGGTAAAATGGGCTTCAGAGGTTCTAAAAAGAATACTCCGTATGCAGCTCAAATGGCCGCTGAAGATTGTTCAAAAGTAGCATTAGAAGCTGGACTTAAAAAGGTGAAAGTTTTTGTGAAAGGTCCTGGAAACGGAAGAGAATCTGCTATCAGATCTATCCACAATTCAGGAATCGAAGTAACTGAAATAATCGACGTTACTCCACTTCCACACAACGGATGTCGTCCTCCAAAAAGACGTAGAGTTTAATTTAATTTAAGTATAACTAGGTAGAATATAGATTATCGGAGGATACTGACCTGAATTCATAATCTCTACCTTAAAAATTTTTAAAATGGCAAGATATACTGGTCCAAAAACAAAAATTGCTCGTAAGTTTGGCGAAGCAATCTTCGGAGATGATAAAGCCTTCGAAAAAAGAAATTACCCTCCAGGGCAACATGGTTTAGCTAAAAAGAGAGGTAAAAAATCTGAATATGCAATCCAGTTAATGGAAAAGCAAAAAGCTAAATATACTTACGGTATTTTAGAAAAACAATTCAGAAACTTATTCGAAAAAGCGGCTGCTTCTAAAGGTGTAACAGGTGAAATCCTTTTACAATTATGTGAAGCTCGTTTAGATAACGTAGTTTACAGAA
The DNA here is from genome assembly GCF_051908335.1 of Flavobacterium sp. MAHUQ-57. Lineage (NCBI taxonomy): Bacteria > Pseudomonadati > Bacteroidota > Flavobacteriia > Flavobacteriales > Flavobacteriaceae > Flavobacterium > Flavobacterium sp. MAHUQ-57. The sequence continues at coordinate 1,491,721 of NZ_JBPZTE010000006.1, read as the reverse complement.
TGGGTATCGCTCCGTCAAGAAGAGCTGCACGTCAAATCGTAACTCACAGACATATTACTGTAAATGGTGAATTGGTTAACGTTCCTTCTTACCATTTAAAACCTGGTGACAAAGTTGCTGTTCGTGAAAAATCTAAATCATTAGAGGCTATCGAACGTTCTTTAGCTGGTGCTTCTCAAGTGTATGAGTGGATTACTTGGAATAATGATACTAAAGAAGGTACTTTCGTATCTGTTCCAGCAAGAATCCAAATCACTGAGAACATTAAAGAACAACTAATCGTCGAATTGTACAACAAATAATAATTGACATCAGTCGAAAATTTATGGCAATATTTAATTTTCAAAAGCCCGATAAAGTTATCATGATCGATTCTACTGACTTCGAAGGAAAATTCGAATTCAGACCTCTTGAACCAGGTTACGGATTGACTGTTGGTAACGCACTTAGAAGAGTTTTACTTTCAGCATTGGAAGGTTATGCTATCACATCTGTACGCATTGAAGGTGTTGATCACGAATTCTCTACTATTTCCGGTGTTGTTGAAGATGTTACCGAAATTATCCTTAATCTGAAACAAGTACGTTTAAAACGTCAAATTGAAGATATCGATAACGAAGCTGTGACAATATCAATCACAGGAAAAGATCAAGTTACTGCTGGAGATTTCCAAAAATTCATGTCTGGTTTCCAAGTGTTAAACCCGGAATTGGTAATTTGTAATTTAGATAGTAAAGTAAACCTTAATATGGAAATTACTATCGAAAAAGGTAGAGGATATGTACCTGCAGAAGAGAATAAAAAACAAAATGCTGCAATTGGTACGATCTTTACAGATTCAATCTTTACTCCGGTAAAGAACGTGAAGTATGCTATCGAAAACTTCCGTGTAGAGCAAAAAACGGATTACGAAAAATTGGTTTTTGAAATTAAAACTGATGGTTCTATCCATCCAAAAGATGCTCTAACAGAAGCTGCTAAAGTATTAATTCACCACTTTATGTTATTCTCTGATGAGAGAATTACATTAGAGGCTGATGAGATTGCTCAAACTGAATCTTACGATGAAGAGTCATTACATATGAGACAATTGCTTAAAACTAAGCTTGTTGATATGGACTTATCAGTAAGAGCATTAAATTGCTTAAAAGCTGCTGAAGTTGATACGTTGGGCGACCTAGTATCGTTTAATAAAAATGACTTAATGAAGTTCCGTAACTTCGGTAAAAAATCATTAACTGAGCTTGATGAATTAGTTGCCAACAAGAATTTAACATTCGGAATGGACTTGTCAAAATATAAGTTAGATAAAGAATAATTTACTTCATATTTTGCTCTCCAAAGAGGATAGTAGCAAGATGAAGGTTTAATAAAACGTCACATGAGACACGGAAAAAAATTCAATCACCTAAGCAGACAAACTGGACATAGAAAAGCTATGTTGGCTAATATGGCTTGTTCTCTTATCGAGCACAAACGTATTAACACTACAGTTGCTAAGGCTAAAGCGCTTAAACAATTTGTTGAGCCGCTTATTACTAAGTCAAAAGAAGATACTACTCACAACCGTCGTATCGTATTCGCATACTTAAAAAGCAAATATGCTGTAACTGATTTATTCAGAGATGTAGCTGCTAAAGTAGGTGATCGTCCAGGTGGTTACACTCGTATTATCAAGTTAGGAAACCGTTTAGGAGATAACGCTGATATGGCGATGATCGAATTAGTGGATTTCAACGAGCTATACAACGGTGGTAAAAAAGAAGTGAAAAAAGCAAAAAGCCGTCGTGGTGGAAAAGCTAAAAAAGCTGAATCTGCTGCTGAAGCTCCTGCTACTGAAGAATCTTCTGAAAGCGCTGAATAATATGAATCTTACTTCATAAATATTAAGGATAAACTTTTTAGTTTATCCTTTTTTTTTGAATAAATTTGCAAAACTTTAAACTACAATGCAACACACAACAACACAAGCTGCAATTCTATTACTTGCTGATGGTACAATCTTTCACGGAAAGTCTATCGGAATTTCTGGGAAAACTTTCGGAGAAGTTTGTTTTAATACCGGAACAACAGGATATCAGGAAATCTTTACTGATCCTTCTTACTTCGGGCAAATCATGGTAACAACCAATGCTCATATTGGTAATTATGGTATAAATGTAAATGAAGTTGAATCAGATTCCATTAAAATAGCAGGACTGGTTTGTAAAAAGTTCTCCACTTTTCATTCAAGACCTGACTCTGAAAGTAACTTATTTGACTATTTTCAAAAAGAAAACTTAATCTGTATTTCTGATGTGGATACAAGAGCTTTAGTGTCATACATCCGTGATAATGGTGCACAAAATGCAGTTATCTGTACTGATGGAACTCCGATTGAAGAATTAAAAGCCTTGTTAGCTAATGTACCGGATATGAATGGTTTGGAATTGGCTTCTAAAGTATCTACCAAAGAACCTTATTTTTATGGTGATGAGAAAGCTACTTACAAAATTTCGGCACTGGATTTAGGGATCAAAGAAAATATCCTGAGAAATTTGGCTAAAAGAGATTGCTATATCAAGGTTTTTCCTTTCAACGCTTCTTATGCCGATTTAAAAGCATTCAACCCTGATGGATATTTCTTGTCCAATGGTCCTGGTGATCCAGATCCTCTAGAAAGCGCTATTGAAGTAGCAAAAGAAATTATCGACAACAATCATCCGTTGTTTGGAATTTGTTTAGGACATCAGGTAATTGCTTTGGCAAACGGTGTTTCTACCTATAAAATGTTTAACGGTCACCGAGGAATTAATCACCCAGTTAAAAATTTATTGAGTGGAAAAGGTGAAATTACTTCGCAAAATCACGGATTTGCAGTAAACAAAGAACAATTGGATAATCACCCGGAATTGGAAATAACACACCTGCACTTAAATGACGGAACGGTTGCCGGAATGCGCATGAAAAATAAAAATTGTTTTTCAGTACAATATCATCCTGAAGCAAGCCCAGGTCCACACGATTCATCGTATTTGTTCGACCAGTTTATTGAAAACATCAAATCATCTAAGAACTAAAACGTTATCGTTAATAATATTCAAATTTTAAAGATTGTCATTTGTACAGATTGGATAAATTTGTATTTCATTCAAAAAATAAAATTAAAAAGACAAGAGTATGAGTATCATCATAAAAATACATGCAAGACAAATTCTTGATTCTAGAGGTAATCCTACAGTAGAAGTTGATGTAGTAACAGATAGTGGCGTTTTAGGCCGTGCTGCCGTTCCTTCCGGAGCATCAACCGGAGAACATGAAGCAGTTGAGTTGCGCGATGGCGGTAAAGCGTTCATGGGTAAAGGGGTTTTAAAAGCAGTTGAAAACGTAAATACAACGATTGCTGAAGCTTTGTTGGGAACTTCCGTTTTCGAACAAAACCTAATCGATAAAATCATGATTGATTTGGATGGTACGCCAAACAAATCAAAACTGGGGGCAAACGCTATTTTAGGCGTTTCTTTGGCTGTTGCCAAAGCGGCTGCAAACGAATTAGGCTTGCCTTTATATCGCTATGTCGGTGGTGTTTCTGGAAATACATTACCTGTGCCAATGATGAACATCATCAACGGCGGTTCGCATTCTGATGCGCCTATTGCTTTTCAGGAGTTCATGATCATGCCGGTAAAAGCAACATCTTTTACACATGCTATGCAAATGGGTACGGAAATTTTCCATAACCTTAAAAAAGTATTACACGACCGTAACTTGTCTACTGCAGTGGGTGACGAAGGTGGTTTTGCACCAAACTTGGCTGGTGGTACTGAAGATGCTTTGGATTCAATCAAATTAGCAGTGGAAAATGCGGGTTATGTTTTCGGTGAGGATATTAAAATCGCTTTAGACTGTGCTGCTTCTGAATTTTATGTAAACGGAAAATACGATTATACGAAGTTTGAAGGTGCAACCGGTAAGGTAAGAACGTCTGAAGAACAAGCAGATTATTTAGCAGAATTGGCTTCTAAATACCCAATCGTATCAATCGAAGACGGTATGTATGAAGATGATTGGGCTGGTTGGAAATACTTAACAGAGAAAATTGGCGATAAAGTACAATTGGTAGGTGATGATTTATTCGTAACGAATGTAGAGCGTTTGTCAAGAGGTATCAATGAAGGTATTGCGAATTCTATCTTGATTAAAGTAAATCAAATCGGTACGTTGACAGAAACCATTGCAGCTGTAAATATGGCACATAATGCAGGGTATACCTCGGTAATGTCACACCGTTCTGGTGAAACAGAAGACAATACTATTGCTGATTTGGCTGTTGCACTAAACTGTGGTCAAATAAAAACAGGCTCGGCTTCTCGCTCTGACCGTATGTCTAAATACAACCAATTATTGCGCATTGAAGAAGAATTAGGTGATGTGGCTTATTTCCCAGGAGCAAGAGCTTTTAAAGTGAAATAATTTATTTTTTTTAATACAGAGAAGCCCAATAGTAGATATTGGGCTTCGTTATTTTATAAAGTCTTGTTAATTTATATTTTTAGAATAGCGAACTTACTGC